>JACJZA010000001.1 GCA_020635825.1 Flavobacteriales bacterium
TACTCATTTTTTACCTTCATGTAAGTTATTTTAATTTTATGGTCATTTTACCATTTATTTTTTTAACTTACACAAAGTGTATTACAGACTCTGCTAGATTCAACAGAAAAACTAAGCGCTACAGTAAAGCCTTTGACATGATCGCTAATTCTCTTACTCTACTTTTTAACAAACATTTAATATCAACTTTTATTTAGCAATGCCTATAGTAAATGAATTGCATTGCACAATAATAGCGTTTTTCAGACTAATGCCATTTCCCAAATTAAATGACTATATACCTATTGTATAAAGGCTTCGCTCATTGCGTCTTGTATTATTTTATCTGGGAAATGGCATAAATTAGTATATTGTTGCTGCACAATGCGGCAAGAAAATAGTAGCACCAATGACTTTCCGCGGCTCTTGTGATACTAGGCTATTTATAGCTTGGGTTGAGCAAATGTTCATTCCTGAGTTAAGTCCTGGTCAGACAGTGGTATAGTAAATTAAATTGAAGTGTTGGCTATAATGGATAATGCTTCATTTGGCTTTGCCGCACTTGGTGAGCGCAAATCACAGAAAGTAAGAGAGCTTATTGAAGCAGCTGGATGCAAACTTATATATTTACCTCCTTATTCCCCAGATCTCAATCCAATAGAAAAGTTCTGGGCCAATATAAAACGCTGGATAAAATAATATTTGCCTTATATGGAAGATTTACATAAAGCTATCTCTTTCTTCTTTAATGCATTACCAGTGCGGTGTAATAGGTAAACGACGAGCAAAACGGCGGCACCAAGTTTAAATTGAACAACTATATATAGGCTTTTCTCGTCGTTCAAGGACAGAATTATATGGTCAGATTTGCTCTTAGAAAGTTGAAACCATATCTATAAAACTTACATTTTGAGTTATATTAGCATTTCCACTAACAAATATTTTTCCAAATTCGTTTCTTTGCAATAAAAAAGAAAATAGTAAAAATTAAAAGGAATACCATAGTCTTTAAGCCCATTGACTTTCTATGTTCCATTTCTGGTTCTGCAGCCCATTGTAGGAAAATAGTTACGTCTCTTGCCATTTGTTCAACAGTAGCTGGAGTTCCGTCCATGTATTCGACTTGCTGTGCTGACAAAGGGGCTGGCATTGCAAGTTGTCCTCCTTCGAAGTAAGGGTTATAGTGTAAACCATTCATTAGTACCACATCTTTGGGTGATTCTTGGTAACCCGTTAGTAGAGAATAAATATAATTAGCACCATCTTCTCTTGCTTTTACTATTAATGAAAGATCAACCGGGTAAGCTCCATTATTTGCTGCACGGGCAGCTGCTTCATTAGGATAAGGCGGCACAAAAATATCAGATGGTATAGCTTTCCTTTCAAACATTTCACCAATATCATTTGGGCCGTCTATCACTGTTTTATTTCCAGCTATCTCTTTTATTTCTGCTTCAGAAAACCCTAAGCTAATAAGGTTTCGATAATATAAATGGTTTAATCCATGGCATGCTGAGCATACTTCAAGATAAACTTGGGCTCCACGCTGCGCTGCTTGTCTATCAAAAGTACCAAACATCCCTTCAAATGGCCATACCATTTGTATAGGTTTTTTTGCTCCGCTAGAGGCATAGCAATTACTAGATACAAGAATAACTATTATTGTGGTTAAAATTCTTTTTAGCATAACTATTTTACCTAAATTATATCATCTTTATGCATTTTTCTTTCCTCATCAATGCTGTGTGGAACTGGAAGTGGTTTTTCAAAACGTGCAATAAAAGGAACGATTATTAAAAAATGGAAAAAATAATAGCTTGCTCCAATTCTGCTAATAGTAATATATGGTTCTTCTGCAGGCATTCCGCCAACGTATCCAAGTACTAAACAATCAATCACAAAAGCCCAGAATGCCCATTTATATAGTGGTCTATAAGTTGCGCTTCTGGTTTTTGCACGATCAAGCCATGGAAGGAAAAATAAAATAAGTATACTACCAAACATAAGCACAACACCGCCAAGTTTAGAAGGGACGGCCCTCAATATTGCATAGAAAGGCAGAAAATACCATTCTGGAACAATATGTGCCGGAGTTACTAAAGGATTAGCTGGTATATAATTATCCGGATGACCCAGTAGGTTTGGTTTATAAAAGATAAAATAAGCAAAAATTAAGAAATAAACGCCAAAGCCCGCAAAGTCTTTTACAGTGTAGTAAGGATGAAAAGGAATCATATCTTTGTTTTTAAGCGGCACTCCGGTTGGGTTGTTGGAGCCATGTGTGTGCAATGCCCAAATATGCAATATAACTAAACCAACTATAATAAAAGGTAAAAGGTAATGTAGAGAGAAAAACCTATTTAAGGTTGGATTGTCAACGGAAAATCCTCCCCAAAGCCAGGTAACTATGCTATCTCCGATCACTGGAATTGCTGAGAATAAGTTAGTAATTACCGTTGCACCCCAATAGCTCATTTGTCCCCAGGGAAGTACATATCCCATAAAAGCAGTAGCCATCATCGTTAAAAATATGATAAGGCCAATTTGCCATAAAAGTTCTCTAGGGGCTTTATAAGATCCGTAATAGAGCCCTCTAAATATATGTAAATAAACTGCAACAAAAAACATTGAGGCGCCTACGGCATGCATATATCTAATCAACCAACCATAATTTACGTTACGCATGATTTTTTCTACGCTATCAAACGCGTGATCTACGTGCGGTGTGTAGTGCATAGCCAAGATAATTCCAGTAATAATCTGAATTACAAGGGCGATCCCGGCTATAGATCCCATGCTCCACATATAAGTCAGGTTTTTTGGAGTTTTATATACTGCGAAATGATCTAACCAAGAGAAAATTGGTAACCTGTAGTCAATCCAACCAATTATACCTGTTCTTTTTTTACGCTGTGTTGTATGTAAATCTGTCGTGTCCATGATTAGCCGATTTTTATTTTTGTGTCTGTGATAAATTCATATGGTGGAATTGCTAAATTTAATGGGGCAGGGCCTTTCCTAATTCTTCCTGAACTATCATAATGTGATCCATGACATGGGCAAAACCATCCATCATAATCTCCTTTATTTGCTAAAGGAACACAGCCTAAATGTGTACATATACCAATAGTTACTAGCCATTTTGAGTGTCCAGCTTTAACTCTGGCTGAATCTTCTTCTGGATCAACTAAGTCTTTTAAAGGGGTGCTCTGGGCCTCTTTAATTTGTTCTTCAGTTCTATGTGTTATAAATACTGGTTTTCCCCTCCATTTTACAGTCATCGTTTGACCCGGTTCAATGTGGCCAATATCTACCTCTATAGATGATAGAGCAAGCACGTCTGCAGATGGATTAAGAGAGTCAACTAAAGGCCAAGCCGCGCAAGCAGCGCCAATAGCTGTCATACCACTTGCAGTTAGGGTCATAAAATCCCTGCGTGTAGTTTTATTTGGATCATCTGAAATTGTATCGTCTGACATATTTTTTACTTAAATTATCGTTTTATTAAAACTAATTATATTCCTTTTGCTATATTATTTATTAGTAGTTTTTTCTGCATAAGGATCTTTTGATTGATCATAATTACTAATATCTAGCAGATCTGTCAAGCCTTCTTCAAAAGCTTTTTCCTCTTTTGTTGGCACATATTTAGGAGGTGAGTCTAAACAATCCCAAAAAGCACTAAAATTCATTATTTTTGGAACGCAGTATCTAGCAACTGATTTAGAATCGTTCAGAGCTTTTGATACTACTTTTTCGGCTTCATCAAAAAAACCTGATTCTTTTAGCCCTGAAAACACCCAAAATGTTACAACCACAGCGGGTACCATTATCATAACATACCACTTGGCCATAATACCGTAGATAAATATAACCATAGGGTTTTTAAGCAAGAGCTTTAGCTTGCCGAGGAACATCTGTAACATGTGTTTACCGCTCTAATGTATATAAACATATATATTATTCTAAACCACGCTTAACGCAGCAAGCAAACACTTTGACGCTCACATATAAAATTTAGAAATTATATGTTGTAAATATTTTCTAATAGATAACTAGATAGATATAAAGATGGAGGTATTATTGCCATATTAATACCGAACATAATGGTTGCGAAGTATATATTTTCTGGGGCTTGTATGAATAAACCTGATATAATAATGTCTGGTATGATTAGCGGCATTATCAGTATTGAAAGAAAATTGGTATTTGTTCTAAAATACCCTTGTACTGCAGATGTAAGAAGCGCAAGTGCAGCGCTTAGCGTAATCAACATTATTCCTGAAAATAATATAGTAATAATATTTTCTATTCTAAGATCATATAAAATAAAGATTACTGGAACTAACATCGTAAAGCTGACCAAAGTACATATACAAAGTGCAATATATTTTGCAAAAACAATTTTATAAGTTTGAATAGAAACAAGCGAGTTTTCTAAACTCCCATCCTCAATATCTGCTTTTACAAAACCTTGGGTAAGGCCTATAAATGCAAGGGGTATACATATTACTGAAAATATTATACCAAATATTTGAACATTTTCTTGAGGATTTATTAAGGTAACACTAAAAATACAAAATATCATGAATATAGCTGTGTATTTTATTAAATTATTTATTTTATTTTGAACCATAAGCTCGTGTTTAATTATAGCTTTCATTGTTTTTTTATGCATAATCTGACATATTAATTGTTAAGGCGGTCTTAATTTCTGGATTATTATGACTAGAAATAAAAACAATTCCGCCGCTATCAGCTTGAGAAATAATTAAATTCATTAATAGCTTTTTATTCTCTTCATCTAAATTTGTATCTACTTCATCTAAAAGCCAAAAATTCGATTGGCACGTGATAAGTTTAGCAAGAGCTACTTTTTTTTGATTTCCTGCTGAGAGCTCATAATATTTTTTATAAACAAGTTCTTGAAGCTGAAAATATACTACAGCAGCATCTACTAATTCTTCAGAGTTATATATTTGAGCCCAATATTTAAGATTATCCATAACAGATAACTCTTGTTTTAAGCCAGTCTTGTGGCCAATATATGTACAATATGGCTTATTAAATTTTCTAATTGGAATTGGTTCCTTTCCATAAGTTACCATTCCTTTAGTAGGTTTTTGTATTCCAGCCAGTATACGCAGCAATGAAGTTTTTCCAGAACCATTTTTCCCTTTAAGGTAAACAATAGAAGATGGGAAAAGGGTCATAGTTATATTTTCAAAAATTTTTTGGTCTTGCGTTATAAAGGATAACGATTGTAGTGATAACATTTTTTAAATTAATATTTTATGAATTATATGTACAAACAGTAAAATAACTTGTCCTTAGTATATAGTTTTATTACCATTAGTAGATGAAAAAGCCAAGCCTATAGTTTAGCGCGCTGGTTGTAATTATTTAATTTAGGAGTTTTGCATGTCTAAAAATCTTGAACCAAAATACGCAAAAAAACAAGATTTTGATGGAGTAAGTTATACCATTTTCGATATAAAACAAGCTGCTGCAGATTGTAATTTTGAATTGGAAAAGCTTCCATATTCTTTAAGAGTTTTATTTGAAAATGTTATTAGAAATGAGGGGTCTAAAGAATCTCTTATGGCTTTCAAGGAGTGGTTAAAAGAAAAAAAATCAACTAAAGAAATTAACTATATGCCTGCTCGTGTTTTGATGCAGGACTTTACAGGGGTGCCTGCTATAGTAGATTTAGCTTCAATGAGAGATGCAATGAAAGCTTTGGGAGATAGCCCGCATAAAATTAATCCACTAATACCTGTAGATTTAGTAATTGATCATTCGGTTCAGGTTGATTCTTTTGGAAAAAAAACATCTTTTGCTGAAAATGTTAGAAAAGAAGTCCAGCGCAATAAAGAACGCTATCAGTTTTTAAAATGGGGGCAGAAAAATTTTAGTAATTTTAGAGTGGTTCCTCCAGGAACTGGAATTTGTCACCAGGTTAATTTAGAGTCTCTTGCTCAATGTGTATATATAGAAGACAAGCCAGAAGCAAAAGTTTATCCTGACACTTTAGTTGGCACAGACAGTCATACCACTATGATCAACGCTTTATCTGTATTGGGTTGGGGTGTAGGTGGTATTGAGGCAGAAGCTGCAATGCTTGGTCAGCCTTTACCTATGATTTTACCTGAAGTAATAGGAGTAAGGCTCACTGGCGAGCTTAAGAACTTAATTACTGCAACTGATTTGGTTTTATTTATTACACAAATGCTCAGGAGTAAAGGTGTTGTTGGTAAATTCGTTGAGTTTTTTGGCCCAGGAGTTGAGAAGCTGACTTTGGCTGATCGCGCAACTATATCAAACATGGCTCCAGAATATGGAGCAACATGCGGATTCTTTTCAATAGATAATGAAACTTTAAAATATTTAAGGCTCACCGGCCGAAAAGATCACAATGTAAAGGTTGTAGAGGAATATGCTAAGCTTCAGGGAATGTGGCGCGATGCAAAAGAACCAGAGTATACTGATATACTTGAACTTGATATGTCAACTATTTCACCTTCTCTTGCTGGTCCGAAAAGGCCTCAGGATAGAGTTAATTTGTCTGATATGCAGCAAAATTTTGCTGAATCATTGGAAACTTTTGCTGGATCAGGCGCTGATTTATCTGCAAAATATAAAATTCCCGGCAGCAATAATTCAATAGGTCACGGAGATTTAGTTATTGCAGCGATTACTAGCTGCACGAACACTTCTAATCCGTCAGTTATGATTGCAGCAGGTTTAGTGGCGCAGAAAGCAAATATGCTTGGACTTAGTACCAAACCGTGGGTAAAGACTTCTTTAGCTCCTGGATCTCAGGTGGTAACGGAATACCTAAATAACAGTGGTTTAACCAAGTATCTTGATAAATTAGGATTTAATTTAGTTGGTTATGGTTGCACTACATGCATTGGTAACTCAGGTCCTCTTGATCCTAAAATTACTAAAGTAATTAAAGAGCATGAACTAGTCGTTACATCTGTGCTTTCTGGTAATAGAAATTTTGAAGGGAGAGTGCACCCTTATGTTAAAGCAAATTATTTGGCTTCGCCTCCACTTGTTGTAGCGTACGCAATTGCAGGAACAGTAAATATTGACCTTGATAAAGATCCTATTGCAAAAACAAAAAATGGTAACAAGGTATATCTAAAGGATATATGGCCAACTAAGGAAGAGGTGCAGGATCTAGTTAGTCTTTGTGTCAAACCAGAAATGTTTGCAGAAAAATATAAAGATGTATTTAAGGGCGATGAAACTTGGCAAGAAATTGAAGCAGAAGAAACAGGTACTTACGCATGGGATTCGTCTAGTACATATATAAACAATCCACCTTACTTTGAAAATATTGATAAAGACAACCAAGCACTTGCTGATATTAAGGATGCAAGAATACTTGCTTTTTTTGGTGACTCGATTACTACTGATCATATTTCGCCAGCAGGGGTCATCAGTACATCTAGCCCTGCTGCGCAATTTTTGTTAGATAAGGGGGTCCCTCTTTCAGGGTTTAATTCATATGGTTCAAGAAGAGGAAATCATGAAGTCATGATGCGTGGTACCTTTGCGAATGTGCGTATTAAGAATTTAATGTGTAAGGGGATTGAAGGCGGTATTACAATTAATCAGGAAACAGGCAAACAAATGAGTATTTATGATGCCGCAATGTTTTATAAAGCTTCAAAAATACCTCTCGTTATTTTAGCAGGAAAAGAATATGGAACTGGCTCATCGCGTGACTGGGCCGCAAAAGGTACAAATTTGTTAGGGGTTAAAGCGGTAATTGCTGAAAGTTTTGAAAGAATACACAGATCTAATTTAGTAGGCATGGGAGTACTTCCGATAGCATTTAATAAAGGAATTACCATTAATGACTTATTGCTAGAAGGTAGTGAAAAAATTAGCATTCTTGGTATTAATGATGAGATAAAGCCTTACCAGCCAATGAAATTATTTATCGAAAGAAATGGTGGTAATAATGAAACTATCGACGCTACTTTGCAGGTATATACTGATAATGAAATAGAATATATAAAACATGGTAGTATACTAGGTGCGGTTATAAAAAATCTAAAGGAAAATTGATATATGAGTGATGAAATAAAGCAATATTTGGATCCCGGTAAGAAAAATTTGATCCTTATCTATATTTTGTATTTATGTGGAATAATCGTGCCAATTTTACCTATAGTTGGTGCTGTTTTTGCGTTTGCTAACAAAACTAATAACAATAAACTATATCAATCGCATTATATTTTTGCATTTAGGTCTTTTTGTTTTGGAATAATTGGAGCTTTTTTTGCGATGATTACAACTTTTTTATTTATTGGACCAATTTTATATATGCTGGTATTTGTTTGGTTTGTTGTCAGGAGTATAGTTGCTTTGCAGTACTTACTAGAAGAGCAACCTCATCCAAACCCATTGACATTTTGGATAAAGTAAGTATTAATTATACCAAATTTTTTAATTCAGGAAATTCGCTAAAAGATGCAGGTTATAGTTCAGTTTTTTAAAGAGATGAGCCCTATAAGGCTAGGAGCTGCTGCGATTAGCTTATTTGCTTTTCTTGTAATGTTTGTCATATTTATGACGAACATTAGTAATAATGAATTCTCTGTTTTGTATACCGACCTTGATATGCAAGATAGTGCTAAAATCGTTGAAGAACTAGAAAATCGTAAAATACCATATAAAACAATGTTTGATGGTAGCACTATTAAGGTGAATAAAGAAGAAGTTACCAATGCAAGGTTAGCTTTAGCACAAGTAGGACTGCCTAATAGTGGATCAGTTGTTGGTTATGAAATTTTTGATAAAGAAGACAGTATAGGTGCTACCAATTTTTCTCAAAATATTAAATTAATTCGTGCTCTTGAAGGTGAGTTAAGCCGAACAATTTCTGCATTTGAACAAGTGTCAAAAGCTCGTGTACATTTAGTTATGCCGCAGAGAGAAATTTTTTCTAAGGAAAGAATGCAGCCCAGAGCTTCAGTAGTTTTAAAATTCAAAGGAAGCAAAAGACTTGGAAAGGCTGAAATTGATGCAATTAGCCATTTAGTAGTTACTTCTGTACCTGGTTTAGAGATGCAAAATGTAACAATTGTTGATACAAAGGGTAGGGCGCTGAAAATTGGTTCTTCTGAAGAGTCCTTAAATTATTCTAATAGTAAAAATGAGGAAATACGTGTTGCAGAAGAAGCGCGCTTAAAAAAAGTAATAGTAGATTTACTTGAGAGTACAATCGGTCCGGGGAAAGTTAAAGCCCAAGTAGCTCTTGACATGAATTTTGATAGAACTGTTACCAATTCAGAGCTTTATGATCCTGATGGAGCAGTAGTTAGATCTGTACAAACTACAGACGAAACTGAACGAAATCCAGTTGGTACTTCTTCTAGTACTGATGCGTCAGTTGCTAATAATATTCCTGGAGGCGGAAGCGGCAATAATAGTGGTAATATGTTATCTATTATTGAGAAAAGTGATCAAACAACAAATTATGAAATTTCGAAAACTGTAAAGAACCACATTTCTGAAAGTGGGGTTATTAAGAAGATGTCGATTGGTATTTTGGTTGATGGTATCTACAAAATTAACCAAGCAACTGGTGAATCGGAATACATTCCAAGAACAAAAGAAGATTTAGATAAAATTTCAAATTTAGTAAAAGTTGCGATTGGGTTTGATGAGGATAGAAGCGATAAAATAGAAGTTATAAATATGAAGTTCTCTTCTGAGCT
>JACJZA010000010.1 GCA_020635825.1 Flavobacteriales bacterium
AATATTATGGAGTATTATTCTTCCTTTCGGAAGGCTATCCTCCAGTTAGGGGCAAGTTGCATACGCGTTACGCACCCGTGCGCCACTCGTCAGCAAATTAGCAAGCTAATTCCTGTTACCGTTCGACTTGCATGTGTTAGGCCTGCCGCTAGCGTTCATCCTGAGCCAGGATCAAACTCTCCGTTGTAATAAATCTTAAATGTTTTCTAAGATTGTTTCACATTGGAAATAGAAATTGATTTTTCTTTCTCAAGGATACTTACCTTTTTTATTTATCTTACTTCAGTTTTTTCAAAGAACACTATATACAATATAGAGAACTATATTTCATTTTTTTTCAACCTCTTTTTTGAGAACGTTTTCTCGTTTGAGGGGTGCAAATGTACAACTAATTTTAAAACCTCCAAATAAAATTTAAATTATTTTCAAACTTTATTTTTAACACTTAAAACCGTTGTTTCAAAAGCGGATGCAAAAGTAGAACTAATTTTCAATCTGCAAAACTTTTTAGAAAAATTTTTCAAATTATTTTTTTAGACTTTTCTTCTGCTTCAATATGATGCTTTATATTTAGTGAAACCGTTGTTTCAAAAGCGGATGCAAAAGTAGATAGCTTTTTGTAATTAACAAGTAATTGTTGAATTATTTTTTGAAGTATTTTGCTTTGCACTGATTATCAAGCAAATATTTTTTGAAATATTTATCCAAACATCAATTTAAACTTATCTTAAAATCAAAAACCTCCCATAAAGAGAGGTTTTTGCATTATTGTATTATTTGAAAACTTAATTGGAATTAAAGCTAGTTAGAGTAAAACCGTTTTTAGCAAATGCCCCTTTAGCATATATTAATCTATTTTCAAATAAATAAAAATTTATATTCAAATTCCAAGAACCTTTATTTTTCATTATTCTTCTTGCAGCATCATTAACTTTATAATTGTTAGAATTTTTATCTTTTAATATATAGCTTTTAAGATCTTTAAAACTCTGTAAATTATTAAATTCATGACAATCTAAGGTATAACCATCATCTTCATCTAATTTACCTTGAGAACAAGTTTCATTAATAATAAACTCAGGATTATCTCCATTTGGGTCAGTTCTTAAATAATAATGATTATCACCATATCTGGATTTTATGGTTAGAGAATTATCATAATTAACTTTTAAAACTGCTGGGTTTATAACTTTCTGCAGCACTTGTTTACCTAATTTAGAATCATAGTTTTTTTCCCATACCAATTCTAACTTTGAATCATAACAACGATATGAAACTATTAATTCACCATTATCTTTATTTAAGGAGTAAGTGTAAATTCTATTATGAGTATTATCATAAAGAACCTCACCTAATAAATCATTATCAGCAATTTTTTCACCCATTTTAACAAAAACCTCTTTAATATCACCTCCTTCTATTGGGCAAATTAGAATTTTTTTAAAGAATTGTTTCGTATCTTTGTTTTCAACAACATAATTATCCATCAATACCAAAACATTGTTGACTACCATTAAATTCTCCCATTGTCTCACTATATAATTTTCCGGATTTAAATAACGTTTATAAACTCCCTCTTTATCATCTTCAGGTGATTTAGGATTAATTGTAAAAGTTTCAGCTTTAGTTTCACCATGCTTTATACGTCTTACAAAAACTGACGGGGCATTTTTTGCATCTGATTTACCGTAATAATTATTACCTTCAACCAAATAAAAATAATTATCATCTACAAAAGCATCTAAACTATATTCGGGTATCTCTTGTTTAGTCAAATGCACCTCCATATCTAGATGTATTTCGGTCAATTTGCCTGATGCTACGTCTATTAAATTAATATTACTTTTTTGATAATTTACTGTATATACATATTCACCCGATGGAGAAACATAGATAGAAGATTTATCTAAAACACCCCTTCCTTGTGTTTTAGGAATTTTGTTATAATACATATCATAGTATGGCTTCTTAATTTCTGATTTGCTATAATCTTTTAATTCCCACTTCAAGTTCAAATCAGAATCATAAAATATTAACGTAGGATTAAAACTAACAATAGACTGATAATCTACTGTTGAGTAAGAAACTAAAACACCTTTATTGTGTACTTTATTTGATTTAAATTCTTGTGCATTAGGAGGATCAATAGCCACCTCTTTTACCTGTGATATTGCTAAATGACTATACACTAATAAGATTACAAACAAAGTAGCTTTTTCAATATTTTTCATTGGAATGGTTTTCATAAAAATTAATTTTTAATAAATATACTTTAAAAATTAAAAATACAAAATTATAATTACCCAATATATAGGGTGGTATAGTTTTTTGAATAAGGAGATTTTAGTTGTGTGATTAACAACCGAAATACAACTCACTTAACTGCCTTTGGAATTCATGTAAGAAAAATTCGTGAAACCAAAGGAATTACTCAAGAAGAGCTTACATTTAAATCAGAACTTTCTAAAAATATGATTGGTTTAATTGAAAGAGGCGAAGTTAATCCAACGCTTTCAACTCTAATTAATTTATCCGAAGGATTAGATATCCCTTTAAAATTGTTGATGGATTTTGAAACTTAAGGAGTAGTTATAGCCACCGGAATAATTTTTCCATTAAATAACTTATTACACGTTAAGCTAAACTGATAAATGAACTGCGCCATATCTTTTGCAGAAACCGGAGACTCGTATCCAGGAAAAGCTTCATGCAACATTTCGGTTTGTGCAGAGCCTAACGCTAAACAATTTACTTTTATTCCAGTTTCTTTTAGTTCTTCGGCTAAACACTCGGTTAAATTTGCTAGTGCAGCTTTGCTTGCGCTGTAAACTGATAATCCGGGAAACTTAACACTTCCTTGCACTCCTCCCATGCTACCAATGTTTACAATATGACAATTGGTTGCTGCATATTTGGCTGCAATATTTTTATTGATTAAATAAGGAGCCGTAAAATTGACTTTAAACGACTCTTCAATATCTTTTACTTCAGTTTGTAAAAAAGGTCCATTGATTAACTGCCCTGCATTATTAATTACCACATTAAATGAAGTGTTTATTTTTTTTAATGCTTTTTCAATTTCATCTTCCAAGTTATTGGTAAGAAAATCAATATATTCAGAAACTATTAGATTGTTGAACTTTTCTAAACATTCTTGTTCTAGTTCTTTCATTTTCTCTTGATTTCGAGAAAATACCACTACTTTATTATTAGTATTAGCTGCAAAAAGCAACACTAATTCTCTTCCTATTCCCCTAGAGCCTCCAGTAATTAGGATATTCATTAGACCTTACCTCCTTTATTGTATGCTTTTTTATAATAGGGATTTTCTAAACTGGAAATAATTACTCCTTTACTAGTACTAGCATGCACAAACATATTATTTTGCAGATAAACTCCTACATGAGCATTCTTTTTACCTTCTATATTAAAAAGTACTAAGTCGCCTTCTTCTAATCTTGATTGTTTTACCTTATCTAATTGTTTGGCAATATCTTTTGTAGTTCTTGGCAATTCTTTTTGATACACCTGATTGTACAATACATTACAAAACCCAGAGCAATCTATACCTGACTTAGATAAACCACCATATTTATATGGAGTTCCTGTCCACTCTTCAATAAACGCATAAAGTCTTACATTTTTAATTTCAGTAGTTGACACATTAAGTAAATCAGCATATTTTTTTTGAATTACCTTATGTGTTTCTGCTTCTTTTTTCTGAGCTTTTTTTTGAGAATTACACGAATAAAATAACAATGACATTATAAGTGCAGGAAAAAAGAATTTGTATAATTTATTCATAAACATTAATAAGACATTCAAATTTAATAGTATACCAACAAAAAAGGCCTGACAAAAATCAGACCTTTTCAATATTATATTGTTAAAAAACTAAACCACATCAAAATCTACCATTACTTTTTCTGATGCTGGATGTGCTTGGCAAGTTAAAATAAAGCCTTCTTCTACCTCAGCATCAGATAATGAATAATTCATATCCATGATAGCCTTTCCTTCAACCACCTGTGCTTTACAGGTACAACAAACTGCTCCTTTGCATGAAAAAGGTGCATCTACTCCGTTATTAATAGCTGCATCTAAAATAAAATCACCTTCTGAATCCAAATCAAACTCAATTTCTTCACCATCCATAATAACTGTTAAATGACTGGTTCCTTTAAAATCACTATCCACTATTTTTTGTGGTTCAGAGGCTTTTACAGGCACAGTAAATAACTCAAAATGAATTTTAGTTCTACCCACCCCTAAATACTCCAATCCTTTGGATACTGCATTAATCATTTCTTCAGGTCCACATAAGAAAAACCCATCTGCCTGCAACAATTCTACATTTTCTCTAATAATATCATCAAATTTCTTTTCATTAATTCTTCCTTCAAAAAGTTTGTTATTATTTGCTTGTTGACTAAACACATAATGTACATTTAATCTATCTCCAAATTCAGTCAACAATTCATCCAACTCTTTTTTAAAGATGGTTAAATTTTCATTTTTATTACCATAATATAATGTAAACTTAGAATTAGTTACATTCAACACCTGTTTAATCATTGATATAACTGGCGTTATTCCACTTCCAGCAGCAAAGCCTACATAGTGTTTATCATTTTCGGGATCTAAATAAAAATTTCCTTGAGGTAACATTATTTCTAATTCTACTCCAGGCAATAATGCTTCATTAAAAAAAGTAGACATTTTACCATTTTTAATTTGCTTCACTGCTATTCTAAAATCACTTTCGTAAGGAGCACTACTCAAAGAATAAGATCTTCTTACATCTTCTCCATTTATCTCTTTTTTTATAGTAATGTACTGACCAGAATGGTAAGGAAAATCATTCAAATTCACATCAAAAGCTACAGAAACAGATTCTGGTGTTTCTCTTCTTACATCTTTAACTATTACTTTCTTAAACAAACTCATACTTATTTATATTTTGGCTGCAAAAATAAAATTATTTACTTAATTATCTGCCTGATTTTGAAACCTAACAAATGCCTCCTTAAAAATTTAAGAATTAACAACTGATTTTTATCATGGCACATTTAAGGATTTATAAGTAAACTTGTAGTCAGTAAAAAGAAATTGATTTACTATGGAAGATGTAAAAAAATTAGAAGAATTTCAAGCAAAGATAGATGCTGAAATAAAGATAGAACCAAAAGATTGGATGCCTGAAGACTACAGAAAGCATTTACAAAGACAAATTTCTCAGCATGCACATTCCGAGGTAATTGGAATGCAGCCCGAAGGAAACTGGATTAGTAGAGCTCCCAGTTTAAGAGCAAAAGTAGTTTTATTGGCTAAAATACAAGATGAAGCAGGTCATGGTCAGTATTTATATGCTGCTGCCGAAACTTTAGGAAAAAGTAGAGATGAATACATTGAAGAATTACAAACTGAAAAAGCAAAATATTCCAGCATTTTTAATTACCCTACCTTATCTTGGGCTGACATGGGAGCTGTTGGCTGGTTGGTTGATGGAGCTGCGATTGTAAATCAAGTTTCCTTACAAAGAACTTCTTATGGGCCTTATTCTAGAGCAATGGTTAGAATTTGTAAAGAAGAAAGTTTCCATCAACGTCAAGGCTATGAAATAATAGCACACATGGCACAAGGCACTCCAGAACAAAAAGAAATGGCTCAAGATGCTTTGAATCGTTTTTGGTGGCCATCATTAATGATGTTTGGTCCACATGATTCTGATTCACCAAACATGGGAAATGGAGTAAAATGGAAAATTAAGAGAGAGACCAATGACGAATTACGTCAAAAATTCATTGACAAAACTGTTCAACAAGCAGAAGTAATTGGTTTAACTATCCCAGATCCTGATTTAAAATGGAATGAGGAAAAAGGTCATTATGATTTTGGTGAAATTGACTGGGATGAGTTTTGGAATGTCGTAAAAGGAAATGGCCCTTGTAATAAACAAAGATTACAACATCATATTAAAGCTCATGAAGATGGAAAATGGGTTAGAGAAGCTGCCAATGCTTATGCTCAAAAACAAAAAAACAAACAATTAGTCGCTTAAAAAAATAAGATATGAATAATACAGATAATCAAGGAGATGTATGGGAGGTGTTTGTTCAAAGCAAACCAGGACTACCTCACAAACATGCAGGAAGTGTTCATGCAACAGATAAAGAAATGGCTTTACAAAATGCCAGAGATATGTATACCAGAAGAAATGAAGGAACCTGTATTTGGGTAGTGCCATTAGATGCTATTGTTTCTTCAATGCCGGAAGATAGTGGTTCATTCTTTGAACCATCTGACGATAAAATATATAGACATCCTACCCATTATGTAATGCCAGAAGGAGCTAAACACATTTAAAAAACAAAATCATGACAAAAGAAGAAGCTTTATTTAATTATTGTTTAAGATTGGGAGATTCCAGTTTAATTCTAGGTCAAAGAATGTCTGAATGGTGTAGTAATGGGCCTATTATAGAAGAAGATATTGCTTTAACAAATATTGCACTTGACTTAATTGGACAAGCTAGAACTATGCTTACTTATGCCGGACAACTAGAAGGAAAAGGTCGTACAGAAGATGATTTTGCATATAAAAGAAATGAAAGAGAATTTTATAATACTTTATTATCAGAAAGACCAAATGGTCATTTTGGAGATACTACCATAAGAAACTTTTTACATTCTGCCTATTATTATCATTTATTTAAAGTATTATCAAATAGTAAAGATGAAATGATTGCTGCTCATTCAGTTAAATCATTAAAAGAAGTTACCTACCATTTACGCCATAGTGCAGAATGGGTAGTAAGACTTGGAGATGGGACTGAAGAAAGTCATCAAAAAGTTCAGAAATCATTTAATGATCTATGGGAATACACGGGAGATTTGTTTGAAATGAATAAAGTGGATGAACTTTTAATAAAAGAAGGAATTGCCGTAGATTTAAATGATGTAAAAAAAGAATGGCTTAAAACCATAAACGAAGTTTTAGATAGAGCAACTTTATCAAAACCTGAAGATGCTTACATGCATTCAGGAAGATTAAATGCGATTCATTCGGAATATTTAGGTCATTTATTGGCGGAAATGCAATTTTTACCAAGAGCCTATCCTGATGCAAAATGGTAACACCAATAGAATATAGCAAGGAACAAATTTGGGAATTTCTTTCTGAAATTCCCGACCCTGAAATCCCTGTTATTACTATTGAAGAATTGGGAGTATTAAGAAATGTTGATATAATCGATAACAGGGTTATTGTCACTATTACTCCAACTTATACTGGCTGCCCTGCCATGAAAATGTTTGAAGATGATATTATTAAAACTCTTCATCAAAAGGGAATTAAAAATATAGAAATCAATATGGTTTTCTCTCCAGCTTGGACTACAGACTGGATGAGTGAAGAAGCAAGAGAAAAACTAAGAAAATTTGGAATTTCACCACCAATAAAGGGGACAGCTGACAAAGGTGTTTTGTTTGCAAATGGCCCAAAAAATGTTCCTTGCCCCAATTGTGGCTCGACTAACACAAATCTAAAAAGTCAATTTGGTTCAACTGCTTGCAAAGCACTTTACACCTGTAATGATTGTTTAGAACCTTTTGATTATTTTAAATGTATCTAAATAATCAATATTAAATTAATCTTTAGGAAAACAACTTTTATGATAATTTTTCGTCTTTAGTAGACTGAGGATTTCTTAGCTTTGCATAAAATTATATAATGAAGAAGGTATTATTTGCATTAATTATTACTTTAATGAGTTATAGTAATTCATTTGCTTCTCACGTAATGGGTGCTGATATTACTTATACATGTGTTGGAGGGAATGATTACTTAGTTACACTTACTATTTACCGTGATTGTTCAGGTATCGATATTGGCACAGATCCTCAAACTATTGACCTTACTTCCTCTTGTGGAAATTTCACTGTTGATTTAGATTGGGTAAGTACTTCTGATGTATCTCAAGTTTGTGGAACAGCAACAACAACATGTAACGGGGGCACATTACCAGGAACTGAACAGTCTGTTTTTTCTGGAATTGTTACCATGCCTCCTTGTGCTGATTGGATAATGAGTTGGAATCTTTGTTGTAGAAATGGTGGTATTGTAAATTTAGTTGATCCAGATTTACAAGATTTATACATTCAAACCACATTAAATAATGTATTGGCTCCATGTAATAATTCTCCTCAGTTCTTAGCATTACCAACTCCTTATTTATGTTCAAATCAATTAACCATTTATAATCACGGTGCTGCTGATATTGACGGTGATTCATTGTATTACCAATTTACAACTCCACTTGGAGGAACAACCCCTCCAGGTACTCTATTAAATTTTGAAACAGGTTATTCAGCTAATAATCCAATTATTAATGCTTCTGGAATGAATCTTAACCCATCAACTGGAGAGATGTGTTTTACTCCGGTTGGAGGTCAAATTTGTGTTGTCTCTGTAATTGTTTATGAGTATCGAAATAATGTATTAATAGGAACACAGATTAGAGAGATGCAAGTTGTAGTTTCCACCTCATGTTTTAATACAGCCCCTTTTGGAGGAAGTGCTCCTTCCTGTGGAAATGTGGGTGGGATGCAAATTACTCAATCAGGACCAACGGTAATCCAAACCGATAGTAATTCGGTATCGATGTGTCCTTCAGATTCAATTTGTTTTGAGGTTAATTTCTCTGATCCTGATGGAGATAATATAACAGTTACATCTAATATAGCGACAGCTATTCCTGGAGCTTCTTTTACAATATTAAATAATGGGACCACAAATCCCATAGGTCAATTTTGCTGGAGCCCTACACCTTTAGATTCGGGAATCAATGTATTAACTGTTAATTTAGTTGATGATGCTTGCCCTATATCAGCCAGTCAATATTATACTTATGATATTACAGTGTTTGACCAACCATACGCAGGACCTGATCAAACAATTTGTGGACCTCAATGGGCACAATTAAATGCCTCAGGTGGAGCTGGCTATACTTGGTCTGTAATTTCAGGAGACCCTATAGTCCCAGGGACTAACATTACCTGTAATCCATGCGCAAATCCACAAGTTAAACCAGCTGTTACTACCACTTATTTACTTACAAGTAGCTTAACTGCTGCATGTATAAATACAGACACTGTTGTTGTAAATGTTGTTCCTGACTATACTTTAGCTTCATTTGGAGATACTGTTTTGTGTGATTATTTAACTACCTCAATTGGGGTTACAGTAACACCTGCTACTGGAACGTATACTTTTAACTGGGATAATAGTGGGACACTTAATGATAACACAACAGCCACACCTGATGCTTCTCCAACTTCAACCACTACATATCATGCTACAATTACTTCACCTTTCGGATGTATTAAAACTGATTCAGTAGTTGTTGGTGTAAATCCACCTCCAAGTTTAACTCTTACTCCTGGTGATACCAGTATTTGTTTAGGGAGCTCTGTAAATTTTGACATACAATCAACTTGTATTTATACATTAGAAATGTTTGATAGCTTTGGTGATGGTTGGAATGGTCAAAGTTTAGATATTTATGATAACGGAGTACTAGTAGGAACATATACTGTACTTTCAACAGATAATAACGGAGATTGGAATACTGTTACATTTCCAATTACAAATGGAAATAACTTAACAATAGTGTATAATACTGGTTCCTTTCAAAGTGAATCTTCATTTAATTTAATTGATGGGCAAGGAAACACTCAATTTAGTGTTTCACAAGGAGGAATGAGTGGCTGGGTTGATGGTTCTACAATTTATACTGGTGTTGGAAATTGTGGACCAACTTTGTCTACATATAACTTTAATTGGACTCCATCGACTGGATTATCAGCAACAAACATTCAAAATCCTATTGCAACACCCACAACTACTACAACTTATACTGTAACTTTGTCAGATACAAGTGGATGTAGTGTTGATAGATCTCAAACTATAACTACCGTTCCCAATTATACTCTTATTACTACTCAATCAGATTCAATTGTTTGTTTGGGTGAATCTGTAAACTTTTCTGTTTCTGTTACTCCGAGTGGTAGCTACAACTTTAACTGGACTCCTGCTTCAATAATGGACAATCCTACTAGTCAAAATCCAATAGCCACTTTTACAAGCTCAGGAAATAATACCATAATAGTTGAAGCCAATAATGGTGGTGGGTGTATTAAACAAGATACTCTTAGTGTATACGTATCTTCAGTATTTGCACCAAACATAAATATTTTAAATTCAGATACTACTATTGGTTGTAATGATTCTGTAATTGTAAATTTAGATATGGGAGCTAGTCCAACTTGTGATTATACTTTGGTAATGAGTGACCCTGGATGGGGAGATGGATGGAATGGACAAGATATTACCATTGTGCAAGATGGAACTCCTATTGGTACATATACTCAAACTTCATCAGACCCAGACCCTTTAACAGTTACTTTTGAATTGATAAATGGAAGTAATATTCAAATCATTTATGGAACCGGTTCATTTCAATCTGAGTCTGCATTTGATTTAATTGATGGACAAGGAAACATTCAGTTGAGTGTTCAAGAAGGAGATATGGTAGGTTGGATAGATGGTCAAGTGATTTATACTGGAACTGTAAATTGTGGAGGTTCCCCAACTTCCAATTATCTAATCAGTTGGACTCCCACTAATGGAGTTTCTAATCCAACTATTCAAAATCCAATATTAACACCTGGAACTACTACAACATATTTTGTAACCGTAAGCGATTCATCTGGTAGTTGTTTTGATACTGATTCTATTATGGTAACCTTATCATCACAAGTATTTGGTTCTGCTTCATCAACTCCTGCTACATGTAATGGATCTAATGACGGACAAATTATTGCAAATGCAAGTGGTTCAAACCCTCCTTTTACTTTTAATTTTTATGACTCTACTGGTGTTGTATTATTACAAACAAATACCAATACAATTGGAGCTGATACATTATTTAATATTTCTTCTGGCAGCTATTTAGTGAACATTGAAGATGATTTAGGTTGTTCTTATGACACTTTAATCTCTTTGGTTCCGACGTCACAGGTTATTATTGACTCAATAAGTGATGATGAATTGATTTGTATTGGAAGTACTGCAACAATCCAAGCTTTTGCATCTGGAGGAACTGCTCCATTATCTTTAATATGGGACAATGGTTTAGTAGGAAATGGTCCTCATTCTGTTTCTCCAACTGTTAACACATCCTATTCTGTTTTTGCACAAGATGCTTTAGGTTGTTTATCAGCAACTGAGAGTGTAACAATTACATTAAGAGATTCTATTCAATTAAATACCATTTCGGTTGCTAGAGATTCTATTTGTCCAAACGATACTACTTTAGTTTCAATACTTCCTGCAACAGGTGGTCTTGGCACAGGATACAACTATACATGGTTTGATAGCAACAATAACCCAGTTGGAGTTGGGCTAAATGCAATTGTCACTCCCAATAATAGTTCTGAAACTTATACAGTTGTTGTGACTGATGGATGTACTACCCCTGCTGTTAATAGTAGTATTAATGTATTTTGGTCTCCTGTTCCACTTCCTAATTTAAGCGCAACAAATATAAACGGCTGTTATCCTATTACGACTTCTTTTACCAATACTACTTCAAATCTTTCTAATATTAATTCTGTTACTTGGTATTTTGGAGATGGATTAACGTCTAATAATATTTTAACTGTAGATCATACTTATAACTCTCCGGGATGTTATGATGTTTCTTTAAGTGTAGTTTCGGATATAGGATGCGAAAGAGATACTACTTTTGACAATTTGGTATGTGCATTTGATTACCCAATTGCAGATTTCACGATGAATCCTCAACCTACAGACATTACCAATCCATATATTGAATTTACAAATCAAAGTATTGGAAATATACAAAACAACTGGTTTTTTACAGGAGGAATTCCATTATATTCTACCGAAGTAAACCCTTATGTTGAATATCCAGATGATAGTGCTGGTGTTTATTTAGTAGAATTAACGGTTACAAATTCCGATGGATGTACTAACTCAATTATTAAAGAAGTCATCATAAATGGACTTTACTTGTTGTATATGCCAAATAGTTTCACTCCTAATGGTGACAATTTAAATGAGGTATTTAAGCCTAAAGGAGATGGAATCGATGCTTCTTACTATCATTTTATGATATTTGATAGATGGGGTGAAAAATTATTTGAAACAGATGATATAAATGAAGGATGGGATGGAACATACAATGGAGAACCTGTACCCACCGGAATTTATGTATGGAAAATAAATACTAGGGAATTATATCGAGATGTAAAAACTGAACATATAGGCAATGTTCGATTATTAAGATAAAAAAAAGCTCCAAGATGTCTTGGAGCTTTTTTTATGAATACATTAATTTATTTTAGTTTCACTGCAGTACCATAAGCAAGCATTTCAGCTGCTCCCTGCATAACTTGTGAGGTTGTAAATCGTACATTAACAATTGCATCAGCTCCTAATTTTTGGGCATCATCTAACATTCTTTTTATAGCTTGTTCTCTTGCATCAGCTAATAACTTAGTGTATTCTGAAATTTCACCTCCTACTATGTTTTTTAATCCTGCAAAAATATCCCTTCCTATATTTCTTGCTCTTACTGTACTTCCTCTAACAGTACCTAATGTTTCAATTATTTCTTTTCCTTGTATTGTTGGTGTTGTAACAAATATCATATTAGTGAGTTTTTTGATAGATTTCAAACCAAATTAATTTTGATTCTTTTTTAAAAATAAGTTTAAAATTTGAATCATTTATAATCTCTTCTCGTTTTTTGTTATAAGTAATATTGTTGAATACATAAATAACATTTGAATCAAGTTTATTAGATTTATTTACATTAGTAAAAATCTTTTCTGAACTTAAATAGCCTGTTAATGGTCTTTCTAAAGTATGCTGAAATAAAAAAGGAGCTATTACTTGGTTATCATAAAAATTACCTTTTTCTAGATACTCAACTGCTTCTTTGTTGGCTATACATACTTCTTTATAGTTTAAAGTATCATCTCCAAAATTTTTATCATTTATTAAATAATTAATAAGAAAAAAAGTAAAAACACCTGATATAATTATTAGCTTATACTTATTTAAGATTTGAATATTGTTTTCAATAAAATAAAGAGTAATAATAATCAGCAAAGGAATAATGCAAAATAAATATCTTAAACTGTCAAATTGAGAAGAAGAGAACAGTAAGTAGATAATTATAAATAGCGTTGAAATCCCTAACCAAGATCCTAGTTTTTTATTTTCATTGTATATATCCCAAGTAAATAATTTAAGACAATACAAAAACAATAATGGAACTATAGAAACTGTAATCCAAAATGGTAATTTCCAATAATTGAAAAATACTTTATACAGAGCAAATATGAATACTAAAAAAAATATTCTTTTCCATAAAACATATTTTCTTTGCAATAAAACACAAACTAAAAAA
The DNA here is from genome assembly GCA_020635825.1 of Flavobacteriales bacterium. Taxonomy (GTDB): domain Bacteria; phylum Bacteroidota; class Bacteroidia; order Flavobacteriales_E; family Vicingaceae; genus Vicingus. The sequence goes on from JACJZA010000010.1 coordinate 13,499, forward strand.
AAGGTAATTGTAATAGGTTTCCTTCCTTGATCAATAAACACATAATGAAAGGATTTCATTATTCTATCATAGTAAGAATCCCAAGTAAAATTAAAATCATCAAGTCTGTTTGGAGCCACAAACCATCCATAAGTCAGATATAGAACAAAAGTATGTAATGCAATAAATAATAGTGGAACCGATAATAGTAAATTCTCTTTGAAAAACTTCCATAAAAATATTTTTTCCTTTTCATATAATACATATCGTATTACATTCCATAGAATTATTGTAACAATAAATAGAACTCCTGTTTCTTTTACTAAAACCAGTGAAGCTCCACTTACAATATATAGTAAGTATTTATTATTTAAGTAAAAAAATACCGTTAAAAATAAAAAAAGAGTCAGCAAAATTTCAGGCAAAACAAGATTGAATTGCCCAAGAAAAATTCCCTGAAAAGACAAAAGTAAAACAGAATAAAATGCAATTTTATTGGAGAAAATGTTTTTTAAGGTAAAATAGATTACCAACAAAAGTAATAATGAGAGAAATGTGGCAAATAAATGAGTTGAAAGGATGCTAGTGCCAAATAAAAAAGTCCATATTCCTCCTAAAAAGAAAAATAAAAGGGGATGTCCCCAATGGTCTTCAAAGGAAAGAGAGCTTGGCAGCATACTAGGAATTTGGCTTCCCATTTTCCTAATAGAAGGACCATACACCCACAATTCATCACTAAAATAAGGAAGCGAAAAATATGAACTTTTAAAGATTACTAGTGCCAAACAAATTATTGAAACTAATAATAAGTATTTGTCATTTAACCCCTTTCTAACATTTGAAAAGAACATAGCTAATACTTAATAATTTTTTTTAATGCTCGACTATCATCTATAAAAACCAATTCTATAAAATAGACACCAGAAGGATATTTTCTGATATCAAATTTTGATAGATTATTAATTTTAATTCGTTTCAAATTAGCTTCAACCAAATAACATTCCTTTATTTCTTTACTAGCATTTATTGAAATAAAATCTTTTGCCGGATTAGGTGAAATACTAAATTCAGCATCAGTATATTGATATGAACGAACATTAAGTGGGATTGTGTCAAGAATAGATGTTACAAAAGTATCTTGATTGTTATATATAGTATCTAACTTTATTATTAAAACTTCCTCCATACCTGCACCAAATGAATTTGAAACCCCAGCACCAACCATTTCCCCATTATTGCCTAAACAAATACTTTTTATATAATCATCATTATTGGTACCAATTACATTTGACCCGCCAGCCCAAGTTCCACTTATTGCATTTAAATGAAAAAATATGATATTCTTGGAACTTCCTCCTGTTTTAGAAAAGCCCGTAACCAATAATTTATTATTTGGAAGTTGAATTATATCATAAGCATTTTCATCATCCGGAGTAGGTATTGGAGCATTAACAATAAAAAAGTCCCATAAATAATTACCCAATTCATCTGTACTAAATATAAAATAATCTTGATCCCCTGCGACACTCTTACTTGTTGTATATCCAGAAACAACATAACTCCCATTATTTATCTCAATTATATTATTTGCATCTTCATATTTTTCGTCACCATAAATACTATCCCAAAGTAAAACCCCAGCACTAGAAAATTTTAAAATATAAATTTGTGTTGAATCTGTATTAGTATTTTTTATACCAGCTACAACAATACTTGAATCTGAAGTTTCAATAATAGAATTAGCTCTATCTTTATACTCTCCTCCTATTACTTGAGACCAAAGTGTATCCCCAAACATATTAGTTTTTACTACCCAAACATCAGAAAATCCATTTGAATTATTATATGTTTCACCACAAAAAACAAATCCACTATCATAAGTTTCTGATACATCATAAATAAAATCCCAATCGTTTCCACCATAAATTTTTGTCCATTCATGGTTCCCTAAACTATCTCTTTTCATAAGCACCCCATCGTAGCCTCCATTTCCATAACTATTTGACGACATTGCGACGATATAACCCTTATCTTTTGTTTCTTCTATTGCATATCCCCAATCATTATTTGCACCACCCAATGCATAACTCCATAAATAATTACAATTTGAATCTAACTTCAATAAATAAGCGTCAGTATTCCCCCAACTATTACTAGAAGTTGAACCAATAACAACATAGCCATTATCTGAAGTTGATTTTACTTCTTCTGCATGATCATTACTTGTTCCTCCATAAGTAAAAATATGTGCCACACTATCTACTTGTGATTTTGATAATAGAGGCACCAATAAAAACAATATGGCAAATAATCTTATCACTATAATGCTTTTCTAATTTTAATCAATTTAATTAGTAAATCCTCTAATAAATCTAATCTTAGCATATTTGCCCCATCGCTTTTTGCAACAGCTGGATTAGGGTGAGTTTCTATAAAAATTCCATCTACCCCAACGGCTATTCCTGCTTTTGCAATAGTTTCAATTAACTCTGGTTTTCCACCCGTAACTCCACTGGTTTGATTAGGCTGTTGTAATGAATGAGTGATATCTAACACCGTAGATGCAAATTCTTGCATTATTGGAATACCTCTATAATCTACTACTAAATCCTGATAACCAAAAGTAGTCCCTCTTTCTGTTAACCAAACATTATCGTTACCGGATTCTTTTACTTTCTTAACTGCAAATTGCATGGCATCTGCAGATAAAAACTGACCTTTTTTGATATTAACTACTTTTCCTGTATTAGCTGCAGCTACTAATAAATCAGTTTGACGACATAAAAAAGCCGGAATCTGTAAAACGTCTACATACTTAGCAGCCAATTCACATTCTTCGGCAGTATGCACATCAGTTAAAACAGGAAGTCCTAATCTATCTTTAACACTTTTAATAATAGAAAGTGCCTGTTCATCACCTATTCCGGTAAAAGAATCTAATCTTGAACGATTAGCTTTTCGATAAGAAGCTTTAAAAATATAAGGTATTTGAAGTCTTTCAGTAATTGCTTTAACTGTACAAGCAATTTCAAATACATTCTCTTCACTTTCTACAACACATGGTCCGGCAATTAAAAAAAAGTTACCTGAATCGGCATGTTTTAAATTAGGTACGTTTATCATTTTTTTCATACATCAAAAATACATTTTTAAACCTATATAAGCACTTCCTGAGTTGGTGTATTGAGGAACTAAAAAGCCTAACACATTATGGGTTCCAACATAACACTGAAGCTTTTCCTTGAATGATTTTGCTATAGCTAAACCAAAATTATAGGTTCCATAAGCTCCATAAGAAAGATGAATTTGTGAAACCAAATTAGGCTTAAAATAATAGTATAAATTACCATAAACCCATGGAAAATAATTTGCCAAAATTTTATGACGAAATCCAAATTCAGCTTTTAATTTTGAATTAAACTGTTTTGAGTACATTAAATTGATGGATGTTGGTAATGCAATAGCATAACTTCCTTTATTACGTTGATTGGAAATTAAATTGAGTAATGAATCTCTTGAAATACTTGACACCAAACTATCATTTAAATCAAATATATTCTCAACGTCAACTCCATCATAAGTGAATAAACTATCTGCTTGAATTTGAATAGATTTTTTATTCCATTGAATAAAGCCCAAATCGTTAACAGCAACATATAGCTTAGAATTTTCATCTAAATTAAATTCTGAAAATAGGTCAGTTGAAACACCCAATCCATTAAAAGCTGTTATTTTTTTTGAGGCTGTATCACTATTATTGTAAATATAGTTCAAATCCAACTCTATTTCTCTACCAAATTCTTCTGTAAATAATGTACCTCTAGGAATTTTAACAGCTGTATGCTCTTGTCCTTTTATTAAAGAAAATATAACACCCTCACGAGCTATTTTGTTGTTATGAGTTCGATAGTTGATTAACCCAAAATTTAATTGTTGATAGCTAAAATAGTTGATATTTGTTTTACTCAAATCGGCATATTTTCCTGCAAATTGTTTGTTACCATCCATGAATAATTTGAATAAATCTGCCGAAAATCTTGCATCAGCATGCTCTATCATTTCGGCACCCACCAACATCATCAATTTGGTTTTACCAAATAATGTATCAAATTTTAATTCCGCATTTATGTTTACATTAAAATCTGCACCAAAAGTATTTAAGGTATTTAGTTTCTCATATATTTTATCTTTTTCTTCTCTGGTAATTTCACCCCCATAAATAAATTTGTTCATAAAGGCATTATTAATGGAACTGCTGCCATAAAAATAATTTGATTGAATTGAAATATTTGTCCGACGGAGTGAATCTTCAAAAAAAGATTGAAAGTTTTGAGAATAGGCTAAAGAGCTTATAAAACAAACAAAAATGACAATTAATATATTGCTGATTTTTCTAATTTCCATTTACTTGATAAACAAAATCAGCAACTACTTTTATATCTATTTTATAGTGACTGTAAATTTTTATGAAATTGGGTTGAGCAGCAGTTGTAAAGGCTATTTTTAATTGTAATTTTTTAGCTAAAGTTAAATCTTGAATATCAGAAGTAGATAATGGCATTGATAACACTGAAGATGTTGGTTGCTCCACTTTTAATGAAGCATTTACTAAGCCTGATGCTATATAGTTATTTACTTGCAAAGTCTTAAATATTTGTTGATTAGCATCCAGTAAATCAAGATTAAAAACAGCATCAAAAGGAAAGCCATTTTCTGCGTAAACAAAAAGATTTCCTTCAATTACATTTTTTATATTTTCTTCATCTAAGTTAAAATCAATAGTATCTACTAACGTCAATTGATTAGCGACTAAAGACAAAGGCATTTCTATATTAAGATTCGTTTTTAATGGATGTTTTTTAAATACAAAATCGTTGTTTCCAGAAATATTTCCTAAAGGATTTATAGCTAAATCAACTTCATAAATTAACTGATTAGGGAATAATTCTAACAACTCATCAATATTAGAATTTGAAGTAGTAAAATCATTGTGATAATATGTATAATTCACCTCGGGTACTGAATGAGTCTCTTGAGCCCTATTAATGTTAATGGGTGAACCTATTACTGAATGATTTAAACTAGCATATTGAGCATTATTAGAATTAAATGATGATAGCTGATTGACTATCAACTGAGCATCCACTCCTATTCCATTCTCAAAATCTAATGAAACATCGACTTGCTCCAAATCAAGTGTTCCACCTTTTATTCTATTAAAAGCATCATACAAAGTAGTATCAGGACCATAATGATAGTTTTGTGTTCCAAAATATCCTCGAACATAAAAAGGAACAACATCAACAAATGAGTAATTAATAATTATCTTATCTCCAGCATTAATATTAACAGAACTAGATGCATTGGGATCTACAGTTCCAATTGCATAGGTAACTAAAGTGTTGTTTTCATTATGGTTTAATCCAGTTAAATCTAATTCATATTCGCTTAAATCGTATTGCAAAGTAAAGTATCCCGGTTGTGAAACAGTAGCAGCATCAATAGTTTCGACAATAGACAAAGTATCTCCATTTTTGGTGGCACTTAATATTTTTAAATTAACAATTACCTTTTCTTTTATATCACTAAATATTTCCAAATCAATATATCCCGATTCAATTTTGGCATAATTTAATTCCACACCATTACTGACATTCAATTCTTTTTCCTCATTATTACTATAAAAGGAACCACCTGGAGCGACTGTACTTGATAATGGAATTACATATTCCTCCACTAAAGTGGTATCCGGAATTTTAAAAATAGAATCTACATCAATATTAAACACATCAGATTGGTAAACCAATTTAAGAGAAGAATCAGGATTAGTCTGAATCACCGAATCAGACAATAAATTATTCAATGTGAGTGTAGTCTTTATTACTGGAGCTAATAGCTCTGTATCCCAAGTAGGCTTATCGAGTATTTTTTTACAGGAAAAGGTAAGTGTTCCAATAATAAAAAGGGCAATAAACTGATATGACTTCAACTTTGCAAATATCATTAAATTAAATTTTTACTCCTATGACACAAACATCATCTAACTGTTCTAAATTACCTTTCCAGTTTTCAAAATATTCAGAAAGAAAAGATTCTTGTTTCTCAACGTCCATATTAGAACATTCCATCAACTTTTCTTTAAATCTTTTCGACTTCATTTTTTTACCATCTACTCCTCCAAACTGATCAGCATATCCATCAGAAAACGCATAAACCATATCACCTTTTTCCAATTGTATTTGATGATTAGTGAATGGTTGCTGATTTTCATACGAACCAATAGGTTGCTTGTCAGCTTTCAATTCAATAAGCTCTCCTTTTCTGATTATATAAAGTGAATTATTTGCTCCCGAATAAGAAAGATTTAATGTTTTGAAATTAATTGCACAAAAGGCAATATCCATTCCATCACGAACAACACTTTCTTTACTAGAATGTTTATTGATAGTATTATATACTTGCTCATTTAAATAGTCTAATGCTTGGGCTGGAGAATTCACATCATTCATTTTAATTGATTGATTCAATATTTTTATTCCTATTAAACTCATAAATGCACCTGGAACTCCATGACCAGTACAATCTGCCACACAAAAAACCACTAAACTTTCATTTCCATCAGCATTATCAATTGTAGTAGATAATCGTGTTCCCCAATAAAAATCACCACTCACAATATCTTTGGGTTTGTATATTAAGAATGAATTAGGAAAAAGTTCTTTAAACACATTCTTTGGCGGAAGCAACGCAAATTGAATTCTTTTTGCATAATTAATACTATCTAGTATTTCCTTATTTTTTTCTTCTATCTCAAATTTGGATTCTTCAAGTTTGAGCCTGGAAACAATTTCTTTTTTGGTAAGATTTATTCTCATTCTTATTAATAAAGCAGAAAAAATAGCAATTGAAGCAGTTAACAAACCTCCGCTAGTTAATATTTCTTCTACAGATAAAGTACTGTTCACTGATAGAAAAAAAACATTAGCTACTATATCAATAATTATTATTACAAGCGAATAATACCAATGATAAAAAACAAACATTCCGGCACCAATGAAAAGTGCCATATATGAAAATGTATGTTTTTGAAAATCTTCAACCCCCATCACACTCCACATGTATGCATTTTGGACTGAAATTAAAAAAACAGGAAGAGCTCCCATAAGTTGAGTAGAAATTTTCAACTTTTTATGAAACAACACCACTATTAAGCAGATGAAAGCTACAGCCACTCTAAAAGTTAAAAACTCAACCCAATACTCAGGAATATTAAAATAATCGGGAACAAAAAAAAGCAAATCAAATACAACAGCTATCCATAATGCAATTTTATGGTAACGGTATGCCGTCTCATCTATTTCTTGTTTCCAATTTACTTCACTCATGCTAAAATATTAACCCTTCCAAATTAAGAAAAAATTTACTTTGAACGTGGATGATAATCGATTATCGCTTGACGGAGGTAATCTCTATCTAAATGGGTATATATCTCTGTTGTAGTAATTGATTCATGTCCTAACATTTCTTGAACAGCTCTTAAATCTGCTCCTCCTTCTACTAAATGAGTTGCAAAAGAATGACGAAAGGTATGTGGACTGACATTTTTATGAATTCCTACTTTTTCAACCAATTGTTTAATAATAGTAAAAACCATCACTCTTGTTAGTTTTCCTCCTCTTCTATTTAAAAACAAAATATCTTCACTTTCTTTTTTTATCACCGACATGTGGTTACGAATACTTTCAATGTATATTTTAATATGTTTAATGGCTACACTTCCGATAGGAACAATACGCTCTTTATCCCCTTTACCAATCACAATAACAAAACCTTCTTCCAACATTAATTTGGAAAGCCTCAAATTAACTAATTCGGAAACCCTTAACCCACAACTATAAAGGGTTTCAAGCATCGCTTTATTCCTTTCTCCTTCATTGGTACTTAAATCAATGGCGTCAATAATTTGATTAATCTCTTCAAAACTAAGTGTATCTGGTAATTTCCTCCCAATTTTCGGAGCTTCAATCAACTCTGTTGGACTCACTTTGATCATATCTTCAATCAACATATACTTAAAAAAGGCTTTCAAACCAGATAATATTCTAGCTTGTGATGTAGCCGACATACCTAGTTCACTTACATATTGAATAAATTCCTCTACTTGTTTTTTGGTGATTGTAATTGGTGAATAATCCAATCCTTTTATTTCTAAAAATTGAACCAACATTTCAACATCGTGCAAATAAGCTTCAATAGAGTTTTCAGATAAAGAACGTTCAAGTTGCAAGTATGATTTAAAGCCTTTTATGGTTGGAGTCCAATTCAATGATTTAATTTAAATTAAAAAAATAACAAATCTCAAAAAATCCAAATTCCAAATATTTGAAATTTGAACATTGTATTTTGTTGTTTCATTAGAAGCTTTTATTGAAAGCATTCTAATGCAAATATATATCTTTGCAGTTCAGAATATTATTATGAAAATTTTAATTATTAACGGCCCTAACTTGAATTTATTAGGAAAAAGAGAACCTACTATTTACGGGCATCTTTCTTTTGAAGATTTTTTTCAAGAATTAAAAAAGAAATATTCAACTGTAGAATTTGAATATTATCAAAGTAACGTTGAGGGTGAGTTAATAAATAAATTGCATGAAGTAGGCTTTGATTATCATGGAATTGTTATGAATGCAGGAGCTTACACCCATACATCTATAGGTATTTCTGATGCCATTGCAGGTATCAAAACTCCTGTTATTGAAGTGCACATTTCTAATGTTTATGCTAGAGAAGAATATCGTCACACTTCGCTAATGGCTAAAAATTGCTTAGGTGTAATTACAGGATTAGGAATGAATTCTTATCAATTAGCTACCGAACATTTTATTGGTTTAAACTCCTAAGTTGAACATTGCTTCAAATATCTGGAAACTTTATGTGATTAAAGCATCAAAGTGGTTAATGCTTTTCATGCCTACTATTGTATTGTTCTTTAAAGACAATGGTTTAAATCTAGAAGAAATCATGACCATTCAATCCATTTATTCTATTTCTATTGCATTAATGGAAATACCCTCAGGCTATGTTGCTGACGTTTTGGGAAGAAAAAACAGCATGATAATCGGGACATTTTTTGGCTTTTTAGGAATGTTGATTTATTCTTTTGCTGAAGGTTTTTGGGGATTTTTACCTGCTGCTTTAATTTTAGGAATTGGTCAAAGTTTTGTTTCAGGTTCAGATACCGCTTTAATGTACGACAGTTTAGTTGCGATTAATCAAAAAGATAAATTTATTAAATACGAAGGTCGCTCTATTGCTCTTGGAAATTTTGCAGAAGCGATTGCTTTTATTATAGGAGGATTCTTAGCCGAAATATCCTTACGAACTCCATTTTATTATCAAACAGGTATTGCATTTATAGGTTTTTTAGTAGCCTTTTTATTAGTCGAACCACCTGTTACTAAACTTTCAGGTAAAAACCCGTTGGATAATATAAAATATATTTTACGTTTTGCTTTAAAAGAAAACAAACCTCTTAAATGGAACATTGTTTATTCTTCTGTAATTGGAGCGACGACTCTGGTAATCGCTTGGTTTTCTCAACCCTATTTTGTAGCATTAGATTTGCAAGTAAAATATTTTGGAATTGTAGGAGCCATTTTAAATTTAGCAGTCGCTATTACTTCATTTTATTCTCATCGAATTGAAGAAAAATGGGATTCTACTAAGATGCTGGTCTTCTTTTTGATTTCATTAAGTACTTGTTATCTACTTTTAGGCAATATTTTAAACTATTGGGGACTGATTATATTATTTGTCTTCTACTTAGTAAGAGGAATTTGTACTCCTGTTTTAAGAGACTATATTAATCGGCACACTCCATCAGAAATGAGAGCTATAATAATGTCAATTAGAAGTTTTATGATTCGTGGAATTTTTGCTATTTGTTCACCTTTTTTAGGCTATATGGCTGACGTTTATTCCATTCAAATTGCATTTCAGATAGCAACGATTATTTTCTTTAGCATTGGTGGAATATCCTTAATTTTCTACTTACGAAACGAAAAACAAAATCTTGAATAAAGAAATCCTAAAACTTGCTATTCCGAATATATTGGCAAACTTATCTGTTCCAATTGTTAGTGTGGTTGATGTAGCTTTAATGGGACATTTATCTGACGAGGCTTTTATTTTAGCCATTGGTTTTGGAGTGATGATTTTCAATTTTATTTATTGGGGATTTGGTTTTTTAAGAATGGGAGTAACAGGTTTAACTGCTCAAAGCGAAGGAAAAAAAGATATAAATGAAACTTATCGGGTTTTATTTCGAGGATTGATCGTAGCTTTTTCAGGAGCTCTATTGTTATTTATTTTAAAAAACTACTTATTTGAATTTGCATTATTTCTAATTGATTCCACTCCAGAGGTAAATCAAGAAATCACCACCTATTTCAATACTAGAATTTATGCAGCACCTGCTACCATTAGTCTTTATGCATTTATTGGTTGGTTTTTAGGAAAACAAAACGCTGTTATTCCAATGGTCATTACCATTGTTATTAATATTTTAAACGCTGGTTTAAGTTATTGGCTGGTTAATTCTTATCAAATGAATACAGCAGGTGTAGCCTTAGGAACCGTTTTGGCTCAATATTCAGGATTGATTTTAGCGCTTGTTTTCTTTTTAATTTATTACCGACAATCATTAAATAAATTAGCTTATCAAGGGGTTCTCCAAATGAAAGCAATCAAAGAATTTTTACTTATTAATTCTGATATTTTTATCCGTACACTTTGTTTGATTTTTACTTTTTCGTTTTTTAAAGTGTATTCAGGAAAAGAAGGATTAATTATTGGTGCAGCAAATATGTTGTTGCTCGAATTTATTGGTATTGCTGCTTATGGAATTGATGGATTTGCTTTTGCAGCTGAATCAATTACTGGAAAATATTATGGAGCCCAAAATAAATCATTACTACAAAAAGCAATTAAGCTTTGTTTTTATTGGGGATTTGGAATTGGACTTTTATACTCTCTTACTTTTTTATTTTTTGGGGAAAACATTTTATGGATGCTATCATCACAAAAAGAAGTAATTAATGAAGCTAATGATTATTTATTTTGGTTAACAATTTTCCCAATAATAAGTGTAATTGCATTTGTTTGGGACGGAGTTTTTATTGGCATCACTGCTAGTAAAGCTATGAGAAATACCATGCTCATTGCTACTTTTTTATTTTTCTTACCATCTTATTTTATTTTACATCCTTATTTTAAAAACCATGGATTATGGATGGCTTTTTTATTGTTTTTTGTTGCTAGAGGTTTAACGCAAACTATAATTGCAAAAAGATTGATTATTCTAAATTGATAAGAGATTCAAAAACTGTATCAATTACATTAGCCATTTTAGAAATATTTAAAGTTTCCATCTTATCTGATTTTTCATGATAATTCTTATTCCTATAAAATGCAGTATCGGTAATCATTAATGAGCTAATTCCAAATTTCCAATAATTTAGATGATCAGAAAAATCTATGCCAGGTAATGACTTTGGGCCAGTAAATTTCTTAGTTTTTATAAGATTGTTCTTTTTAAATTGTCGACTATACTTCCTAGCAAATTTTCCTTTACTAAATTTATTAACTAGAGTAATATAATCTCCTTTATTACCATAAATCAAAGAAAGAATACCTATCGGATAATCTTGAGATTTTTTTCTTTCATCAAAATAACCAATCATCTCTAAACAACACATACCATATATCTCTTCCTTTCTTTTTTCTAATGATTTTGCATGAACATAACTTCCCATATATTCCGTTCTAAAAAAAGGAGGTTCTTCTAAAGTATAGGCAACAATTTCTATTCGGTAATTTAATTGTTGACCTTTCAATAATCTTGCTAATTCTAATAACCCAACTGTTCCACTTGCATTATCATCAGCTCCTTCTTGTTCATCACAAACATCATAATGAGCTCCAACTACAATTGTTTTCGTATTTTTTTCACCAAAACCACATATAACATTTTTAAAAATTCTTCCTTCTACATTATACTCTTGATAATAAGTAGTATCAGCATATTTATTAAATTCATCATAAATATATTGAGCAATATTATTTAGTACATCAATATTTTTATACATCCTAGCTTTTTCAGTTTTTGTAATAGAATACAAATGCTGCTCAATTATTGAAGTATCTGCTCCACTTGCAAAAGATTTAATTGCAAAAAATGAAATAATGAGTATAAAAAATATTCTTATCATATCTACCAAATATACAATAAAAAAAGCCAAGCAATGCTTGGCTTTTCAAAAATCTGATCTATTAATTATCTATTAATAGCTATTTTTTCAACTCCCATCAATCCATTTTCAGAAAGTACTTTCAACAAATAATTACCATTTGGAATATTTGAAATATTTACTTTTAAAATATTTTGCATTTTTCTTTTATCAGATAAAACCAACCTTCCTTGCATATCATATATTTCAATAAGAACATTTCCTATCATATTTTCATTTAACGAAATAGTTAAATTATTAGACACAGGATTAGGGTAAAACTTAATTGTTGTTTCTTGAGCAATAGTTTCGTTTAAATTTGTAGAGATTGAATTATAAAAGTTATGAGCATGCTGTACAGAAGTCAATAAGCCATTTACTCCTTGACAATGATTTCCTGATGTTGGTCTATGATATACTAAAGCAAACGACATTGAAATTTTATTTGCTGGTAAAAATTCCATATTTCCGAATGACATGATAAATTTTCTATCTCCTGGTGTATTTCCTAAAGAACATTCACTCCATTCAGAAGAATTGGCCGGATTTCCCGGATATTGGAACGAACAAGACACTGTTCCTCCGGTAGAAGAATGTCCATTACCTCCATATACTAAATGTGTATTATCATTCCATTTGCTTTTCATGTAATTGTAAAATTCACTGGGAGTCTGTGGATCATCCATAACACTACTACCTCCTGTAATAAAACTCATAAATGAAGCCATTGGATACTCAATACTATTTATGGTTGGTCTTTTTATCATGGTTACAGCTTGTAAAGGTGGTTTTGTCCCATAACCCAATGAGCCATTATTCTCATCAAAATCATCTCCATTATATCCATAACCAACATTCCAAGTTGTATCACACCCTACATAATCATCAGTATAATTACCTATATCAGTATCCATAAAAATTCCAACATAAGTATTCGAAAAAGTAAATGAAGACTTATTAATAATATCTACATCATAAAACGTCATGTCATTGATATCATCATTTGTAGCAAAAGCATAAGCCATTACATGTAATTCAATCCCCATAGGTTGATTACTTAGAGATGCTGTGTGTTGATTACCTTTATCGTTTAAAACCCACCAAATAGCTGTATCACCTTTTATTAAAGGATAATCACCATCATTTGGATTATAATTGCCATCCGTATTAACATCCACAAATGGAGCTAAATCATGATTTACAGGAATATAAGAAAGATTAGGGTTGTTCTTTCCCGGCCAATATAAAATATTATTACTTATAGTTCCGTTGGATAAAAACAAATTTATTTCAGCATTTCCCATTCCCCAAAACCTATCAAAATCATTACATTGAGAAGCATCTATATCTCCAGTTACTTCATCAAGTGGTCCTGGCCAATAATCATTTCCAAGTCCCATCCATTCATCAGCAGCAATTTTTAATTGTCCATTAGGATCTACCCCTCCTATCCATAAAGCTCCTGAATAAAGAGTATTTAATCCTGTTCCCTTTGGAACTTGATAACCGGCATCTTCAATTGAAGGATTTTGCCAAAATACTCCTTGAGTAGATAAATGAGCTCTTACATTATTAAATTCTAATACTGCTTGAGATGTTGCCTGTGTACACCCCAATTTATTAGTAGTTTGAGAGAACAAATCAGAATTATATAAAAGAATTAAAACTAATAAGAAAACTAAACTATTATTTTTCATATCCATTATTTTTTTTTAAATGTAATAAAAAAAGCCAAGCAATGCTTGGCTTTTTAATTCTCGAAAAAGTGATAATTTATGCTTTTTTTACATCTACTGCATTTAATCCTTTTCTTCCTTCTTTAACGTCAAATGTTACTTGGTCATTGTCGGCAATTTGGTCAACGATTCCTGTAACATGAACGAAGAATTCTTCGCCTGTTTCGTCTTCTTTAATAAATCCAAATCCTTTTGTTGCGTTAAAAAATTTTACTGTACCAGTTTTCATAAAAAATAAAAATAAAATAATAATAAGTGTGAAAGTACTGAAAAAATCAATACTTCAAACATTTTATGTAAAAAAGAAGAAAAATTTTAACTTTCTGAAAATCAAATAGTCATTGAAAAGATGCGAGTTGTTGGCTTATTTCTTATTAATCTTAAATCGAAAGCCATGCATACATTTCGCACAAATGGTCGAGCTTGGTCAGGTAATTTCAATCCTTTTTCACTCAAAATTACTAATCCATCTTGTTCCATTTCTCTTAATCTATCTATGCATTCGGGTAATTCGGGAAATTTCATTTTATCATTTTCCCAACTGGTTTCGAAATGACACATAATATTTAATATATGTTGACGAATGATTAAATCTTCTTCATTTAGCAAGTGTCCTCTAAATATTGGAATCTTCCCTTGATTTACAATTTCTTGATATTCTTCTACTGTTTTAACATTTTGAGCAAAGCTATACCACGAATCACTGATTGAACTCATTCCTAAACCAATCATCAATTTCGTTTTACCCGCAGTATACCCCATAAAATTACGGTGCAAGGATTTGTTTTCCATTGCTTGATACATTGAATCGGTTTTTAATGCAAAATGATCCATCCCTATTTCTTCGTAACCTAACTCATGTAATAAAGATTTACCTGTTTCGTACAAAACTCTTTTTTCTTCTGCAGAAGGCAAATCATTTTCATCATATCCCCTTTGTCCAACTCCTTTAATCCATGGAACATGAGCATAACTGTAAAAAGCAATCCTATCAGGTTTTAATTCTTTGGTTTTAGTA
Organism: Flavobacteriales bacterium; assembly: GCA_020635825.1. Lineage (GTDB taxonomy): Bacteria > Bacteroidota > Bacteroidia > Flavobacteriales_E > Vicingaceae > Vicingus. Next base: position 28,522 of record JACJZA010000010.1, read on the forward strand.
ATTGTATCAATAATACTTTCTTTGGTTTGATGCGGCAATCCAAATACCAAATCATGACTAATCGATGTATATCCCAATTCACGAGAAAGCTCTGTTACTTCTTTTACTTTTTCAAAGGGTTGTATTCGATTAATTGTTTGTTGTACTTTTATATTATAGTCTTGAACACCAAAACTATTTCTTCTAAACCCTATTTTATATAAGGTTTCTAAATGTTCTTTAGTCGTACTATTAGGATGGGCTTCAAAACTAAATTCAAAATCAGGTGTTTTATCTGCTTTTTTTAGAATTCCGTTAATTAATTGTGCTAAATTTTGAGGGCTAAAGAATGTTGGAGTTCCTCCACCTAAATGTAACTCTTTAATACGAGGTTTTTCATCAAACAAAGAACAATATAAATCCCATTCTTTTAAAACGGTGTCAATATATGGTTCTTCTACTCCATGCTGTTTTGTAATTCTTTTATGACAACCACAAAAAGTACATAAACTCTCGCAAAAAGGTAAATGTATGTAAAGACTTATTCCTTCTGTTTGATTACTTTCTTTAAAAGATTTTTTAGCTGTATTAATCCAATCATTGTACTCTATCCCCTGCTCATCCCAAAAAGGAACAGTAGGATAGCTGGTATATCTTGGACCTGCAATATTATATTTCTGAATCAGGTCTTTACTCATTAGTTTCTAGATTGTATTTTTTCTCCCATTTTTTGAGCAAACTCACGCATTTCTTTTGCTATTTCTTTGTCATTGGTAGCTCTTTCATAGGTATCACTCATGGTCATTATAGATTGATAAAAAAAGTGCTGCATTTCATCTATCATCATTTCCTTGGTCCATATATCAATACGCATGGTGTTCGTTTCATTTTTATCCCACAAACTCATCATCAATGCTTTACATTCTTTTAGTCCATCTTCACCAGAATCTGTCGCTTCCCATTCAATATTTTCAGGAACATGGTTTTCATCTAAAGTAATTTTAAAATTAATTTCTGATTTTTTCATCCTCTCTAAGGTTTATATTTTGATGCATCTAAAATTCGTTGTGCATTTTTTTCATTAAATAAATCGGCAACAGTAAGTTTTTCATTGTTTTTCATATAGGATTTTACTATTTGCCATCCTATCCAATGACCTACTCTACCTGGAGAACCATCAGGGAACCCTTGAATAAATGGAGCTTCCCCCATGTATTTTATAATCTCTTTTGTTTCTTTGGTATATAATAAGTTATTGTCTATAAAAAAAAACCATACTTGTTTCTCATTTTTATCGCACCATTCCATTTCTACTTCACTATAACTTATTTTTATAGAATCTTCTTCTTGAGGCATTAAAGCATCAAGTGCATATAATAATTTTCCTTGATGTATCATTTCAGTCAATAAATCAGCTCTTTCTTCTTCTAATTCAAATTCAGTAGCCATCCAACCCAACATAGCCGAAGCAGTTAAATGTTTATTAGTCATACTTCTGGTTTTATATTGTGGCAACCCTAATTGTTTGTATGCAGGATAGCTTGCACCTAAAAACATTTCCAACCCAATTCCTAAATAAGTAGAATCTGTAACAATCGCATAATTAAACCCTGAATTATAGGTAATAATATCTGGTATAGTTTTATTTGGAAAGTAATACTTATAATATTTAAATGCTTCTATTAATTGTTTTTCATAAATAGAAAAATCTGCATAAAGTGAATCGCAATCAGCTTGAACCTGAAGTATATTTTTGTCGTGAATAAAACTATTCAGATAATAGTAATTAGAAGGATCATCAGCCTTACCAACATTGATAATATTCTCAACAAAAGCAGTATAAAAAGGATTAAAATTGCTTGTTAAATCATTTACTTCCGTATCAGTTATTTTTTCATAACTAAATAGTTGCTGTTCGAATCGTTTTACTTTTAAACCCACTTTAACTTGACTTACATCAATCTCTAGCGGATTTTCTTCGCATGAAAATAATATAGCTGATAAAATAAAAAGAAGTAAATATTTAACTGTTGAAAAATTCAATTTGAGAGACTATTTTAGGCTAATATTTCGTTTAAGTTTGTTGTAAATTTAATTGTTATTCATGCGAACCTCAAAATTAATCACTTTTATTATTCTAAGCTTAATGTTTCTTAAGCTTTCTGCACAAAATAACGACGATAGAGCTTTTAGATTCGGAATGCACTTCTCTCCTAACTTTTCGTGGTTAAGCCCAAACACTTCGGGCTACTCATCTGAAGGAATGAAGCTTGGTTTTTCTTATGGATTATCAGCTGAATTCTTTTTAAGTGAAAATTATTTATTTTCAACTGGTGTTACTTTTTCAACATTGGGAGGAAAATTAAAATATGAAGGAGCAAAAGAAGTGAATGGAATTGTAACTCCAACAACTGTTTTACAAGATTTAAAAATTAATTATTTAGACATCCCTCTTACGTTAAAATTAAAAACCAACCCTATTGGATACATTGCTTACTATGGAAATTTTGGCGTGAATTCACAATTTCGCTTCAAAGCAAAAAGTAATTTTGAATATGAAAACCTAAACGGATTAGAAGATTCGGATGTCAATGTGTCAAGTGATGTAAAATTTATAAATATTAGTTTAATTGTAGGTGGGGGTATCGAATATAATTTAAGTGGAAATACAAATATTATGGTCGGAATTACTTATCAGAATGGTTTTACCAATGTGCTAGATTCTAAAACATATTTATTAGATGCCAGTGGAAAAGCAACCATCGATAATACAGGCAAAGCAGTAAAAAGCAACAAAGCTGCGAGTGCCAATTTACATTCGTTTGTTCTAAACTTGGGAGTATATTTTTAAGATGAATAAAGAAGAAGTAAAAAATCATATTGTTAATTGGCTTAACGATTATTTAGAACAATCGAAAACCAAAGGTTTTGTTATTGGTATCTCAGGAGGAATAGATTCTGCAGTTACCTCCACACTTGGTGCCTTAACAGGAGCTCCTCTTCTTTGTGTTGAAATGCCAATACATCAAGAACAATCACAAGTAGATAGGGCCTTAAATCATATTTCGTTTTTAAAAGATAATTTTAAAAATGTTAGTTCTATCTCAACTAACCTAACACCTACTTTTGATAGTTTCACTAAAGCTGCATTAAATATTGATGAATTAAAAAATGAGGAACAAAATCATTTAGCATTAGCCAATGTTAGAGCTAGATTAAGAATGACTACTCTTTATTACCATGCTCAAATCAATAATTATTTAGTATTAGGAACGGGGAATAAAATTGAAGATTTCGGAATTGGTTTTTTCACCAAGTATGGTGATGGTGGAGTAGATTTAAGTCCTATTGCCGATTTGGTTAAATCTGAAGTATATGAACTAGGTGAATATTTGGGTATAATTAAAAGTATTTTGACTGCTCCACCTACCGATGGACTTTGGGGTGATGACAGGACTGATGAAGACCAAATTGGCGCATCTTATGCTGAATTAGAATGGGCAATGGAAACAGCAGAACAAGGAATCATTGATTTTACTAAACTATCACCTAGACAACAAGAGGTATTTCAAATTTATACTAATTTAAATACTATCAACCAACATAAAATGATTCCCATTCCTGTATGTAAAATTCCAGATAATATAAAATAAAAAGAGAAAGCAATATGCTTTCTCTTTTTAACTTAAACTAAACTATTTTACTCTACTGTTGCTGTTTTTGATTGAACAGATTCATTCCCATAATAAACTTTTTTACCTCCAATTGTTTCACTAGTTGTAATATAAGCTGCAACCTGAACTACTGTTGTTCCTGTAGACAATCCACTCAACTCGCTTGATGAAAAGGTACATGAAGTAGGGTTTCCTGCAATTGTTTTGGTAATATCACCAATTAAAAACAACACCGAATCGGCTCCACTTACATTGTTTACAGATAGTGTATATCCATTTGCTTTCGTAATAGTTGCAGAACTATTTACCGCACCTACTGTTGGAAATCCTATGGTTACATTTTTATTGATAGCAGAAAAACCATTCCCTCCATCTGCAGTCCATGCTACACCTGAGGTAAAATCTATTCCTGTAGGATTAGAAGATCCCGGTTGATATGCATAAGAATTATTAGTATTTTTAGTTAATGCTTGAGTATTTAAAGAAACTGTTCCAACATCAACCATTCCTCCTGTACCGTCAAAAAACACACCTACTCCTGTTCCAATAGTGGTTTCAATATCTCCTACTCCGGGTACTGTTGTTATAGAAATTGATTTTACTGCCCATAAAGAAGCATCTGCATCAGTAAAAGTAGGTTGAGGACTCCCTGTAGAATTACCACCACCTCCAGTTGGTGTTGTTGTAACTTCTGTTTCTGGTTCTGGACTATCATCATCTTTAGAACATGAGAAAGACAATGTTCCTATTGCTAAAAGTGTTAAAATTAATTTTGTTTTCATTTCTTATTTTTTTGATTACACAACAAAACTACCTAATCAAAAATATCAATCACATAAGGCATATTACGTATATTAAAAAAACAAAGGAGCTTATATATAAGCTCCTTTGTTTTTTCAAGTTAAAAATGTTGTTCTACTTAATCACATTAACATGACCATGTTTGGTGTATAATTCACCATTAACATCTTTATAGATGATTTTCCATACATAGGTATCTTCTTGCACAGGTTGTCCACCATAAGTAGCATCCCATCCATCACCCCAAGTATGAGTTTCATAAATTTTCTGTCCCCATCTGTTAAAAATCATGAAGCTATAGCCTTCTTCTAATATACCAAAACCTTTAGGCATAAACACATCATTTTTAAAATCAAAATCAGGAGTAAAAGTATTAGGAACGAACAGACCATGTTCTCCTTTTACAATCACCACTTTAGTAATTTCATTTACACAACCATGAATATCGGTTATGGTTAAAGTAACCGGATACACACCAGATGTATCATCAGGGAAAGTAAAAGTTGGATTGGAGAAAGTGCTAGTACCTAATCCTGCAAAATCCCAATCAGCTAATTGTGTATTATTAGTGATGTCTACAAACTCTACAGTAGGCTCAAACATGGTGGTTGGATTAGGGTTAGATAAAAAGTCTGGGGTTGGCAAAGGATGAACTATTACTTCATCTACCACCACTAAAGTATTAGGACATTCTCCTTGTGCTTCTGTTGAAACAACCTCCATACTAATTTGATAAGAACCCGGACTACTATAAGTATGCGTAATTGTATCCCATGGGTAAGTAGAATAAGACCCATCTCCCCAATACCATACTACCGTAGTGGTATCCATCATCCCATTGGTACTGTCTGTAGTATTATAAAAGGTAAATGGTAATTGTGGTTGCTCACATAAACTTAATGTGTCAACTAAGGCAGTTGGTTGTGGTAATGGTTGAATAGTTACTGTTACTGTTCCGGTAATATCAGGAGAACAATTATCACTAACTGTTACTGTATAAGTGGTGGTTTGAGTTGGGCTTGCTGTTGGGTTAGCTAATGAAGCATCATTTAAAGAAGATGCTGGTGACCAGCTGTAAGTATATGGACCTCCGTTTCCTTGGCTAGCAAAAGCACTAATTCCTACACTGGTTTCAGGACAAATTGAAGTATCTTGACTCATCAATACGCTTAACTGAGGTGTAACAGTTACTGTAACATATCCAGTATCAGAAGGGCAACCATTTTCGTCTTCCGCCCATACCTCATAAGATGTTGTAGTTAATGGTGAAACAGTGTGGTTTTGACCTGCTCCTAATCCATTGTTCCACGTGTAAGTATATCCACTTCCTGAACCTCCTGTAGCAGTAGCTGTAAGGTTAGTTGATTGACCATAACAAATTGGCACATCAGGTGAAACATTACTGATTTCTACTTTTGTTGGTTCTGTTACCATTACGGAGTCATATTCGGTACAACCTGTTGTAGCGTCCTCAATGGTTACATAATATGTAACACCTGCTGAAAGCCCTGTCACTGTCTGAGTATTTTGTACCGGATTAGTATTAGTCCATGTGTAATTATAGGTGGCTAAAGGATCTGAACCATTTGCTGTTGCTTCGCCATCATTACCACCAAAACAAGTAACATTCACAATGTTAGTAATACTGGTTGTGAAACTAGGGTTGTTCCCTACAGTTACTGAAATAACAGTATCACACATATTTTCATCTGTTACTGTTACATCGTAAGTTCCGGGAGTTAAATTAAATGCAGTATCCGTGATTTGGTTGGCGGTATTGGCATCCCATTGGTAAGTATAATTTCCTGTACCACCTGCAAAGTTAATTATGGCTGCCCACCCATCCGGTTGATTACAATTTGCATTTTGTGAAGCAGTTGTATAAGTAAATTGAGCAGGTTCAAAAATGGTAAAAGTGGAATCTTTGGTACAACCGTGATCATCTGTTACTATTAAATCAACGGTTCCTGCAAACAAGTTACTTTCAGTAGTTCCGGTATTTGCAGAACTTGACCATTGATAATCGTAAGGTGATGTACCTCCTTGACCCAATGCTTGAACTTGCCCAGTTGCAGTACCAAAACAAACGACAGAATCGACTACCGAAGCAATGGTTAATGGAGTTGGTTCTGTAATGGTTAAGCTAGTAGAGTCGGTGCAATTATTTGCATCTCTAACCCAAACTTGATAGTTGCCAGGAGCTAAAGTAGTAAAGTTAGAGGCAGCTCCATAACTCACCTGATTATCGATACTATATTCCAAGGCACCGGTTCCTCCGGTAGCATAAAGAGTAATGGTTCCATTGTTATCACCGTTACAATTGATGTTGGTATAAACAGCAGAATCTAGAGTTAATATAGTAGGGTCAATCAATACTGTATCTTTACTCACTTGACAGCCAATCGCATCTTCTATTAATAATGTATAAGTGGTTGCTCCACATAACCCAGCAAATGTACTGTCAGCTTGCAATACTCCTCCATCAATACTGTATTGATATGGAGCTGTTCCTCCAGAACCATGAACTATAATTTGTCCGTTACAATCTCCATTACACAACGGGTCTGTAAGAGTAAAAGAATCGATACTTGGTGAACCAAAATTATTGACATTTTCAATTCCGGTAACTTGACAACCAACCGCATCTTCTACCACTATATTGTAAGGCCCGACTGTTAAATTCACAAACGAATCAACCGCTTGAAAAGATAAGCCATTGTCATTACTGTAGGTGTATGGAGCTATTCCATCTACCGCTGTAATGGTAATAGAACCATCTGCATTACCACATGCTGCATCATTTACAACTGCACTATAAGAAGGAGCACTAAATGTGATTTCAACGGTGTCAACGGATGTACATCCCCCTCCATTATCTTCCGTCCAATATAATTCATAGGTTCCTGCTGCAGTAGCAGTAGCTGTTCCTGTTGCTGAGTTAACCGGGACCACACTCACTCCTGCTTGTCCAGTCCATGTTCCTGTCCCATAGCTTGGGGTGGCTGACATTACATAAGTTAATGTACATGTTGTATCATCTATTCCAGCATTGGCAGAAGGTAAGCCTACAAATGGGCCTCCGCTTACTGTGATAGGACAACCATTGGTATCTTGTACATCAAAACTATACATGTCTCCATTTAATAAACCATTGATTTGAATAGTGCCTCCATTTGCACAAGTAGTATTGACAAAACTTGCCGTAGCTGGCAATAAATTACTGACCGTGAAATTTCCTCCTAATAACTCTGGGTAACCACCATTAATGGTAATGGTAAAACTACTATCTTGACAATCCTCTGTAGGGTTAGAGGTTGTTATTTCTGGTAGGTAAGTAACTGCAGTAGCTAATCCAGCATCAACACAACTGGTATTATATGATAAACTATCTTGATTATATAAAGTCATAGGAACGTAATAAACAGTATTGTCTGTAAAAACAAATCCTATTCCAGTCATAAATCCTAACAAACCTCCAGAATCTCCATCTACATTTACATCTCCAAAATTGGTAATGGTCCCTGTTACATATCCTGTATAGCAAGGGTCTAAATGAGGTGCTGTATTGGGTGTAGGTGGACAGGTATAAATTCCATAAGTAATACCTGGATTATAAGGAATTGGTCCATTTGCTCCAGGAAGTGGTCCAACATCATTTGGATCAGAATGATCACCGTTTGCTGCAATGATTATAGTGTCGTTATGACATAGAATATAATTCATTTGTCCATCTCCAAATATACCAGCAGTAGTAGTACCAGCATCTGCTGGGCAACCACAAGCAACTGGATAATCTTGTGCAATGTTAATTGTACAAGCAGGGTCTGCTGTAAAGGTAGCTGTTACATCACAGTTAGTCGTTCCGTTTGAATTAGCCTCAAAATAATAATACGAAGGTGAGGTAAAAGGCGGTAAAAGGGTATCTGAATTACCTAAACAATCAGTAAATATCAACATACCAGTAGCTGGAGCATCGGTAAAGGTAACCTCCCCATATCTAGGAAACAAATTGGTACCCGGATCACAAAATCCAATGGTATCAGCTATAGAGGTAAATGAACAATTTGGGGTGCATGAAGTAGGTGCATTGTAGGGTAGAGTTGTAGTACATGCTGCATCAGCTGAAAAAATTGCTGTTATACTACATGCAAGTCCATCAGCTGTTAATCCAGTTAAAGAGAACGCTTCAGGACTACTAAATGGAGCAGAAATAACATCAGTATTTCCATTACAATCACTGATGGTTAAAGTTCCTGAAGCGGGTGCATTTGAAAAATAGACATTACCCGAAACATCATATGTACTGGTAGCTGGTTGACAGGCCCCTATTACAGCTGTTAAACTATCGATATTACAAGAACAAGCCGAACCTATAGAAACCGAATCTGTTGCAGGACATCCATTTGCATCAACAATACTTAATATATATGTATCTTCACATAAGCCAGTAACATTTGGGGTTCCTTGTCCACCACCTGGCACAGGAGACCATGTATAAGTTGCTATTGGCAAAGCAGCATTATTAAAAGTTGCAGAGGCAGTTCCATCACAAGCTCCACAATTCTCAATTGATGATGTAAAATTAATGGTGGGTTGGTCTAATATGGTCATTGGTAAAGTATCATAGACAAGTGTACCACAAACATTATAAGATAAAACAATGTTCATAGTTTCAGTTCCTTCTACTAATCCATCTGCAAAAGGAGAAATAGTTACAGGAGTAGTTGATGGTCCTGCTGGCAAATTATAAGAAGAAGTTGTTGTAAAATCTACCCCATTTGTAGCAGTACCAGTAGTTGAAATATTAACTGTAGTAGCGACAGCAAAATTTGCAATAATTTCAAAACTAGCATCGATACAACCTTCTGCAGCCTCAGTTACTATTGGATTTAGTGATGCATCACTATTTGGACAGGTTAACCCCTCAAAATCAAGAAATACACCTGAATCATAAATACAATCTGATGCATCAGCGATTACCAGTTTCATATGGTAGGTTTGACATTGAACAACAGGCATAGAAGAAGTGATTGCAGTAGTTAATCCATCATAGGCTGTGTTATTACCACCAGCATTATCAATATAATATCCAGAGTTTGTAGTAGCATTTATGTTGTCAATTGCAACTGGAGTAGATGTTCCAGGTATAACAGCGACATTTTGAGAGTTATAATTTCCTCCACCTGGATTAGGCCCTGTAAGAAAAAACCCAAAAGCATCATTTACACCAGCATTAACATACTCTGGATATTCATCAGAAGCAAAAACAAAATCCAATGTTAGTACATCACATTGTGGAACCACATCAAATTCAAGGGTACAAACATCTTGATCGGCTAATGGTTCTATCGCTGTTAAATCAGGATCTGTCCCTGATGTTCCATTACAAAAACCATCACTTCCACTTAAGTTTGGACCAGTAGCCAATGTTGCATCGCCAGTTGTAAGTATTATGCCATCTGTTAACCCTAAACTACCAGCCCCACCGCTAAAAGTACCGTAGGCACCATTTGGACAATTTAAATTAGCGTTAGTTATAATTACCCCAGGACCAGAAATAGCAGTAACTAAATCATTTACTGTTACACCAGTATTTACAGCAACTTGTGATTTAAGAATGATTGAAAACAATAAAAAAGAGAAGGTTAATATCAATCTATTTTTCATAATGTAATTATATAGTTTGTAGATAGTTAGTTTGTAAATATACTTTTAAAGACGAGCCAAAACAATTATAGTTGCCTAAGATTTTATTAAAACAAAGGTGTTAACTCTTTTTAGAATTTTAATCTTAGAAGATTTAAAGTCCAATTAACTTTATACAAAATTTGACTTGAGCGCAAAATGACAAAAAAAATTCTAATTGGTTTATTTATTCTATTGGCAAGTGTTATTGTCATTTTTTCCTACAATTTTTACAAAAATGTAAAAGCTCCTGTTGCAACCAACTCCTTCAATGCCATTCCATTAAATGCTGCATTTATTATTCAGGAATCCAATTTTAAATCATTTTTTCACCACCTCACTTCTTCAAGTATTATATGGGAAGAATTGGTAAACAATTCAGAAACAAGTTTTAATTTGAATGCTCAGATTAGTTTTTTTGATTCCATCATTAATCATCACAAAATTTCATTATTAACCAATAACCAACCCATAACAGCATCAGCACACTTGGCTGGAGCAAAGAATTACAACTTTATTTTCTATGTCCCTACTATTACTGAAATTGATGAAGAAAATTTAATTCAAGAGATTAAAACAATTACTAAATCTAATCCTAGTAATAGAGAATATGAAAATGTAAATATTTACAGCTTTCCTCTAAAAAATCAGGAAAAAATAGCTCTTGTTTATTATAAAAACATCATTGCATTTAGCTACAGTGCTATTTTATTGGAAGATGTAATTCGTCAATTAAATAGTGAATCCTCATTATTAAACAATACTTCTTTTCAAAAAGTTTTAAGCACATCAGGCCAAGCTGAAGATGGAAATATTTTTATCAATCATCAATATTTTCACAAACTCCCATCATTATTTTTAAATAACACCTATAAAGAATATTTAAAACAGGTTACTGATTATGCCACATGGACAGCTCTAGATTTAACAATAAAAAATAATTCTGCTTCTTTAAATGGATTTAGTTTTGCCAGTGATTCAGCTAATAGTTATTTGAGTATTTTTAGTAATCAAAAAGCACAAGACTTTAATATTTCTAAAATAATTCCTGATCATACTGCCTATTTGTTTTATTATGGAATTAGCAACTCAAAAGAATTTTTTAAATCCAGAAAAGATTTTTTGAAAAGTAAAAACTTGTTTTTTAATTATGAGAAATACCTCGACGAACAAAATGAAAAATATGGAGTAGATTTAGAGGAAGAGCTTCTATCTTTTATAGGAAATGAAATTTGTTTTTTTATTACCGAACCATTGAGTGAGACGATTGCTCAAGAAAAATATATTGCTTGTCAAATAAATGACATTGAAAAATTTAAATCTTCCTTAGAAAATATTTCGATTAAAATCAATGAAGAACACAATACTCCAATTCTCTTTGATGAAGTAGCTATTTACCAACTTCCTATTGACCAACTTTTTTCACATCTTTTAGGTAAACCATTTTTTAATTTAGAAACTCCTAATTATTGTATAATTGATGACTATATAATTTTTGGAAATTCAGAAGAATCCATTAAAAAAATAATAAGTAAAAAAGGCATGGAAAGGACCATAAACAATGATGAGAATTTCCAGTCTTTTAGCAATCATCTTTCGTCTTCAAATATATTTGTGTACAACAACATTGCACGTTCTATTAATCTATATCCACATTTTTTGGGTGATGAATATGGTAATTTAGTTATTGAAAAAACTGATTTTCTTAGAAAGTTTGAAGCTATAGCCATTCAAGTTAGTTCCGGAAAAAACAATCTTTATTACAACAACATTTTCTTTAAATACAATCCTGTATATAAACAAGATACTAGAACTGTTTGGGAAACAAAACTTGACAGTACCATTTCTTCAAAACCAGAAATTGTTGTTAATCATACCAATAATACAAAAGAAATTATTATACAAGATGACGGAAATAAATTGTATTTAATCAGCAATACAGGTAAAGTATTATGGACAAAACAATTGCAAGAGAAAATTATTGGAAAAATTCATCAAATTGATGTCTATAACAATAACAGATTACAGTATCTCTTCAACACCAAAAATAAAATTTATTTGCTTGATAGAAATGGTAATAATGTAGAAAAATATCCAGTAAAATTACCTCAGCCAGCTACCAATGGAATAACCCCTTTAGATTATGATAAAAACAAAAATTACCGTCTATTAATTGGTTGTGCTGATAATATGGTTTATAATTATAACACAATTGGAGAACTGGTGAAAGGTTGGGAATATCAAAGCACGAATAGTCCTGCTAATTCAAATATTTGGCATTTTGCTATTTCAGGAAAAGATTACATTATTATTCCTTTAAAAGATGGAACAGTTAAAGTGGTTGAGCGCTCAGGAAAAGACAGAATAAAGCTTCAAAATAAATTACCTCAATCTAATACTACAGTAAATATTGCCTTAAAAAATGACTTAAAAAACACTCATCTCACTACTATTGACTCTACAGGAATGATTGTTAAATTGTTTCTGAACGATAAGTTAGAAAATTTAAGCAGTGGTAACCCGCCTATCTATTTTGATTATTTAAATGCCAACAACGACGAACGCTATGAATACATATTTGCTAATGAAAATAAACTAATTGTTACTGATTTAGAAAATAATAAACTACTTGATATTGAATTAAATGACTCCATTACCAGCAAGCCTTTGCATTTTAAAATGCCTGACAAATCGAAAAAAATTGGACTTGTTTGTCGACATAAAATCTATTTAATTAACGAAGAAGGAAGTATAGAAGACGATTTCCCTCTATCAGGTTCTACACCTTTTAGTATAACCAATTTTAACAATGACAACACTGCCAATTTAGTAGTAGGAGATAAAAACATATTATACATGTACAATTTAAAGTAATTAAGCATTTTTAACACTACTGTTTTAAATTAACTTCTTGTTTTTATAAATAATATGTTCCTTTGTTATTAGTTTTTATACTAATGAGCATTTATAATAAAATTGGTCTATTCTTTTTTATTTTTCTATTTACTCAATCATCCTTTGGTCAAGTAAAAAAAGAAAACAAACTACTTATTGGAAGAATTGAACTATCTGACAAAAATTTTCAGTCAGCCATTGAAAATTTCAACATTGTCATTCAAAATGAACCTAAAAACTATGAACCTTATTATTACAGAGGAATTGCCAAATTGGAGTTGGGCGATTTAATAGGTGCCGAAAAAGATTTAGACAAAGCCATATTATTAGAGCCTCGAAGTATTGATTTATATTTAGTTCGTTCTAGTATAAAAGATAGGCTTTTTAAACCAGAAGAAGCTTTTGAAAACTTAAACAAAGCACTCGAAATCAATCATCGAAACTCTGATATTTATGTAAACAGAGCTATCGTTTACAGCAATTTAGATAATTATCAAAAAGCTATAACGGATTGCGAAACTGCACTTAAATACCACTCCAAAAAAGAACTTATTTATATTATTAGAGGCATTTCTTTAATGGGACTAAAAAAGTATAGAGAAGCCATTGAAGATTTTAACGTTGTAATAGAAAACAGTCCATATAATGCTACCAATTATGTGAGAAGAGCCACAGCATATTTTTATTTAAACGTAATGGATTCAGCAATGAATGATGTAAATTATGCTTTACACATTGAACCCAACAATTCTTATGCATTTTTCCAAAAAGCAGTCATTTATAATAAACAAGGTAACGATGAATTTGCTCTTAACAATCTAAATAAAGTTATTGAATTGAATCCAAATTCTAGTTCAGCTTATTACAATAGAGCCAATATTTTTGCTGATCAAAACAATTTAAAAGCAGCTCTTGAAGATTACACGAAAGTAATAACCATTAACAACAAAAATATTTTAGCTTATTACAATAGAGCAATCATTTATCAGAAGCTAAAAAAGTATAAAGAAGCACGTATAGATATTGAAAAAACCATTGAGTTATATCCCGACTTTGTTGATGCTTATAGAATGAGGGCTTTATTAAAACAACAATCAGGTGATTTAATTGGAGCCGAACAAGATGAACAAACTGCCGAAATAATAAATTCGACTAAAGTAAACTATTCTGATAGTTTGAAAAGGTCAGAAGAACTCCGTTTAGCTAAAATCACTTCATTTAGCAATGGAAATGCGAATTCTCAATCAAGCTTATCATTGAAAGAAAACAATATTTCATTACATCCTTCATATGGATTAAGTTTAATTCCTACTCAACAAGAAAAACACATTATAGACACATGGAACAAAACAAATAACACCTTTACTTCTTATTATTTATATTACTTAGATGAAAGTAATGCTGTATTTGCTAATACTCAAAACTCTTTATTAGAAAAACTAAACCAACAGATTTCAAAAAATGAAAATGACGCTGAATTGTATTTAAAAAGAGCAATTATCTATTCTTCACTTAACCAATATGGAAACGCCATTCTTGATTTAAACAAATCAATTGATTTAGACCCAAGTAACTATATTGCGTACTTTTCAAGAGCCAACCTAATCTACAGCATAATTAAAAGTCTTAACAACTCCAATTATTCTCTTGATATGGTGATAAAAGATTATGACAAGTGCTTAGAACATAACCCAAATTTTAGTTACGCATATTTTAATAGAGCTAATTTAAAATGCCAAAAAGATGATTACATTGGGGCTATTGATGATTTTAGTAAAGCCATTAAAGCTTCTAATTCTTTTGCAGAAGCATACACCAATAGAGCATTAATTTTATTGATTCTAGAAAACAACGAACAAGCTTGTAAAGATTTAAGCAAAGCAGGTGAATTAGGAAACAAAAATGTGTACGATATTATTGGAAAATATTGTAATTATTAAATCTTAATACACATTACTAAAATATCGTCAATTTGTTCATGATCACCCATCCAAGTCACCAACTCTTCTTTTAAAATATCCTTTTGATCGAGTGGAGTTTTACTGTAGATATTGATAAAGATATCTTTCAATCTTTTGTTCATGAATTTCTTTCCTTTTGGTCCTCCAAATTGATCGGGATAACCATCTGAAAACATATAAAACACATCATTTTTAATAAATTCAAATTCATTTAGCTCATATTCAAAATCTATTGGCGCACTACCTCCAATTGGTTGTCTACTTGCTTTCAATTCAAACAACTCATTATTTCTGATGTAAATCAAAGGACGAAAAGCTCCCGAATAAGAAATAACATTTTTATCTAAATCAAAACATGAAATAGATATATCCATACCATCCTTACTTTCACTATCTGCATCTTCCTGTTTTAATGCTTTTTTAATTGCAATATTCAATTCTTTTAAAATTAAATGTGGAGAAGTAATATTACTCTCTAAAACAATTTGATTTAAATTGTTCACACCTATCATACTCATAAATGCACCTGGAACACCATGTCCAGTACAATCTGCTGCGGCAAAAATAAGTTTGTTACCAACTCTTTCAAACCAATAAAAATCTCCACTCACGACATCCTTGGGCATATATAAAACCGAAACACTATCTTTTAATTCATCCAATTTTGTTGCTTTAGGCAAAATTGCTTCCTGAATTCTTTTAGCATAATTAATACTATCTGTTATATTTTTATTTGCAACCTCTATCACCTTCTTTTGATTTGCCAATTCAGTATTTGCTGATTCAACTTTTTCTTTTTCCTCTCTTAATTCTTTTGTTCGTTCTTCAACTTTTGAGGTAAGAACAATTTGTGCTTTTTTAAGATTCCTTGTTCTTACAACAATAATCACATAACCCAATGCTATTACAAAAATTATTACAGATATATAAAACCATGTAGTTTGCCACCATGGAGGTAAAATAGTAAAAGCAAAGGTTTGTTCATTTTCTACCCAAACTCCATCACTATTTTTTGCTTTCAACTTGAAAACATATTCCCCGGGCGGTATCGCAGTATAAACCGCTTTTCTATCTTTTGAAACAGGAAGCCAATCTTCATTTAATCCTTCTAGTTTGTGTTGATACTGTACGTCTTGAGGATTAGTTAAAGAAACCCCTACATATTCAAAAATCAAATTATTGTTATTGTATACTAATTCTAAAAAAGTGGGCAGTTTAGTTTCAGAAGAAATACTGTCTGAATATTGATTCCAATCAACATCTTCAAAATTTAATTTAACGTTGTTGATAGACAGATTTGGGGCTTGTTTATTAATTCTATCGTTGTCAGCGTGATAGATATATAAACCATTTATGGTTCCAAAATAAAGTTGATTTTGCTTGTTTCTAAATACAGCATTCAAATTACATTCAACCCCATTAAACCCTTCATTTTTACCATAATTTCTAACTTCAATTTTGTTATCTTCATTATTCCAATGTTGGTAAGCACTCTCTATTTTTAATCTATCAAGCCCTTTATTAGAACCCAACCACATATTACCAATATCATCAATTTCAATAAAATAAATGTTCTCCGATGTTAGTCCGCTAGTTTCATCAATTTTTTTAAAATCTTTTCCATTGTATTTAAAAACACCTTCAGTAGTAGCAATCCATAAATTATTTTTTGAATCCACTTTAAAACTACGAGCTCTATCACAAGTTAATCCTTGTTCTCTGGTAATGAACTCAAACTTTTGGTTATCATATTTATATACCCCTTTATCAACAGCCAAGTATATTGCTCCTTTGTAATTGATGATATTATAAATAGCTTCTTTAGGAGAATTTTTAATTTGAAATAAAGTATCATTTCTTAAAGTATACAAACCACTTTTTCCTCCAACTAACAATTGATTTTTATAATTATAGGTATAAAATATATTTTCATGTTTTTTTTCAGGGTCATCAAAATATATTGGATACGTTTTATCATCAATAAACTTAAATAATCCACTATTCGAACCTAAATACTTTATTCCTTTATACTCTGTGATATGGTATATATAACTAAACCCTAAATCTTTAACCTCTATAGTTTTAAGCTTATTTTCTTTAGTGATAATATTTAATCCACCTCCATTAAAACCTAAAAACAAATTTTTCTCTTTGTCCTCATACACAGAAAAAATATAATCACTCAGCAAGCCATTAGAAGAATTATAATAAGTAAAAATTGGATTGTATTTCACTAGTCCAGTACCTCTTGAACCCAACCACAAATTAGACTCGTTATCAGAAAAGACCGACCAAATTTTAGGATGACTAAAACCATTTTCTGCACCAATAAACGACACCTTATAAGTTTCCTTATCAATAAAATAGATTTGATTATTGAGTGCTCCCAAAACTATTTTATTTCTATAATAGGTGGATGAAGTAAAAGTGATGAAAGTCCCTTCTAATTTCGGTAAATCAATTGTTGATACCTTATTATCTTTTATTAAACACAACCCATTTACTGTTCCTATCAAAAATTCACCTTTTTTCCCTTCTATGATAGATTTCACATAAGGTGAAGTCAATCCGTTTTTATCTGAATAATTCGTTACTTTTCCATTAATAAGACTAAAAACACCTGCATTTTTAGTTCCTACCCATAAATTATCCAACTCATCAAAATACAATGTTTGAATATTAGAATTATTCAATAACTCATCTTTGGCATCATAAAATTCTATAGAATCTCTTTGATGGTTGTAAACATATAATCCTTTTCCTGACCCGAACCACACTTCTCCTTTTTTGTTTGTTTTCACACAGTAAAATGGTTGCCCTTTTGCAAATGTTTTCAAGACATCTGTTGCCTTTGAATTAAGCATACTAACTCCATCAAAGGTAGCTGCCCAAATTTCACCGGTTGAATTTAAAACATCTACTGATACTACTATGTTATTCGATAAACCGTGTTTCTCTTTAATGGATTTAAATGAATATCCATCATAAACTCCCAAACCACCGCCATTAGAACCATAAAGCAAATAGCCATTTGTTGCTTGAGATATAGAAAGAATATCTGATTGTTCTAGTCCATCAGCAACATTATAATTAGTGAAATTATGGGTTTGTGCATTTAAAAGAATAGTTAAATGCAAAGTAGCTATAAGTAATATTATTTTTTGAACACCCATTTTCATGAGTGGTAAAGATATAAAAAAAAGTCCCGAAAATTTTCGGGACTTTTAGTTTTAAAATTTATTGTTTAATCAATTTCTTAATCAAATATTTTTCTCCTTGGGTTATCTTCACAAAATAAATTCCTGAAGAAAAATCACTCAAATCAAAGGTTGATTTGTTCTCTCCAACATTTACATTTATTGATTGACTCAAAACCTCTTCTCCAACCAAATTAACAATCTTAACCGCAATTTGACTATTCTCTTTCACATTCATCATCAAGTTAAATTGCCCTGTAGTTGGGTTTGGAATAATATCAAATCCTTTTAAAGAATTAAATTGCTCTTTAACACCTACCAATCCATCAGGAATTATATATACTCCAACAGAATCCACATAAAAATTAAGTGAATCTAAAGCTCCGTCACCAGGGTTAACAGTAAAAGTATAAATAGAATCATTTGGTAATCCAGGGACATCTGCTCTAACTATAAATGTTGCATTATTATTTAACCCTGTAAAGTGGAAAAATCCATCATTATCAGTAGTTGTAGAACTAATAGCTCCTCCAGGAGATTGTTCAACTGTAATATCAATATCTGGAATAGGGTCACCAGGAGCTTTTTTAGCAAATGGAGTAAACCCATCATATTCAAAAACATAACCACTACACTGCCACATACCTGTTTGAGGAACAGCTTTAAACAATGTAATATCATACATCATAGGATTACCACAATTTACGTAAACTACTTCAGCACTATCCCACTGGGTTACACTAGCAGTACTATTATAATATGTTCTAACTAAATCAGGGTATTTAATTGGAGAAGGCACTGCTCTTATCACATACTGACCTTCTGGTAAATAGTTAAATTGATAATATCCTGCAACATCAGTAGTGGTAACTCCATGTACCACATAATTTCCCGGAGCAGCATCATATCTATAAAGTGTAACAACAACGCTATCAGTTGCAGAACCTAAATCAGGATCTACAATATTTCCAGCAATTGAAATATTACATTCACAATATCTATCATTATGAAAATCAACTATAGAATCAGGAGTTACAGTTAAAGTTCCTGTATTTAATGAAACATCAAACAACGTATCGACAATAGTATACCCTGTAAAATCCAAATCAATCGTCATTGGTAAATTCGGAGCCTCCTCTTCAGGGCAATAAGTTGTTAAAATATGGTCCGTTTTCCAAAGCATTACTCCATTTCCTTCAAAAGGGTAACCACTCAACATAATTCCTCCATCTTCAGTTGCTATCATATCTTGATAATAAGTATTACTAACAAGATTTTCTTGAAGACTGGTAGAATTTATAATTGTTCCATTTGCATCAAACTCTAGGATATAACTTTGTGAACCATCGCCATAATCATCATAAAAAACCACTAAGTGCCCCGCTTTATTCACAACTGATTTTCTAAAATTAAAATCAACAGCATCATTTGCCAAACTATAACCTTTTACCCAATTCACAGCTCCATCTGCTATATTATAGCTTGCTATTCCTAAATTATAATAATAGTTGAGAGTATCGTAATATTTAAAAGCAACAAAAGCTGTTTGATTATCCATAATATTCACTTGAGTTTCCTCAAAATAATAAGTGTTATCAACTAAAGTATCAAAGTTTAAAGCATTATTCCAGATGATTTCACCATTTTGATCCACCATCATTACATTCATGAAATTGTCATACTGTGTTAAAGTTCCACCTGTTTTAAATCCTCCTTTAGAATTGAATGAATTTCCAGCAACAATATATTCACCATTGTAAGTTTGTGCAACTGTGTTAAAATTAAACTCAATGGTATCTTTATTAGCATACCATTTACTCCATTCTACTGTTCCTGAATTATTAACTTTATATAACATTCCGTATTTATAGCTTAAACTTTTCATGGTTGGACTATTTACCGAAGCTTGTCCTCCACTAAAATCAAATACACCACCAACCATTATGTATCCTCCATCATTCGTTTGAACAACTTGATATACAGTAGTTTCAGCAGTATCAACTGAGTAATATTGATTCCAATCGATTTGACCAAAATTGTTTACATGAAACAAAAATGGTTGAGAAATGTTATTTGAATTAACCCCTTCTGCTGCTACAAAACCAACTACACCATCATTTGCTTCCGCTACTTTTAAATAAGTAGATGCCCATCCAGAAGGAAATGGTTCCTGAAAATAAAAAATAGAATCCCACAATAGATCTCCTTTAAAATCGGTTTTTCCAATATAATATTTCATTTCATATGACATATCATCATACCCTGACCCTAAAAAATATCCATTAAACAATGGGCTTTTAGCCAAATAAAAATTATTATAATAAGCAGAAGTGGATTCTGTTTTAAGAGAATCGGTAAAAGTAACGTGCTTTTTTTGTGCAAAAGCAACTGTAATTACCAAGAACAAGGTTGAAAATAATACTATTTTTCTCATCATTTTTAAGTTAGTTTAACAGGCAATAAAACTACTAAAAAATACAAAACACAACATTTTCTTAATGTTTTATTTTTCATTCTAATCTAACACATCCTATTGATATTTAACACAATAAAAAAATAATTTATAAAAGTTAGGAGAAATTACATCTAATTTTTAGGTAAAACTTTATACTTAATTTTGAATCAATGAATTTGAAATCTATTATTAGTTCTATCCCTCACAAACCAGGAGTTTATCAGTATTTTAATACTGATGGAACGATACTTTATGTAGGTAAAGCTAAAGATTTAAAAAAAAGAGTATCATCTTATTTTACTAAAAGTCATGAAAATGGTAAAACAGCTATCTTGGTAAGACAAATTGCCGACATCAAAACCATTGTAGTAGGTTCTGAGATTGAAGCTTTATTGCTGGAAAACAACCTCATCAAAAAATATCAGCCTAAGTATAACATTATGCTAAAGGATGATAAAACCTATCCCTGGATCTGCATTAAGAACGAACGATTTCCTAGAATTTACTCTACCCGGAATGTGGTAAAAGACGGTTCTGAATATTTCGGACCTTATGCTTCGGTAAAAATGATGAACACTGTAATGGAACTTATTCTACACCCATTAATTGCAGCAGGTGAAGTTACCGGACACTGAGCAAGAGTCCAAATTGATAACAACATTAAAAAAGCAACTGATATATTAGAAAATAATTTTATAGGCATAATGAAAATTAAGTATTAACACTTAACGTAACTAAGTAAATATTGTTACCAAATAAAAAAGTTAAACTACTCTACAAACATTTAAAATTGTTGAAATTAGCTTAGAGGGATGAATATCGAATTTTGATATAACATCGCATGCACCATTATTTATAAACTCTTTTTTTGTAACATAATTTTCTTCTGTCGATAGAATAATTGTTTTAATGTTTGGATAAAGATGTCTTACTAACTTAGTGGTTTCTAAACCATTTTGAATTGGCATTCGATAATCCATAATAATAACATCTATTTCATTCTTCTCAAGAAAAGGTAATACCTCTATTCCATCAGTACATTCACCAACCAAGTTAATCTTTTCTGATTTATCAACCATTTCAATCAAACACTGCCTCATATAAGGATGATCATCAACTATTAAAAGTTTTATCATAATCTTTCTTTCTTATATTTTTATCTTCTGAACGAAAATCAAATACCATTCTATTCGCTACAATAAATATCTCACCCAGCTTTTCTTCAATTAATTCATTGATTAGTTTTATTTCATCATATTTCCTAGGAATTTTGGAATAGACTATTACTTTATTAGATTTCGGAATTACCTTGTACTCTAATATTTCGTTCTTATAATTTATTTCACCACAATAATTCATTAATTCAGATTTCATATTTGGATATTTTAAAAAAAGTATCATTAATTTAAGCAACACACTAATAAATACACATTAATAACAATCAACAATAACATTACAATCATTTTTTCCCAAAAAGGGATTTCTTTATTGTTAAATAAAATTCCAAATGACTTATTTATTATATTTTTAATAATCGTTTTAATCATGATTATTTATAATTATCTTTTCTGTTAAATTCATTTCATGTGAAATAAAAGATAGGTAATAAATCCCTCTAGGCAGGTGTTGTATATTAATTTCAAAAAAACCGCTTGTTGCAGGAACAATATTATAATTCAAGACAACCTTACCAACGGCATTTTTTATTCTTATTTTTGCATCTTTTAGGTTTAAAGATTTTTTTATATTGAAAACAATAAGCTTATTTGTAGGGTTTGGGTAAAATGCAATAGAAGCATTAGTAATATTAACCATTTGTAGTTTTGAAAAACTTACCTTACCATCAAAATCCGTTTGCTTTAACCTATAATATGAAACTCCTTCATAAGGATTATAATCTATATCATTATAACTTAAATTAATATTACTGTTCCCCGCCCCTTTCTGTTTACTAATATCTGACCAAACCAATCCATCTTTAGAACGTTGGATAGTAAAAAAATCATTATTAACCTCAGAATATGTCTCCCAATACAACTCCACTACATCACCCTTGTTAATTGCCTTGAAATAAGAAAGTTTTATAGGTAAAACATTTAAGGTTGAATATTTAGCTAAAAACCCATTGTCTTGAGTTCCTGTTGCAGTATAGTTCCCTCCTGCATTATTTGGATCAAAATCTTGTGTTGAATTATTTCTGAAATACCCCCAAACATAAACAGGGCTTGGGGTTTGACTCCTATCTAATGCTACTGCATTAGCATAATTATTAAATGAAGTAACTGTTGACGATGATATAGCATGAGCCCAAACATATTTAAAATCAGTATCATATTCACCAAAAAAGATTTGTCGCTCTCCATTATTTCCTTTTAACTGAGGCCCACCTGTCCCTTCAGGATTATAATCTGCTTGACCCAACATAGCTCCTCCTATTACCATGTTTCCAGATCCATCTACTTTTATCCCATATCCAGCTTCACCAAAAGAAGCACTACCAATTCCATAAGACCACACATGATTTCCTGAAGAATTATACTTAGCAAAAAAGGCATCTAAAGAACCTACGGCTGTTAAATTTCTGGTCCCTACAGGGTCAAAATCTGCAGTTCCTTGATACACTCCTGACACATAAATATTTCCTGCATTATCTGTATCCAAACCCCAAACATAATTACTGGATGAACCACTTGCAATATTATTAACCCATTGTCTATTACCATTAAAATCATATTTAGCCAAAAAAGCATCTCTACTGCTAGCATTTACTGGAAGTGAAACCCCAGAAAAGATAGGGTTGGAACCTGAACTTTGAGTTAATCCCCCACCAAAATACACGTAATTATTTACATTATCCACGACTAAAGAGCCTCCTGAATTTCCGTTACTATTAGTAACATTCACTCTCCATACAAAATCACAGTCTTTAGTGTATTTAACTAAAAAAACGTTTGTAGTACTAGCGATTGCATTAGCACTAGCAGCTGTCCCTGCTTTAATATCAAAATCAACCGGAGTTGCTCCATTATTTACATAACCTGTTAAATAAATATTTTCATTATCATCGGCTCCTATACCTGTAGGAATATCAGACCCACCACCTGAAGATCCTCCTGTATATGCCCATATATGGGCACCTGTTGAAGCATTATATTTAGCTACAAAAAAATCTGCACTAGAAACGCTTTGATAATAATTAGTCCCTCCATCAGGGTCAAAATCCATACCTGGTGCTGATGAGTATGTAAAACTACCCGCCACATAAATAAACCCATTTTTCTCTACCATTGCTAATGGACTACAACCTGTGGTACTATTTGGACTACCAATTTTTTTTATCCATATTAAATTTCCATTTCCATCTACTTTAGCTATAAATCCCATTTGTTCATGTGTGGTAGATTCGGAACTCCCCATAAATGTAACTTGAGGTGCTGTTTGGTCATCAAAAGAACCTGCTATATATACATTCCCTGAAGGATCGGTTGTCATAGCATGCACATCAATATCATCATTAACGTTAGAAATTTGCTGAAACCACTGTAAATCCTGAGCAATCAAATCATTAGCAACTACCACCCATATAGACAATAATTTTAAAATAGTAAAATGAATATTAGACTTTAACATAAAAATTAGCTTTATTATTAAAGTTATCTATTCAAGTGATTTTAAATATCAAGCTACCAAAACATTTATTACTTTTGTTTTATTTCAATTTTTGATAAAAATCAATATGTTAAATAATATATATACTTATAATCCAAAATATGTTTTATGTCTAAACATGATGAGTTATACGAATTAATTAAAAGCTTAAATAAAAGTGAAAAAAGATTTTTTAAAATCTTTTCAAAAAGATATTCGACAGAAATCAACTTAAAATATATCGCTTTATTTGACATATATGATAGCTACTCCTCCTTCAATCGTGAAAAATTTAACCATGAGATTAAAATTCACAAATTGGATGGGAATATTCGTTATTTAAAACATCAACTAAACCTACAATTATTAAGGAGCTTAAATGCTTATAATTATTCTCAAAACAATATTGAAATACAGGTTTCAAATCTTATTCAAAATGCTTCTATTCTGATTAATAAAGGTCTTTTCGATCAAGCTCACAAAACAATTCAACAAGCAAAAACCATTGCAAAAGAACATGAATTAATCTTATATTTATTAGATTGTTTTAGAAAAGAAAAGCATATTTCGAGAGAACTTTATCAAATTGATTGGATTGAATATTACACCAATGAAGGTTCGTTTGAAGAAAAAAAACTACTCATAGAATATGAAAAGACATATGATATCTATAAAGCAAGAAATGAATTAATTTTTATTAACAATTCAACAAATGATGCAAATACAATAATTAAAATTGAAAATTTCATTCTAAATATAAATCATAGAGAGGACTCCTCATTCGAGATACTAGAAACCGAATATATCACAAAGGCATATCTATATATTACTAAAAAAGAGTATGAAAATGCAAAAAAATTTCAGAAATTACTCATTTCGTTATTTGAAAAACACCCTAATCAAATTAATTTAAACCAAGCCAATTACCTATCTGCATTATATAACTTATTAGTATCCAGTTTTATCTTAAAAGATTTTGAACAAGTTGAGCTTATTTTACAGAAATTGGATAACTATAGAAATTCTTCTGCCAATAGATTAGTAAATCTAAAACTATTTAATTACATCAATATAGGACTTGCTTTTTACAATTTAAATGGTGATTTTAAAAAAAGTTGCTCCTATCAACCTTTAATTCATAAAGGGCTTGTTTATTTTAATCAATCCATTCATATTTATGCAAAAATGAGTCTTTTTTTACACTTAGTAACAGCTCATATAGGAATCGGTGATTATGAAAAAGCCAACTATTGGGTTGATAGGGCTATTACAGAAATTACAACTAAAAATTTATTACATTACTTTCTAGCAAAAATCTTACAGTTAATAATTATATATGAGGAGAAAAGATATACATACTTAGTCCATCTTTCAAAGGAATTATCAGAAGATTTAGTTACCCTTAAAAATGATTATCAATCATTTAAAATTATTGTCGATTTTTTTAAAATACACAAATTTCATTTGTTAAATAAGAAACAATTAAATTTAGTATTTAATGAATTTAAAGAAGAATTGGAAACATTTATTAATACGAAAAATGAAAAATCAATCTTTGATGTTTTTGATATTATCACTTGGATTAATTCTCACATTTACAATCAGTCTTTTGATTATCTAATCAAATTAAAATTTAAAGACTATTATGAGCCAATTATTAAAAAACATCATAAGAACTCTCCCTAACAAACCAGGTGTTTATCAGTATTTTAATACTGAAGGAACTATTTTATATGTTGGAAAAGCTAAAAACTTAAAAAAGAGGGTTTCATCTTATTTTACCAAAAACCACAAAAGTGGTAAAACTGCTATTTTAGTTAGACAAATAGCAGACATTAAAACTATTGTGGTTGGTTCTGAAATTGAGGCATTACTACTAGAAAATAACCTCATAAAAAAATATCAACCTAAGTATAATATTATGCTTAAGGATGATAAAACTTACCCTTGGATTTGCATAAAAAACGAACGCTTTCCAAGAGTTTTTTCAACAAGAAATGTACTAAAGGATGGATCGGATTATTTTGGACCTTATGCTTCCGTAAAAATGATGAACACCGTACTGGATTTGATCCGACAATTGTATCCTTTACGTAATTGCAACTATAACCTCTCTAAAGAAAACATTGCCGAAAACAAATTTAAAGTTTGTTTGGAGTATCACATTGGCAACTGCAAAGGGCCATGCGTGGACGAACAAACCGAAGAAGATTACAATGAAGCCATTACCAATATTAAAGCCATCATTAAAGGAAACATCAACAGCGTTACCCGACACTTAAAACCGTTGATGAAAGAATATGCCGACCATCTCCAATTTGAGAAAGCCCAACAGATTAAAGAAAAAATTGAGATTCTGGAAAAATACCAAAGCAAATCGGTAATGGTAAGTCCAAGCATTAACGATGTGGATGTTTTTTCGATTATTTCGGACGAAAAATACGGTTACGTAAACTACCTGAAAGTCATCAACGGAGCCATTATTCAAGGACACACTATAGAACTGAAAAAGAAGCTGGACGAAACCGATGATGAACTTTTACAAATAGGAATTGCCGAACTGCGTCAACGGTTCGACAGCCAGTCGAAAGAAGTAATTGTACCCTTTAAACCTGATCTGGAAGATGAGAACATCCGATTTTTAATTCCACAACGAGGCGATAAGAAAAAACTGTTGGAGCTTTCCGAACGCAATGCTAAATATTACCGACTGGAACGTAACAAGCAAAAAGCCAATGTAAGCCCTACCAAACATTCAGACCGGATTTTGGAGCGTTTACAAAAAGATTTACGGATGCCCGAAAAACCCGTTCACATTGAATGTTTTGACAACTCTAATATACAAGGAAGCAACCCCGTTGCAGCTTGTGTGGTGTTTAAAGATGCCAAGCCCAGCAAACGCGATTACCGCCATTTTAACATTAAAACCGTAGAAGGACCCAATGATTTTGCCAGCATGGAAGAAGTTATTTACCGCAGATACAAACGATTGCTGGATGAGAACCAATCCCTACCACAACTCATTATTATTGACGGTGGTAAAGGACAATTGAGTTCAGCCTTAAAAAGCATAGATGAATTAGGTTTACGGGGAAAAATTACCATCATTGGCATTGCTAAAAAACTCGAAGAAATTTATTTTCCCAACGATTCCATTCCGTTGTATTTAGACAAAAAATCAGAATCGCTAAAACTAATCCAGTACCTGCGAAACGAAGCTCACCGTTTTGGGATCACTCACCACCGTAACAAACGCTCAAAAGGAGCCATTAAATCGGAATTGGCTGAAGTGGAAGGCATTGGATACAAAACCGCTCAACAATTGTTATGGAAATTCAAATCAGTAGCAAGGGTTAAAAAAGCAAGCCTAGAAGAACTAGAAGCTACGGTTAGTAAAAAAAGAGCTAAAATTGTTTACGAGCATTTTCATTCCTAAAAATATGGATTGGAAATGGTAAATTTGGAAAAAACAGCTATAAAACCCTCTCTACTCAAATACTTAATTGGCTTAATATCTCATGGAAGAATATTTACAAAAAGTAACAAAAAATATCGAATTCTATGAACAAGCTTGTGGATTAAAAGATCGAAGAAAAGTTCTAAAAAAAATTAAAGAAGTCTCAAAAATCAAAAATGATATTCCTGTTTTTCTTTTTGGAATTATGAACTGTCTATGTTCTGATAATCCAGAGTATTATTGGAAAAGAGATGTTGCAAATGAGATTGAAAATATAATAGAACCTATTGTTAAACAGAATATTACGAAATTCAATAACTCAATAATAAGTTCTAGTATTGAATTTTTTGAATCTATACGAGCATTTGAAAACATCACTAATATTATAGTAGAATTAAGAGATGTTTCATTTGAAGAAGGGTATAAAACAAAACTCATAAGAAACCCTTTACTAAACCAAATATATGAAGACTTTTTAATGAACTTATATCGTTTAATTAAAAATATAATTGATGCGTTTTCAGATAAAGATTATTCTAATTTAAATACACTAGGAAAAATAATTCCTTGTTTAAAAAAACATGGTTTTAATAAATCCACAGAAATTAATATTGATATAAGAAATGCTATAAATCATGGAAATTTATTTGTAAAAGGCAATAAAATTGAATATAGATTTGGTAAAACACCTCAGAGTTATGAATATAAAACTATAAATATCTGGGAATATGATAGCATTATTAATGAAGCATATGATATTGGTTGTGGTATCCTAGTTGGTTTTTTTAAAATATTATCTAAATATCCTGAAATAATAATAAACCATTATGATTCTTCTGAAGAAAATGCCAAAGAATGGTATCGTTTAATTTATAAAAACTCAAAAATTAGGGTTTTATATTTAAACTCTGTAAAAACAAATAATATTAATCAATTTAATGTCCATATAGAAACTAATATTGAAAACAAAAACAATTTAATATTTGCTCTTATTGAGTTAGCAAGAGGTGCATTTTTTAGATTCCCAAAATACAATAGCTATTTTATTGGTTATGAACATAATAGAAGTTCTTCAGGGTTTATTCGTTTAACTAATGAACAATTATCAAGTACAAATAACATTAGTGAATTATATAAAATGATACTTGAAAATAAAGATATTTTAATGATGCCTATTTTAAGTAGTGAAATCAATATCAATGCTTTCAAATTCCAAGTTTTCCCAAAAATAAAATCTGAATATTACGAAATACAAAACATTAAAGATTGTAGTATTGAAAATTTTAAACGAATTTCTGCAACTGTCATTTTAACAAAAAAATATAGTAAAAAAAATACAAGAATAATTATCGATAAAATTATTTCCGAGTTGAAACCTCTTAAAACTTCACAAAATCCATACATTGAAACAAAATATGGGGAAGAAGATTGCGATATTATATTTATAAATATTTTTACTCACACTTATAATAGAAAAATGTTTAATCTTTTTCCTAGTAATAATTCTTTCGTTTGTACAGCACATTATTATAAAAATCATTCTTGTCCAAAATTAACTCATGGGGGTGTAATGAAATCTTTATGGGACTCTTACAAAAAAGAAAAACACAAGAATATTGTAATTGCTTGGAATCCAAAATTTTAAATATACTATTTAAACAAATGACCCAACAAAACCATCACTTCAACAAAACTAATTTCACTAGTGAACAACTAGCCGAACAATATGATGGATGTACTTTTACCGATTGCAATTTTGAGAATGTAAAACTCTCTAACATCACTTTTATAGAATGCGAATTTGAGAATTGTAACCTCAGCAATGCCAAGATCAATGTAGCTTCATTTAAAGATGTTACTTTTAACGGGTGTAAACTAATGGGCGTTAACTTTAACGATTGTAATCCTTTTTTGCTCGATTTTACCTTTAACGATTGCGATCTGACCTTATCCTCTTTTTACCAACTGGAAATAAAAAACAGCACTTTTAACCGATGCAACCTGCGTGAAGTAGACTTTACCGAAACCGACCTAAATGGTTCCACTTTTCATCATTGCGATCTTACCCATGCAATTTTCGACCAAAGTAAACTCGAAAAAACTGACTTTACCACAGCAGAAAATTTTTCCATTAACCCTGAGAGCAACCGCATTAAAAAAGCAAAATTCTCTAGAGAAAATGTAAGTGGATTACTAGAGCATCTAGACATAAATATTTTATAATCTCATGAAGATAAAAGCAATTATAACAGGAACAACAGGCATGGTCGGTAAAAGTGTTTTATTGGAATGCCTTGAACATGCAAATGTTGAATCGATATTGGTAATAAACCGAACAAGTTTAGGAATGACGCATCCTAAACTAAAAGAAGTAATACATTCTAATTTCTACGACTTATCTCCGGTTAAAGAAGAATTAAAAGGATACAATGCCTGCTTCTTTTGTATGGGCGTATCAGTAGTCGGATTAAACGAAGAACAATACAGTAAAATAACTTTTGACATTACGCGTCATTTTGCAGATGTATTGCATGAACTGAACCCCGACATGGTTTTTAACTATGTTTCAGGAACAGGAACTGACAGCACTGAAAAAGGTAGAAGTATGTGGGCAAGGGTAAAAGGAAAAACCGAGAATTACATCCTCAATAAAGGGTTTAAAGATGCTTATATGTTCCGGCCGGGAGCCATCATTCCCGAAAAAGGGATCAAATCGAAAACAGGTTGGTACAACTTCTTTTACATTATTTCAACTCCTATTTTCCCTTTACTTAAAAAAATGAAGAATATAACGACCACATCCAAACTTGGGCAAGCAATGATTAACAGCATTTTGTTTGGTTATCCTAAAAAGCATCTAGAAAACATTGATATTAATGCTCTTGCCATGAAAACGAACAAGCATGTTTAAGAATTTCAAAGTACAGTTCGGAGGAAAAATCAGACCTCAAGATATCCAAAAGTACGAACAGTCCACGCAATGGAATGGAAAGATTTTTGAGAACCTGTCGGAAACCATTATGGATGTGAATATTCAGACTATGCCAAAACTTCTTAAAAAACAATTTACCGACACCAAATCAAGAAGTCCGAGAACGCCTCTTCCCGTTCAATCATTTAATCCCGAAAAATGGAACAAGGAACCTGAAATACCAAAATTTATCTGGTATGGGCATTCTGTTCTGTTACTTCAATTAAACGGAAAAACTTTGTTAATTGACCCTATGTTTGGTTCCGATGCTGCTCCCATTGCTCCGTTTAAAGTTAAACGGTTCAGTAAAAACACCTTAAACCTGATTGATGACTTACCTCCTATCGATGCCATTCTACTCACTCACGACCATTACGATCATCTGGATTACGACAGCATTCTGAAACTAAAAGGAAAAGTAGATACCTGGTTGGTAGCTTTGGGTGTTTCCCGTCATCTGGAGAAATGGGGGATTTCCACCAACCAAATAACAGAATTTGACTGGTGGAACGACACTGTTTTTAACGACATCAAAATAACTTTTACTCCTTCTCGACATTTTTCGGGCAGGGGAATGAGAGACAGAGCCAAATCGTTGTGGGGAGGATGGGTATTTGAAACCGATCAACATAAAATCTACTGGAGTGGCGACAGTGGTTACGATACTCATTTTAAAACCATTGGCGAAAAATTCGGTGAATTTGACTGGGCTTTTATGGAATGCGGACAATACAACGAACATTGGCATGCAATCCACATGTATCCTGAAGAAACCGTACAAGCGAGCATCGAATCAAAAGCAAAGGTTTCCATTCCAGTTCACTGGGGAGGTTTCCCTCTTTCTTTACACAGTTGGAAAGAACCCATTGAGCGTTTTGTTGCTGAAGCGGAAAAAAAGAAAACTCATTTTTATACTCCTAAAATAGGTGAAATAGTAACATTGAGTGATGAAGTTAAAACTAATAAATGGTGGGAAGATTTTGAATAAAAAAACCCCGAAAAAGTTCGGGGTTTTTTTATATCAATTAACCATCAAGCATTTGCTTTAGCAGCTTGTTCTTTTATTAAATTCAATGCAGAACCTGCTCTAAACCAATCAATTTGCTGTTCGTTATAAGTATGATTTAATTTAATTTCATCTTTACTTCCATCAGCATGAATCACCTCTAAAGTTAATTGTTTACCTGGAGCAAAAGATGATAAATCAGTAAAGTTGAACGTATCATCTTCTTTGATTTTATCATAATCTGTTTCATTCGCAAATGTTAACCCTAACATACCTTGTTTTTTAAGGTTAGTTTCATGGATACGAGCAAATGATTTTACAATTACCGCTCTCACACCTAAATGACGAGGTTCCATCGCAGCATGTTCTCTAGAAGAACCTTCACCATAGTTATGATCACCAACAACAATACTAGGAATTCCGGCAGCTTTATATGCCCTAGCTGTTGCAGGAACTTCACCTTTTTCTCCGGTTAATTGATTCACAACTTCATTAGTTGCTCCACCAAAAGCATTTACAGCTCCAATTAAACAGTTATTAGAAATATTATCTAAATGACCTCTGTAACGTAACCATGGTCCAGCCATAGAAATATGGTCAGTCGTACATTTACCTTCTGCTTTAATTAACAATTTAGCTCCAGTAATGTTTCCTCCATCCCAAGCAGGGAAAGGAGATAATAATTGTAATCTTTCAGAGTCTGGTTTTACAATCACCTCAATACCACTACCATCAGCAGCAGGTGCTTGATAACCATTATTTTCAACTGCAAAACCTTTGCTTGGCAATTCATCTCCAACTGGTGGATCTAATTTTACTTGCTCTCCATTTTTATTGGTCAACGTATCAGTAATTGGGTTAAAATCCAATCTTCCTGAAATTGCTATTGCAGCAACCATTTCTGGTGAAGCTACAAAAGCATGTGTATTTGGATTACCATCCGCACGCTTTGCAAAGTTTCTGTTAAACGAGTGAACTATACTATTCTTTGGTGCATTTTTAGGGTCAGAATACCTAGCCCATTGTCCAATACAAGGTCCACATGCATTCGTAAATATAGTCGCATCTAAATCCTCAAAAGTTTTTAATAACCCATCTCTTTCAGCAGTATATCTTACTTGCTCAGAACCAGGATTAATTCCAAATTGAGCCTTAGTTTCCAACCCTTTTTCTACAGCTTGTTTAGCAATAGAGGCTGCTCTTGATAAATCTTCGTAAGAAGAATTTGTACAAGAACCAATTAACCCCCACTCTACATCTAATGGCCAATCATTTTTAGTCGCTTTCTCTGTCATTTTACCCACTTCAGTAGCTAAATCAGGAGTAAATGGTCCATTTAAATGAGGCATTAAAGTGTTCAAATCAATCTCTATTACCTGATCGAAATATTGCTCAGGATGTGCATACACCTCTGCATCACCTGTTAAATGTTCAGCTACTTTATCAGCTAATTCAACCACGTCAGCTCTATCGGTAGCTTTTAAATACCTTCTCATTGAATCATCGTAACCAAATGTTGAAGTGGTTGCACCAATTTCAGCTCCCATATTACAAATGGTTCCCTTACCGGTACATGATAATGATATTGCTCCTTCTCCAAAATATTCTACAATAGCTCCTGTTCCTCCTTTTACGGTTAATATTTCTGCTACCTTCAAAATCACATCTTTTGGAGCTGCCCAACCATTTAATTTACCTGTCAACTTAACCCCAATCAATTTAGGAAATTTTAATTCCCAAGGCATTCCTGCCATTACATCCACTGCATCTGCTCCACCTACACCAATAGCAACCATTCCTAATCCACCAGCATTTACCGTATGCGAATCAGTACCAATCATCATTCCTCCGGGAAAAGCATAATTTTCTAATACTACCTGATGAATAATACCTGCTCCCGGTTTCCAAAAACCGATGCCATATTTATCACAAACAGAACTTAAAAAATTAAACACCTCATTGTTCTTGTTGATACTTTCTTGTAAATCTTTATCTGCACCTAATCTTGCTTGAATTAAATGGTCTGCATGAGCTGTAGAAGGAACAGCTACTTTGTCTTTACCTGCTTGCATAAACTGCAACAAAGCCATCTGAGCCGTCGCATCCTGCATCGCTACTCTATCTGGAGCAAAATCCACATATGAACTTCCTCTTTCAAAAGACTGAGAAGCATTTCCGTCCCATAAGTGTGTATAAAGAATTTTTTCGGCTAATGTTAAAGGTTTGCCGACTGCCTTTCTAGCTGCTTCGATACGGCTTGGGTATCTTTCATAAACAGCTTTAATCATTTCAATGTCAAATGCCATAATTAAACATTTAAGTGGTTAATAAATAAATTTAGTTAACACAGCTTATTATGGATAAATGCTCTTACCAACGCCTACTTAATCCAAAAAAGGATATCCCAACTTGCTGTTTCGAGATACGAAATTAAGATTTTGCTTTTTTATTTCCTAATGATTTAATCAAGATTTTTTGTTACTTTTAATAGATTATTTTACCCATTCATCATAATGAAAAGAATACTACTTACAATATTCATTTTCTTTTCGATTAATACTTTTAGTCAAACCTATTTTCCATTTCCTGATAGTACAGGAACTTGGAAACAATTTACTATTCAATCTTTTGGTCCTGGTCAAGAAGAAACTACCCCACATATCCTTTTCATGAATGGTGATACGACCATTAATGGAAAAAATTACACTAAAATTTATAAATACTCATGTCCAACCTTATCCAATGCTATATCACTACCTGGTTCATTTTCATTTTGTCAAATAGATACATTGAACTCTCAGTATTATGGTGGTCTTAGAGAAACGAACAAACAAATATATTTCATCCCTGATAGTTTAATTCAAAATGAATTTTGCTACAATTCAATATTTCCTGACCCTCCTAGCTACAATCAAGAGCTCCTCCTCTATAATTTCAATAAAACAATTGGCGATACAATTTTATATTCTTATTTAGATAGTAGTTACATATATATCTATGACATTGATAGTATTCTTATAGATAATAGTTATAGAAAACAGTATCATTATTACTATACAAATAATGGTTCAATGAGTTGTTATCCAAATTCTCAAAACTATGTTGAAGGTTTAGGGGATATTAATAATGGTTTGTTTTCTATTTTAATGATATATTTTGAGAGTTCATATTATTTTGGTTGTTATCAAGACAATCAAATTTCATATGTTAATTATTATAATGTAACTAATTGCGAAACTGTGAGCACCAATAACAAAGAAGTGATAGAATTAATAGAGATTTACCCAAACCCAGCCAAAGAGAAATTAAACATCAGGCTTGATAATTATAAAAATAGTAAATTAGAAATTTATGATATTTTAGGGAATCGATTATTTACATTTCTTCCGACAAACAATGATAATTGGATAGATATTTCAATACTAAAAACTGGAATTTATATCCTTAAAATAATTGACAAAAAAGGAGACTCTATCTCAAAAAGAATCAACATCATCTGACATACTTATAAGACTAATGCTTATTTTTTTATTGATTTTTAAGGATTATGTTTCATTTTTCAAAACCCATTCATTTACAATCAATTAAATTTATATTTGTATAAACTTAAAATTTCGCTATGAAAAAAATTACACTTATCATTTCTGCTTGTATCTTTTTGACAGCTTGTCAAAAAGATGATGACAATACTACTCCTACTTCAGCAACAGGAAGTGGAGGAACTTCTACTCCCAGTTTAATTTTTAAATTGTATTTCGATTCTACACTTGCTCGTTTAGACAATTTTGGAAATCCAGCTACAATCCCTACTGGTAATTCAGCTCAATCACCAAAATTTCACCAAATGAGTGCCCATTACATTGAGTTTGCACCAGATAGTTTAACTGCTTTAGGCAATGGTGAAATTGTTTATCATGGTCCTGAAACTTCTGCAGGAGGTTCAAATGCTGTTGATTTTGATCAAGCAATTGTAAAAGGTCAAGGAGAAACTTTTTATAGCATTCCTCTTTCTCAAATTACACCTGGAACTTATAAATGGTTACGAGTATCATTAACCTATCAAAACTACGATATAGATTACATTGCTAAAGTAAACGGCAATCATTACACAGGCAGAATTGCTTCTTTTGTTGGTTTTAACACTTATATTACCAACTACACAATTGAAACAGCAACAGTTCCTGTTTTTGCAAATCAACTACAAGGTTTCTGGGGGTTTGAAACTACCATTCCGGGAGCACCAAGTAATCCTTATATTTATGAAGGTCAATCTAATGGGACTACAGTACCAAATCCAATATCAACTACATCTCCTATTCCTTCAGGCAGCTGTGTAGTAACTGGAAATTTCCCTACTCCATTAACTATTACCGGAAGTGAAACATCTAGTATCACAGTTAACATTAACCTTTCAACTAATAAAAGTTTTGAATGGAGAGATTTAAACGGTGATGGATT
Organism: Flavobacteriales bacterium; assembly: GCA_020635825.1. GTDB lineage: Bacteria > Bacteroidota > Bacteroidia > Flavobacteriales_E > Vicingaceae > Vicingus. Next base: position 64,709 of record JACJZA010000010.1, read on the forward strand.
TTTCGAGCCAACAGATGGCGTGAATGCCGGTGATACTGTAGTTGATATGGGACTTAGAGGTTTGTTCCCAACCTATCAGTAAAAAAATTTAAAACCAATTAATAAAACCTCTGCCCTGCAGGGGTTTTTTATTAATTTCGCATTTCAAAAATTTACTTTACTATGTATAGAACGCATAACAATGGAGAATTACGAATTGATCACATCAACCAAGAGGTGACTCTTTGTGGTTGGGTGCAAAAAACTAGAGAATTAGGAGCAATGACTTTTGTTGACCTCCGAGATAGATATGGAATTACTCAATTGGTAGTTGGTGAAGAACATATAAAAATAGCAAAAGAACTAGGAAGAGAAGATGTGATTCAAATTACAGGGAAAGTAATTGAACGTGAAAGTAAAAACAAAAACATCCCAACAGGCGAGATTGAAATTGCTGTTAAAGCTATTTATGTATTAAATAAAAGTAAAACCCCTCCTTTTACTATTGAAGATAAAACTGATGGTGGAGAAGAGTTACGTATGCAATACCGTTATTTGGATCTAAGACGTAATCCATTAAGAAGAAACTTAGAACTTCGTCATCGTTTATCTATTGAAGTAAGAAAATATTTGGATTCTATCAATTTCTTAGAGATTGAAACTCCTTACTTAATCAAATCTACGCCTGAAGGAGCCAGAGATTTTGTGGTACCAAGTAGAATGAATGAAGGGCAGTTTTATGCCTTACCTCAATCACCACAAACTTTCAAACAATTATTAATGGTTAGTGGCTATGATAGATATTATCAAATTGTAAGATGTTTTAGAGATGAGGATTTAAGAGCTGATCGTCAACCGGAATTTACCCAAATTGACTGCGAAATGGCTTTTGTAGATCAGGAAGATGTGTTGAACACTTTTGAAGCTATGATGGTACATTTATTCCAACAAACCAAAGGAATAGATTTCGACTCATTTCCAAGAATGACCTATGCTGATGCGATGGAAAATTATGGTTGTGATAAACCTGACATTCGTTTTGGGATGACTTTTAACTATATCAATGATTTAGCTCAAAACAAAGGGTTTAATGTTTTTGATCAATCAGAAAGTGTAATTGCCATCGTTGCCGAAGGATGTTCGGAATACACAAGAAAACAACTAGATGCATTGACTGATTATGTTAAACGACCTCAGGTTGGAGCCAAAGGAATGGTGTATGTAAAATGCAATGAGGATGGGACTTTTAAATCATCTGTAGATAAATTTTACTCAGAGAGTGATTTAAAAGAATGGGCAGATAAATGTGGCGCTAAAGCAGGTGACTTAATTTTAGTATTAAGTGGAGACAAAGCTGCTACTCAAAAACAAATGAACGAACTACGTTTACATTTAGGAAATGAATTGGGATTAAGAAATCCAGAAATTTATGCTCCTCTTTGGGTATACGATTTTCCATTATTGGAATGGGATGAAGATAATAGTCGTTATCACGCTATGCATCACCCTTTTACTTCTCCTAAAAAAGAAGATATTGCCTTATTGGAAACTGAACCTGGAAAAGTGAGAGCAAACGCATACGATTTGGTATTGAATGGAACTGAAATAGGTGGTGGCTCTATTAGAATTCATGATAAAAAAGTACAAGCCAAAATGTTTGACTTATTAGGTTTTACTCCAGAAGAAGCACAATCTCAATTTGGATTTTTGATGAATGCTTTTGAATATGGCGCTCCTCCTCACGGTGGTATTGCTTTAGGTTTTGATAGGTTATGTGCTTTGTTTGGTGGACAAGAAACCATTCGTGATTTTATTGCCTTCCCAAAAAACAATAATGGTAGAGATGTGATGATTGATTCCCCATCAATAATAAGCAAAGAACAGTTAGATGAACTGAATATATATTTAAAAGTAAAAGAGGCGTTGTAAACGCCTCTTTTTTTTATTCCTTTATTATCTTTTCACTGTAAATTCGATTCCCTTTTTCATCATTTATCATCAAGTAATAAATCCCTGAATCAAATCTTTTAAGATTAATTTGATTCGTATATTCATCTATTATCTTTTTACCTTCTGCACTAAAGACTTGTACAAATTGCTTTTCATTTCCAAAATAAACATATCCTTCTGTAGGATTTGGATAAATAGTAAAGTCAATATGTTTAATTTCATTGATTGTAGTAGCAGTACAATAAGTAATTAAAGGATCTACGGTTCCTAAATTAATATCAATGTAAGGAGAACTTGGAGGTGGAGTAGCATCACAAAAATCAAATGACTCTGTCATTACCCCAGAATTGTATGAAGTATCTTGCACACTAAAACTACCCTGATATGTTCCATTTATTACATTGAAATTATAAAAACTATCGCCTATATCAACATTACCATAATTATTAAAAACTGCACCAGACAAGCCTGTACTATCGGAATTTAAAAAGCTTACTGCCAATGAAAGGCTGGCAGAACTATTGTTCCAAAATATCTCATTATTCCATAAACTTTTTGAACCAACTAATGTAGCATTGTTATTGAATGTACCCATATTAGTTAGATCATCAAAATTCATCTGGTCATTATTAGTAAATGTCCCAAGATTTGTTACCTGCATATACTCCAATGTACCATTATTAGTAAAAGTTCCTGAATTGGTACAACTATCAGCTATTATCAATGCTCCAACATCATTTAAAAATGTACCAGCATTATACATACTATCTACTGGAAATGGACCTCCAAACTTATTTATATTGCCATAATTATTGAAAACATCGTTGTTAAAGAAAGTATTGATAGTAATAATGCCCTCATTATTAATTAAACCATCATTGTATAAACTATCTAAATTTATCAAATGACCACCTGAAGTAACTAAATTGTGTATCGTACCAAAATTAGCAACTACTTTAACAGCAAAATCAGCTTTATTGGTTAGTGTCCCAGCACTTATTAATAAATTTCTAATTCTAACACCTCCATTATTATTTGTAATAGAAACATTAACACCATTCATCCATATATCTCTTGAAAAGGGAACATCATCATTTAAAGAACCGCCTGAATTTATTGTAATTGAACCAACATTAAATGCTAAATCAGTATCAAGAGTAACCGAATGTGTTATTGTCACAATATCTCCTGATAATGGAACTCCTAAAGGTGACCAAGTAGTAGGATTTGTCCAATTTCCATTCTGAGCAGATGTATAAGTTGTAGAAAAAGCATTCAAACCAATTCCTACAAAAAACAACAAAGTAAAAAGGTATTTTTTCATCATAATTTTAGTTTTGGTTAAGTAAATATAAAATAAATTAAATGAAGTATGTACTTATGTTTCTTAGAACGAATCTAAATAAAAAACACTAGCATCATTCAATCTACTTAATTTCTAGTAACTTTGCAGTCCAATTTTAAGGACAAATGAGTAGAAAAATAGAATTAATGGCTCCTGCCGGAGGTTTTGATGCCTTACAAGCCGCTATAGATAATGGTGCTGATTCGGTATATTTTGGAGTTGACCAATTGAACATGCGTGCCCGTGCTACAATGAATTTTACTTTAGGTGATTTAGAAGAAATTGCTGAAAGATGTAGTACTAAAGGCGTAAAAACCTACTTAACATTAAATACCATCATTTACGACCATGACTTGTCCATCGTAAAAACAGTCATCAACAGAGTTAAAGAAGCTGGAATTTCTGCAGTTATTGCATCAGACCAAGCAGTAATCGGCTATGCACGTTCTCAAAATGTTGAAGTGCATATTTCTACTCAGTTAAATGTTACAAATGTTGAGACCGTTAGATTTTACTCTCTATTTGCAGATGTAATGGTGCTTTCTAGAGAGTTAAGTTTACGTCAAATTAAGTCTATATGTGATGAAGTAAAGAAAGAAAACATTTGTGGTCCAAATGGAAAGCCTGTTGAAATTGAAGTTTTTGCTCACGGAGCACTATGTATGGCTGTTTCAGGAAAATGTTATTTAAGTTTACATACACAAAATTCTTCAGCAAATCGAGGAGCTTGTAACCAAAATTGCAGAAAACAATATAAAGTAATCGATTTAGAAGATGGTCATGAATTAGAAATAGATAATGAGTACATCATGTCTCCGAAAGATTTGTGCACCATTGATTTCTTAGATGAATTAATCGAATCTGGAATATCGGTTTTAAAAATCGAAGGAAGAGGAAGAGCTCCTGAATATGTTGCCACCGTAATTAAATGCTATCGAGAAGCCATTGATGCTGTAAATGATGGCACATATACTAAAGAAAAAGTTGCTGTTTGGATGAGTAGATTAGAAACAGTCTATAATCGTGGTTTTTGGGGTGGTTATTATTTAGGACAGCAATTAGGTGAATGGACTAATAAATCAGGGTCTTCAGCCACTCAAAAGAAAGTTTACATAGGAAAAGGTGAACATTATTTCCCTAAACCAAAAATTGGTCAATTTAAATTAGAATCTCATTCATTAAAAATTGGCGATAAAATTTTAGTAACTGGTCCAACAACCGGAGTGATAGAAACCGAAGTAACCAGTTTGATGGCAGATGACAAAGAAGTTGATGAAGCTTTTAAAGGACAAGAAATCACTTTACCGATAGAAAAAATGATAAGAGCCTCAGATCGATTATATAAATTAGTAGATGTACAGCCCTAATCAAAGAGTAGTTATTTCGCATCACCGCAAAAGATGCATTGGGTGCAATTACTGTGTAGAGTTTGCACCAGAAAGATGGCGTATGTCAAAAAAAGATGGAAAAGTAACTCTTTTAGGAGCCGAAGAAAAAAAAGGGGTTTATACTACAAGAGTAACTGAAGAAGAGTATGACAATAATGCCAAAGCTGCACACGCTTGTCCAATGAATATTATTCACATTAAAGTATTATAATTTTATTATAAATACTGAGCATAATCATCTTTTTTTACTTCTGTTTTACTACTTTTATCAAAAATTTATTTCATGTCAGAAACGATTTTAGTAATTGGCTCATCAGGGCAAATAGGAACAGAATTAGTTGAAGAATTAAGAAAAATCTATGGCAATCAAAATGTAATTGCATCTGACATCAAAGAACCTAACAACTCTCAAGAAGGTCCTTTTGAAACACTTAACATTTTAGATAAAGATCAACTACTTTCCATCATAAATAAACACAATGTAAAAGAAGTTTATTTATTGGCAGCTTTACTTTCTGCAACTGCAGAAAAAAATCCTGAATTTGCATGGGAACTGAACATGAATAGTTTATTTCATGTATTAAATCTTGCTAAAGATGGCATCATCAATAAAATATTCTGGCCAAGTTCCATTGCTGTTTTTGGACCAACAACACCCAAACAAAATACTCCTCAATCAACCATCATGGAGCCCTCAACTGTTTATGGTATAAGCAAACAAGCAGGAGAAAGATGGTGCGAGTATTATCATAAAAAGTATAATGTTGATGTTAGAAGTATTCGTTATCCCGGATTAATTGGCTACAAATCTTTGCCTGGAGGTGGCACCACAGATTATGCAGTTGATATTTTTCATCAAGCAATTAAAACAAGGCAATACAAGTGTTTTTTGAATGAAAGTTCAACTTTACCGATGATGTATATGCCAGACGCCATTAAAGCTACCATACAAATTATGCAAGCGCCTTCCGAACAAATAAAAATCCGTTCAAGCTATAATTTGGCTGGTATTAGTTTTAATCCGAAAGAAATTTCAGATGAAATCAAAAAACATTTTTCGGATTTTGAAATTTTTTATGAAGAAGATTTCAGGCAACAAATTGCTGATTCATGGCCTCAAAGTATAGATGACAGCCATGCTCAAATTGACTGGAATTGGCACTCCAATTACAATTTAGAAACTATGACAAACGATATGATAAAAAATTTGGAACAATTATTGAAACAAAACAAAATATAAATCGTAATAACGTATTAGTCTGTATTTATCGAAAAAAATGAAAGATTCAGCTAAAAAAAATTAAATATTTGTTTGTTAATCCATATTTTTATTTTACAAAAAGTTACCTAACACAAAATGAAAAAATTAATTTACATTCTTATCCCAATTTTTGTTTGCAGCATTAGTACTGCACAATCTTACTCAATACATAATGGTGACACTATCAATGTTATTGACGAAAACAATCTAAAACAAGGGTTTTGGAGGATTTTTGGTAAAATGAGTAACTTACCTGGGTATGACCCTGACCAAGTTGTAGAAGAAGGAAATTACGAAAACAGTAGAAAACAAGGAATTTGGGTTAAGTTTTTCACTTCAGGAAAGAAAAAAAGTGAAATCAATTATGTAAATAGCCGACCTAATGGATATTACAAAACATACTACGAAAATGGTCAAGTAGAAGAAGAAGGCTCATGGAAAAATAATAGAAGCACAGGTGAATTTAAAAGATACTATGAAAATGGTCAAGTATCTCAAAATTTCACTTTCAATGAAACAGGAAAAAGAGAAGGAAAGCAACAGTATTTTTACGAAAACGGACAGCTAATGATTGAAGGAAATTGGGCTGGAGGAAAAGAAGATGGTGTTGTCACTGAGTATTACGAAAATGGTGATATCAAAGCACAGAAAGCATTTAATGGAGGAACAATAGATGTAACAAATACCAAAACTTTTGAACCTAAAAACCCAATAAAAGACAAAGAAGCTGAAGAATTAGCTAAAGCTCCTGTAAAAGTGGTAAAAGTATCTGAAGAAGACGAAGTTAACTCCGGATCTTTTGATGGTAATGGTTATCACAAAATGTATAACCAAAACAAACAATTATCTAAAGCTGGTACATTTAAAAATTACCGTTTAATGGAAGGTGAAGTTTACCAGTATGATAAAAACGGAATTTTATATAACATTGAAAAATATAAAGCTGGAAGATATATAGGTGATGCGCCTCTTCCAAAAGAATAATATTTAAATTATACTATAAAAACCCGGCATTATTTGTCGGGTTTTTTTATTCGTTAAAATGAAAAAATTATTTTTACAAAAATTTTAGATAAATGTCATCAAGTAAGCTTCATATTTTTAATAGCCTAAACGGAAAAAAGGAAGAGTTCATACCTATTAATCCTCCCTATGTTGGAATGTATGTTTGTGGACCAACTGTTTATAGTGATGCACATTTAGGAAATATTAGGACTTTTTTAACTTTTGATATTGTTTTTAGATATCTAACTCATTTAGGATATAAAGTAAGGTATGTAAGAAACATTACTGATGTTGGACATTTGGTTGATGATGCTGATGAAGGTGAAGATAAAATCGAAAAAAGAGCACGATTGGAAAAAACAGAACCCATGGAAATAGTTCAAAAATATACCAATGGCTTTCATCAAACAACTGAAATTTTCAATCTTTTACCTCCAAGTATAGAACCAACTGCTACAGGTCACATTATAGAACAAATAGAAATGATTCAAAAAATCATTGATAATGGATTAGCATATATTGAAAATGGATCTGTTTATTTTGACGTAAAAAAATATGCAGAAAAGCATAATTATGGTGAACTCTCTGGAAGAAAAATCGATGAATTATTAGAACAAACTAGAGATAATCTTGAAGGAGGAAATGAAAAACGATTTTTTGCCGATTTTGCTATATGGAAAAAAGCCTCTGAAAGCACCATCATGAAATGGAATTCTCCATGGGGAATTGGAGTTCCTGGTTGGCACTTGGAATGTTCGGTAATGAGTACAAAATATCTAGGAAAGGAATTTGATATTCATGGTGGAGGTATGGATTTAAAATTCCCTCACCATGAATGTGAAATAGCACAATCTGTTGGTGCAGATGGAATTGCACCTGTAAAATATTGGATGCATGGAAATATGCTTACAGTCAATGGTGCTAAAATGAGCAAATCTCTTGGAAACTCTTTCTTGCCAAATGAATTGATTAATGGCGACCATCCTTTATTAGAAAAAGGGTACTCTCCCATGACTATACGTTTTTTCTTTTTACAAGCTCATTACAGAAGTACTGTTGATTTTTCTAATGAAGCTCTACAAGCATCAGAAAAGGGCCATCATAGACTAATGAAAGCAATTGAAAACATTAATAACATAAAGACTTCTCCTTCTTCTTCAGTAAAGGTGGATGAGTTAGTAGAAAAATGTAATCAAAGCATGAATGATGATTTTAACACCCCAGTTACCATTGCCAATTTATTTGAAGGTGTTAAAATGATTAATTTATTGAATGAAAATAAGCAAACAATTTCCGATGCTGATTTAACAAAATTAAAGTCTCATTTTCATCATTATGTTTTTAATATTCTTGGGCTAAAACACGAATCTGAAAATAACAACAATGATTTGGTAGATAATCTTATGAACGTTATTATTGATATTAGAAAAAACTCTAAAGACAAAAAAGATTATGCAACTGCTGATTTTATTAGAGATGAATTAAATAAAATACACATTTCAATTAAAGATAGCCATGAAGGATCTACTTGGACTTATGAAAATTAAATCTTTATATTTTTTAATCTTCATATTGTTGTTTTCTTGTTCTGAAAATGATGAAAAAGAGAGCAAAAACATTACCACAAAACCTATTGAAAATCAAGTAGTAAAAACTATAACTCTACCTGATTTTAATGCTGATTCTGCATATTTATATGTAAAACAACAAGTAGATTTTGGTCCTAGATTCCCAAACAATGAAGCTCATGCAAAATGTGCAGAATTTTTAAAAAACAAATTAGCTTCATTTGGTCTTCAAACTCAAATTCAAATAGGAAAAACCAAAACATTTAACAACAAAGAAATCATCATTAAGAATATTATTGGAGAATATAATCCTGAGGCGAAGAAAAGAATTTTACTTTTTGCTCATTGGGATAGTCGACCTTTTGCTGACCAAGATTCAAAAGAGATGACAAAACCAATTTTAGGTGCAAATGATGGTGCTAGCGGTGTCGGTGTTCTTCTTGAAGTGGCTCGTCAGTTAACTTTAGTAAAACCAGAAATAGGAGTAGATATTATTTTCTTCGATGCAGAAGACTATGGTCAACCTAGTTCTGGAATGTTAATCCATCAAAATACTGATTCTTGGTGTTTAGGCTCACAGTATTGGGCAAAAAACTTACATAAACAAAATTACAAAGCTGAATTTGGAATATTATTAGACATGGTTGGTTCATCTAATATTTTGTTTACTCAAGAAAGTATTTCTATGAAATATGCACCTGATGTAGTTAGAAAAGTGTGGAATAAAGCATCTCAAATTGGCTACAGTAAATATTTTAGCCAAGAACAAACATTTTTTGTAGGGACTGACGATCATAAATATGTAAACGAAATTGCTCGAATTCCAAGTATTGATATTATTCATTACGAAAGAAGCACCGGTAATTTCCACCATTCATGGCACACACACAACGATAATATGAAGGTGATTGACCCAAATTCTCTAAAAATAGTTGGACAAACACTGTTGACTGTTATTTATGAGGAAGAATAACTATTAAATATTCTTTGAAATAAAAATTGGATATATTGATTAATTATCTCTATATTTGTCGCAAATAAGTAATCAATAACCTAATAAATAAACTTAATTAAAATGAAAAAGTTACTTACAATGTTAATGGTTGCAGGTATTTTTAGCTTAGTTGCTTGCGGACCATCTGAAGAAGAAAAAGCTGCTGCTGAAGCTGAAGCTGCTGCTGCTGTTGAAGAATTATTCGACCAAATGGAAGAAGCAGTTGAAGAAGAAACTGCTGAAATGGAAGAAGCTGCTACTGAAGAAGCTGCTACTGAAGAAGCTGCTACTGAAGAAGCTACTGAAGAGCATACTGAAGAAGCTCACTAATCAGAATTTGATTATAATAAAAGGGTTAGAAAATTTCTAACCCTTTTTTATTTTATAAGATTTCTGCAACAACAAAGGTACTCCCTCCCACAAAAACTAAATCTTGAGATTCAGCGTTTTGTTGCGCTGCTTTTAAAGCAGAATGAACAGAATTGAACTTTTGGACATTCAATTTAAATTTTTTAAATATTTCATATAGCGATTCTATATCTAAAGCTCTTGGAATATTAGCTTGACAAAGATAATAGGAAGCATCTTTAGGCAATAAAACTACCACATTATCTATTGATTTATCATTAACAGCCCCAAAAACAAAATGTAATTTTTTATAGCTCATTTGAGTCAATTGACTTACAATTTCTTTCACTCCCGATTCGTTGTGTCCAGTATCACAAATTGTTAATGGAGTTTGATTAATCGTTTGCCACCTACCTAATAGCCCTGTATTTTTAATAACATTTTGAAACCCATTTTCAATGGCTTCTTCTGTTACATTCCAACCTTTTTCTTTTAAAATATGGATTGCCTGAACAACTGTTTTTTTATTTTTTTTTTGATAAATCCCTTTTAAATCGGATTCATATTCTTTACAATTAAATTGATCTGCAAAATAGTAGTCCGTATCTGTTTCAGTAGCTTTATCAATAAAGACAGATTTAATTTCTTCCTGAGTTTCTCCAATTACAACTGGAACATTATTTTTTATAATCCCAGCCTTCTCAAAAGCAATTTTATCTAAAGTATCCCCCAAAAACTGGGTATGGTCAAAACCGATATTAGTAATAACCGACAATTCAGGTAAAATCACATTGGTAGAATCTAATCTACCCCCTAAACCTGTTTCAATTACTGCAATATCCACTTTTTGGTCAGCAAAATATTTAAAAGCCAACCCTACCGTCCATTCAAAAAAAGATAAATTAATTTTTTCAAATTCTGATTGATATTTTTCTACAAATCGGATAACTTCATCCTCAGAAATCATTTGTCCGTTTATTTTTACTCTCTCTCTAAAATCCTTTAGATGTGGAGATGTATATAATCCTACCTTATATCCTGATTCTTGCAATATTGAAGCTAACATATGTGAAGTAGATCCTTTGCCATTAGTCCCGGCAATATGAATACTTTTGAATTTATTTTCCGGATTTCCCAATATCTTACAAAGAAGAATTGTATTGGATAAATCTACTTTATAAGCCGCTCCACCTACTCTTTGGAACATAGGTAATTGAGCAAAAAGATAATCTAAGGTTTGTTGATAGGTCATTAATTAAGAATAAAAACAAATGTCATTTGACCTTTCTGATCACCTATCAAATCAGGTTTAGAATTAAATTTAGTTTTTAAAGCAGCTTCTTTTGCTTTTTGATATAACAAAGGACTGGTAGTTGTTGAGCCTCTACCTCCCGGTGTTGCTTTTATTACTTTACCATTTTTATCTACAATTATATCCACCACCACTTTTCCTTGTTCTTGTGAGTTATCTTCAATTTTAGGTGTACTCAACATACTTCTTCCAGCTAAGGAATAAGTAACTCCATTTCCTATACCTCCTCCTATATAATTTGAGCTATTAGGGTCTCCATTAGGATTTCCTTGATCTCCTGGATTTCCAGTTTCTCCTTCATTACTACTATTATTACTTTGAGAATTATTAAAAGCATTCAATGCTTCAGATAGATTTTGACTTGTAGTATTTTCTTCGGTCGTATTATTTTGAGGGTTTGTATTATTGGATGCATTCACCTCAACTGTTTCGGTATGAGTTTGTGTCGTAATTTGTTCTTCAGCTACATTAGCATTGGTTGGAGTTTCACTTTCAACATTTTCATTAGGGTTACTCTCCTGTGATTCAGAAGGGTTTTCAGCTTGTTCTTCTCCCATTCCTTCATCACTGGTTCCAAAATTAATGGTAATGCCTTCTTCAGGAGGTGGTGGATCGGGGTAAGACATTCCAACAAACAAAAACAATAGCAATAATAGAATATGAACTATAATAGTCCCTATTAATCCTTTTCTACTATTTTGTTCTTGAATGATTTGCATATTTTATAGATGCAGTAATTATAAATTTCCACAAACTATTGTGGCGCAGTCGCTAAAACTAATTTGTATTTGTTACGGTTAGCTATGTCCATAACTTTTACAGCTTCTTCTATAGGTACCGATTTTTCAACGTGTAAAATAATTCCAGGCTCAGCTTCTCCTTGTAACTGTTGTTGTAGCTGTAACTCAATTTGTTCAAACATTACTTTATCCTGATTAATGTAATAATCAAAATCTTTAGTAATAGAAACTGAAATAGTTTGTTTGCTCAATGTTTGACTTGAACTTTTTGGCAACAACAATTTTAAAGCATTCGGACTAATTAAAGTAGATGTTATCACAAAAAATATCAATAATAAGAAAACGATGTCAGTCATACTTGACATACTAAAATTAGTGCTAACCTTATTTTTCGATCTTAATGTCATTATGCTGCCGGTTCGTGTAATATATCTAAGAATTCTGTTGTTCTAGCTTCCATCACAAAAACTATCTTTTCCATTTTTGCTACCAAAGTATTGTAACCAATATAAGCAACAATACCTACTATTAACCCGGCAACAGTAGTTACCATAGCGGTATAAATTCCTTCAGAAAGCATTTCAACATCAATATTTCCACCAGCGGATGCCATTTTATGAAAAACCAATATCATTCCAATTACGGTACCTAAAAATCCAATCATTGGAGCAGCTCCGGATATTGTTGCTAATACTGAAAGATTTTTTTCCAACTTATTCAATTCAAGTTTAGCTGTAGTTTCTACTGCAGTCCCAATATCGCTTAAAGGTTTACCTATTCTAGAAATCCCTTTTTCAATCATTTTAGCAATAGGAGAATCCGTTTGTTTACATAAACTTTTTGCAGCATCAATTTTTCCATCAAGAATATAATCTTTAATCTGGTTCATAAAATTAGCATCATCTTTACTTGCTTTTTTTATAAATAAGTACCTCTCTATTATAATATAAACAGCTAAAATTGATAGCAGCAGTAAAGCAAGCATAATAATTCCTCCTCCAATTCCTCCAGAACTAATTAACTGCCAAACTGTAAGTGTTTTTTCTTCAGACACCACATTTTCTACTACTGAGCCTGATTCTGCTAAACTTACTTGTAACAAAAATTGATTAAACATACATTATAATATTAATTTAAGCTAAAATACGATTAACACCAGCTAAGAAAAATGCTTGTGTTCAAATTTGTAAACAGTAAAATGTTAGCTTTTATTGTATATCAGATGCTTTCTTTCTCTTAACATTAAACCTTTTAGCCACAAAAAAACGCGCATTACTTGTACTTGGAATAATATCATAATTCTCGAATGTAATGTTAGCCGTTCTAGAATATAATGTAAATCCTATTTGAAATTTATCTCCATTGTAACCTAATGCTGTTCTTAATGTAATTCTAGAAACCGTTCCAGATTTACTTAGGTTTTCACCTTTAGAATTGAAAAGTCTTAAATTTTTTGCCCCAAACCCTGGAGCTAAAGAAATATTAATAAACCATCGCTTCATTACCAAAGTATAAGTATATCCGAAAGACAACCCATAAGTTGAAGAAGCAAATGCTTTAATATCAAAGGAGTCCCTTAGCTCTAGAGGTAATTCTTTAGGTATAAAAGAAGTGATGGTATCTTGATTATAGGCACCCTCTTCAAAACCAGCATAATCTAAACTATAATATCCTCCAAGTAAAAAACTTCCCGCACTTTTATTTTGCACTACATTTCGAACATACGCTGCTTTGTATGAAAACTTTTTATTGTTAAAGAAATAATACCCACCAACACCCAGAGAAGCTGATTGCATTTTAGGTAATTGAGGGAAATAATCTTTGTCCCAAATAGCAAGCGCTTTCGGGTTTTCTAAATAATATCCATTGTAATTTTGAAAAATCACATCAATCCCAAATTTTTTACTGTAAATATTTAGCTGGGCATCCAGCCTTTTGGTTTCTCCATATTTGTATTTAGAATCGGATGCACTAGGCAATCCAAAAGCGACCCCTAATCCTAACCACTTATAATTAAAAGCAACACCTAAACTTGTTCTACCAACAGGAGAGAACTTTGCAACTTGATTAGAGTTTGTATTCTCAATTTCTAATTTATTTGCTTTGATTACAGTTCCTAATTTTAGTAATAATTGATTAGAATAATCCGTATAATACTCCAATGAATCATTTTTGGAAAATGTAGTTAATACAGAAAATAAAAGAAGATGTAAAAAAATTATTTTTTTCATTAGCGCATTAAGTACATTTTACCGAAACCTTTTTTGAAATAACTATCTGCCTCAGTATCTCGGTGTTCAATATCAGAAGAATTGATTTTAGTAATAACTCTATAAAGATATAAGCCATTGGCTAATCTGTCTCCATACATATCGGTCCCATCCCAAGTAAATTCTGAGATATTTCTTCCTATTCTAATCACTCCAAACTCATCTTTATGAACTTCCCTCACCACTTTTCCGGTAATAGTCATTATTTGAATTTTAAAAATTTCGGGAATTTCACTTCCTGTTAATGTAAACACAAACTTGGTAGCAGTTGAAAATGGGTTTGGATAATTTAACACATTGGTAATGGTGGATTGATTGATTACTTCAAAATTGATATGATAATCGTAAACTCCGGATTGATTATTTGATTTATCTTGTGCTTGCACTCTAAGTTTATAAACTCCATCAATTGTAAAATTTGAAGGGTATATAATTTTAGCTTTATTCTTTGGCAATGATGCAGGAATAAATGTCATATTTTGAAGCCCTGACTCATAAAAATAAATTCTTTTTTCAATTCCATCAGGAGAAGTAACATAAACTGTAAAATCAGAAGTATCATCTAAGGCTAGATATTGATTTTCATCTGTAAGTTCTATTACAATTTGAGATTTTGGTGAAACAATATCTCCATTTAAAATATGGATTCCATCAAAAGTCACATCCAATAAAGGATTAATATTATCGACATTCACATAAAAAGGAATTTCAGCCACATTATTAAAATGGTACTTTTCTAATTGATCATTATTGGGATTCACATCTATAAGTAACTTATTCAACCCTTGATAACCTACACTCGAAAACTGAACATTTGCAATAAACACACTATCAGCTAATAACGGTTTTTGTCTTGAATAAGGAATCAGATGGATATAATTATTTCGATCTAATACTGAAAAATTTATTAATAAACTATCCATATCTATTGTACTTATATTTTTTACTGCAATAGATAAAGTTATGTTTTCTCCTTCCTGAATAGTGTCGTTATAAAATTGATAATAAATTTTAGGTGATAAAGCAGCTTCAGGCACATCTGCATAAGTCACTTGCCACCTATTGAGTTGGGGAGCTGAAAACAATGAATCATCTGATAAATATGTATTTAATTTTAAATAAGGATATATGGATGCATCCACCTCATCATTTATCGATATATCTGACGAATCTGTAGGTAAATTATTAATAAGTAAAGTTTCCGTACCATTTGCTTGAACACCATAAACATTTAAAATGGTACTATCGTTTGTAGGAAACTCCAAATGATTCACCTGCCAAGAAAGAGAATCCCAACTAGTAGCTGGACCTAGTATTTCTGAATAAATATTAGCATAATTCGCAGACGTAGTAATGGTTTTATTTAAAGAAAAATAATCTTGATTTATTGAATCACCTATTACTTCAATTGCAGAAAAAGGGTCCCCTTTTTTTGCAAATAAAATAAATGCTAAGCTATCTTGAATAGCAGGTAAATTTAATGCTCCTAAATTTTGAAAAGCAGTTCTTACATTCACGGGTAAAGTTGTATATCCCGGAAATCCTTGAATATAAAAAGACCAAATCAACACATAATTATTATCAGGGATACTATCGTTTAGCATATTAACCAAAGCATTCATTTGTACGGGGTCATTTTGGCGGAAGATAAAAAATGAAGGCTTAGTAATTCCAAAATTAGTTTGTCCCATATCTTTTTCGTCAGAACGCCAAAAATCAAGTGATAAAGAATCGAGCACTGCAACATGTATAGAACTAGTGGTTAAATAACCATTAGAACCTACATCATAGCCATTAATTTTATATCCTATATTGTAATATTCAGGGATATTAGCAGCTACTTTTGTGGTGATTTTTATATCCTTTATATCAGGCACAAACTCGAATTTTCTAGTTGTTCTGTTGTGGCTTACAAACTGAAAATCATCATTTTCAAATTGGAAGAAGTGTGCTTGCCCCCAACCTTCTTTATTTAATATATATTGAAATGATCTAAGTCTCCAATTATATCCCGTAGCATCAACAGAATCTTTTCCTACCCTCCAAAAATACACGGTACTATCTGTCATATTTTGTAATAGATTTGGAGCCCATGTAATAACTCCCCCTGCTTGATTAATAACAGTAGATTCTTTTAACGGACTATTAAAATAGTCAGTTGTATCTACTTCGAAAATATAATCTTTTGCAGGTTCAAATGGTAAGGCTGTAGATGCTTTTAACGAAATATTTTGAGAAGGAATAATAGCATAATTATATGGATAAATGGGAATTATTTCGCCTGATCTAATGTCTAGTGAAATAGTAATTTGATTATTATTTTCATGAATCTCATCAATTTGATTTAAGGCATCTACATACACATGAAATGTATTGGTACCTAAGCCTCTTACCACATCAACAGGGAGTGTAAAAGTAACTGTGTCTTTGTAACTGATACCTGGTATTATTTTCAGATAAGTGGTATCTCCAAAAGCAGAATTAGGAAATATACGAGTTAGCTCAACTACCATATCTGAATGAGTAGCCCTACCTAAATTCTCTATGGCAATTTTCACTTCAAATGAATCTAAATCAGAAGTAACAATTGTAGGGTTAAAAAACACAGAAGTTGTGTTAATCATATAATCAGGCATAGGGTATGAATGAAGTGATAAAGAAGGATCACCATGAAGTGTCATTCCATATGCAGTAAGATTTTTATATATGTTAGTACCTGTCCCTTGTAAAAATGTAATAGTATTTTTTATCTGATTACCAATACTACCGCCGTAATTCTTATAACTAATATTCTTATACAATTCTGTTGAATAAGCATGCAAATAATTGGAAATTCCAGCATTAACTGAAGCCAAAAAACCAATAACACCTTTATCTTCAATTAACACATATTTTTCACTTACACTATTTGCTCCTGCTAAATGGATATCACCAGCTAAACAAGCATTCCCAATTAAAAAAGGATACCTACCATTTTGATTGGGCCAAACAGATGGATCATCAATATTTTGATCAAAACCACCGGTAGCAGATGCATGTCCAAAAAATGTCATGAGAGAAACTCCACTCCCAATAAATTGCTTTATGGAATCTGACAAAGATATTTGAATTGGAGCTGTAGTTGATTTAGAAAAAGAATAAACATTTCCTCCGGTTAATGTATCTTCATAAAGGGCTTTATAAGAGTTTAGATAACTTAAAAATGTATTGGCATCATTTACTGTGTATCCTCCTGAAAAATGCAATGCAGTTTTCATCCAATCTGTTTCTCCATTAGGCGAGTTTAATTGAGAAGGAAATGGATTTTCATAATCCATTATTTTATCTAAATACCATTGAATGTGAGTGTTATTCAATGCCGCTAATCTTCCAATCGGTATAGGAGGTTCAGTAATCGTTCCATTTAAACCTGAAATAAGCATATTATCGGAAGCAGGGTTACCAAATGAAGGAATTAAATTATTAGCATAATTTGAAGGTGATTGTCTAACATCATTGGTAACAACTGACTTACCCAATAAAAAAAGATATTTAGGTTGAGTACTCCAATTATCTAGTATATAATCAACAAACCCACGAATTGCATAGGGATGTTGTTTGATTCCATAAGCAAATTGGTCGTACAATTCTTCAATATTTACTATAAACGAATTTTCAGGATTATTTACACTGCTTAATCTATAATTAGCATAATTAACTGCTTCTGTCATTATTTTTGGGTGGGTAATAATTACAAATGCAGTATCAGGATTTAAGGATTGATAATCAACAAAAAAACCAGTTCCATTCACCGCTTCGATATTAGATATGGTATCAACTGTGGACACATTACTAATTACACATCTTTTTTCTCCTCCTGAATTTGGGATTAAACAATTTATTACTCCTCCATTCTGTATCGTTTTAATTTTTTTATTATTGGTGATATCGTATAAAACAACACCTCCATATCCCGACATATTAATAAATTGAAAATACGATTTAGGTTGAGACAAATTATCCTCTATAAAAAGTTGATCATTAAAATCAACATTTCCTAAATCAGGTGTATGTGGATATTTTAGTTCTACAAAGGATATTGTTTGTCTATCAACTGTACTTCCCAAATCATTAATGCTTTTAAAAACAAGATTAGTGGAAGGAGAAGAAAATTCAGTTAATGGAATATTGTAATTTAAATCAATTTTCTCATAACCTTCATAAATAGTATCTAAAATTTGACTGCCAATTTGAACTTGTAAATGGTGGTCGTTAAATAATGTAGAAAAATTGGATGCTCCAACAACAACAGCCTTTACATTTACATTACCACCATTATTATAAATATTGTTGGTTGATAAAGCTTTTGTTCTAGTTTGCCCCAAGGTAAAAACATTATCGAACCAACCTTCTGCCGGGTCATAACCAAACAAGTTTTCTGATTGTCCGCCTATAACTAATGTTTTTCCAGTAAAATAATTACTATGAAAAGAATTAATTAATCCCTGTAAATAATAATTATTGGGTGTATAACTGGTAAAATTTGTATCACTTTCAATAATTACTCGATTGTTTGATGTTATAGAGTTCCATGTTAAATAGTAAGTTGCAGTATCATTGATTAAGCTATAAAAAGGATTTGGATGATTTTGAGCGCTTCCATAAAAACCTTCATCAAACCATCCATCGTTTTTTTGTGCATAAAATTCAATAAAATCATTTGCATCAAACACCCCATCATTTTCACCTTCAATATAAATAGCTAATTCTTCACCTCTACCAAACAGTTGAATAGATCGTGGATCTATTGCAGCAACAGGAACACCTGCATTTTGTAAAGCATTGAAATCAATTCTATAAATTCCATTCTCAGCTACTTTGAATTTATAATACTGCTGTGAATGATTAATCCAATTGTTGTAATATGGTTGAGAAAATAATTGACCAACACAAAACAAAAAAAACAACAGTAGAGAAATTTGTTGCCATTCTTTATATGAGCTTTGTTTTTTCAAAATGTTAAAGTCAATTCAAATAGAAAATTACTCAAATATTCTGAAATCATTCGCTAAAGCGTTCTTTAACATGAACTGTTTTGTTGATATCAAATTTTAAGGAGAATATATTTGAATATAATGCCTCCGACTGATTTCCTATATCTGACAAAGCATAATCGATAGAAATCCCTTTAAACTTCACCCCTACTCCAAAGTTAGGCTGATAAGATATCTTTTCGTTTGCATAAAGATCCGTTACCTTTTGGAAATTACCCACTCCTAATCTTAAAAAAATCATATTGATATAGCCTACTTCAACACCCATATGAGGATCAATACTAACAGGCTTTCCAGGCACCAAAACATTTCTTTTACCATCAGTTGATAAATCGAAATTTATTTCCCCTAATGCATTAAATTTATTGCTAATCTTAACATTTTTAGCAACCCCTAAAATTACTTTAGGAAGAGTCACTTCTACCGAATTTTCAGGAATTTCGTTACCTGTTGCTTCAAAAACATCAATAGTTTCTTCATCTAAAGTATAGCTCCAGGCATTAAAAGTGGATGTTACATCTCTTGCCATTAACCCAAAATCCCAACCTTTATATTGATATTGAGCACCTCCATCTATTCCAAATCCCCAAGCACTAGCAAAATCACCTACTTTACGATAAATAATCTTCGCATTTGCTCCATACCTCAACCCTTCAATTTTAGATTTTCTAGCATAAGAAAACAAAAAACCATAATCTGCTACCGAAAACGAGCTTATTTTATCATAATTTACATTTCCATCAGCATCAATTAATTGCGTTGTGTTAGGTATGTCATCAACCCCAAACCGAATAACAGAAACACTAAATGCACTTACACTATCAATTTTAGCAGCAAAAGCACCATAATCATACTTAGCTATTCCTGCAAAGTATTCAGAATGCATTAAACCAATTTGAAAATTTTTCTCAATCCCAGTTAATCCGGCAGGGTTCCAATAACCAGAGGTAACATCGCTAACGGTAGAAACTTGAGAATTAGACATTCCTAAAGCTCTAGCACCAACACCAATAGAAAGGAATTCATTACTATACTTAGGTGCCGATGTTTGTGAAAAAACACAAGTGCTTGCCAATGACAAAATTATTAAAGCTACTCTACCTCTCATTTAATCAAAATAGTGCTGAAAATTACCAAAAAAAGCAATATTGAAACGCTTCTCTTTATTTTACCTTGTTAATAGTTAGTGATAAAACTATTTTTTTGATTGATTATTGTTTCACTCAAGTTTTATACATTTACAACAATAAAAAAATTAAATGAAAAAACACATTCCAAATACCATTACAACCATTAATTTAATTTGTGGATGTTTGGCTATTTCTTATGCTTTTGAAGGGGATTTAATTTTAGCTGCTTATTTAATTATTGTTGCTTCTGTATGCGATTTTTTAGATGGTATGATGGCTCGTTTATTAAAGGTTTCTAATCCCTTAGGCGAACAACTTGACTCTCTTTCTGACATGGTTTCTTTTGGATTAGCTCCAGGAATTATCTTATTTCAATTCACAAAATTTTTAAATACTCAAGGTGACTATCTTCTTTTAGATAATAATCCTTGGTTATTTTATATTGCATTCCTTATTCCTGTTTTTTCTGCTTTTAGACTTGCAAAATTTAATATTGACACTCGTCAAACCGATGGTTTTATTGGGTTGGCAACACCAGCAAATGCTAACTTTTTTATTTTCATTGTACTTCTTTACTTCTACCCTGAATTACCTCAACTTATTTCTACATTTAGCATTTTAAACCCTATTATTTCCAATCCATTAATTATGCTTGGAATAGGAGTGGTTTTTTCGTTTTTATTAGTAGCAGAAGTTCCTATGTTCTCATTAAAAGTTAAGTCATTAAAATGGACGGGCAACGAATTAAGGTTTACCTTTTTGGGAATCTTTATCTTACTTCTTATATTGATTAATATAGCTGCCTTCCCTATTATTATTTTCTTATATATTGTTTGGTCTTTCATTCATAATTTTTCTGGTAAAAAATCTTAATTACCAATGGAGTTGAGTGTTTTTTCTGATGAACATTTTATGAAAGAAGCCTTGAAAGAGGCTCAAAAAGCTTTTACTGAAGATGAGGTACCGGTTGGAGCTGTAATAGTTTGCGACAATAAAATTATTGCTCGTTCTCACAACATGACCGAACGATTAAATGATGTAACTGCTCATGCTGAAATGTTAGCTTTTACATCGGCAACAGATTTTTTAGGGGGTAAATATCTTAACGAATGTACTCTTTATGTTACACTAGAACCATGCATCATGTGTGCAGGAGCCAGCTACTGGACACAATTAAAAAAAGTAGTTTATGGTGCTTCCGATGAAAATCGTGGTTTTTCAAAACTTTCACAAAACATTCTACACCCTAAAACTGAAATTAAATTTGGAGTTTTAGATAAGGATTGTTCTGAACTTCTTAAATCGTTTTTTATTAAAAAAAGAAATGATTAATTCTTAATTTTGAATCATTCTAAATAAAAATTTATAAAAATATGTACCCTCCAGAATTAGTAGCACCGATGAAACAAGAATTAACATCGGTAGGATTTGAAGATTTAACAACAGCTGAACAAGTTGACGAAGCTTTAACTAGCAGCGGAACCACTTTTGTGGTTATTAACTCAGTTTGTGGATGTGCTGCTGCCAATGCTCGTCCAGCAGCAAAAATGGCTATCTCTAATGATAAAAAACCAAACAAAATAGTTACTGTATTTGCAGGCGTTGATGGTGAAGCTGTTGCTCAAGCAAGAAAATACACTTTACCTTACCCTCCATCTTCGCCAAGTATGGCATTATTCAAAGATGGGAAATTGGTTCATTTTATTGAAAGACATCATATCGAAGGAAGGCCTGCTGAAATGATTGCAGAAAATTTAGCTGCAGCATTTAATGAATTCTGCTAGGATTAATTTACTCAATAAAAAAGCCACAATAAATATTGTGGCTTTTTTATTACTCTTTAAAATTTACAAACAATCAATCAGTTTTAAACCACATAAAAGCTCCGTAAATAACTAACCAAAACATAAATGGTTGTAAATAGTTGTACCATTCATTATATTTTTCAACATTTCCTGTAAGTAAGTACTCTTCGTTTTCTAAAATGGAAACAAATTTCATATTTTTAGAAACTATAATACCATTGCTATTTTCTTCGATATACTCTTTTAAATCATTATCTTCTTCTATCGTTAA
This sequence comes from Flavobacteriales bacterium, assembly GCA_020635825.1. Classification (GTDB taxonomy): domain Bacteria; phylum Bacteroidota; class Bacteroidia; order Flavobacteriales_E; family Vicingaceae; genus Vicingus. The sequence goes on from JACJZA010000010.1 coordinate 87,108, forward strand.
ATAATGGTACTTTTGCCTATCTGCTGTAGCTATTCGTCTTTTAAAAAAATCGTCATCAATCTTATCACTTAACGGAACATCATCTTCCACTAAAAAGAAATAATATATTGAGTCTTTATGTGTATAGGAGCTATCTACTAAAGGAATTAAGATGTTAAAATAAGAAGTCCCGCTATTTCTTGTTGTTCCTGGATACCTATCATCACCCTCTTCAACATTAGTTACTTCGTAAATGAATTTTTCGCTAAGAAGTTTAATTTTTTTAAACCTAATTAACACAAAGTCTTCTTCCGTTAAGCTTTTTTCTATGGTACAATCTTCGATTTTACGCCCATATCTATATTTCTGAAATTTTTTGATTTCATAGCCACTTACAATAAAAATAATTATTGATAGCACTGTAAAAGCAATTGTTGATTTTCTTGATTTGTTCAAAAAAAGAAAAACAAAAGCTAAAACAGGAATAATTAATGATACAACAAAAAAGCTAACCCAACTATTATCGGTTATTGTAAATAAGTTATAACTAACCCATTTTACAATAAGCAATAATAAAAGGCCAATAATAAAAGACATAAATGTAAAAGGCTTGCCTTCAGCTTCGTCCCAAATATGTTTTAGATTATTTAGCAATGTTATTTTACTATATTTTCACAGTTAAAATACCTTTTTGAGCTTTTAGCTTTTAGACTTGGTTCAGCATAGCTACCATTTATCATATGTTCGTAGGCTTCCATCTTTTGATACCAGCAATTACCGTCTTTATCTTTTCCAATAATATCGAAATTGTGGGTTGTGTAGTTTACATCTCTCCCATTAGGATGATAAGTTGATTGAGCAAATTCATTACCAAGGTTAATTACTTCATCTCCTTCTTCCAGAATATCACCTTTCATTTTTATCATTTCTATTAATTGATTATTGGTAACGGTCGAAAACAAAACTTTTGTTTTCCATTTTTCACTTTGATAGTATTGAATCGGCATTTTTCCGGTTTTTTTATCCTGCTCGTCTTTTGCCCTAAATCCAGCTTGTCTATCTTCTTCATCTATCATATCTTTTAGCTTGTCAACTTCATCGTATATCATTCTAGAATGGGTTCTTAAATTATCATCTGATTCGTTTGAATTTCTGATATAACTAAATGTTGCTTTTTTTACTTTTAAAGACTCAAATGGAGCACAATTATGTCCATTTAATTCCAATATTTTAAAAGTTAGCTTTTGTCCTATCGGTGTTTTATTTAGATAGTCTCTCCATGATTTTACATCTCTTGATGAAGCGTATTTAACTTCAGGTAATATATCCAAGAAAATATATGTTTTCCCGTTTTCTACTATTATTCTTGAATAGTAAACTTTGTTTAAACTATTGCCATATTGAATTTTAATGTTATTAGCTTCTTGCCATTTATCTCCACTACACCTTTCTGTTGGTTCAAATACTTCATCTATAATTACAAGACCATAAATAAAATCAGAGTCGGTAAAATCAGTTTTAAGTTCATTTTGGTCTTCTTGGCCTATTTCAAAATGTGTGTTTGAAAATAATACTTTAACATTTTGTGCTTTGTTTACGGCAACTGCAAATACAGTTAACATAATTAATAATAATAGTTTTTTCATAATTTCTAATTTTTAACTTTTATATAATTGTCTTTAATTATTAATCTAGACTCAGATAAATGTATAAATTCCAATTGATTCTCATTTAAATAATTTATTCTACAATTAACATATGTATTGCAGCATATTAAAGTCAGCTTATCTTTTAATATTTGCCATTCGCCAAGTTCAATTAGCCTAAATGGAACTTCGTAATAAATACGATAGGTTCCATTAGGCTTAAAGCTTAATAATTCTTCTGATTCTTCCGAAGTCAACTTCCATGTACCCACTAATTCAAAAGGATCGAATTTCATTTATTGTTTAAATAATTTAAAAATTTGAGCTTGGTTCTCTTTTGTAAGAATCTTTACAATGTAGATTCCCTTTTCAACATATGAAATATCTAAGTGATTTGAACCCGTTGAAGTTAAAACCTCTTTTCCTGATATATCAAAAATGGAGATAGTTTTTATATTATTTGAATTTAAAAAATTTATTAATCCTTTGGTTGGATTAGGGTATATTTCTACAGTAGCAGTCACATTTATATCATCAACTCCAGTTAGAACAAATGACTCAACATCTGAAGCGCCTATACAACCATATTGACTAGCTACTTCAATATAATAATCCCCATTTTGAGTTGCTGAATAAATTTGGTTTGTGTCTCCTATTAACTGATTTCCATCTAAGTACCATTGATAGTTAACTCCTGAAATATTTGAACTTAGATTATTATTATTAATAATAATATGAGGTTTAAAATTAGGCATCCCTAATTCAATCCAACTAACACCTGTATTTAAAACACCATCATTTCCATAAATTTCATCAGAAGCAATAGTGTCGTTATTCTCATCAAACTTATAATATGCTAACAGACTAGAATATAAAGAGTTATTAGTATCAATCTGATTGCATAACAAACTATTAACTTCAATAGCATTTAATGCTCTATTAAACAATGTAACTTCATCAATTTCACCATTAAATGACCATGCACCTGATGAAGGACTTGCACCGATTCCCCATGAATTAGGTTGACTCTTGATAGGTCCTCGAGGGCTTGAATTAACTGATTCTAGATTGCCATTCACATAAATTTTAAAATCAGAAGTATCATATGTAACCATAAGATGATACCATTCTGCAGTATCAATTTTAAAAGTTAAACTGTCGGTAAATACTTCAAAACGTTGAGCCCCAACAACAATTTCTGCTTCAAATCTTTTCATTGGTTCAAAATAAAATAACTCAACATTAGCTTCTTTATATATAATTCTTTGATAAGTACTACCAAAGGAGTTAAATTTTACCCATGCTCCATAGCTACCCTGAGAGATATCAGTATTAACTGAGCCTGGAATAATAACTCTCCCTCCTGATCCATTTAATTTTAAAGAACTAACACTTTGTAATCCATTAGCTAAATTTTGGCATTTTATTTCTTTAATACCAAAGAAGATAAATAAGATAATAGTTGAAATGATAGATAATTTTTTCATAATAATATTTTTAGTGATTAATATGAAATCAAAATTCTATCAATCAGGATTTTTCCTTGTCATCAAAATTGATGATTTTTCACAAAATCCTGATAATCAAATAAAAAAACAAGAATACTAATTGAATTTTCAATTAAATAAGACCATGTTCTCGGGCAAAATTCGCTGCCTCAGATCTATTTTTAACTAACAATTTTGAGTAAATTCTTCTACAATGTGTTCGAACTGTTGCTAAGGAAACGAATAACTTATCACTAATTTCTTGATCAGTCATTCCAATTGCTAAACATGATAAAACTTCTAATTCTCTTTTAGAAAGTTCACTAATCCATTCTGGTAAAGTTTTATTATTAACTGACTCCTTGACACCTTTTTGTTGAAATTGTTCTAAAGCATTATACATATTTGCATATGCATCTTCTAATGAGCTATACTTCTTTAAAATACTTTCTTTTTGTGCTTTTATAAAAGCTGTTTCTTTTCTTTTTTTCAAATAGATGAAAATTGCAACCATCATTAAACAGAAAAGAACAACCATAAGCCATGTATAATTTTTAAGTTTATCTGTGAGTGATTCATTTACTACTTTAGTTGCTTCTAATTCTTTTTCTTTTTCCTTTAATCTATATTTAGCTTCAGATTCCGCTACTTTTTCTGCAGCAATTAAACTAAAAATTGAATCTTTACTATCATTGTATATGTTATAAAGTTCATTTGCTTTTTCTATATCTCCTTTTAATTCATATAGTTTAGCTAGATTTCTCAATGTGCTCTGATAAATCAACGGGTCTTGTATATCTTTCTGTAGGGAAAGAACTTCTTGTAAGTATATCATTGCAGAATCATTTTTCTCAAGCTCAAAGTATATTAAACCTAACATATTAATAGCTGTAATTCTTTCTCTTTCTAACTTGAGTTTAGTAAACTTTTCTTTAGCAATCATAATATGACTCAATGCTTCATCATATTTTTTAAGGTCAAAATACAATCCTCCCAAGTTATATGTTGAAGTTGCTATTTCCTTCATTAAATTAAGCTCAATAAATTCTGATAAAGCCAATTGATTGAATTCTAGAGCCTTTTCATGCATTTTTAATTTTTTATATGCCGATCCTAACCCACCATATGATCTTGCTTTATCAGCAGGAAAATTATTAGATAGGTTAAGCGCTTCTTCATGATACTTTATAGCTTTATCATATTGTTTAAAATGAAGAAATAATGATCCGACATTGTTTAAGGAGGTCAATAGCGATAATGTATCTTTTACTTCTTTAAAATATGATAATGCTGATAACTGTTTATCAATTGCTTTTTTATAATTACCGATAGACCGGTACATAACACCCATATTCACATTGGTTTTAGCAGCTTTTTCAGGAAAATCTTTGAAATATGTCATTGCTTTTTCACAATAAGCAATAGCATTCTCTACTTTGCCTTGATAAAAATAAATGGTACCGATATTGGTTAATGATTTACCTACTTCTTCATTGAATCCTAAACTTTTATATATGTCTACAGCTTTGTTTAATGAATCCTCAGCTTCTTTAAATTGACCTGTCAACATTATATTACAACCATAATTATTTAATGCTTGTGCTTTTCCATTTGGATACTGAGTATTTTGAAGTAATTTAAATGATTCTTGAAGATAACCTTTACTTTTAGCATTATCAGAAAATCGTAATTCCCAACCTAGTTTATTAAATGCATCAATTTTTAATTCTACACTCTTTGTAGTATCAATAATCTGTTGTAAACTATCAAGATTAATCCCATAAAACTTAACACAGACAGTTATGTTAAGAATTATAAATAAAGAGTGTCTTATTATTTTAATATTCATCAACAAATTATTTAAGAACGAATATATCAAACTCTTTTTGACCCTCAAAAAAATTTATATATTTTGATAAACTATTATTAACAACTTTTATAGTAATTTTTCTATTAGCTTAGTATCTTTGATGTACAATAATTTACACCATGGCATTAAAACAATCTTTAAGTCTTAAACTCCAGCAAAAATTATCACCTCAACAAATACAACTGATGAAGTTGTTGCAATTACCTACTATTGCTCTTGAGCAAAGAATTAAAGAGGAAATGGAAAGTAACCCTGCATTAGAAGAAGGTAGAGAAGAAGAAGAGGATGACATGAGTTATGCTGAAGAAGATGATTATAATTATGATGAAAAAAGTGAGGCAGAAAAAGAATTTAATTTTGATGATTATATCAATGGAGACGAAATTCCTTCTTATAAGTTAAATGCAAACAATAGAAGTAAAGACGATGAAGAAAAGCAAATCCCATTAAGTGGAGGAGACACATTTCAGGATTTATTAGAAGCTCAATTAATTATGTTCGATTTAGATGAGGAAGATTATGAAATTGCTCATCATTTAATTGGTAGTCTAGATGAATCGGGTTATTTAAGACGAGATTTAGAATCTATTGTTGACGACTTAGCCTTTACCCAAAACATTATTACAGATGTAGAACATTTAAAACTTGTTTTAAAACTCATCCAACAATTTGATCCACCCGGAGTAGGTGCTAGAACTTTACAAGAATGTTTATTACTCCAAATTAAACGAAAAAAAGAAAATTCGTTGGTATTAATGAATGCCAAAGAAATTATTGAGAATTACTTCGATGAATTTAGTAAAAAACATTACGATAAAATAGTTGACAAACTCAACATTACCGAAGAAGATTTAAAAGATGTAATTAATGAGATATTAAAATTGAATCCAAAACCTGGAAACTCGTTAAGTGAATCTGCCAAAATTGTTCAACATATCATTCCAGATTTTATTTTAACTGTAATTGATGGTCAACTCGAATTACAACTCAATGGGAGAAACGCTCCCGAATTGAAAGTCAGCAAAGAATATTCTGAGATGATGCAAGGCTATAAAGAATCAAAAGAAAAACCTTCAAAATCTCAAAAAGATGCTTTAATGTTTGTGAAGCAAAAGTTAGATTCTGCCAAGTGGTTTATAGATGCGATCAAACAACGACAACATACCTTAATAACTACAATGGAAGCAATTATCAATCACCAAAAAGATTATTTTTTGGAGGGCGATGAAACATTAATTGCTCCCATGATTTTGAAAGACATAGCTGAGGAAGTTGATCTGGATATTTCTACTATTTCAAGAGTGGTAAATAGTAAATATGTTCAAACACCTTACGGAACATTTTTACTGAAAACTTTCTTTTCTGAATCATTAAGTACAGATAGCGGTGAAGAAGTATCAAGTAGAGAAGTTAAGAAAATTTTACAAGATGCTATTGAAGATGAAGATAAACGTAAACCTCTAACAGATGAAAAACTTTCTAAATTATTAAACGACAAAGGTTATAATATTGCTAGAAGAACAGTAGCAAAATATAGAGAACAATTAAATATTCCTGTTGCAAGGATGAGAAAAGAATTATAATGAGACAACTTGCTATTTTCTTTTCATTTGTTTTTCATCCTCTATTAATTCCTGCACTGGGATTAATAATTGTTTTTAATTCAAATTCATATGTGAACTACGCCATTCCACTTGAATTAAAGCAAGCCACATTATTATTGGTTACTGTAACTACATTTGTCATTCCTTCATTAATTACCTTACTTCTTCTACATAGAAATATGATTAGTAGTATAGAAATGCCTACATCTAAAGAAAGAATCCTCCCTTATGGATTTACCATAGTATTTTACATTTTAACCATTTATTTATTGAAACGAGCACCTATTCCTCAAATTATTTTTGATTTTATGATTGGTGCTCTAATTTCTGTCTTTTCTGCGTTTTTTATCAATTTAAAATGGAAAATAAGTGCACACATGATTGGAATTGGAGGACTTTCAAGTGCCCTAATATGTATGGCTTTTGTTTTAAATACTGATTTGTTTTTATTTGTGGTACTTGCTTTTTTTGCTTCGGGTTTGGTGGCTAGTTCTAGGTTATTTTTAGAAGCACATACTCCTAAACAACTTATAGCCGGATATATTCTTGGTGCGAGTTGTCAGATATTTGCTATCTACTTTTAATCATAAAAAAACCCAATCGTGAACGATTGGGTTTCTAATCAATAAATTACAAAATCAATATTCTTCTTCATTAAAAAAGAAATCTTCTTTACTTGGATAATCCGGCCAAATCTCTTCTATATTATCAAAAGTTTCACCCTCATCTTCTAGTTCTTGTAAGTTTTCTACCACTTCTAAAGGGGCTCCCGTTCTAATTGCAAAATCAATCAACTCATCTTTAGTTGCCGGCCATGGAGCATCTTCAAGGTGCGATGCTAATTCTAAAGTCCAATACATACTTAAAAGTTTTAATTTGTTAAACTTAAATTCTCTTTAAACCTGAGTTTTAAGACTTACGCAAAAATATATTTTTTGTTTACACACACAACAGAAAAAAATCAACAATTGTTAATAACTACAGGAGCCATAAATAGCTTACATTCTAGGATTCCAAGGAATTTCTTTTGCATCAAAATCTACAGTAAATTTTCTAGCTAAAACGAACAAATAATCAGATAATCGATTCAAGTATTTGTAAGTAATACCCGCAATTTCTTCTTGTTCTGATAAGTAAATTACCAACCGTTCGGCTCTTCTACATACACATCTTGCTATATGACAATATGAAACAGTTGTATTTCCGCCAGGTAAAACAAAAGAGCGCATTTCAGGTAATTTCTCATTCATTATATCTATTTCTTGCTCCAAAAAAACCACATCTTCCTCCAATAATGCCGGAACTTTCACTTTAGTATTACCAGGCTCAACAGCTAGAATTGAACCCAAGGTAAATAATCTGTCTTGAATTTCTATCAAAGCATCAAAACTATTTTTATCTATATTTTGATCTCGAATTAATCCAATGTAAGAATTCAATTCATCAACAGTTCCATAAGCTTCAATTCTAATATGATATTTAGGAACTCTTTTTCCTCCAAACAAGGAAGTTTGTCCTTTATCTCCTGTTTTAGTATATATTTTCATTCGTTTTTCTAATTCAAACAAAAATATCGATTTAAAATCACTATTAGTAACTGAAGTTATTAATTTTGCCTCATGATAACACAAGAACAAGTAAAAGAATTAGTAGATCGCCTGGATGCGTTAAGGGGGTATCTTTGACGTGGATAGCAAGCTAATTCAACTCGAAGAGGAAGAACAAAAAACTCAAGATCCAAATTTTTGGGATAACCCAAAAGAAGCTGAAAAACAACTTAAAGTTGTTAGAAATATCAAAGTATGGACGGATGGCTATAAGGAAATTGCAGGTGCTGTAGAAGATTTGCAAGTGCTTTATGATTTCTACAAAGAAGGAGATGTTACTGAAGAAGAAATTGATATTCAATATAGTTCTACCATTGAGAAAATTGAAAATCTAGAGTTTAAAAACATGCTGAGTGCTGAAGAAGACAGTTTAAGTGCTGTCCTTCAAATTACAGCCGGAGCTGGCGGAACAGAGAGTTGCGATTGGTCTTCCATGCTTTATCGTATGTACAATATGTGGGCAGAAAAAAATGGCTATAAGGTTAAAGTGCTAGATTATCAAGATGGTGATGTAGCAGGAATCAAAACTGCCACCATTGAAATTGAAGGTGAATTTGCATTTGGATATTTAAAAGGAGAAAATGGCGTTCACAGATTGGTTAGAGTAAGTCCATTTAATGCTCAAGGGAAACGAATGACATCCTTTTCATCGGTTTATGTTTATCCTTTAGTGGATGACACGATTGAAATAAAAATTAATCCTGCTGATATTTCGTGGGACACATTTAGAAGTGGTGGTGCAGGTGGTCAAAATGTAAACAAGGTCGAAACCGGAGTAAGACTTCGACATGCTCCTTCAGGAATTGTAATAGAAAACACTGAAACTCGTTCTCAGCTTGGTAATAAAGAAAAAGCGATGCAATTACTTAAATCGCAGCTTTATGAATTAGAACTACGTAAACGAATGGAAGCTCGTTCTGAAATTGAAGCTGACAAAAAGAAAATTGAATGGGGTTCTCAAATTCGTAGTTATGTTTTAGATGATAGAAGAGTAAAAGACCACAGAACAAATTACACCATTAATGATCCTGACAAAGTGCTTGATGGTGAAATTGATGGATTTTTAAAATCTTATTTAATGGAATTTGGAAAAAACTAATTTTAAGTCAATTTTATCATGAAAATTTATCACAATCCTAGATGTAGTAAAAGCCGACAAACCCTTCAAATCATTCAAGATGCGAATGCTGATGTGGAAATCATAGAATATTTAAATGCTATTCCTTCAAAAAATGAATTAAAAGATATTCTTAATAAATTAAGAATGAAAGCTGAAGATATTATAAGAAAAGGTGAAAATGATTTTAAAGAAAACTGTAAAGGAAAAAATTTAAGCGAAGAAGAATGGATAGAGGCTATGATAAAATATCCAAAACTAATTGAACGACCAATAGTTATAAAAGGAAATAAAGCCGTGCTAGGACGACCACCTGAAAATGTGAAAGAATTACTATAAGAAATTAATCTTCTTGGTTGTGCATTACATCACCAGCCAATCTTTCAACTAATCTAGGAGCAATTTTATTTAAAACTGCTAAATGAATAGCACCAGGAACTACAACAGTGAAAATAAATACTAATAACCACATTGCCATAAAAAAGATAATGAAGAAAAATAAAAGTCCTAATCCTACCATTTTGAATTGTGTTTAGTTGATAATAGTGTAAAATTAGAAAATTATAACAAGATTGCAATACTATTTAAAAAAAGAACCACAGCTGTGGTTCTTTTTTTCTCTTTGTTTATCTTAAAGTAAACTTAATAGGCAAGGTGTAATAAACACTCACCGGTTTACCATGTTGTCTTCCTGGAGTCCAATCAGGCATTTGTTGAACGACTCTAACAGCTTCTTCATCCAACATTTTATTTACGCTTCTCAAAATTTCAATATCTCTTACTTTTCCATTTTTTCCTACAATAAATCTTAATAGCACCGTTCCTTGAATTTGATTTTCAATTGCCATTTTAGGATATTTCAAATTATCTGCTAAAAATTTAAAAATAGCTGCATCACCCTCTTGAAACTTAGGCATAACTCCAGCTCCTAAAACAGGAATATCTTCTTCTTTTTTCTCAACCTCTTTCCATTCATCAGGGTTAAACTGTGGATTAGGATCAATAACCGGATCAGTAGGGTCTGTTGGTTCTACTGGATCTACAACAATTTTAATTTGAGTTGGATCAATCTTCTTCTGTTCCATTTTTACTTCTGGTTTATCAGGCACCGAAGAATAAGTTATAGGTGCTAATTCAAAGTCACCTTCTAATTCAATTACCGGATTTGGTAAATCTGCAATGTAAACAGGTGTAGTCCATTCAAAAGCTACCAATGTAATTCCGCAGGAAATGATTAATCCTACCTGAAAAAAAACACCTCGCAATTGTTCCAAAGTGTTTTTGGGTTTTTCTGTTTTTTTCATTGTAAAAAGTTTTTAATGGTTAGTAAGTAAAGTCCAATCATAAAAGGTAGTTTTGTTAGCTTATGTAGTTATTGTTATAACTTATTTTTTATCAGTTTAGTATTGAGATGCAGTCTAAATCTATTTTCCATAAAATCTTTTTTATTTTTTTTGTTACAACATTATTCTTAGGTTGTGCAATTCAGGATACAACAACTTCTACCCTTTATATTAAAAAATATTGTGTAGGAAAAGGTGGAGGATTTACTGGGAATTATTTAGAATTTTCGTTTAGTGAAGATGGTAAAGTATATAAACGAGATTTCGTTTATGAAAGAGATGTTTATTACAAAGACTTATCAGCACAAGATCTGAGTTATTTTGTCGAACAAATAAAATCCTTGGGGCTGGAAAGTGCCGAACTAAACTCCCCAGGAAACATCTCAAAATATTTCGAAATAAGAGAACGAGAAACAACTATCAATAAATTGATTTGGGATGGAGGATATAATAATGCTCCACAAAAAATTAATAATTTCCATGATGAATTGTATAAAAAATTGTCCGAATTACCGGAATAATATTTAACAATCCTCTATTCATAATAATAATATAAAGACAAGCTTTCTCAGCTAAATAATCTTTACTTTCGATACATGGCAAAAAAGAAATCTAAAAGCGGCAAAGGAGGTTTTAAATTCAATCTAATTCAACAGATTATTACCTTATTTGACCGCAATCCTTCCCAATCTTTTAACTATAAACAAATAAGCAACGCTTTTGGATTTAAAGACCTTTCCAATAAAAAATTGGTATTGATGGTTTTAGAAGAACTTGCACAACAAGGTAAGCTTTATGAAACTAAACGAGGAACCTACAAACTAAAAAGCTCCAAATCTTTTGTGGAAGGAACTGTAGATATGACCAGCAGGGGCTCTGCTTATGTGATAGTTGAAGGAAGTGACACCGATATTTATATTTCTGCCAAAAACACCAACACGGCATTACATGGCGATTTTGTGAAGGTAAATATTTTTACAAAACGCAATAGTGAAAAATTAGAAGGCGAAATTGTAGAAATAATAGAACGTAAAAAAACAGAATTTGTAGGGATTTTAGAAAAATCAAAAACTTTTTCATTTGTAGTGGTTAGTGATTCCAGAATGCCTTGCGATATTTTTATAAGCAACGATAAGCTTAAAGGAGCAAACAATGGTGATAAAGTAATTGCAAAAATTACTGAATGGCCAAGAGATAAAAAGAATCCATATGGAATGATTGTGGAAGTACTAGGTAGACCAGGAGAGAACGACACGGAAATGCATGCTATTTTAGCAGAATATGGTTTACCCTATAAATTTCCTGAACGCGTAGAACAAGATGCTGCCAAAATTGATTTAGAGATTTCAGTAAAAGAAATAAAAAAACGGAGAGATTTTAGAACCATTACTACTTTTACCATCGATCCTAAAGATGCTAAAGATTTTGACGATGCACTGTCTATCCAACAACTGGAAAATGGAAATTGGGAAATTGGAGTGCATATAGCTGATGTATCACATTATGTGTTACCTGGAACTTTATTGGACAAAGAAGCCTTTAACAGAGCCACTTCTGTTTATTTAGTTGACAGGGTTGTTCCTATGTTGCCCGAAGTATTATCAAATGGTGTTTGTTCTTTACGACCTCAAGAAACTAAATTGTGTTTCTCAGCGGTTTTTGAATTAAATGATAAAGCTGAAGTGTTAAATGAATGGTTTGGAAGAACAGTCATTTTTTCTGATAGAAGATTTACCTATGAAGAAGCTCAAGAAAGAATTGAAACAAAAGAGGGAGATTTTGCTGAAGAAATTCTTCAACTGGATAAACTAGCCAAACTATTAAGAAAAGATAGATTCAAAAAAGGCTCTATTGCATTTGATAGAATTGAAGTAAAATTCAACATTGATGAGGATGGAAAGCCAACAGGAATTTACTTTAAAGAAAGTAAAGATTCCAATAAGTTAATAGAAGAGTTCATGCTATTAGCTAACAAAAAAGTAGCTGAATTTGTGGGAAAACCGGACAAAAAGAAAAAGCCCAAAACTTTTGTGTATCGTATCCATGACGAACCTAATCAAGAAAAACTATTAACCTTATCGAATTTTGTAAGAAAGTTTGGTTACGATTTTAATGTTACCCAAGCTGAAATAGCCAGTTCCATCAATAAACTTTTAGCCGATGTTCAAGGAAAAAATGAAGAGAATTTAATTGAACAACTAGCCATTAGAACCATGGCCAAAGCAGAATATTCCAGCAATAATATAGGTCATTATGGATTGGCATTTCAATATTATTCTCATTTCACTTCACCTATTAGAAGATATCCTGATGTAATTGCTCACCGACTTTTACAACATTACTTAGATGGAGGTGAATCCGTAAATCAGGCTGATGTTGAAGTGCAATGTAAACATTCCTCTCAAATGGAAATGTTAGCAACCGAAGCTGAAAGAGCTTCAATAAAATATAAGCAAGTAGAATTTTTACAAGATAAAATTGGTGAAGAATTTGATGGTGTAATTTCAGGAGTAAGTGAATGGGGAATTTATGTTGAAATATTAAGCGGAATGTGTGAAGGAATGATAAAAATGAGAGATATGGAAGATGATTTTTACACCTTCGACCCTGATAATTATGCTGCTGTAGGTAAAAAATACGGTGACATTTATCGTATGGGAGATTCGGTGAAAATCAGAATTCTCCGTGCCGACTTGTTAAAAAAACAATTGGATTTTGGACTTATTCCTAATGAAGACTAGAACAATAACATTTTTTATTTCGTTTAGCATTCTATTTAGGATTCTCATTTCATGCCAATCTGAAAACAAAAAACAGCAAGAGGTTACTGAATCATTTTGTGACAACATACATAGAGATTCTTCAGTTAATTTATCTCAACAACTTGTCTCCATAAAAGATTCCATGGAAACCAAAACAGGTGTTTATGTTTTAGAGGAAGGTGATATTTCCATGATCTCACGGGCATGGTTATCTGAGTATGCAGAAAGAACAATAGATGTACAATATTTTATTTTTTCTGCAGATAATGTTGGGTTGATTGCCTGTGATTATTTGTTAAGAGCTGCAGACCGTGGAGTCAACGTTCGAATATTAGTTGACGATATTATGGTAGAAGGAGACATTGATGAACTACTGGCGTTAGATGCTCACCCAAATCTTTCTATTAAAATCTACAATCCCACCACTAACTTCGGGAAAAATATTCTTGACAAAGTAAAACAACTCACTACCAACTTTAGAGGAGTAAATCAAAGAATGCACAACAAAACATTTACGGTAGATAATAAAGTGTCTATCACTGGAGGAAGGAACATTGCTGATGAGTATTTTGATTACGATCATGAATATAATTTCAGAGATCGGGATGTATTATTAGTAGGAAAAGCATCGAAAGATATAGAACACTCATTCAATAGATTTTGGAACGATACATTAAGTGTTGCTATTACAAATATTGTTAATCCAAAAGATTATGACCTCAATATTGAAACCAAATACAACTATTTACACAACTATGCCTGTAATCCTGAAAATTTCTGGCCACAAGTAAGAGAAAAAATTAAAACCATTCCCAAAGCATTTGAGAACATCCAACAATCCGGAGAATTTATATGGCTTGATAGTGTTGTTTATGTTTCAGATATTCCTGGTAAAAATGATGGTTCCAAAGGATTAAAAGGAGGAGGTATTTGTACAAATGAACTGATACAATTAATAAAAAATGCCAAAACATCCATTAGTATACAAACTCCCTACTTAATTACTACAAAACTAGGTCAGCAATTATTCAGAGATGCTGTGAACAGAGGGGTTGAAGTAAAAATATTAACCAACAGTTTAGCATCTACCGATAATTTGGAAGCTTTTAGCGGGTACCAAAGAGATCGAAATAAATTACTACAAACCGGGGTTAATATCTATGAATTCAAACCTGATGCAGCCATCAGATACAAAGTAATGACTGGGGCATTGCAAAAGGAACTGGATTATGCTCCCATTTTCGGGTTGCATGCAAAATCAATGGTCATTGACCAAGAAATTGCTGTGGTAGGAACATTTAACCTTGATCCGAGAAGTGCTAATCTAAATACAGAATGTGTTACCATTCTGTATTCAAAAAAAATAGGTTCTCAATTATATCAAACCATGGAAGTTGATATTCTTCCTGAAAATGCATGGGAAACAACCTTAAAATTTAATCCCGACTCGGCTGCAGGAATCTGGAAAAAACTTAACATGAATAGCCGAAAAGTAGTTCCAAAAAGTATTTTATGATGAATAAATTGTTCTTATATACCGTATTATTAGCATTAGTCGTTACCGGCACTTTTACTCCCGACAGGTTAACATGGGCACTGGAAATTTTCCCCATTATTATCGGAGGCACCATTTTGATTATCACTTATAAAAAATTCCGGCTGACCAACCTGGTATATGCATTGGTTTTTATTCATTGTTTAATTCTTATTTACGGTGGAATGTATACCTATGCTAACACTCCTCTAGGTAATTTTGCACAAGAAATCTTTGAGTTGCAAAGAAATCCGTACGATCGATTAGGACATTTTGCACAAGGGTTTATCCCTGCCATTATTATTCGTGAACTCTACCTCCGTATTGGTCTTTTTAAAAAAGGAAAACTACTCAATACAGCTATTGTCTTATCTTGCATGGGAATTAGTGCCGGCTATGAAATTATTGAATGGATTGCTGCTCTTATCCTGAACGAAGGCGCTGAAGAATTCTTAGGTATGCAAGGCGATCAATGGGATACGCAATGGGATTTATTTTTAGCCACTGTAGGATCCATTACTTCACTTCTTCTATTATCAAAAATTCATTCGAAACAAATTTCACTACTTGATCAACCCCAATAAAGTAGGGTAAAAATTTTGCCTGATTGCTTTTGATTTGATCCATGCATAAAAAGCCATAGCCTGTATATCTTCCTGTTCGTATGGAACAAACTCCAACCGTTTTAACATTTCTTCGTGTAGTTTAGAAGGATTGTCTTGGTTGTTGTTTAGGTAATCTTTTAACAACACCAAATAATTAAAAGCCTTTTTGTAAATGGGATGCATTTTTAAATCTGCATAATTTCTTTCAATACTTCTTATTCGAGATTCTACTAAATCATCAAACCCCAATTCAATGAACAATAATACTTCCATTAAATTTCTTTTTAATACCCACTCTACTCCCATGACCTTTTTATACCAATTGTCGCTATGGGTAAAATCATTCAGTAGTGCCAAAGAAGCCTTATAATCTTTATTTAAAAATTTATAAATACCCAGATTAACGATCGTATTTAAATTTTCCTGATTCGAAAGTTTACTTTTTATTTTATACAATTTACTAAGGTCATCAATGGCTTCAAGTAATTCTCCTAAAAAGACCTTGTTTGCAGCTACTAATTGTATGGTTTTCGCTTTGAATTGATTTTGAAAAGAAACCGAACATTGATCTATAACACTTCCTAATTCCATTAAATAATTTAACGATTGGCTGAATTTTTTATTCCTGTAGCAGGTATGAGCAATCAGATATAAAAACTCTGCTTTTACCATATAATTTACATCCTCATCGGAATTTTTATAGAGTCGATTGTATTCCTTTATTAAATAGGGTTCAAAATCATAAAAATCCTTTTTGGCTATAATTCCGGTCCGCACTATCTTTACCAGAAGCAAAACAACCCGGGGTGTCTGAAGAACATTTTTATCAATCTCTAATCTGTTTAAAGTACTGACAATCAAATTTTGGAAATCAATATCTACTCCCGTTTGCTTTAGTTGATCAAACCTATCCCTTACCACACTCATCGCTATTTTCAATTTTTCATCCTGTTTCAACAACTCATGGTTCTTTTGATAGTTAATAATCACATCATTCAAGTGAATTTCTTTTTGAAGGTGACATTTCTCTATCTGTAGCAAATAAATAGAATTCAAAATGTCAGAATAGTGATATTGTGTAGCTAGATTTTCCGCCAATTTTAAATACTTCCATCCCTGATCAGTCAACCCTCTATCGAATAAATAATTAACTACTCCGATAATTCCGTTAATATAAGAGGTCGGATTAGCTTCGGAACTGGTCGATTTTAGTATAAAAAAATCTGCCAAATGATTGAACAACCGTTTTCTAATAGTATGATAAGCATTCATATTACTGGTTTGAAGTAGTTTCACCAGTTCTTTCGGTTTCCTTTCTTTTTCTTCTTTCAGCAGATTAAATAATTGTAAGTCCTTACGTCCCTTTCGGTATTTATTTCTTTGAATAAATGAAACAAATTCTTTTTGCTGAACCTGATCCATTGATAATATTACTTCTTGAATAGAATCCATTTTAATAAATACGTTTTAAAACATAAAAAACACTAAATAAAAACAATTATAAATGATTTTAACTTTTTTTAAAAGTACGTATTTTATTCATTATGGATTTATAATTTTTTCTTCACCATCTAAATTTGGCCTATAAAATTTTTAATTATGAAAAATAACCAGGCCACTATCTCACCTCCTTTTTTAGTAAGACTATTTAATGAGAAGATCATTAAAAGCATTATTTGTTATTTGATTATTCAGCTTATTTTTCCCTATACCAGGTTTCTGATAACTGCCTCTTCTATTTTGTTGGCATTTTATTTTAGACAGATTGTCTATTTCTTTTTACATAGCTTAATATGGGTACTTTCTAAAACAATCTATCGAATCAATACTTCCGGGATTGAAAACATCCCTAAAAAATCAGGAGGTATCATTGTAGCCAATCACACTTCTCTTTTAGATGCCTTGTTGATTATATCTTCTACAAAAAGAACCGTTCGCTTTGTAATGCACGATAAGATTTTTCATGCTCCGGTAATAGGACTGTTATTTAAAAAGCTGAACATGATCCCAATTAGTAGTAATAAGACTAAAGAAGGACTTGATGATTTTAATTACAGGTGTAAAAAGGAAATTGAGAACGGACATTTGGTGTGCATCTTCCCTGAAGGAGAAATTACCCGAAACGGACAATTGTCAACTTTTAAAAAAGGGATCGAGCATCTGGCTAAAATAACGCAAGCTCCTGTTATTCCTATTCACATGGACAATGTAATCGGAACTCCGTTATCATTCAAACCGGGTACACATCATAAATATGGGTTCAATTTTAAAACGCTCCGAAGAAAAGTTTTTATTACCATAGGAACTCCTATCAAAGAACTGAAATCTGCTTTTGAATTACGACAAATTATTCGCGAACTGGAATTAAAAAATGTTGCTAAAAGAGTTAAAAAACTATCTCTGCAAGATGCCATTTATGGTATTAAATCACAATTGTACAAAAACACGGAAGATATTATAAAAAGTGGTAATCTGACACTTAACAATCTGATTATTAACACCCCTAATTACAAAGTAAAAGACCTGATCGGATCAGAAATAACACTTATCGGATCAAAACAAGGTAGTATAGGAAGACCTATTCCCGGAGTATTAGTAAAAATTGTTTCCGAATCAGGCCGGGAATTATCAGCAAATGAAATCGGTTACATATACATCAAACACTGTTTTACAAATCAATCTGTATGGAAAAATACCGGCAGGAAAGGACAAATTGATGAAGCCGGGTTCATCACATTATCAATTATAATTTTCTAACTCTCAAAACTTAATATTATGAAAGATTTAATTAAAAACAACTGGATCAACGGACTGGGGATCCTGTTCATTTTCACAGCGTTTCTCTATTTTTTAAAAATAGCCATCGATTATGGCTGGTTTCCACCCGAAGTAAGAGCCGCTTCAGGTTTAATGATAGGAACATCTTCTCTTTTTGTCGGTTTTAAACTGTACAGAAAAAACCAGAAACCATTTTCAGAAATTGTTTCGGGCCTTGGGATAGCCATCATATATGCCACATTAGCCTATGTCAGTTTTAGTGAAACCATATTGTGGTCACACAATGCCATGTTGATCTCCACCATTGCATTAAGTGCTTTTTCCAGCTATTTTGCAGTTAAACTGAACATGAGGATCTTGTATATTACTTCTACTGTAGGTGCTTTAATCACTCCTTTGGTTTTAAAAGCATCTGACACCCAAGATCTGATGCTTTTTATCTATTTACTGGTTATCAATATATCCGTACTGTACATAAGTGTCATAAAAAAATGGCACGAACTTAAGATCATCTCGTTTGTATCTTCTGTTCTAATTTATACCACTTATTATATTCTTTTTGATCCTATTCAGTGGGGTAGACCTTTCTTTTACATTTCGTCATTCTTTTTAGTTTATACTATCAGTTCAGTCATAGAATCATGGAAAATAGAAAAAAATGAGATTGGACTGAACCAATACCTAGACTTAATGAACACCATTAATTTCGTGTTCTGGTCCAACTTTATATTGAATCAATTCGACATCCCTCACACTTTACCCATGATCATTGTAGGGATCATATTCCTAAGCATAGGATCACTTAAATATTTTCTAAAAGATAAAAAAATAGAACTGGGTAACTGTTCTTATTTATTCTTCGGAATCATTGTGATGGCCATCGGGTGTAGCGATTCAGGATTATTGTTGACAAATGGAATTAACTATGTAGTGAATACTGCTATATGGCTGATCTTGATATCCACACTTTTCATTTTCGGGAAAAAAACCAATAAATTTCCAGTCATACTTTCTGCCTACGGAAGCTTTTTAATACTTGTTATTTACTGGTATTCGGTTGCATGGAATGTAGAATGGTTGCCTGTTTTCGGAATCAAGTACATTCCTTTCCTGAACCTGGGGGCGTTTATATGGATGGGGCTGGCATTCTTAGGATTTTATTTTTCAAAATATGAAACCAATCATGAATTAACCACCAGCTATATCGATAAGAAAACACTTTCTACTCTTTTAGCCACATTAAGCCATCTGATAGTTGGAGGATTACTGACTATTCAAATTGTAAATTTATGGACCGCCTACGAGATCCGTTTCATTAAATTACATCTGGCTGTTTCCATTTGCTGGATCATCTATGCCTTAACCATTTATTTATGGAGCAACTATGCCAACAACAAAATCTTTAAATATGTTGGTGGAGCTGTTCTGGGGATCACATCCTTAAAGATCTTCATTTTTGACCTGTCAGGAAGTGCTACTTTTCAAAAGGTAATTTTCCTAGCCATTGCTGGTGGATTGATCTTATTGATCGGGAAAGTCAATAGAAAGCAAATCATCAAAAAATAATTTATATCATACCTGCCACAACAGAATATTCTGTTGTGGCAGGTATTTTAATCTTATAAAAATGGCACCTAAAAACTGGATTATCTTGTTCTTATTTACGCTATCTCATTATAGTATTTACGGGCAAAAAAATTATTTCCCGACATGGACCTATCATCAAAAAAATATTAATATCCACGGAATTTCAGTAGGAATTGCTACTATTTCCAATGACTCTTCAAATACGAATACAAATGGAATCAAGATCGAATTGATCGGATTAGGAATACTTGTCCCTTTAGTTCCTCGAAGCCCTGTTATTAACAATGACAGTATGTATATCAACCATAAAGAATTTTTATCTGAAAAAATAAATGGTTTATCCTTATCGACCTCCAGAACAGTATGTGATTGCATAACAAATGGTATAAGTATGGGAATGATCGGACAAATTAATTTTCACGTGAATGGATTTTCTGCTTCATTACACATGAATTTTACTCAAAAAAGTAATGGCATTCAAATGAGCTTAATGAATGAAAGTCACTACCTGAAAGGAATTCAATTAGGCGGAACCAATATGAGTACTAAAACGAAAGGACTACAAATCGGGTTATTAAATAGTTCAAAAGAATTACGTGGTTTACAAATAGGTATTTGGAATGTTAATCAAAAAAGAAAATTACCCATAATAAACTGGAATTTTAAAAGATTAAGTTAAACTATAGATTAAATTGTTTTAATATTATCAGAAATTTGAAAACCTTCACTTAGATTTTTAATAATTGGCATTTGTCCACTTAGTGTCCACTTAATATTGATGGATTTCAATCAAATTCTTTTTAGTTATTATTAATTTTACTAAATGTTTAAATGTTTAATTTCTAAATACATATATCGTTTTATATTAATTCTATTATTGCTAGAATTTGGCATTTTGAATCAAGGCAATTGTCAAAATTCTTTAATAGATAGTTTATCGTCCAATTTAGAAAACACCCATAAATCAATTGCTGAAAAAGCTTCAAGTCTTAAAATACAAGCTCAAACTTATCTTAATAATAATGAATTCTTGAGAGCATTAGGTGCAGACAAAGAAGCTTTATTATTATATTCAATATTAGAAAAAGAAGTTGATAGAGGGGAAATTTTACTTCACATTGGTAACATTTATCAAAAGATAAATGATTACGACAATGCAATTAAAAACTATCTAGAAGCCCTCTCGTTATTTGAAAAAAATGAAGAAAGTTTATTAATTCCACAAACTAAAAAAGCCATTGGCGAACTATATGTTCAGTTAGACCAATGTCATTTAGCTTTTAATTACCTATTTGACGTTCAAAGTATTTATACCAATGATAGTATTACCTATCAAAATGAATTTTCAGACCTTTTTCACTCTATTGGTATCGCTTATGGTAATTGTGGAAACTTAGATAGTTCATTATACTATTTTAATACCTCAATGAATTTATTAGCCTTAAATGATAGTAGTTTAGTTTTAGGTGGTATGTTAAATAATATAGGTGCTATTTATTCGAAAAAAGGTGAAAACAAAAAAGCCATTAATTATTATAGACAATCACTACAACTTTTTCAGAAACTTAATAATACAAACGGAATAGCAGTATCTAAAAGCAACATAGCTTATGTTTTTAAAAAACAAAAAAAATTCTCAGAATCAATTTCACTTTATAATGAAGCATTAATGCTATTCGAAGAATCTAACTCTTTGCTTTATCTAAGAGATAATTATTACAACTTAAGTGAAGTTTACAAAGAAATTAAAGATTATAAAAATGCTTTATATTATAACAACTTATATATATCACTAGATGACAGTATAACTAATTCTGAAATTTTAGGTAAGATTGCCTCACTTCAAACTCAATTTGAGATTCGAAAAAAAGACCAAGAATTACTTTTACTCGAACAAGAAAAACAGATAATAGAAAAAGATAGAACATTAAAACAAACCCAACAATATATTCTTATTGGAGGGTTAATCATTTTAATTCTTATTACTTTTTTGATTTATCGAAATATGAAAATCTCTTTAAGACACAACCAACTTAAACAGAAAATATTAAAACAAGAAAAAGATGAACTTACACAAGATTTAGATTATAAGAATAAAGAATTGGAAGAATTTGCTTTAAAGATTATTCAAAAAAATGAGTTACTAATTAAATTAAAATCTGACATTAAACAAATCGATTCATCGTTACCTGAAAATAAGGAAAAACTCAAAGAATTATCTTCTTCTATTAATTCGAGTCTTTACATAGAAAAAGATAGAAAAGAGTTTGAACTCCAATTAAATAAAACTTATCAATCTTTTTTCTTGAAACTAGACAAGCAATTTCCTGATTTATCAAAAAATGAAAGGAGATTATGTTCATTGTTAGTCTTGGATTTATCTTCAAAAGATATTGCCACCATCCTTAATATTTCTCCAGAAAGTGTAAAAAAGAACAGATATAGACTTCGAAAAAAATTAAATTTGGAAACTGATGAAAATCTCACTCATTTTCTCCAAAACTCATAATTCTACCTACAAAAACCCTCAATAAATTCCAACATACTGAATTTCAACTATTTTTCAACTGGTTTTTTTACACTTGTCCACCAGTTGTCCTCTTGATATTTTAGCATTTTACTGTTTTTGATTTGAAATTTGTCTTAATTAATTCTAATCGAATTGTTATGACAAATTCTTCTAAAAAAAGATATTTTAATAAACTAAAGATTACTTTATTTCTTAGTTTAATTTTAAATTCAAACCTAAGTAGAAGCCAAGGAGATAATTGCTCAGACGCAATTGACTTATGTTCTATCACTTCTCCTTATAGTTCTTCAACTACAGGCAAAACTAATGACTTTTCATTTTGCAGTATGAACTCATCGGAAGATATGATATTTTTTGTAGACTTACCTGCTGGTGAAACTATTACAATAGGACAAAGCACTAATTCATATGATTCTCGTCATTCATTAAGATATGGTGCTGCAGGAGGTAGCGATTGTCCAGGAGTTACTCAAATTGTATGTACTGACGACCCGGATACACAAACCGAAACTTGGACAAATACTACCGGAGTAACAAAACGGGTCTATTGGATTCAAGCAGGATGGAGTACAAGTGATGGTGCTTTCACTCTAATTTGGAGCTTTTCCAATGACCCATGTACTCCTCCAACATGTAATGATCCTTCTGCCCTTTCTGCATCCAATATTAATCCAAATTCAATTGATTTAGGTTGGATTGAAAATGGAACCGCAACAACTTGGGACATTGAATTAGGAACAGCCGGATTTAGTCCCACCGGAACTCCAACCCAAAACGATGTTACATCAAATCCTTACACCTACAATTCACTTTCTCCATCTACTTCTTATGATTTTTATGTGAGAGCTGATTGTGGTGGATTACAATCAAATTGGATAGGTCCATTTAATTTCACAACGGCTGCTTGTAACTTACTACCACCTAATGGATTATCCGCTTCAAACATAACAAGCTCGAGTGCAGATTTAAGTTGGAACGAAAATGGCAACTCAACTATTTGGGATATTGAATATGGAATTTCTCCATATAGTTTTACCGGGACCCCTAATATAAATAACACAACAATAAATCCATACCCATTAAGCGGTTTAAATCCAAGCACAACCTATCAATTTAAAGTGAGAGCTGAATGTGGCGGAAACTCAGTTTGGATAGGTCCATATAGTTTTACAACATCTGCAGTTCCTGGAAGTTTTGCTGTAAAAGAAGTTAATGGATGGGCAAAAGGAGTTGTTCAAGGTACAGATGGAAATTTAGTTTATGTGGGTAGTAGAAATTCGGATGCTTATGTCATGAAAGTTGATGAAGCCGGAACTCTAATATGGGCTAAACAATATGGTGGAACAAGTTCGGAACAAGCTTATGATGTTGTTAGTTCCTCTGATGGAGGGTATGTAATAGTTGGTTCAACAGAATCAACCACACTAAATGTTAGTGGTACAAGTGGCGATTGCGACATAATGATAACTAAATTAGATGCTAATGGTAATCATGTTTGGACTCGGGTTGTTGGTAGACCTACGGATGACGATGGGTTATTCCAAAGCAACACTGATATTGTTGCAAATCCTGATGGAACTTTTTCAATCACTTCACAAAGTTATGATGGAGGTAATGACATGACTTTCATTCATTTAAGTAGTACAGGAACTGTACTAGCTGCAAAAACACTAAACACTCAAACCGCTTATGGCTATGCTATTACAAAAACAACTACAGGATGGTTAGTTGGTGGGAAAATGCAAGTTGGAGCAAATCCTTACTTCTTTGTGATAAAATTAAGCGACACATACACCGAAGATTGGAGCATGAGATGGGGACAAAACACTTCAACAAATGAAACAATATATGGAGTTATAGAAAATGGAGTAAATGATTATACAGTAGTTGGACAAACAGGAGAAGGAGGAGGATTGAGAATGTATGCCATGCGATTTAACACTTCAGGAGGTGGAACAATTATATGGGAGAAGACATACTCTCAAACAGTTACTTGTTCAGCAAATGATGTGGTAAAAGTAGGTTCTGACATTGTTATTACAGGATCTTGTGCTGCCGCTGGTGCAGGAGATTATTCTGACACTTATTTAATGAAAATAAATGGAGCAAATGGAAATGTAATTTGGCAAACAGAAAAACCTGACGATGGAACAGCTAATAGACAGGGAGACGGAGTATGCTTATTAAGTGATGGTAGTTTTGGGGTAGCAGGATTAGGGTCATTTGATATGCTAAAATTTGCTCCTGATGGATCTATATGTGGAGGTATTCCTGGTAATACCATAACAAATGATTTGGGGACATCATTATCGAATGTTGATTTTACAGAAGGCTCTGTTTCAAATATTTTTTTAGTAGGTAATGCTTCAAAAACTCCAACATTTACTAATACAGGTAGCGTTGTCGTTGACTGCCAAATTCTTCCGGTTGGGTTATCAAATTTTGATGCTATTTGTGATAATAAAAAGGTTATTTGTGAATGGACGACTTTTTCAGAAACAAATAATGATTATTTTACAATTGAAAAAAGTACAGATGGTATTCATTTTCAGGAATTAGTAAAAATAACAGGTGCTGGAAATAGTTCTGTCGTTAATCAATATAATTTTATAGATGATGAAAAGTCTGATAGCCCATCATATTATAGACTTAAACAAACTGATTATGATGGCAAGTTTGAATATTTTCCCATGAAAGTTGCAGATTGTCAAAATGATAATGCTTTTGAAATTTTTCCAAATCCATTTACGAATTACATCAACATTTTGAATGATGTGGATGAATTATTTCATGACAATTTTATTGTACAAGATTATTTAGGTAGAAATATTCATTTAGAAGTCCAATCATATGATAGTGGAGTTAGATTGTCTTTTGAAAATAACTTACCCAATGGAATTTACTTCTTAACTATAGTAAAAAATGAAAAAATTATTCATACTCAAAAAATAATC
The DNA here is from genome assembly GCA_020635825.1 of Flavobacteriales bacterium. Taxonomy (GTDB): domain Bacteria; phylum Bacteroidota; class Bacteroidia; order Flavobacteriales_E; family Vicingaceae; genus Vicingus. The sequence continues at coordinate 112,511 of JACJZA010000010.1, forward strand.
AAACATCATTAAATCACTTATGAATCAAAATATTGAAATTATTGCCGAACAGGTATCTTGTATTTGTTCAATATGCAAAAAAGCAACTGTTAAACTTAAAGAAGTGTATTACAAAGAAAACGAGCAACTGAGAAAACCACAAAACAACATTTTTATAGGCTGGTGTAAATCCTGCAAAACATACATCTTAAAATAATGGTACGCATCCTTAACAATAATGAAAAAATTCACATCACATTTAGTGATAATCAAAAAATTTCTAAAGACGAATGGAAATTTTTAATAGATAGCTGTAACTCTTTTTTTAAAGATAAAAATTATCCAATCATTATTGAACTTGGAAAAAACATGACAATAACTCAAACTATTCATAGAGCTTTCAAATTATTTTACAAAACCCATAAAAACCCTTTAATAATTATTGCTGCTAATTAACTTATTAGAATATGGAGCCTTTCGTAAATAAAATATTTTATTCATTGTTTCAAACACAAAAAAAATTATCTATTTGGAGTAAATCTCTTGGGATACTATCATTTATTGTTTCAATCATTATTACGTTGTATATCATTCTCAAATAAAAGTTTAATGGAATTTTCATTTACTTTTTTTTAGTCTTATATAGTTAGGTTTAGTTAAAATAGCTTTCTTTAATAGAAAGCTATTTTTTTATGTAATTCTTTAACTAATTTCGTTTTTGTTTTAATCCATTAAATGAAAAAAATCCTTTCTAGAATTTGGAAATTTTTATGGAAAGTTTCCCTGTGGTTTCTGGCCATTAGTATTTGTTTAGTCATTCTGTTTCGTTGGGTTCCTATCTATTTTACTCCTTTAATGGTGATTAGATGTGTGGAGCAAAAAATGGATGGAAAGGAAATGAAATTGGATAAAACATGGAAGCCCTTAGAAGAAATTTCACCAAGTTTACAGTTGGCTGTGGTTTGTTCTGAAGACCAAAACTTTTTAAAACATCATGGTTTTGATTTTGGTGCCATCAAAAAAGCCATGAAGCACAATGAAAAAAGTAAACGTAAGCGTGGAGCCAGCACCATTAGTCAACAAACCGCTAAAAACGTTTTTTTATGGCCCGGTAGAAGTTGGATAAGAAAAGGTTTTGAAGTTTATTTCACCTTTTTAATTGAGTTGTTTTGGAGCAAAGAACGCATCATGGAAGTGTATTTAAATGTAATAGAAATGGGTGATGGAATTTACGGCGCAGAAGCTGCATCGCAAGCCTATTTTAAAAAATCGGCCCATAAAATATCAAAACAACAAGCTGCAACTATTTCTTCTGTTTTACCCAATCCAATTCAATACAATGCAAAAAAACCTAGTTCTTATTTACAAGGAAGAATCAACTGGACCTTACAACAAATGCGTTTTTGGGGTGGAAAACTGGATTATGATAAGGAGAAGAAATAATTATTTTACTACTTGAAAGTATTGTGCCTTTTTACCATCAATATAAAAATCATCAATACTTCTCAAGCTTATTTGAGTATCTCCAAACATTGCTTTCTCAGGATTCTTTTTTATTAATTTTATTTTTATTTCTTTATTTAATTTAAAATCAGAAGGCTTAAATTCCAGTTTGTCATAATAGTAAGTAACTGTATCTCCTAATAATTGAGTTTTTTCAACTATTAAATAATCATATAGAAAATCCGATGTATCAATTTCTTGTATAACAATTTTTGTCTTAATTATGTCTTTATTCTCCATTTTCTGAGAATAACTTGCCAATACAAATAAACATCCAGTTATGCTTAATAATAATTTCATTATCTCTTCTTATATAAAGGCACTGCCGAACAAGCTTCTCCAAACATAATATTTTTGGCGTGATTTTGAAGGCGATAAGTAAAATCTACAAAAACCGATTCGGGAATTGGATGTTTTCCACATCCTTTTACAATTACATTTTTATCGTTGTAAAGAGAAAAATCAAGAGCATCAAAAATATCATTGAAGATGGTTTTTTCTAAATCTTGTCTGCTTCCCATTACTACTTTTTTGGCATAAGGTTGAATATATGAAACTACCAACATAAAAGCCCAAAGTGGAACAATAGCATCTGCTGAACAAACCACATTTACATATTTATCTTGATAAACCGACCAATCATTTTCTTTCACAAAATCACGAAAATTTTTCTCGATTAAAATCAACCCTTCATGCAAGCCTTTTTCTAAATCGAAAGTCACCCTGTCACCTAGTGGGTAAAACTCATCCAAATTAATTTGAACCAATCCGCTTTTCTCAACTCTATTAATGATTTCTCCTTCCATAATACATCAAAATTACTCACATTAAATTAGTAATTTTGTGCTAATATTTTAAAATCATAAAAAAATCTAGAAATATGTCTGAAGTTTTAACAGCCAATGCTTACGGAATTAAAGAAGCTTTACAAGCTTTAGGAATTAAAGAAATGAATCATGGAACCTCAACCGGTTCAAACTTTTTTGGAAATGGAGAAGCCATTGCTTCTTACTCTCCTACCGATGGAACTTTAATTGGAAAAGTTTCTACCACTACTAAAGAAGACTATGAAAAAGTAATGACTGCTGCTACTGAAGCCTTCAAAACTTTTAGAGCCATTCCTGCTCCAAAAAGAGGAGAAATTGTTCGTCAGTTTGGAAATAAATTGAGAGAATTAAAAGAACCTCTTGGTAAACTGGTTTCTTATGAAATGGGAAAATCTTTACAAGAAGGTTACGGTGAAGTTCAAGAAATGATTGACATCTGTGATTTTGCAGTTGGTTTATCAAGACAACTATATGGATTGACTATCCAATCAGAAAGAGAAGAGCACGTTATGCGTGAACAGTATCACCCGCTTGGAGTTGTAGGAATTATCTCTGCTTTTAACTTCCCTGTGGCGGTTTGGAGCTGGAACACAGCTTTAGCATGGATTTGTGGTGATGTGTGCGTTTGGAAAGCTTCTGAAAAAGCGCCTTTATGCTCGGTAGCTTGTCAAAACATTATTGCTGATGTATTAAAAGAAAACAATTTACCAGAAGGAATCTCTTGTATCATTAATGGAGATTACAAAGTAGGTGAAATGATGACAACTGACACCAGAATACCTTTAGTTTCTGCAACAGGTTCTACTAGAATGGGAAGAATAGTTGGTAAAACAGTTGCTGAGCGTTTTGGTAAATCTTTACTGGAATTAGGTGGAAACAATGCTATCATTATTACTCCAAGTGCTGATTTAAAAGTGGTAGTTCCTGGAGCTGTGTTTGGTGCTGTTGGTACTTGCGGACAAAGATGTACTTCTACCAGAAGATTAATCATTCACGAATCAGTTTACGATAAAGTAAGAGATGCAATTGTGGGTGCTTACGGACAAATTAGAATTGGTAATCCATTAGACGAGCACAATCATGTTGGACCGCTTATCGATAAAGATGCCGTTAACATGTATTTAGCAGCTATTGAAAAAGCAAAAGCTGAAGGTGGTAATGTTTTAGTTGAAGGTGGTGTATTAGAAGGAGAAGGATATGAAAGTGGTTGTTATGTAAAACCATGTATCATTGAAGCTGAAAACCACTACGAAATTGTTCAGCACGAAACGTTTGCTCCAATTCTTTACATTATGAAGTACAGTGGAGAGGTAGAAAATGCCATTGAAATTCAAAATGGAGTAGCACAAGGGTTATCTTCGGCTATTATGACGGAGAGCATGAAAGAAGCGCAAAAATTCCTTTCTTATGCTGGTTCAGATTGTGGTATTGCCAATGTAAATATTGGTACCTCTGGTGCTGAAATAGGTGGTGCTTTTGGTGGTGAAAAAGAAACCGGTGGTGGACGTGAATCTGGTTCTGATGCATGGAAAATTTACATGAGAAGACAAACCAACACCATCAACTATTCTGATGAGTTGCCATTAGCTCAAGGAATTAAATTTGATTTGTAAGAACTAATTTATAACAACTAAAAAGCCTCACAATTGTGAGGCTTTTTCATTTAAATCTTATCATTTTAGAAATATTATTATTTCTTATGTTTTCTATAATAAGTTCATCTTTTGTAAGCTTCTTTATTAATCCATGAAAAACCCAATCCCCATAATCAATAACAATTGTATCGTGCTTTATGTTTAAATAATAAGTCTGAAAACCTTCAGAATAAGTAATTGAATCACCTTGAATTGCATATAAACTATTTTCTTCTAAATCTTCTCCCCAAATACCATTTAACAAACTTCTATCTATATTTTGCATTTGAACATTAGAAGCTGTTTTAATCTTTTTCCTTTTATGAAGAACTTTTTTAATAATTTCTGAATTATTAGGATAGTAGTTTTCAAATTTTACTAGAATTGAATCCCCTTTTGAAAGAACACCAATACTAGGTCCATTGTCAAATGTTCTTGTATATTCTTTTCCCTCAATTATAAATGAGTACTTAATCTTTTGTTTGAAATAACCTCTCCCACCTTTTGAACTGAAACCTAAAGAACTTGAATACCATTCGGAATCTAGAACCACACCTTTAACTATTGTTTTCCCTTTTTTCAATTCTTCTAAGTATGGATAAACAATAAAGCCATAAAACCCCAAAATAATTATTCCTAAAAAAATATATTTAGTTTTTTTATTTTTCGGCATTTTGTACATCTTTCGAAGATACAAAATATTTATACTCACTCTTATTTATTAAAATCTAATTAATAGTATTTTCTTTTTCTCTAAAAGAATGAATATTTATAAAACAAAAACCCTGACTTAGTCAGGGTTTTTGTTTTATTTAGGATGTCCGCCTTTTTGGCAACAATTGGGTAAATTGTTATAGGCTTTTTCATTGGCGGGCAAATCATCTGCATCATAACCAACTTTTGTAACCGCTTCTTTTAATTTTTCAGGGGTTGTTTTTGTTGGAAAATATTCCACTGTAAAAACTGCCGTTTCCGCATCCAAATTAGATGATTTCACTCCCTTTTCATAAGCAAAGGCTTTTTCTAATCTTTCTTTACACATATCGCATTGCGCAGAAGTTTTTATTTTAATTTCTTCAGTTTTTCTTTTGTTTTGAGCACTCATAGAAAAAGTTACTCCCAAAATCATCATTGTTGTAATTATTAAATTTTTCATGTTTTTATCATTTTAATAGTTTATAATTTTTTGAATTTATAGCGTAATCCACCGTAAATAATTCTACCATTTACCGAACCCCAAATCAATGAAGCATCAAAATTTGAACCAAAAGGATCATTGGCAGCTATAATTGGATTACTCTGTTTAAAATTGGTTAGGTTTTCTACCCCTACATAAAACTCAATTCGCTTAAATGCTCGAGTTACCTGTCCGTTTACAGTAATAAATGCTTGAGATTGAGTAGCGATTTGATATTCAATTGGATTAGTAGCAGTACTTGGCAACCTACTTACATCGAACCATTGTCCGGTTAAATCAAATTTCCATTTATCGAAATTGGTGATATAAGCTAAATTTAAAAAGGCTCTATTAGTAGGCACCAATGGTTTGCTTTTTAATCCTGAGAGATAATCCGTTTTGATGTCATACCATTTATAAGCTAATCTTAATTCTAATTGCTGGGTAATTTGAATACCTAATTCAGCTTGTAAACTGTGCGAATAGGATTTACCTTGTAAATTATAAAAAGAAATCTCATCAGGATTCTCCATATCAACCACCACCTGATTTTGAAAATCAGTAAAATAATAATCCAGATTGGTACTGATTTCTTTTTCAAACCATTCAAATTTATGGGTAATACTCGTCCCATAGTTCCATGCAATTTCAGGATTTAATTTACCGGTCAAAACCTTTCTAGAACTAGCCATTACTCCGGCATTCTCAATAAATGGATTGGCAGTTCTAAAACCTCTACCAACAGAAAATCGAATAGCAGAAAGCGGAGTAAAGTTGTATTTATAATGTAACCTAGGGGTAAAAAAAGCTCCATACAAATTATGATAATCTCCACGAGCGCCTAAAACTAAAGCCGTTTTATCGTTGGTGTAGCTGTATTCGGTAAAAATTCCCGGAACCACTTCTTCTCGTCCAAACAAAGAATCATTATAGTTTTTATTGTAACGATCAAATTGAAATCCACCCCCCATTTTAATTTTGTGGTCGGTTGAGCCAATGATGGTTTGGTATATCGTATTTAAATAAGCACTGTATTGTTGAGCATTGAATTTTTTATCACCATAATTAGAAAGATGCTGATGATATTTAAAATTGTTAATAATACCAATGCTTTTATAAGGTTGTTCTGGAAATAAAAATCCATTTTTTGAGAACAATTCCATTTGCTTGGTTTCTACTCCAATACTATATAAACGATTGGTTTCTGTTGAACTAATTTGTCCAGCTTTCATGTCCTCATATACCCCTTTTATTCCAAATTGAGCCACTCTTTTTTCCCCCACATATTTCCATCTGTTAAATAAATTGTATTGAGTTTTAAGAGGCATGTCCAAGAAACTATCGTTGTTCCCATCCCATTCTACACTTTGATTGCTTACATGAGCAAAAGTCATTGTACTCCAATGATTCGATAGTTGTTGAGCAGCATGAAGATTAAGCTCAGCTCTACCTTTCTCATTTCCATAAATATTTACAAAAATATTTTCTGCTTCATCTGGCTTAAGCAACTCTACATTTATTTGTCCTGTAATAGATTCAAAACCATTAACAACCGAACCAGCACCTTTTTTAATTTGAATTGATTCTGCCCAAGTTCCTGGCACAAATGTTAATCCATAAGCCGAAGAAAGTCCTCGTATCATTGGTAAATTTTCAGATTGAATTTGGGTATAAATCCCATCCAATCCCAACATTTGAATTTTTTTGGTACCGGAAACTGCATCGGTAAAATTGACATCTACCGAAGCGTTGGTTTCAAAGCTTTCAGAAATGTTGCAACATGCTGCTTTTTGAAATTCTTCTTTTCCTAAAGTTTCTATCAAATGCGGAGAAATCAAATCTATCTTGGTGGAAGATTCTCGTTCGGTTAATTCAAATGCTTTCAACTCCACATTTTTCTTTAACTCTATTTCAATTGTTTGATTTGTGAAAGAATTAACTACCAAACTATCAGTTTGATAACCAATAAAACTTACAACTAAGGTAGCTGGAAAACTCTCAGGTGCATCTATATTAAAGATCCCTTCAGGATTCGAAAAGCCACCTATTGTAGTATTTTTCCAATACACATTAGCACCGGGAATAGGCACTTTATGTTTTTGTTCGTTGATTTCGTATATGTTTCCTTGAATGTTCTGAGAATATCCGGGAAATGCAAAAAATATACAAAGCCAAAGAATTATAAATTGATATTTTTTCATTGCAATAAATTATAAGTGAAACGTTTATTTAATACTGTAAACAGTATATTCACATTTGCATCCTATAATCTATATACCTGAATAAATTTGAGTAATTGTAAACCACTGAGCAGTGGCGGAGGTAAATTATGAAAATAATGAAAAGAGGTTTGAATAACTGGTTCATCTATCACTACCGGAGTTATATAAATCCAACTAACGACTGTCTTTATTATTTCAAAATCAAAAGAAGAAAGAATAGAAATTGTGTGATAATCAAATGTGATTTTATGAAAATCACAACACTTCATTCCTACATTATTCCCTTTTTTTACAGGATCACAATCATTCATCTTCTCCAAACTATAAACTATTTTGCCAGACATCAGGCAAGTCATTTTAGTAACACTTAATTGCAAAGTAGCAACTAGAATTACTAAAACCATTAAATAGCTAATAATATGTGTAAAAAGTTTTTTCATAAACAATTGTACTTTACAAAGATACACATTAAACAAATTGATTTTGTTAAATATTGTTAACCATTATAGGAATCCAATACAACTCCTATAAATTTTTATTCCAATCGTATTTTATTTAGGTAAATTCGCTTTTTAAACTAAAAACTCATGAATAAAAACATTAAAAATCTAACTTACATTTTAGCTTCAAGTCTTTTAATTGCTTGTGGAGGAGAACAAAATACTGATGAAAACAAAGAGCCATCATATACTATAAATGCAACTTTAGGTGGGTTATCTTACCAAAAAGCATACTTGAATGAGTTTAAAGATGGTGATATGCAAAAAATTGATTCTTGTGATATTAAAGATGGTCATTTTTCCTTTTCAGGGAAAATGGATATGCCTGAAGTAAGATATATTAATTTTAATGAAGGAAAAGAAATGATTGCTCTTTTTGTAGAAAATAGTGAAATCGCAATCAGTTCAAACTCATTAAATCCGGATAGCATAAAAATTAATGGTTCTGCATTACATACTCAAATGGAAGGTTTTAAAAATGACCTTAAATCTTATGATGAGAAGTTAAAAGCCATTGTTGACAGATATTACGCTTCTGTTGAAACAGCAACTGAAGAAGAATTGAAAAGTATTGAGGCAGAATATGAGAAAGAAGATTCAGTAAAAATTCATTTTATAGAAGAATATGTTACAAAAAATGGAACTTCTATTGTCTCTCCATATATTGTTCTTCGTTATTTAGCTGGAATGTATGAATTAGCCGAATTAGAGAACATTGCTACCAAACTTTCTAAAGAAATTGAAAATTCTGTTTATGTAAAAGACATCAACGACAGAATTGCCACGTTAAAAAAGACAGCAATTGGAAGCCCTGCTCCACTATTTAGTATGAATGATGCAGAAGGTAATCCAATTTCTTTAGAAAGTTTTAAAGGAAAATATGTGTTAGTTGATTTTTGGGCTTCTTGGTGTGGTCCATGTAGAGCTGAAAATCCAAATGTTGTGGCTGCTTACAATAAATTTCATGAAAAAGGATTTGAAATTTTTGGAGTTTCATTAGATGAAAGTAAAGATAAATGGATAGAAGCAATTGGTAAAGATGGATTAACCTGGAGTCATGTAAGTGATTTAAAAGGCTGGGAAAATGAAGCTGCTAAATTATATGGTGTTCAAGGTATTCCTTTCTCTGTTTTGATTGATAAGGAAGGGATAATTATAGCTAAAAATTTAAGAGGAGAAGATTTGCATAATAAATTGAATGAATTGTTTTAACTAAACAATTTCATTCTTAATAATACACAAAAAACCATAGAATATTCTATGGTTTTTTTGCTTTAAATTCTATTTACTGAACTTCTCTGTGTAACTTTGTATAAAAACTTTTACCATGGAAAATACATTAGCTCCATTTACCATTTATGCAGAAATGACTCCTAATCCCAACACTTTGAAGTTTGTGTCTAATCGTTGGTTAATATCAAATGGAAAATCATTTGAGGTTTTAGCAAATCAAAGAGTTGGAGGTCCTTCTCCTTTAGCTGAAAAATTATTTTCCTTTCCTTTCGTGAATGGAGTTTTTATTTCAGCAAATTTTGTAACCATTACCAAAAGTGATGTAGTAGAATGGCAAGATGTGATGTTGGAATTAAGGGAATTTATTAAAGAATACCTCAACTCTGAAGATGGCGTAGTAATTAGAGAAGAATTCTTAAATAGTACAGAAGAAGCTAATAATGATATTTCGACAAACGATGTTGAACAAACTGTGGGAACAAAAGAATTCAACGATTTTGAAAAGCGCATTGCAGAAATTTTAGATGAATACATTCGACCTGCTGTAGAAAGTGATGGAGGAGCTATTGAATTAGATTCTTTCCATGAAGGAACGGTAAAAGTGATACTAAAAGGCTCATGTAGTGGCTGTCCTTCCTCTACTATGACCTTAAAACATGGTATTGAATCATTACTTAAAAACATGTTACCGGAAGTAAAAGAAGTAGAGGCAATAAACGGTTAGGATGGATATTTTTCTTCAACTTGATACTTGGATTGCCCTTTTAACTCTTACTTTCCTTGAGATTGTTTTAGGAATTGACAACATCATTTTTATTTCGATTGTTGCCGGAAAATTACCGGAAGAACAACAAAAAAAAGCGAGATTTATAGGTCTTTCATTAGCTCTAATTGTTAGAATCTTATTACTTTTTGGAATTACTTGGTTAATTGGATTAACAGACCCTTTATTTTCAATAAGTGAATTTGAATTTAGTTGGAGAGATATTATTCTATTAGTGGGAGGTCTGTTTTTAATAGCAAAAAGTACTTCAGAAATTCACCATAAAATTGAAGGACATGAAGCTGAAGAAAAACAGATAAAAAAGAAAGCTTTTAGTTCGGCTATATTTCAAATTGTTGCCTTAGATATTATTTTTTCATTTGATTCCATTCTAACGGCTGTAGGATTAACCAAAGAAATAACTTTAATGATTATTGCGGTTATTGCATCCATTATTGTAATGATGATTTTCGCAGGAAAAATAAGCGATTTCATTAACAAACATCCAACACTTCAAGTCTTGGCACTTTCATTTTTAATACTCATTGGTTTTATGTTAGCCATTGAAGCTTTTCAGTTTCATGTGCCAAAAGGATACATCTACTTTGCAGTATTCTTCTCGTTAATTGTCGAGATGATTAATATCCGTGTAAGAAAAAAGAATTAAGATTGAAGTGTAAATTCTTTTTTGGCTTTTACTTCTCCATTTGCAAGAATTGAGATAAAATGTTTTCCAGGATAATGTTTACGAGTGGTCATATTCTTAAAACTCTGTTTTTTCTTAAACTTTTTGTTCTGAGATTTTTTCAATTCCAGCTCAGTAATGTGAAATACTTTAGAAGATAAACTTCCATTTGATTTTACATAATCAATCTTGTATTCCAAACGAACATTTCTGGAGTTTATTGAATCATTCAACACATCAAACTCAAACAATAAATCATCTCCAATGGTAATTTTATTCTGTAATAAATTCAAACCATTTATAGATAAATTAGAAGTATCATCAAAGTTAAAAATGGCAAGTGCTTTCTTATCTCCTTCTTTCAGTAAAGTTCTTAAACCATGTTTTACTACACGATTTGTTTGATTAGTTTTTCCATACCATTTTTGTGCTAATTCTAATACTAAATGAGGATGTGTTTTTGAAATATCATTCAAATGATTAGCCACACTTTTTCTCACATATTCCGATTCGTCATTTTTTAAATTCTCTAGAATTGGAATAACAGGTATTGGATCAGTAATAAACATTTTTAAAGGAAAGGACCATGGTAGTTTTGGCCTAGCTCCTTCACTCGATAATCGCCTTACATGATAATTATGATGTTGACTCCAAGTTATCATTTGTTGCAATGTTTGTTCGGGATACTTTAGAAAAAATGGTCGAATGGCAAATTCAGCTGTAGAATATTGAGTAAATACTTCCAAAGCTCTTATTGAGACCTTAAAATCATCAATGCCAAAAGTTTCTACAAAATCTGAAAATACAAAACCTTGAATCCCTCCAAAATGAGGAGCAACAGTTTTTAAAACTTCTATTTGTTTTGGGAATGAAAAAGGCAAAAATTCATTGAGCGTTTGAGTTATTAATCGCATTCTCTCTTTCAGTTCTTTTTCATCAATTCCATTATTCAATATAGAAGAAATAAACTCATCCTGATTAAAATCTGAAAATTGATTTTTAATTCGAATGGCTAAATCTTCAATAAACGACTTATTATATGATTCTTTTAAATTCATTGCAAAAAATTATCCCCACCAATTGGCAGGGATAACCACTCTATATTTATTTATTTTTTACCAAATCTTAACTCTTAAACTATCTTTCGCCACCATTTGATTACCTTCTTTACATCCAAAAGCAGCATCAAATTCAGTTAAGTTAGTTAATGGCCCTAACACTCTATATTTAGTTGGTGAGTGTGGGTCAACATTTGCCAAACGTACAGCCTCTTCGTCTTTAATGTTTGAAGCCCAAACTTGTGCCCAACCTAAAAAGAAACGTTGTTTGTAATCAAAACCATCTATTGGTTTTGGTTCTTCTTTACCTTCATAAGATTTTAACAAAGCATAATAAGATAAAGTAATACCTGCTAAGTCAGCTATGTTTTCTCCTAGAGTAAGTTCACCATTCACATATACATCATCCACCACATGGAAATGATTAAATTGGTCAACAAGTTTTGAAGTTCTAGACACAAAATTAATACTATCTTGAACACTCCACCAGTTGTTTAGGTTTCCATCTCCATCAAATTGACTTCCTTGATCATCAAATCCATGAGAAAATTCATGTCCAATCACACCTCCAATACCTCCATAATTAATAGCATCATCAGCATCTGGGTTATAGAAAGGAGGTTGTAGAATTGCTGCAGGGAATACAATTTCATTCATGGTTGGATTATAGTAAGCATTAATAGTTTGAGGAGTCATTCCCCATTCAGTTTTGTCCACCGGTTTACCAATTTTTTCTACCATTTCTTTATATTCATAGTAGTTCATATTCATAATATTACTCACGTAGGTTTCAGCATTAATATCTACAGAACTATAATCTTTCCATTTATCAGGATAACCAATTTTATAGGTAAACTTATTTAATTTATCCAATGCTTTAGCTTTTGTAGAGTCAGTCATCCAATCTAAAGTTTGAACTCTTTCTTTGAACACAGCGGCAATATTATCTATATAACCCAATACTCTTTGTTTTTGTTCTTCAGGGAAATGTTTTTCAACAAACAATTTTCCGATTAATTCACCCACATACCTATTTGATGACTCTAAAGCTCTTTTCCATCTTGGTTTCATTTCACCCACTCCTCTTAAAGTTGTTGAATAAAAAGCAAAATGTTGTTTTTCAAAATCGCTACTTAAATGAGATGCAAAATCATTAATAAATTGCCATTTTACATAATCTTTCCAAGTATCAATTGGATATTTTGTAAGTGTAGCATTTAAATCTTTCATGAAGTTAGGTTGACGAACCACCAAATCAGTAATTCCATTTAATTCAGCGGCTTTAAAAAAGGCATCCCAATTAATAGCTCCACATAATTCTTGAAGACCCTCAACATTCATTTTATTATAGGTCTTAACAGGGTCTCTACGCTCTACTCTATTCATTGAGCTTGTCGCCAAACTGGTTTCTAATGCTACAATATTTTTAGCTTTGGTATTTGCAGCTTCTTGTTCTACTCCAGATAAAACAAATAATGCTACAATATGTTTTTCATATTCTTCTAAAATCTTTTTACCTCTTTCATCTTGAGGAAAATAATAATCTCTATCAGGTAACCCAATACCACCTTGACCTAAATAAAAAATGTTATCGTTACTGCTTCTGGCATCAGTATGAACATAATAACTAAAGATAGAACCCGAGCCTTTTTTTCTTAAAGCAGCCATAGTTTCCACTAAACTTTGAACATCGGATATTTTATCAATTTCAGCTAATGCTGATTCGATTGGAGTAATCCCTAATTTATCAATTTGCGCAGAATCAAGAGCTGAACTGTAAAAATCACCTACTTGCTGTAAAGGAGTTCCTTTTTTACCTTTTGCTTTAGCTGCATCTTCAACGATGGCTCTTAATTTTTCTTTATTATCTTCATCTAAGATGTTAAAACTCCCCCATCTTCCTTCCGTTCCAGGTACAGGATTATTTTTTTGCCAATTACCAATAGCGTACTGATAAAAATTATCACAAGGCATAGCACTAGAATCAATATTGGCTAAATCGAAAGCAGGAATAATTTCTTTAGTAGGTTGTTCAACTTTTACATCTTCATTTCCTCCGCAAGCAAATGCAAAAAAAGAAATTCCAATTCCAATAAGGGATTTATTTGATATTTTCATAGTAAAAATAGTTTTGTTAGGTTAAAGTGTTATAAAGATAGATAAAAATACATAAGTAAATAATTGATAAAGTGATGAATGGTTTATTTTTTGGATAAATTTTTATGGAATAGAATCCAAGAATGCATCTTAAATAACAAAACAACAAAAAAGTGCATACCTTTAGTGAACGAAAAGTATTGAATGCGACTATTTAAAACTAAAAATATTAAAGCGTTTTCCGATGCTGAATTGATTGCCGAATACAAGCGTAAAGGTGACAATGAAGTAGTTGGAGAATTGTATAAAAGATATTCGCATTTGGTATATGGAGTTTGTTTAAAGTATTTGAAGAACGAGGATGAAAGCAAAGATGCAGTATTGCAAATATTTGAAAACCTGATGGAAGATTTATTGAAACATGATGTTACTAATTTTAAATCGTGGTTACACAGTGTAACTCGGAATCATTGCTTGATGTTTTTACGAAAACAACAAACCATTCTTAAAAAGGAGCATCAATATGAATATGAGTATGTTTCAGAAGCAGTCAGCGAAATTTCATTCGCTCCTCACGAAAAAGAAGTAAAAGAAGAATTATTAACCGAACTGGAAAAAGCATTGAACTTTTTAAAAGAAGAACAACGTATTTGTATCGAACTCTTCTTTTTACAAGAAAAACGATACGAAGAAGTAGCAGAAATAACAGGATATTCACCCAAACAAGTAAAAAGTTATATACAAAATGGAAAAAGAAATTTAGCAATTCATTTAAAATCAAACATTTAATTAAAAACATGAAAGAATTACATCATCACATATTTTCGAACACGGCTTGCATCTCCAAAGAAACTATGTTGAAGTACATTAACAAACAACTGACCGATAAGGAGTTGCACGATGTACAAAAACATTTACTCGATTGTGAGTTTTGCTCTGAAGCCCTGGAAGGGATGAAATATGCTCAAGATTCTTCTATGCTTTTTACCATCGACCACCAAATTGACCAAATTGCTGCTCGTAAAAGAACACCCATTATTAAAACCTTAATGATTGCTGCCTCTATCTTAGTCATCATTTTTGGTTCTTATTTTACTTATACTGCCTTTGACAATGCACTTCAAAAAAGCGAATCAAGCATATCCTTAAATACTGCTTCAGAAGAAACTAAAGAAGAGGATATGGAGCTTCCTCCTCCGGCTCCTGAAGTAACTGAAAAATTAAAAGCTGCCGAAGGTGAAGCTTCAGGAATGGCAAATAATTTACAACAAGAAGCTCCTGTTTTTGATGAAGTTCCTGCTATGATGGACATTGTAGAAGAAGATGCTGAAGCCGAAGAAGAAATAAGCATGGATGGATATTTGGAAAGACAAAAAAATGAAGAAGTTGCTGCCAACACCATTTCTGCAAATGATGATTTTACCGATTTATCTAGCGGATACAGAAACAATGATGCAAACATTACAACAGAAAAAGGAGATGTATTGATGGATGCTGAAAGCAAAAAAAATAAAGATGTGGTTTCTCAAACTTTGGCAAAAGAACAAACGATTGAATCTGCCAATACTTCTACTTTTGGAAATACTGCGTACAATAGAAATATAGCTTCAGGTGAGGTCGTAACAAAATCGGCAAGCATTAGCGGTAAAAAAGACAAAAACAAAACAAAAAAAGAAGCTGCTAAACCAAGAGCAGCTACCAATCAACCTGTATTGGATAATGTGGTAGAAAGTGATGATGCTAATGTAGGTGGATTAACAGACAGTAACATCCAGCCTACTGAAGCAGAAAAGAATTTGGAATATTTTTCTTTAGCTGAAAATGAAGCCAGAGAAGAAAGTGTAGCTGATTTTAAAGCCGAAGTAGATAAAACCAAAGAAATAGTGCCTTCTTTAAACAATGCTATACAATTGTATGAAAACAAACAATACAGCAAAGCCTTGAGTGAATTAGAAGCCATATCGCAAAACACACAAGAAGATGAAAACAAAATACGTTGGTACAAAGCTTTGTGTTTAATAGAATTAAAACACCCTGAAATGGCAAAACCATTATTGAATACCATTATTAAAAACAATAAAACCTTTGTAAAAGAGGCTAAAGAAAAATTGGCTGAGTTGGAATGAGTATATTCAGATGTTAGACATCATTAAAAAAAACAAATAAATGAGACTATTCACACTTTTGGTTCTGTTATTGATTTTAAACGTAGGTTCTATTAAAGCTCAAGTTGAGACAGATTCCACAGAATATTTAATAGGTAAGTTAATTGATAAAATAAATGAATTGCCTCGAACAAATGTATTTGGGCAAGGTGATTTTAAATTTCAAAGTAAATATTCACTTGATTGGAATAAGAAAACAAAAACTTTAACCTTGATTGATAAAAGGTTTCGACCAAATTCAGAAGACAAGCTTTCTGATGAATATATTACTGACTTTAAGATTGAGGCTTTGCATACTAAGGGTGTTTTTATGAGAAGTTTACTTCAAGATAATAATTTGAGCTTACAGATTTTAACAGCTAATAACGATAAGAAGATTCAAAACTTAACCTATGAAAATGGAAAATATAGATTCGGAATTTATAATGACAGAATAACTATTGGTAGTTGGGATTCATTATTAATTAATAATCAACTTAACACAATAAAAGAGCTATTTGATAAAATCATAACATTAAATACAAATTGGGATGCAACTGCTACACCTGATATTACAAAGATAGTAATGCCAGAAATAATCCAGCGATCAGGATTTAAATATTCTACAATAACATATGAGCAAGATGATGATTCACCTTTATTTCTAAATTCAACAATTGAAGAACCTGCATTATTTCTTGATTCTAAAACTGATCAAGAGAATAGCGATAAAATAAAGAATTATATCATAGAGCAGATTGATAAAAGAGGATTAAAAATGAAAGGAGTTCTCTCAGGTTCTATTATTATTTCTAAATCAGGAGCTATTGAAGACTTCAAGTCATTTAATATGAATAAGCCAAAAATTGAACAAGAAGTAAAAGAGATTATCTTATCTATGCCTCATTGGAAAGTTGGAAAACATAAAGGTGATAATGTGAGAACAGACTATACAATATTTATTAAAAAATAACAGTCTATAAAAATGTGTATAATTCATAGGATTAATAGGTTTTCAAGCATTATTAAAATTATTAGAATCGCATCCCTAACCGAAATTATTCGCACGACATTAAGCCACCTTCAAGTTACCCAATTTGGTATTTTTAAATTTTTCTTCAGCGTAGCTTAGGGTAATTTTAAACTCTTTTTGGCTTTCATCAGAAGGCATATCAAACATGGCATCGAGCATAATTGCCTCGCAAATAGAACGCAAACCACGAGCACCTAATTTGTATTCAATGGCTTTATCAACAATAAAATCTAACACTTCTTTTTGGAAAGAAAGTTGAATACCATCCATTTCAAATAAATGAATGTATTGTTTTACAATCGAATTTTTAGGCTCCGTTAAAATTCTACGCAATGCAGCTCTATCTAGAGGGTTTAAATGCGTTAAAATAGGCAAACGACCAATTAACTCAGGTATTAAACCAAACGCCTTTACATCTTGTGGTGTAATGTATTGTAATAGGTTTTCTTCGTCATATTCTTCTCTTTCTTTCGATTTAAACCCTATAATTTGTGTTTGTAATCTGTTGGCTATTTTTCTGGAAATTCCATCAAAAGCACCTCCACAAACAAATAATATATTTTTAGTTTCTAGGGCAATCAACTTTTGCTCCGGATGCTTTCTTCCTCCTTGTGGTGGAACATTTACCACAGAACCTTCTAATAATTTCAATAATGCTTGCTGAACTCCTTCTCCGCTCACATCTCTAGTAATGGATGCATTATCGCTTTTACGCGCAATTTTATCAATCTCATCTATAAAAACAATTCCTCGTTGCGCTGCTTCCACATCGTAATCAGCTGCTTGCAACAAACGAGACAAAATACTTTCTACGTCTTCTCCCACATAACCTGCTTCAGTTAAAATTGTAGCATCAGCAATACAAAATGGAACGTTTAACAATTTAGCAATGGTTTTAGCCAATAAGGTTTTTCCTGTTCCGGTTTCTCCTACCAACAATACATTGGATTTATCTAATTCAATGTCATCTTTTATTTCAACACCAATTTGGCTTAATCTCTTGTAATGATTATATACCGCAACAGAAAGAACTTTCTTGGCCTCATCTTGTCCAATTACATATTCATCCAAAAACTTTTTAATCTCTTTGGGTTTCAACAATTTTAATTGATGCGTATAATCTTTAGAAGCTTTATTGGTAACCTCTTCCTTTACAATATTCTGTGCTTGTGTAATACAATGATTACAGATATGTCCGGTTACACCAGCTATCATCACGTCCACCTCTCTTTTGGAACGCCCACAAAATGAACACTTTACTTGTTCTTTTTCCATATTACAAAGTTACTAAAAAAGCTTATTCAAAAAATATAGCAGAATATATTACATAATATATAAAGAATGTCATGCTGAGTTCAGAACTGTATCAAGCTTGTCGAGGTATCGAAGTATAAAACATTCTTTCCTGATAAGAATAGATTCTCTACCCTTCGATAAACTCAGGGTGACAATCTATTTATTAATTTAAAAAGACACCTGAACAAGTCCAGTAATTTATGCCGTTACTGATTCTTTGTTTTTAACCATA
Organism: Flavobacteriales bacterium; assembly: GCA_020635825.1. Lineage (GTDB taxonomy): Bacteria > Bacteroidota > Bacteroidia > Flavobacteriales_E > Vicingaceae > Vicingus. The sequence continues at coordinate 130,894 of JACJZA010000010.1, forward strand.
TTGGTTACAAAATCATCAAACAAGTACCTTGAATCATGAGGACCAGGTGACGATTCAGGATGATATTGAACCGAAAATACATTTCTGTCTTTTAATCTCAATCCTGCTAACGTTTTATCATTTAAATGCTGATGAGTTACAACTATATTACTGTCTTTTTCAGCATCATCCATGTTCACCACAAAACCATGATTTTGAGAGGTAACTTCACCCTTACGTGTTTCTAAATTTAATACAGGATGGTTACATCCTCTATGTCCGTTGAACATTTTTGAAGTAGATAAACCACATGATAATGCTAAAATTTGGTGTCCCAAACAAATCCCAAATACAGGCAATCCAGCATCTTTTATTTTGCCTACAGTTTCTATTTGTGCTTTCATTACAGAAGGATCTCCAGGTCCATTTGACAACATAAATCCATCTGGATTCCATTCCATCATTTCTTCTAGTGTAGCATCCATTGGGAACACTTTCAAATAACAATCTCTTTCAGCTAAACATCTTAAAATGTTTTTCTTCACTCCAAAATCTAACACTGCAACTTTATGAGCAGCGTTTTCATCACCAAAAAAGTAAGGTTCTTTGGTACATACTTTAGAAGATAACTCCAACCCTTCCATAGAAGGAACTTCTTTCAATTTCGATTTTAATACTTCTACTTCAAATTCCTCAGAAGAAATAATAGCATTCATCGCTCCTTTATGACGAATATGACGAACCAATGCTCTTGTATCTACATCAGAAATGGCAACAATTTTTTGTTCTTCAAAATACTTTTGTAATGAAGAATTTGCTGCTGCTCTCGAAAAAGTTTCTGAAAACTTTTTACAAACCAATCCTGAAATGTTTACTTGATCAGATTCTATTTCCATATCAGACACACCATAATTACCAATATGAGCAGTTGTCGCTACTAAAATTTGTCCGTAATAAGAAGGGTCAGTAAAAATTTCCTGATACCCTGTCATACCTGTATTAAAACAAATTTCTCCTGTAGTTGTTCCAATATAACCAGCAGCTTTTCCTTCAAATACGGTTCCATCTTCTAGTAATAAAATGGCTTTTGTTGATGTGTTTTCCATAGGTTTTGAAATGTTAAGTCATAAAAAAAGGATAAAGCAAAATTACTTTATCCTTTTTTAATTATCTAAAAATTAAACTTCAAATCTTAGTCTTTTTTCTCTTCTTCGTTTCCTTCTTCTTTATTTTCAGACTTTTCTTCTTTTGGTGCTTCAGTAGCAGCTTCTGCTTTAGGCTCTTCTACTTTTGTTTCTTCAACTACTTCTTCCGTTGTAGCTTTCACTTCAACAGTTTCAGCCTTTTTAGAACCACCTCTTCTTCTTCTTGAAGAAGATTTTTTCTTCGTTTCTTTCAACATGTTTTCGTTGAAATCAACTAATTCGATGAAACACATTTCTGCGTTATCACCTAATCTAAAACCAGTTTTTAAAATTCTAGTATATCCTCCTGGTCTGTCACCAACTTTAGTAGCTACTTCTCTGAATAATTCAGTAACAGCTTCTTTTTGTTTTAAATAACTAAATACAACTCTTCTTGAATGAGTAGAATCAGTTTTAGCTTTTGTTATTAAAGGCTCAACATACTTTTGTAAAGCTTTAGCTTTAGCAACCGTAGTATTAATTTTCTTATGCTCAATAAGAGAACATGCCATGTTAGAAAGCATTGCTTTTCTGTGACCAGTTTTTCTTCCTAAATGATTAAATTTCTTTCCGTGTCTCATTTTTTCTTTTTTACATCTAAACCTGCTATAGAACTTAGACGGTGTTTATAATAAACTTTACCTTAATGTTTATAACCCTCACAAGGATTTTGGGTATTAAAAAAGCGTTTCCCATAAATGGGAAACGCAATATAATTTACTCTTTATCTAATTTATAAGCTGCAACATTCATCCCGAATGTTAAACCTTTATTTTCAACTAATTCATCTAATTCAGTTAACGACTTTTTACCAAAGTTTCTGAATTTCAATAAATCATTTTTGTTGAATTGAACTAGGTCACCTAAAGTTTCAACATCAGCAGCTTTTAAACAGTTTAACGCTCTAACTGATAAATCCATATCAATTAATTTCGTTTTTAATAACTGTCTCATGTGTAATGAATCTTCATCAAATTCTTCAACTGCAGATTTTTCTTCAGTATCTAAAGTAATTCTCTCATCTGAGAATAACATAAAGTGGTGAATTAAAATCTTAGCTGCTTCTTTTAATGCTTCTTTAGGGTGAATAGAACCATCAGAAGTAATTTCGAAAACTAATTTTTCGTAGTCAGTTTTTTGACCAACACGATAGTTCTCGATGTTGTATTTTACATTCTTAATAGGAGTGTGGATAGAATCGATAGCAATAACACCTATTCCTGCATCAGCAGAAGCATTATCTTCAGACGGAACATATCCTCTTCCTTTATTGATGGTTAATTCTAATTGTAATTTTACTGAAGATTCCATGTTACAAATTACATGCTCAGTGTTTAAAACTTGGAAACCAGAAGTAAATTTACCTATGTCTCCAGCAGTTAATTGTTCTTGACCTGCAATAGTAACAATAACTTTTTCGTTATCAGTATCTTCAATTTGTTGTTTAAAACGTACTTGCTTTAAATTTAAGATGATTTGAGTAACATCCTCAACCACTCCTTTAATAGTAGAAAACTCATGATCTACTCCTTCTATTTTTACAGATGTTACAGCAAAACCTTCAAGTGAGTTTAATAATACTCTTCTTAAAGCATTTCCTATTGTAATACCATAACCAGGTTCTAACGGACGAAACTCAAAAGTTCCGAAATAATCGTCAGAATTAATCATGATAACTTTATCTGGTTTTTGGAAATCTAAAATTGCCATAGTTTTTATTTGTTAAAAAATTATTTAGAGTAAAGCTCTACTATTAATTGTTCTTTAATATTTTCTGGAATTTGTGCTCTTTCCGGAGTTTTAATAAATCTTCCTGTCATTTGATTTCCATCCCAATCTAACCATTCAACTTTTACTGAGTTTGCAGATAAAGAAGATGAAATAGCTTCTAAAGATTTTGATTTTTCACGAACTCCAATCACATCTCCTTCACTTAATTTATAAGAAGGAATATTAACTAAATTACCGTTAACAGTAATGTGTCTGTGTGTTACTAATTGTCTTGCTCCTCTTCTTGATGGAGAAATACCTAAACGAAATACAACATTATCTAATCTTGATTCACATAATGCTAATAAGTTCTCACCGGTAATTCCTTTAGTTCTAGATGCTTTATCAAAAAGATTAGCAAATTGTCTTTCTAAAATACCGTAAGTATATTTCGCTTTTTGTTTTTCAGCTAACTGAGTAGCGTACTCTGACTGTTTTCCTCTTCTTTTGTTAGGACCGTGTTGTCCTGGAGGATAATTCTTTTTCTCAAGTGCTTTGTCAGGACCAAAAATTGGTTCTCTGAACTTTCTAGCAATCTTTGATTTTGGACCTCTATATCTTGCCATTTTTGTTTGTTTTTGAAAGGAATGTTATGAATTAAGGTCAATATCCTTCGATAACGTAACTTCCTTCCTGTTATTAATTATTATACTCTTCTTCTTTTTGGTGGACGACAACCATTGTGTGGTAATGGAGTAATATCTACTATCTCAGTAACTAATATTCCAGTATTGTGGATAGTTCTGATTGCAGATTCTCTACCTGCTCCAGGTCCTTTTACAAAAACTTTTACTTTTCTTAAACCGTTTTCGTAAGCTTCTTTTGCACAATCAGCAGCAGCTAACTGAGCAGCATAAGGAGTGTTCTTTTTAGAACCTTTAAATCCCATTTTTCCAGCTGAAGACCAAGAAATTACTTGTCCGTTATTATTGGTTAAACTAATAATAATGTTGTTAAAAGAAGCGTGGATATGAGCTTGTCCGTAAGCTTCGATATTAACTTTCTTTTTCTTCTTTACATTTGTTTTTGCCATTGTATAAAGCTTCTTTATTTATTATTTAGTTGCTTTTTTCTTGTTTGCAACAGTTTTCTTTCTACCTTTTCTAGTTCTAGAGTTGTTTTTGGTACGTTGTCCTCTAAGTGGTAATCCCGCTCTATGACGAATTCCTCTTTGACATCCGATATCCATTAAACGTTTAATGTTTAATTGAATTTCTGATCTCAATGCTCCTTCAATCTTATAATCATCGGTCAAAATTTGTCTGATTTTTCCTAAATCATCATCATCCCAATCTTGAACTTTTTTATTTTCGTCAATACCAGCTTTTGCTAAAATTTTAACCGCTGACGATCTTCCTATTCCAAAAATATAGGTAAGGCCAATTACGCCTCTTTTATTTTTTGGTAAATCTATACCTGCAATTCTTGCCATAATTGTTATATATTATCCTTGTCTTTGTTTAAACTTAGGGTTCTTTTTATTAATTACGTACAAACGTCCCTTACGTCTAACTATTTTACAGTCAGCGCTTCTCTTTTTGATTGATGCTCTTACTTTCATGAGTCCTTAGTTATTTTTTTATTTATTGTCTCATGGAACTCGCCTTTTGGGCTCGTTTCATCTCTAATAGTTTTTACCTGTTGGCAATTTTTATTTATTTATATCTAAAAGATATTCTTCCTTTTGTTAAATCATAAGGAGACATTTCAACTTTTACTTTATCTCCCGGCAAAATTCTAATATAGTGCATTCTCATTTTTCCTGAAATATGAGCTGTAATTACATGCCCATTTTCTAGCTCTACTCTAAACATTGCATTTGACAATGCTTCTATAATCGTTCCGTCTTGCTCTATAGACGCTTGTTTTGCCATTTATTTTTTATTTTTTAATACTTCTTCTATGAACTTATGCGTTGATAAAACTTCTGCTTTTCCTTTTCTAATTGCTACATCATGTTCAAAATGTGCTGATGGTAGATTATCTTTTGTAACTATTGTCCAACCATCACTAGCTTGAATTACATTTCTTACTCCCATATTAATCATTGGCTCTATTGCCAGAACCATCCCCTCTTTTAATGTTAATCCATTTCCTCGTTTTCCGTAATTTGGTACTTCGGGTGCTTCATGAAGATTTCTTCCTAACCCGTGTCCTACTAGTTCTCTTACCACACCATATCCATTTTCTTCTGCATGGCTTTGAACGGCATATCCAATATCTCCTAATCTATTTCCAGCAACTGCAACTTCAATAGCTCTATTTAAACATTCCTTCGTTACTTCCAATAATCTTTTTACTTCATCACTTACTTCTCCAACTTCAAATGTGTATGCGACATCGCCATAGAATCCATTTTTTAAGACTCCACAATCTACAGAAATAATATCACCATTCTGTAAAGGTTTGTCATTTGGTATACCATGAACTACAGCTTCATTTAATGAAGTACATAATGTATTAGGAAAGTCATACATTCCTAAAAACCCGGGGTCTGCACCATTATCTCTAATGAACTCTTCGGCTATTTTATCTAACTGAAGTGTAGTAACTCCCGGTTCAATTATTTTAGCAACTTCTGCTAAAGTTTTTCCAACAAGCAAAGAACTTTCTCTAATTAACTCAATCTCTTCCTCGGTCTTATAATAAATTTTTGCCATAAGACTAACCTACCATTCCCATACCAGTACTAGATCTACCTTTGATTTTTCCTGTTTTCATTAACCCATCATAATGACGCATTAATAAATGACTTTCTATTTGCTGTAATGTATCTAAAATTACTCCCACCATAATCAATAATGATGTTCCTCCATAGAAGTAAGCAAATGCATTGTTTACTCCAGCTATCATGGCAAAAGCAGGTAATATCGCTACTAATGCTAAGAAAATTGAGCCTGGTAAAGTAATTCTTGACATTACATTATCAATAAATTCTGCAGTTTTTTTACCTGGTTTGATTCCAGGAATAAAACCACCATTTCTTTTCATTTCATCTGCCATTTGGTTAGGATTAACCGTAACAGCAGTATAAAAGTAGGTAAAAGCTATAATCATTATAGCAAATACTAAGTTATAAGCAAATCCATTCGGATTACTGAATGTTGCAACAAACCATGAAGTAACTCCAGACTCTCCAAATCCAGCTAATGTTAATGGAATAAACATAATTGCTTGAGCAAAAATGATAGGCATTACTCCAGCAGCATTTACTTTTAATGGTATATATTGTCTTACTCCACCATATTGTTTATTACCTACTATTCTTTTAGCATATTGTACCGGAATTCTTCTTGTTCCTTGAACTAATAAAATAGACAATACAACCACAAATAATAATAATGCAATTTCTATTAGTAAGATGATTGGACCACCTACACCACCTATTCCAAAACGAGATGCAATCTCAAATACAAAAGCTGATGGAAGGTTCGCAACTATACCAATCATAATTAATAATGATATACCATTTCCAATACCTTTTTCAGTAATTCTCTCTCCTATCCACATTACAAACATAGTACCTGTTACAAGTAACAATACGGTAGAGAACCACCACATTGGACCAGCATCAGGAACAACACCTTGATGAGTTGTAACTTGAGATGCAATATATCCAGGAGCTTGGAATGCAGTAATAAAAATGGTTAAGAATCTAGTAATTTGATTTACTTTTCTTCTACCACTTTCTCCCTCTTTTTGTAATCTTTGGAAGTAAGGAATAGCCATTCCTAATAATTGAATTACAATTGAAGCAGAGATATAAGGCATAATTCCTAAAGCAAAAATAGATGCTCTAGAAAATGCTCCCCCTGCAAAAATATTTATTAAGTCAATCAAACCACCACTACCATTGTTAGCATTTGCAGCTTCCAAAGCAACAGAATCAACACCTGGTAAAACCACATACGATCCTAAACGGTATACTAATAAAAGACCTAGAGTATTGATGATTCTAGTTCTTAAATCTTCAATACTCCAAATATTTTTTAAGGTATCTATAAATTTCTTCATGCTCTAATTATAGTGTATTAGCTTCTCCTCCTTGTGCTTCAATTGCAGCTTTTGCTGTTGCAGAAAAAGCATGAACAGTTACATTTAATTTAGCTTTTAATTCTCCTCTACCTAAAATCTTAATTCTATCATTTTTAGAAGCTAAACCATTCTCAACTAATACTTCTAATGAAATTTCTTTTACTTTTTTATTGTCAACTAAAGTTTGTAATGTATCCAAATTGATTCCTTTATACTCAACTCTGTTGATATTTTTAAAACCGAATTTAGGTACTCTTCTTTGTAAAGGCATTTGACCACCTTCAAAACCAACTTTTTTTGAGTAACCTGATCTAGATTTAGCACCTTTGTGACCTCTTGTTGAAGTTCCACCTCTACCTGATCCTTGACCACGTCCTACTCGCTTACGCTGTTTAACTGAACCTTCCGCAGGTTGTAAATTTGATAAGTTCATTTTTTATTGTATTAAATATTATTTTACTTCTTCAACTTGAATTAAATGTTGAACCTTATTTACCATTCCCATAATTTGGGGAGTAGCTTCATGCTCAACAACTTGATTCATTTTTCTTAACCCTAAAGCGGTTAAGGTTTTTTTCTGACGAGCCGGTCTATTAATTTGACTCTTCACTTGTTTTATTCTAACTTTTGCCATCTTTGTAGACTTATTCTATCCGTTAAATACTTTATCTAATTCAACACCTCTGTGTTCAGCTACTGTATAAGCATCTCTTAATTGTTCTAATGCATCCATTGTTGCTTTAACCACATTATGAGGGTTTGATGATCCTTTTGATTTGGCTAATACATCAGTAATACCAACACTTTCAAAAACAGCACGCATTGCACCACCAGCAATTACTCCGGTACCATGTGCAGCAGGTCTGATGAAAACTCTAGCTCCACCGTATTTTCCATTTTGCTCATGAGGAATTGTTCCATTAATTACAGGAACTCTGATTAGATTTTTCTTTGCTGATTCAATTCCTTTTGTAATTGCCTCAGTTACCTCATTTGCTTTACCTAAACCGTGTCCAACAACATTTTTTTCATCACCAACAACTACAATTGCAGAGAAACTGAAATTTCTACCACCTTTAGTTACTTTAGTTACTCTATTAATAGCAACTAACTTGTCTTTTAATTCGGTTTCGGTTGATCTTACTTTATTTGTATTTCCCATATCTAAATATAAATCAATATTAGAATTTTAAACCACCTTCACGAGCAGCATCTGCTAATGCTTTTACTCTTCCGTGATATAAATAACCATTTCTATCAAAAGCAACATTTTGAACTCCTGCCTGTACAGCTTTTTCAGCTATAGCTTTTCCAACCATTGCAGCGATTTCAGTTTTAGTTCCTTTTGCTTTTACATCTTTTTGAGTTGATGAAGCGGCAACGATTGTTTTACCAGTTTCATCATTAATTACTTGAGCGTAAATTTCTTTATTGCTTCTAAAAACAGACAATCTAGGTTGATTAACTGTTCCTTTAACAATTTTTCTAATACGTCTCTTAATTCGTAATCTTCTATCGCTTTTACTTAGTGCCATAATACTTGTTTATTATGATTTATTTTTTAGCTGCAGATTTACCTGCTTTTCTTCTTAATTGTTCACCTTCGAACTTAATACCTTTACCCTTATATGGTTCTGGTTTTCTTAATGATCTAATTTTAGCTGCAACGTGACCAATTAATTGTTTATCGTGCGATTCTAAAATAATTGTAGGATTTTTTCCTCTTTCTGTTTGAGTTGTTACCTTAATTTCATTTGGCAACTGAAAAACAACGTTATGAGAAAATCCTAATGAAAGCTCTAAGTTTTGTCCAGTATTGCTAGCTCTATAACCAACTCCTACTAATTCTTGAACTGTTTTATAACCTTCAGAAACTCCCACAACCATATTGCTTATTAAAGCTCTGTATAAACCATGTTTAGCTTTATGAGGAATTTCTTCAGTGTGTCTTTTCACATTTACTTCATTCCCTTCAACTTCAACCGTTAAAGCTTCATCAACTTTTTGAGATAATTCTCCTTTAGGTCCTTTCACAGTTACCAATCCATTTTCAACTTTCACTTCTACCCCTTGAGGTATATTGATTGGTGCATTTCCTATTCTTGACATAACTCTTAAACTTTCTTAATTTCTTATTAATAAACGTAACATAATACTTCACCACCCACGTTATCTCTTCTAGCTTCTTTATCAGTCATCACACCTTTAGAAGTAGAAACGATAGCTACACCTAATCCATTGATTACTCTTGGCATGGTTGAAGCACCTGAATATTTTCTTAAACCAGGCTTACTTGCTCTAGTTAAACTAGTGATAGCCGGAACTTTTGTTTTTGGATGATACTTTAATGCAATTTTAATATTCCCTTGCACTGAATCTTCTTCAAACTTATAATTTAGGATATAGCCTTTATCGAATAAAATCTTTGTGATTTCTTTTTTAATATTCGAAGCAGGAATATCAACTATTCTATGTTTTGCATTAACAGCGTTTCTTAATCTTGTTAAATAATCTGCTATTGGATCTGTCATTTTTAATCCTTTTTAAATAATTATTATCTTACCAACTTGCTTTTTTAATTCCAGGAATTAAACCAGCTGAAGCCATTTCTCTGAAAGTTACACGAGAGATACCAAATTGTCTCATATATCCTCTTGGTCTTCCCGTTAATTTACATCTATTGTGTAGTCTAACTTTAGAAGAATTTTTAGGTAGTTTTTGAAGAGCGTCCCAATCTCCGGCTGCTTTTAATGCTGCTCTTTTTTCAGCATATTTTTCAACCATTGCTTCTCTTTTGCGCTCTCTCGCTTTCATTGATTCTTTAGCCATATCTTATTTTTTCTTAAATGGTAAACCAAATTCAGTTAATAATGCTAATCCTTCTTCATTAGTATTAGCTGATGTAACGAATGTAATATCCATTCCTGTTACATTTTTAATTTTATCGATATCAATTTCAGGGAAAATGATTTGTTCTTTAATACCTAACGTGTAGTTTCCACTTCCATCAAATCCTTTATTTTCAATTCCTCTGAAATCTCTCGTTCTAGGTAAAGAAACCGAAATTAATCTATCTAAAAACTCATACATTCTATCACCTCTTAAGGTAACTCTTGCTCCAATAGGCATTCCTTTTCTTAATTTAAAGTTCGAAACGTCCTTTTTAGAATAAGTTGCATTAGCTTTTTGTCCAGAAATTAATGTCATTTCTTCAACAGCAGATTCGACTAATCTTTTATCAGAAACTGCATCTCCAACACCTTGGTTTAAACAGATCTTTTTTAATTTAGGAACCTGCATAATAGAAGAGTACTGAAATTTATCTTTTAAAGATGAAATTATCTCTTCTTTATACTTAGTTTTTAATCTTGGCGTGTGACTCATTATGCTATTACCTCCCCTGACTTTTTAGAATAACGTACTTTATTTCCTTTATCATCTGTTTTTCTACCTATTCTAGTAGCATTTCCTTTACCATCTACAACCATTAGGTTAGAAATATGGATAGGTGCTTCCTCATGAACAATACCACCTTGTGGATTTGCAGCATTAGGCTTTGTATGTTTAGACATTTTTTTAATGTCATTACCTTCTACAATAGCTCTACCTTTTTCAGGGTACACTTTTCTAACTGTACCTTCAGCACCTTTGGATTCTCCTGCAATAACTCTTACAGTATCTCCTTTCTTTATGTGTAATTTAGCCATAACTAAAATGTTTCTTTGTTCTTAATTTATAACACCTCTGGTGCTAATGAAACGATTTTCATAAATTCTTTTTCACGCAATTCTCTGGCTACTGGCCCAAAAATACGAGTACCTCTCATTTCACCAGCAGCGTTTAATAAAACCGCAGCATTGTCGTCAAATCTGATGTATGACCCATCAGGTCTTCTAATTTCTTTTTTGGTTCTTACCACAACAGCTTTAGCTACTGCTCCTTTTTTTACGTTACCTGCAGGCATTGCTTGTTTAACACTAACAACAATGGTATCTCCTACAGAAGCATATCTTCTTTTAGAACCTCCTAAAACTTTTATACAAAGTACTTCTTTTGCTCCGCTGTTATCTGCTACAGATAATCTTGTTTCTTGCTGTATCATAATTATTTAGCTCTTTCAATAATTTCTACTAATCTCCAACATTTGTTTTTGCTCAATGGTCTAGTTTCCATGATCTTAACAGTATCTCCAATGTTACAATCATTTTTGTCGTCATGAGCCATAAACTTAGTAGTAGTTTTAACGAACTTACCGTAGATAGGGTGTTTTACCTTTCTTTCTACTGAAATAACAATGGATTTATCCATTTTGTTACTTACTACTAATCCTATTCTTTCTTTTCTTAAGTTTCTATTTTCCATCTTAAGTCGTTTTATGCTTGAAGCTCTCTTTTTCTAAGCTCGGTTTGAATTCTTGCAACTGTTCTTCTAACTTGCTTAATTTGAGAAGGGTTTTCTATTGGAGAAACTGCATGTCCCAATTTAAGTTTAGCTAAAACACTTTTTTGTTCTTGTAATTTTTCAGTTAAATCGTCAACTGAAAGATCTTTAATATCTACTTGCTTCATCGCTTATCAATTATTATTCTACGTAGTCTCTTCTGATTATAAACTTTGTTTTAACTGGTAATTTTTGAGCAGCTAATCTTAATGCTTCTTTTGCGACTTCCAACGGTACACCATCAGCTTCAAAAATTATTTTACCAGGACGAACAGGAGCTACCCATAATTCAGGGTTACCTTTTCCTTTACCCATCCTTACCTCTGCAGGTTTTTTAGTTACAGGCTTATCTGGAAATATTCTAATCCAAATTTGTCCTTCCCTTTTCATATATCTTGTTACTGCAATCCTAGCTGCTTCAATCTGACGAGCAGTAATCCAACATTCTTCTAATGTTTTGATTGCAAACGATCCAAATGCAATTTGATTTCCTCTTTGAGCGATTCCTTTCATACGCCCTTTTTGCATTTTTCTAAATTTCGTTCTCTTCGGTTGTAACATTGTTTATAATTTTTTTCTTCTTAATCCTTATTTATTATTTCTTCTTTTCCCACCTCTAAATTTCTTCTCACCACCTGAAGTTTTTGCTTTTGCCATTCCAATGTTAGGAGATAAATCTCTCTTGCCATAAACCTCGCCTTTGCAAATCCAAACCTTAACTCCAATTCTTCCATAAGTTGTGTGAGCTTCACTTAATGCATAATCAATATCTGCTCTAAATGTATGAAGTGGAATTCTTCCTTCTTTATACCCTTCAGTTCTTGCCATCTCAGCACCACCTAATCTTCCAGAAACTTGTACTTTAATCCCTTCAGCCCCCATTCTCATTGTAGAAGCAACAGCCATTTTAGCAGCTCTTCTGAATGAAATTCTTCCTTCAATTTGTTTTGCTACGCTATCAGCTACCAATTTAGCATCAAGTTCTGGTCTTTTTATTTCGAAGATGTTAATTTGAACATCTTTTTTAGTAATTTTTTTCAACTCCTCACGCAACATATCTACTTCTTTCCCTCCTTTACCAATAATAATTCCCGGACGTGAAGTGTTGATTGTTACAGTTATTAACTTAAGGGTTCTTTCGATGATGATTTTAGAAATACTAGCTTTTTGTAAACGAGCCATTAAGTACTCTCTAATTTTGTAATCTTCAACAATTTTATCAGCATAGCGATTTCCACCATACCAATTCGAATCCCATCCTCTAATGATTCCTAATCTATTTGCTATTGGATTTACTTTTTGTCCCATGTTTTTATTTTAAACTGTCAACAATTAATGTAACGTGATTTGATCTTTTTCTTATTCTGTGAGCTCTACCTTGTGGTGCAGGCTGAATTCTTTTTAACATTCTAGCACTATCAACCATAATCTCTTTCACAACTAGGTTACTTTCTTCTGGTCTTTCACCTTCATTCTTAGCTTCCCAATTTGCAATAGCAGATCTTAATAATTTTTCTAATCTTCTCGCTGCATCTTGAGGACTAAACTTTAAAATAGCTAAAGCTTTAAAAACTTCCTGACCTCTAACCATATCTGCAACCTTTCTCATTTTTCTTGGAGAAGTTGGACAATCATTAAGTTTCGCTAAACTTATTGCTTTTTTAGCTTCTTTAGTTTGTTCGGCTCTATTTCTTTTTCTAGCTCCCATAGTTATTATCTTTTACCTTTATCTTTTTTTCCACCATGACCTCTGAATGTTCTAGTTGGAGAAAATTCACCTAATTTGTGTCCAACCATATTTTCAGTTACATATACTGGAATAAATTTATTTCCATTATGAACAGCTATTGTTAATCCAACAAAATCTGGAGTTATCATAGATGCTCTTGACCAAGTTTTAATTACAGATTTTTTTCCTGAAGCTTGAGCTTCATCAACTCTCTTTTGTAATTTATAATGTATAAACGGTGGTTTTTTTAATGAACGACTCATATCTTATTATTTCTTTCTACCTTCAATAATATATTTACTTGAACTTTTCTTTTTAGCTCTAGTTTTGTATCCTTTAGCTGGCATACCTTTTCTAGATCTTGGATGCTGACCGGCATTTCTACCTTCACCACCACCCATTGGGTGATCAACTGGATTCATTACAACACCTCTTACTCTTGGTCTTCTTCCTAACCATCTGCTACGTCCAGCCTTACCTGATCTTTCCAGCATATGTTCAGAATTAGAAACAGTTCCAATAGTAGCCTTACAAGTTGCTAATACCAATCTAGTTTCACCAGAAGGCAATTTAATAACAACATAAGCACCATCTTTCGCTGTTAATTGAGCATAAGAACCTGCACTACGAGCCATTTTTGCTCCTTGCTTAGGTCTTAACTCAATATTATGAATCACTGTTCCTAATGGAACTTCACCTAAAAATAAAGCATTACCAACTTCAGGTGCTGCACCTTCTCCAGACACAATCTCTTGCCCTACTTGTAATCCGTTTGGCGCTAGAATATATCTTTTCTCACCATCTTTATAATAAACTAAAGCGATGCGTGCAGTTCTGTTTGGATCGTATTCGATTGATTTAACTACTCCTGGAACACCATCTTTTTCTCTCTTAAAATCAATGTCTCTGTATTTTCGTTTATGACCACCACCGATATAGCGCATGGTCATTTTACCAGTGTTATTTCTACCACCAGATTTACTTTTTCCAGAAACTAATGATTTTTCAGGTTTTGAAGCAGATACCTCTTCAAAAGTATTGATAATCTTATGTCTTTGCCCAGGCGTTGTGGGTCTTAATTTTCTTACTGCCATTTTTGTTTATATCTTTAGAGGGTTGGATCCCCCATATAGGTTAATAAAATTTAAATATTGCTGTAGAAATCTATAACTTCTCCTTCTGCTACAGTGATGATTGCTTTTTTATACTTATTGGTTCTACCATTAATCAACCCTGCTTTAGTGAATCTTGATTTAGATTTTCCTGCATAAACCATAGTATTAACAGCTTCAACACTTACATTATACATTTCTTCTACTGCCTTTTTAATTTGTAACTTATTAGCTTTGGGATTAACCACAAACCCATAACGGTTTAACTTTTCAGTATGATCCGTCATTTTCTCAGTTACAACAGGTTTTATAATTACACTCATTTTATTTACTTAAAATAGTTTCTATCGTTTTCACTGAACTTTCTGCCAAAATAACAGCATTAGCGTTCATTAAATCGTAAGTATTTATTTGCGAAGCCGTTACAACTTTAGCACCCTTCAAATTTCGGGACGACAAATATACGTTTTTATTTGAATCTGAAACTACTAATAAAGATTTTTTATTTAAAGCTTCAAAATTTCCTAAAAATTCAGCGTATTTTTTTGTTTGTGGAGCCTCAAAAGAGAAGTCTTCGACTACTGTGATTACACCTTCCTTAGCTTTATAAGTTAAAGCAGATTTACGTGCTAATCTTTTTAACTTCACATTTAATTTAAACTCATAATCTCTAGGTTTTGGTCCAAACATTCTACCACCACCTACTCTAGTTCCTGATTTAATGCTACCCGCCCTTGCAGTACCAGTACCTTTTTGTTTTTTAATCTTTCTAGTACTTCCTGCGATTTCTCCTCTTTCTTTTGCTTTGTGAGTTCCTTGTCTTTGATTCGCTAAATATTGTTTAACATCTAAATAAATAGCATGATCATTCGGTTCTATAGCAAATATAGAGTCAGATAAAGATGCTTTTTTCTTAGTATCTTTTCCTGCGATGTTTTTAACTACTAATTCCATAACTATCTCCTCCTATTTATTTCTCAATTACTACAAATGAACCCTTAGCACCAGGAACTGAACCTTTAACTACTATTAAGTTCTTATCTGAATAAATTTTTACAACTTGAAGGTTTTCCATTTTCACACGACTACCACCAGTTCTACCTGCCATACGAGTACCTTTAAATACTCTTGATGGTGTAGAACAAGCACCGATAGATCCTGGAGCTCTCAATCTGTTGTGTTGACCATGAGTAGCATCTCCAACACCACCAAATCCGTGACGTTTTACAACTCCTTGGAATCCTTTTCCTTTTGAAGTACCAACTACATCAACCCACTCACCTTCTTCAAAAAGATCTACTCCAACAACATCCCCTAAGTTTTTATCTTCAAAACCTTCGAATTCTACAACTTTTCTTTGAGGTTCAACACCTGCTTTTTTGAAGTGTCCTTGCATCGCTTTTGGAGTATTCTTTTCAGATTTATCTCCAAAACCTAATTGAACTGCTTCATAGCCATCGGTATCTACCTTTTTGACTTGTGTTACTACACAAGGACCAGCTTCTATAACTGTGCATGGTATATTTTTACCCTCGGCACTAAAAACGCTAGTCATACCTAATTTTTTCCCAATCAATCCTGGCATTTTATAAATTTTTAATTGTTACTAAACTTTAATTTCTACATCTACACCACTTGGCAACTCTAACTTCATTAAAGCATCTACAGTTTTTGAAGTAGAACTGTAAATATCAATTAGTCTTTTGTAAGCAGACAATTGAAATTGCTCTCGTGATTTTTTGTTTACGTGTGGGGATCTTAATACTGTGAAAATTCTTTTATGAGTAGGTAATGGAATTGGACCACTAACTATAGCTCCTGTACTTTTTACAGTTTTTACAATCTTTTCAGCTGATCTATCAACTAAATTAAAATCGTAAGATTTAAGTTTTATTCTAATTTTTTGGCTCATTCTTTTTATATATTAAGCTTCTACTTTCCCTTTTGCTTTTGCAATCACATTGTCTGCGATATTTTTTGGACATTCTGCATAGTGAGAGAATTCCATAGATGAAGTTGCTCTACCTGAAGACATTGTTCTTAAAGCAGTAACATATCCAAACATTTCTGATAATGGAACTTTTGCTTTAATTACTTTAGCTCCCGCTCTATCATCCATTCCTTCTACTTGCCCTCTTCTTCTATTTAAATCACCTACAATATCACCCATGTTTTCTTCCGGAGTCACTACTTCTAATTTCATTAATGGCTCAAGAATTACAGGAGAACATTTTGGAATTGCTTCTCTAAATGCCATCTTAGCAGCTAACTCAAATGATAATTGATCAGAATCCACTTGATGATAAGATCCATCAAAAAGTGTAACTTTTAAACTATCCATTGCATATCCTGCTAAAGGCCCATTCAACATAGCTTCTTTAAACCCTTTTTCAACTGAAGGGATAAATTCTTTAGGAATATTACCACCTTTAATTTCGTTTACGAATTCCAATCCTTCTTTACCTTCTGCCGCTGGCTCAACTTTTACTTGAATATCAGCAAATTTACCACGCCCACCTGATTGTTTTTTATAAACTTCTCTATGTTCAACTGAACCTACTATTGCCTCTTTATAGGCAACTTGAGGTTCTCCTTGATTAACTTCAACTTTAAATTCTCTTCTTAAACGATCTATAATAATATCTAAGTGAAGCTCACCCATTCCACTCAATACTGTTTGACCTGAATCTTCATCAGTATAAATAGTTAATGTAGGATCTTCCTCAGTTAATTTAGCTAAAGCCATACCCATTTTATCAACATCTGCTTGAGATTTAGGCTCAATTGCAATACCAATTACAGGATCTGGGAAATCCATAGATTCTAATACAATAGGTGCTTTTTCATCACACAATGTATCACCCGTTTTAATATCTTTAAATCCAACTAATGCAGCAATATCTCCACAATGTAATTCTTCAATTTGATTTTGCTTATTTGCGTGCATTTGGAAAATTCTAGAAATTCTTTCTTTATCTCCAGAACGAGAATTCAACACATAAGAACCAGCTTTTAAATGTCCTGAATATGCTCTAGTAAAACATAATCTACCAACGAATGGGTCAGTAGCAATTTTAAATGCTAAACCAGCAAATGGATCATCATAAGAAGGTTTTCTAGTTGCCGGCTCATCTGTTTTAGGATTAATACCTTCAATAGCCTCAACATCAAGCGGAGAAGGTAAAATTTCCATCACCATATCCAACATTGCTTGAACCCCTTTATTTTTAAATGCAGAACCACACATCATAGGAACAACTTTCCCACTAATTGTAGCTTCTCTTAAAGCATCTAAAATTTCTCTTTCTGTTAAAGAATTTTCATCTTCAAAATATTTTTCCATTAAGGTCTCGTCAAACTCAGCAACTGCTTCTAATAATTGACCTCTTAATTCTCTAGCTTCATCAATAATGTCAGCAGGAATTTCAATTTCTTGGAACGTCATACCTTGATCTTCTTCATTCCAAGTAATACCTCTAAAGTTGATTAAATCTACAACACCTTTAAATGTATCTTCTGCTCCAATATTTAATTGTAAAGGTAACGCATGGCTACCCAACATTTCTTTAACTTGTTTACAAACAGCCAAGAAGTCTGCTCCTTGTCTATCCATCTTGTTAACGAAACCTATTCTTGGAACATTATAATTGTTTGCCAATCTCCAGTTAGTTTCTGACTGAGGCTCTACACCATCAACAGCACTAAATAAAAACACCAATCCATCTAATACTCTTAATGAACGATTAACCTCTACTGTAAAGTCAACGTGACCAGGAGTATCAATAATATTAACATGGTATTTTTCACCTCTATAATTCCAGTTCAAAGTAGTTGCGGCAGAAGTAATTGTAATACCTCTTTCTTGCTCTTGCTCCATCCAGTCCATAGTAGCAGCACCATCATGCACCTCTCCAATTTTATGACTCACACCACCGTAATACAATATACGTTCAGTAGTTGTTGTTTTACCTGCATCAATATGAGCAGCAATACCAATATTTCTTGTATATTTTAAATCTCTTTTTGCCATTTCTTTATCAGTAAAGTTTATTAGAATCTAAAATGAGAGAATGCTTTATTAGCTTCTGCCATTCTGTGAGTATCTTCTTTTTTCTTAAATGAAGCACCTTCTTCTTTATAAGCAGCTAAAATTTCACCTGCTAATTTTTGTGCCATTGTTTTTTCATTTCTTTTTCTAGCAAAAGAAATCATCCATTTCATAGCCATTGAAGTTCTTCTATCCTCACGAATAGGTTGAGGAATTTGGAAAGTTGCCCCTCCAATTCTTCTACTTCTCACTTCAACACCCGGAGTTACATTGTCAACAGCTTTTTGCCATACATCCACACAGCTTTCCTCTTCTACTTTGCTAGAAACTATATCCATTGCTTCATAGAAAACAGAAAAAGCCACACTTTTCTTTCCATCCAACATTAAGTTGTTTACAAATTGAGTAACTTTTTTATTATTAAACTTCGGGTCTGGAAGTAATACTCTTTTTTTAGCTCTCGTTTTTCTCATAATTCAAATCCTTATTTAGGAATTATTTTTGTTTAGGACGTTTTGTTCCGTATTTTGATCTTCTTTGATTTCTACCATCAACCCCAGCCGTATCTAAAGCACCTCTAACAACATGATATTTAACACCAGGCAAATCTTTTACTCTTCCACCTCTAACCAACACAATAGAGTGCTCTTGTAAATTATGTCCCTCTCCAGGAATATAAGCATTCACCTCATTACCATTTGTTAATCTTACCCTTGCTACTTTTCTCATTGCTGAGTTAGGTTTTTTAGGAGTTGTTGTATAAACTCTTATACAAACACCTCTTCTTTGAGGACAAGAATCTAATGCAGCAGACTTACTTGTCTTAACTAATTTTGATCTTCCTTTTCTTACTAATTGCTGTATTGTTGGCATACTTTAATTTGTTTTAAATATAATTCACCCCTAAAAAAGGGAGTGCAAATTTACATTAATATTTTATATATACAACCACTTGGTATTTTTTTTTACCACTTTTTTATTTTAATTTTTCTAATTATTCACATTTTTATTAACTGATAAAAAAAGGAGCGAATTTATCGCTCCTTTTTTATAGGTATTATTTTGGGGTTTAATGCTGATTATCTAATAAGACTAAACCCACCTTTTTTGAAGTATTCTTGACCATCTAGGCCGGTAGCTTCAATAATGTAGAAGTAGGTACCATCAGGGCATTCTTCACCTGCAAGGGTTCTTCCATCCCAATAACCTTTGACATTATCCCATTCATATAGTTTTTGCCCCCAACGGTTAAATATTTGACCTGTTACCGATTCAAGGTTAGTACCACTCACAGTAAACACATCATTTTGACCATCGGCATTAGGAGTAAATACATTAGGGATTAAGATAGTAGATTCACCAATTACTTCGATAATCACACTAGCTGTATCAAAACAAACCCCATCAGTCACTATTAATGAAGTTACATATGTTCCTAAATCAGGGTAAATATGAGTTGGTTCAAAAGAGTTATCATCAGGAGTACCATCCCCTTCAAAATCCCACACATAAACAATACCTAGACCAGTTGTACTATTATTAGTAAAGGTCACCTCTAATGGCATAAATCCACTATTAGGAGTAGCCGTGATGGATGCTGTTACACCACCCACGGTTACATTCACCGGAGTTAAAGCATCAGCACAAGTACCAGCCTCATTTACAAAGTAAGTATAGTTACCGGTTGATGTAATCAACCCAGTAGCATCAAAAGGACTTCCTGTTCCAATAGGAGTAACCCCATCGGTATCATACCAAGTAATGGTACCATTACCGGTAGCAGTAGCAGTGAAGATAATAGATTCTCCTAAACAAACAGCAGCCACTGGATCAGGAGTTGCTGATAAAGCAGGGTTTACAGTAACCGTAACGGTGATTACACTATCACAACCAGAAGCAGCCATCATAATTTCTGTTCCCGAAGTGTTAGTAGCATCATAAGTGGTTCCATTGATAACAAAAGAATCACCACTACATATTGTAGAGTCTACTGTTGATGTAATAGCAGGAAGTTCTGTTAAAGTAACAGTTACCACACTATCACAACCCGAAGCAGCAGTTAATGTTTCTGTTCCTGTTGGATTAGCAGCATCGTAAGTTGTTCCATTGAACACAAAAGAACCACCATTACATACTGTTGAATCTAACGTAGCCGTAATAGCAGGAAGCTCTGTTAAAGTAACGGTCACTACACTATCACAACCAGAAGCAGCAGTTAATATTTCTGTTCCTGTTGGATTAGCAGCATCGTAAGTTGTTCCATTGAACACAAAAGAACCACCATTACATACTGTTGAATCTAATGTTGCCGTAATTAATGGTAATTCAGTAATATTTACCGTTACAGTAGAATCACAACCATTAGCAGCGGTGAATATTTCTGTTCCTGACAAAGTCGTAGTACTACTGTAAATGGTTCCATTTACAATAACAGCATCTCCATTACAAATAGTTGGAGCAACTGTTCCAGCACTTTGTGCATTCACCGTAAATGTTAAAGTATCATTATTATTACAACTTCCATCTGTTACATCTACATAAAAAGAAGTTCCATTGCTCACCGTTACATTGGTTGGAGTTCCTACAGGAGTAGTTAATCCTGCATCAGTATACCAATCAAATGTTGCACCACCACCACTGTATACCGAAGTATTGAAGCTGGTTAAATCAATGTTAGCAACATTCCCTGAACCGATTGCATCTTCACACAACACAGGAGCAGGTGCTGTTAAAGCAATGGTACTGGTTACCGTATAAGTTACCATTGCTGTATCTGAACAAGTTCCATTATCTACTAATACATAGAACACATCATTATCATTAACAGAAGTATTTGTTGGAGTACCCACAGGAATAGTTAATCCTGCATCAGTATACCAGGTTAAGGTATTACCTGCTCCACCATCTATTGAATTGTTTAACAAGGTTAAATCAACGCCAGCTACCGTTCCCGGCGTACCTGCATCCTCACATAATTGTGGGGTTAAATCATTTGCTGTTGGTAGAGGATCTAGTATTAAATAGACATCAGTTGTATCCATACATAATGTTACAGCATCCGTTACAACAGCATAAACAGTATCATTGCCAGTTGTAAAAGAGTTAGGAGTAATAATTGGAGTAGTTGCTAAAGCATCTTCAAACCATGTTACCATGTTTGCTGTACCTCCATTTACTGTATTATCTACTGAAGTTAAATCAAACGTTGCCTGACCTGAACCATTATCACATAAATTAATACTTGTGTTGTTAGCTGCAGGTAAAGGATTAACAGTTAAAGTAACAGCAGCAGTATCAGTACAAGAAGTAGTGGCATCTGTTACTAAAGCATAAATCGTAGCACTTCCTGAAACATAAGCTCCTGGTGTAGCAATTGAGATACTAGTTGCTGGGTCAGTAAACCAAGTTACTGCGTCACTAGTACTACCATTAATGGCATTATCTAAAGTAGTTAAATCAAATGTTGCTTGACTAGCTCCTTCATCACAAGCTTCTAATGATGATGGATTAGAATTTGGTAATGGGTTAACTGTTAAAATAACAGCTGCTGTATCAGTACACGAAGTAGTGGCATCTGTTACTAAAGCATAAACCGTAGTACTTCCTGAAACATAAGCTCCAGGTGTAGCAATTGAACTACTGGTCGCTGCATCGGTAAACCATGTTACTGCATCTCCTGAACCTCCATTAACAGTATTGTCTAATGTTGTTAAATCAAATGTTGCTTGCCCACTTCCTGCTAAATCCTCACACATCTCCATATTCGTCGGATTAGATGTCGGTAATGGATTCACATCAAAATGAACAAAAATATCTACAACAGGACAACTTCCTTGTTGTACTTGAACATTAATACTATCTCCATCATTAATAGTTACTCCTGTAGGACCTGTTGCCCATGTATAACTACTAGCTCCTGAGAATACTGAATTATTAAATGTTGTTAAATCAACTCCTGCTACACTTCCTCCTCCAGCTATATCTTCACAGAATTGTGGGTTAGGATCGTTTAGGTTGATGTTACCTGAAACAGTATAGGTAATACTATCTTGAATAGTACAACCATTTTGAGTAAGCTCAAAATAGAACACTTCTCCATTATCAACCGTCTCATTATTTGGAGTATAAGAAGTACCATAAGTGTTATCTGTATACCACGTTATGGTTCCTGTTCCATTAATGGCAGCTTCTAAACCAGTCACATCTATATTCAATGCTTGTCCTGAACCAGGAATGTTTTCACATTCTGATGCTGTAGAAATATTTGCAGTAGGATAAGCATTTACTGTAATAGTTCCAGTAGCATTTGCTGTTCCACATCCACCAGTTAAAGGAATACTATAATTAAATGTACCTGTTGCAGTTGGTGTTCCACTAATGGTAATAGTACCTCCTGACCAGTTAGCACTTACGCCTGCCGGTAATCCCGTAGCAGCTCCAATTCCTGTCGCTCCTGTAGTTGTGTGTGTAATATTGGTAATAGCATTATTTACACATAAAGTTGGACTTGAACTAGCAGCACTAACCGTCATATCAGGATTAACAGTAATAGTTCCAGTGGCATTTACTGTTCCACAACCTCCGCTTAAAGGAATACTATAGTTAAAAGTACCACTAGCTGTTGGAGTTCCACTAATCGTAATCGTTCCACCTGACCAGTTAGCACTTACTCCTGCCGGTAAACCAATTGCTGCTCCAATACCGGTAGCTCCTGTGGTAGTATGAGTAATATTCGTCATCGCTGTGTTGATACACAAAGTTGGGCTTGAACTAGCTGCTGAAACAGTATTATCTGGATTTACGGTAATGGTTCCTGTAGCATCAACACTACCACAACCTCCGGTTAATGGAATAGTGTAATTAAAGGTTCCACTAGCTGTTGGGGTGCCACTAATCGTAATCGTTCCACCTGACCAGTTAGCACTTACTCCTGCCGGTAAACCAGTTGCAGCTCCTATTCCTGTTGCTCCTGTAGTGGTATGAGTAATATTGGTCATCGCTGTGTTGATACATAAGGTTGGTGACGAACTAGCTGCTGAAACAGTATTGTCTGGATTTACGGTAATGGTTCCTGTAGCATCAATACTACCACAACCACCAGTTAAAGGTATTGTATAGTTAAATGTACCTGATGCTGTTGGGGTGCCACTAATCGTAATGGTTCCTCCTGACCAGTTAGCACTTACGCCTGCCGGTAAACCAGTTGCAGCTCCAATCCCTGTTGCTCCTGTGGTAGTATGGGTAATATTCGTCATCGCTGTGTTGATACACAAAGTTGGGCTTGAACTAGCTGCACTTACTGTATTGTTAGGGGTTACTGTAATTGTTCCTGTTGCATCAACACTACCACAACCACCAGCTAAAGGTATTGTATAGTTAAATGTCCCACTTGCTGTTGGTATACCACTAATGGTAATGGTTCCTCCAACCCAGTTAGCACTCACTCCTGTCGGTAATCCTGTAGCAGCTCCAATGCCTGTCGCTCCTGTAGTGGTATGAGTAATGTTAGTCATCGCTGTGTTAATACACAAAGTTGGGCTTGAACTAGCTGCTGAAACAGTATTATTTGGATTTACAGTGATAGTTCCAGTAGCATTTACTGTTCCACAACCTCCGGTTAAAGGAATACTATAGTTAAAAGTACCACTAGCTGTTGGGGTGCCACTAATCGTAATCGTTCCACCTGACCAGTTAGCACTTACTCCTGCGGGTAATCCCGTAGCAGCTCCAATTCCTGTCGCTCCTGTAGTCGTATGTGTAATGTTAGTCATCGCTGTGTTGACACACAAAGTTGGACTTGAACTAGCTGCACTAACCGTCATATCAGGATTAACAGTAATAGTTCCAGTGGCATTTACACTTCCACAACCTCCGGTTAATGGAATACTGTAATTGAAAGTGCCACTAGCCGTAGGTGTTCCACTAATGGTAATCGTTCCACCTGACCAGTTAGCACTTACGCCTGCCGGTAATCCGGTAGCTGCTCCAATCCCTGTTGCTCCTGTAGTGGTATGAGTAATATTCGTCATCGCTGTGTTGATACACAAGGTTGGGCTTGAACTAGCAGCACTTACTGTCATAGTTGGCAATATAGTAATGGTTCCACTTCCAGTAGCACCACAAGGCATTGTACCAACACTATAATTTACAGTATGAGTTCCAACAGGCGCAGTAGCCACATTTACTACCCCAGTACTGGTGTTTAAAGATCCTCCCAATGTTCCTGAAGAATATGTTCCACCAGCTGTTCCAGTTAAAGTTGGACTTACAGTTCCTCCCGCAGCTTTACAAACTGTTGTGTAAGTTAAACTTGTAAATGTATAAGGATTGGTTACAGTAATTGAATGAGAACCTGTTGCGTTACAACCTGCACCATTATTCCATGTGTAATCGAAATTATAAGTTCCTGGACCAGCTACTACTGGATCAAAAAGTGCTAAACCAGCATCGTTTTGTGCAAAAGCTGCTCCAGGCGCTGTTGTTGTCCATGAAGCCGAACCGGCAGGTGAAAAAGGACCAAAACGATTACAAGCTCCACCTGATGATTCTGTACCTGTTGCATATATTGTACCTAATCCACCATCATAAACAATCCAATCTACACTCGTTTCTTGGCATATTTCAAAATAATAGTTTGTAGTAGGGCTTAGGTACTCACCATAAATAGTAAGTATAATCCCATCGTTCAATGGTCCGCTATAAAGCAAAGTACCTGAACCAACAGCTGCTGTACCACCAGAATAAATGTTTACATAATCATTAGGATCAGCAGCTGGAGTAAATTCAAAATGTAGAGATGGTGTGATATAACCTCCAGCAGTGGCTGAATCATTAGCAACTAAATAAATCCAATCATCTTCACAAGTCATAGAAGAAGGAAAAGGACTAATTGTATTATATGGTGAAGTATTTTCTTCAGCATGAAAATCTACCGTTCCACAACTTGGAGGGAATACAATACTACAATCTGTTGCACCACCACCACTATTTTGTTCAAAGGTAATTTGACCGGGTTGATTCGAATAATTTGTAATTAACATCATATAAACTTCACCTACTTGAGCACCTATTATTGATGCTTGTTCTGTTGCTGCCGGATCATAACTACAATCTACAGCTTCACCAGAACAATTGTGATCACCAGAACATCCACCAGGGTTACCCATATCTCCACACTGCGATAAAGCCGTTGGTAAATCTGCAAATGGCCCATAAAGTATAAAATCCACATCAATACCTGCTCCTGAATTATTTACTTGAGAAATACCTATACCTATATCTCCTGCAGTACCTATTTCCATATAATACCAAGCCGGGTTTGGTTGAGTGCTAAGACATCCATAATCATTTCCTCCCTCTGCAGTTGTACCAGTATTATTAGGAAATGTGTAGGTATCAATGGTACAAAAAGGATCAGCTGTAGCACATGTTGAACCTTGACCAAAAGCATTTTGCTTTATTGAAAAAGTAAAGCAAACAACCATTGATACGAAAAGAAAGTAAAATCGCTTCATAGTTTTATGAATTAAATCATTAGTAAAATTATTTTCTGTATTGTGGTTTTAGTTTGTCAGGATTGTTTTTAGCCCAGTTTTTCATAATGAGCTTGTATTCCCCCTCTGATTGAAAAATTTTATGTTTAGGGAACCCATGAGGAATTTGATCGTTAGCAGACATCATTTTGATTTTTTCATCATAATTTAAATACTGACCTTCTCCTGGTAAATGAATCAACTTTGATGGATTACTTTTCGCCCAAAGAAGCATAGTTTCTATATATTGCTCTTTAGTTTGTCCTATTTGATGTTTTGGAAAACCAACCGGTATTTCTCCAGTAACAGACAAAGACATTATCTTTTTATCAAAATTTAAATATTGTCCTTGACCTATTTCATTAGACCCATTATTAAAATTGCTTTTATTTACACTAAGCTGAGCATTGTTCTTAATAGGAGTTTCCTTAACAACAATTCTTTCCTTAGCTAAATTGGCTCTTTGTAAATTCAAATTTGTATTTTGATTGTTTTGAGCTTGAATACAGGTTGACATCACAAGAGTAATGCCGAAAAATACATTTAACAATTTCATATTATGTTCTGTTTAGTTTGCATAAATTAACCAAAATTAGATAAATTAGTATAAAATATCGGCATTTGTTTAAATTACATCGATTAATTAGCTATTGTGTTAAATTTAAGTTATAACGAGATTTTTTCAACCAAGGTTGCACCAAAAAAGTAAAAAAGAAAATTTAATTACATTTTAAACTAAACTTTTCAACTACCTCAGTCTTCCTTATTCTTTTAGCCAAAGATAATATGTGGCTACATAATTGGCTATCGGACTCATCTAGTTGATAAGCCATAATGAAATAATCTAATGACTCTGAATAAAAAGACTCCCCTTTTGAAGTATATAAATTACCAATAGTAACATATATTTTTTTAGGACTTGAAACTTCTTTGGCTAAACTATCCAATAGGTCAATTCCTTCATTAACCCTTCTTGATTCTCCTAAAATGGTGTTGATTAAATTATAACCTTGCAGATAATCCTGATCTATTTCTATTGTTTTAAGAGCATAAAAAATTGCCTCGTCATATTTTTTAAGTGATTTGTATGAAAATGCCAAATTATAATTTGCCTCAACATAATTTGTGTCATATTTTATAGCTTCAGAACAATATTCAATGGCTTTATTATAATCGCGGTAAAAATTTAAGTAAACTGAACCCAAGTTATTTAAACTAGTAGCATAAGAAGAATCTATTCTGATTGATTCTTTGAAATGATAGATTATTTTCTCTATTAATTTCGGAATTTCAGGATTTTTTGGATTATTCCTAATTAACATAATTGCATCAGGATACATTGTGTTTGAAATTAAAGCATGAACTTTTGCAGATTCTTGCAAATGTTCAACATCAGTAGTGTAAAGATGTAAATAATCATGCCAATCAGGGTTTCTAGCAATTGTTCTACCTGAATAAATCACCATTACTAAAACCAATAATGCAATAAAGCTATTGGGTAATTGTACTTTTATCGTTTCTTTAGATAAATCTACCTTAAACAATTTTAGCATAAGATATCCTATAACCACACAAAAACCAAGAGAAAACATATAAGCAAAACGATCCCCAACAATACCAACAATTGGAAATAGCACATTAATCACCATCAACATAGTACCTAACCAAAGTAGTATTCCCAAACCAATTACTTGTCTTTTATAAGTCTGAATAATACCATAAACGGCAAGTGGAATGTAAAACAACATTGCTACCCAAACTTCCCAATTTTTAAAAGTAGCCATAGGTATTACATTGTACCCATAATAAAAAGATAAGTCAACAGGGAAAATGAGCATCTTTAAATAAAACCATGAACAATAAAGACCTACCGTTAGCCTATCCATAAATCCACCTTCAAAAATTAAAGGATTTTCAAAATATTTTAAATTTCGAACTGCTTTTTCACTAACCAACCCTTTACTCATTAGTCTATATATAATATACACTACCACTAATGACCCTAAGGATAAAACAATTTTTTTGTAATGATAAGACTTAAAGTACATCAAAACGGGTAAAATTCCCATTAATGCTATAGCGTTTTTTTTAGCTAATCCTGATATTAAAACAAATAAAAATCCAATAAGTAGATACTTAAGTTTTGATGTATCACCATATTTAAAAAAGAATTTTATAGAAATCAACATAAATAAAAACATCAATATTTCATCTCTACTTTTGATGTTATCCACCACTTCGGTATGTAATGGGTGTACCAAATAAAGAATAGTAATAATAAAAGGCAATAAAATATTATATCTTTCAAATACTTTTGAAAGTACTTGAAAAAGAACCATACAAGTTATTGCATATAGCAATACATTTATAAAATGACTAATATTTGCTTGAGTTAGTTTATCTTTCTTTTTTTTCTCTTCTTTAGTTTGAAATGGAAGTAATTTTTTAAAAAATTGTTTTTCAATTGCAAAAGAGGTAATCACTAAGGGACGATAATCATACTTTTGTTTATTATCTACAGCATATCGAGATGTAAAAATATCAGGAATCCCTTTTAATCCTTTTTCTGCCAATTTATTTCCATCTACCACAATATTATCATCTAAAGCGTATTCATTATTTATTCCATTCCCATAAATAATGAAAGTAAGCAATATTAAAATTAAATAGATTCTATTGTGCTTTAAATTAGAAAGGTTTAATACCATTTGATGCAAGTCATTTGCAAACAAATATATAAATATTAATTTTACCTTATAGTACTTATCTTTAATTCTTATTTTTTATCGAAAGCCTATTACAGAATATTCATAAAATTCCTGTATTTTTTATTATTGGAAGACCTCGTTCAGGAACTACTCTGTTGAGAACATTATTTGATGCTCATCCAAATGTTTGTATTCCTTTAGAATGTCAAATAATTCCAGATTTACACCCTACATTTGGCAACAAAACTTTCTGGAAAAAAAAAGATATTTTAAGCTTTTATAACGAGGTTATTAATTCTACCTTATTTGGGCATTGGAATATTGATTTGAATTATTTGAGAAATACATTGTTAGAGTTTGAAGGTGAAAATAGTTTTCAAACCTTATGTAAAGTTGTTTACTATTGTTATCATTCTTTTTTCCCAAAATCTGAAATAAAATTTATTGCTGATAAAACCCCTAATAATACAGAGCATATTTATTTATTGTCAAAGTTATTTCCCGAAGCAAAATTTATTTACATCACTAGAGATTATAGAGACAATATCCTGTCAATTAAAAACGCAGATTTTGGCTCTAACAATATTTTTCAGTTATCATTTTTATGGAGAGAAAGATGGAAGTTAGTAACAAAATTTTCCAATGAAAATCCAAGTAAAGTTTATAAAATTAGATATGAAGATTTTGTAAAATCTCCCCAAGAACACTTAAAGGCAATGTGTGATTTTATAAATCTCACTTATGTCGAAAGTGTTTTTAACTTTAATTCATCCAAAGAAAAATTTTACGCCTATTATGGCAGGGAAAATTTGAAACGATTTCATGGTAATTTATTCAATCCAATTAATTCCGAATTAATTTATGGATGGAAAACCAAAATGAAAACCTTTTATGTTAAAATAGCTGATTATATCATTGGCGATATTGCAGAAAAATCAAATTATGAAAGAAAGTATTATCAATTTAGTCTGTTTTTTAAATTGTTTGTAAAATTGAATTTGTTATTAATAATTATTAAACTTACTACATTAAACAAATTAAAACCATTACTTCCGATTAAAAAAAGACTTTTTTAATGCAAGATCTCAATAAGATTCCTTTTTTATTTATTATAGCTAGAGGTAGATCTGGAACAACCCTACTTCAAAATATAATGGATGCTAATCCTCATGTAGTTTTGCCGATTGAGTCAAAGTTGATTATTCATTTAAAACAAAAATATTTTAGAGTAAAAAGTTGGAATGATAAATTGTTAGATGAATTTATCATTGATTTATATAAAGATTTAAAATTCTCTACTCATTGGAATGTAGATAAGCAACAATTAATTGCATCTATTAAATCATATCCTAAATCTTCATTAACATTTCAAATCTTATGTAAACTAATTTATTTGAGTTATCCTTCTCCTTTCAAGAAAGAAGATGTTCTTCTAATAGGTGATAAAAATCCTATATTCTCGATGTTTGTTCCGGAATTGAGAGAAATTTTTCCTGACGCAAAATTTATACATCTTGTTAGGGATTACCGAGATAATATTGTATCCAACATTAAGACTTTTAACTTCGAAAAACTTCCTGTATTAACACATGGATGGGTTGCTTATAATAAATTCATTGAGAATGAAAAAATAAAAGTTCCTAACTTATTTTTCACACTTAGATATGAGGATTTAGTAAATAATCCTGAGGAAAATATTTTAGGCATATGCAATTTTTTGCAAATACCTTACAATGAAAAAATGTTAAATTTTAACATAGCAATTAATGAACGAGTAAATGAAGAACTTGATGAGAAAAAAAAGATGCAAGTTAAGGAAATTCATCCCAATGTTTTGAAACCTATTTCAACAAGTCAAATTGATAAATGGAAAAAACATTTAACATCTAAACAACTAGATCTAATAGAATTTGTGGCAGGAGATTATGGAAAAAAATATAAATATTATCCGTCAAAAGACATTTCAAAAAGTATAACAATAAAAATTATTTCTTTAGTAGGATTAATACGACAGAGATTTAACTTTTTTATCATAAAAAATTATTACCGACTTCCTTTCATCATTAGAGATTTAATGGGTAAAATTTCTTTATTTCTACACAATAAATTTAATTATTCAAATTATTTCAACAATGCTGATTTTCGATATAATGGAAAAACTACTGAATAATATCCAAGAGCCAATAAATAAGAAAAAATCTTTGACAAGATGTTCTTTTTGGGTTTAATACCAATTAAATTAAAGATAAACTGATACAAAATATTCCCTCTCACTTTTGCACATATCCATTTTTTTTGATGAACATACTGAGGTTTAATTATATCAAAAAGTAGTATCACTCTTCTTTTATCAGTATAATTCCAAGCCTTATGATAAGCAGCATCATTAAATATCAATAACTTTCCATTTTGCCAAGGTCTGTCCTCATACCCAACCCTAAATCCACATTCCGGCAATTCTCCTGGAATTTCAAGGCCTAAATGACAACGAAAAATTGCATCAGTATCTCCGTAGTGCGGTTTAATCTCAGCATGTGGCTCCATTATACTAACAGAAGCCGAAATTAAATCAGGAATTTGATTCAAAACAGAAATAGTTTTGGGACAGGAATGAATGGCATTCTTGGACATTTTTAATCCCCAAAAGTAAAAGCTCAGTGCTTTCCATTTTTTTGGAGCATTTACCATTTCTTTGGCAAAATATGGTTTTAATTCACTTTCATTATTTTTAATTAGAGCTAAAACTTCTTTATGAATATATTGCCAGCTTTGTTCAACCTTTTCTGACCATTCAAATTCTGTAGAATTATAGTAGGTATCATCAACTACATTAGGGTCTTTATGATGTAAAAAAGAATAATATAATTTTTTACCTTCCATAAAATTTTAAAGAGTAATTCTGTTTTCGTGAGACAAAACTGAATTTAATTTTTCTTTTAAATAATTGGGAAGATGAGTATACAGCCTAATTAAATCTTCATCTGATACATTAGAAAAAGAGAAATCCTCTACCACTAATTCTCCATAGTCTTGATACATATTGGCAATTGCTTTTCTATATTTTTCAATTCTATTAATGTAATTATCTTTCGTTAAAACACAATCATAATAATCATTAGTGGTATTTTCATCTAGTATCTCGTAACCAAACATTTTATTAAATTTAATAGCGGTGGAATTGTTCTTTAATACCTTTATGAAAGTCTTTTCAAACTCGCATACATGAAAATTATAATCATGCATTATTACAGAACATAAAGAAGGAATTAACGTATTTATATGTTTATCATCCCAAATAAAAATGCCTCCTTCAGAGGTTTTTGTTGTAAAATCAGCATTTTTTCCATTAATGATTCCAATTACTTCACCTTCGACATGAATCAACAAATACAAATTATAGATATTATCTATACTGTCAAACCACTTCTTTTGCTCATCTTGGGTTATCTCTTTTTGATAAACCATTCTTTGCCTTATTTCTTTGGAGTTTCTTTTTACCCTTAACAACTCAATATCATCTTTAGCAAGTCTAGTAAGTTTGATATTATATTTTTTGATAATCATTAAATTATCTTTTTAATAGAATAAGGCGGTTTGTTTTGTTGCAACTGGTATAGTTTATAGAGGTAATTTCCTATTACACCTAAACAAAAGAGAATAAGACTTGTACTGAACATAATTGCAACAATGATAGAAGTATACCCTAAAGGCACATCGAACATTAGCTTTCTATATATAAACCTAAGTCCAAGAACAAAAGATACTAAAGATGAAAATAATCCAAGGACTATAATAACTTTTAATGGCTTTGTACTATAATAGTACATTATATTTAGATATATATTCAATAACTTCATAAAGGTATAACCTGTTCTTCCATATTTTCTTGGATCATGTTTAACATTGACCAATTCAATATTAGTACTGTACCAATTTAAAGCTGCATCTAAAAATAAAAAATGTTGTGAATGTTTCTCTACTAAAACATTAGTTAAGTTTCTTCTAATTAACCTAAAAGAAGAGCCTCCTTCCTGCGTTTGCCTCTTATAATTTGAAGTTTTTCTAATAAACAAACTTCCTAAGTTTCTAATTTTTGAATGCTGTTTTACTATTGGCATACCATAAACAATATCAGCATTGTTCAATTTTTGAGCCTCAATTAATTTAAAAATTTCTTCGGGTGGATGCTGTAAATCATCATCCATTGTAACTACAAAATCGCCAGAACAAAAACTAAATCCGCATAATAATGCATTATGCTGTCCATAATTTTTCGTAAAATTAATTGCTTTTATCACATCAGGATATTTAGCCCTTTCTTCCTTAAGCAGTTTCCAGCTATCATCTGTACTTCCATCATTTACAAAAATCAATTCATATTGATAATTTGTAAGAGTGTCGAATGTTTTTATTAATCGGTCAACTAATTCAGATATTGTTGCTGAACTATTATAAACAGGTATTACAACAGATATTTTAGAATTACCTTCCATTAAAAATCGCCTAATAAGAAACCTCCGTCTAAGGTTATTGTTTGTCCAGTCATCCATTTAGATGCATTAGATAGTAAGTATATTGCTGTATTGGCAACATCTTCAGGATAACCAACTCCCAAAGGATATTTCTTTATATGCTCATCCATTCTTTCTTTAGTACCTTGTGTTTCTGCAGTTTCAAACATTGGGGTTTTAACCATTGCAGATGCGATACAATTGGAACGTATTTCCATATGAGAAAACTCTAAAGCAATAACTTTACTAAAAGCTTCCAATGCTGCTTTTGACCCTGCATATAAAGCCCCACCTTTATAAGGGTGGTCGGCAGCAATAGAAGAAGAAAAAACAATAGATGCTTTTTTATTTAATTTCTTTTTTCTTGTAATTTGAGACATTAATAACACCTGTGCCTCATAATTTATGTCAAATATTTGATGTAGCACATCCGTCGAAATAAACTTAACAGGGTAAGGTCGAACAATTCCAGCACAATGAACAACACCATCTAATGAAGGTATTTTTTCTACCAATTGATTAATGTCATTTTGTTCTAATAAATCAGCTACAATATATTGGCTATCTTCTCCAGTCAATAAATCTATTGTTTCTTTTAATCTTTCCTCATCTCTACCCGTAGCAATAATATTTGCTCCCATTTTATTAGCACTAATAGCAACTTGCCTTCCTATTCCGGAAGACGCCCCTGTTACTAAAATTGTTTTATTTTTTAAATCAAAAGGCGTCATTTAATCCATTTCTATCAAAGGTAAACATTTAATATTAGCATTTTTTATAGCTGCCGCACCCCAACTTAATCCCACTCCAAAAGCAGATAAAATTATATTTGATTTATTCTCTATTTTACCTCCAAGCTGAGTTACCATTGTTAAAGGAATAGACCCCGAACTTGTATTACCATAATCTTGCAAAGAATAAGGTACTTTTTCAGCTGGGAGTTTTAATTTTTTGCGAATAGATTCATTCATTAGTTTATTTGCCTGATGAAAAACAAAATAATCATAATCATCCGTTGTTGTATTATTGTATTCTAGTAATTCTCTGATGTTAGGAGCTGCTTCACGTAATGAAAAATTAAAAACTTCTATGCCATCCAACCAAAGATTCCGTTTATTTCTTTTAACCCCTTTTTCTATTTCTATTACTTTATCTGTTTCTTCTGTCCATGGAGACCTTGTCCCACCATCAGGAATAATTATAGCTTCATAACCACTTCCATCACTTTGTAAATTAAAATCTATAGGGCTAGCATTGGGATCATATTCAATGTAAGTAGCCGTTCCAACATCTCCAAATAATGGATAGGTGCTTTTATCTTCTTTTGACAAAGAAAAGGTAGATTTATCACCAACTAGTAAAAGTCCTTTTTTAAAATTCCCATTGGACATTAATCCACTAATAACTGATAAGCCATAAACATACCCTGAGCACCCAAGTACAATATCAAAGGCTACTGTGTTTTTGGATAAGCCTAAACGATCTTGTAAAATGATGCTTGTTGCCGGAAGAAAATAATCTAAGGTCTGTGAAACAAAAATTAAAACATCTATTTCCTCTTTATTAATATTAAATTCTTTGATTATCTGTTCAGCTGATTCCAAACACATATCAGAAGTGCATAACCCATCTCTTGCTACTCTTCTTTTTTCAATTCCTGTGGTTTTAACCAAGAGCTTTTTTTCACTTTCTGTTAGAAGCTCATAATCAAAGTTACTCTCTTCCTTTTTGGGAACACAAGCAGCAATTGCTCTTATATTAATATTATTTATAGATGTTAAACCCACATTATTGGATTTTGCTTTTTACAACATTGTACAAATCTTGTACTGTAACACAATTTATTAAATCGTCTCCATTTACAGTAACATCATATTCAGTATCGATTAATGCAATAAAGATTAGCCCCATCATTGAGCTCCACTCTTCTAATTCTCTGAATTTTGTTTCAGGATTAATTGTTTCTGATTCTATCTCATCAATTTCAAATTCTATTTTTTTTATGAATTCCGATATATCCTCCATATTGAATGGTTTAAAAAATTAAATATTTATACTGTAATTATTGTTGCCCCCCAAGAATAACCAATTCCGAAGCCTCCTAATAATATTTTATTACCTTTTTTCAATTCAATTCCTTTTTCTATCATTTCTTTTAATGCAATTGGAATCGTTGCAGAAACTGTGTTCCCTATATTTTCAATATTAATTATAAATTTTTCTTCAGGAATTTTTAATCTTTTCCTAATAAATTCTAGCATCTGACCATTTGCTTGATGGAGTACAAAGTAATCAATTTCTTCAAATTTTACATTGTTTTTTTCTAAAACTTGTTCTATTAAAACTGGCACTTTTCTTAATGCAAATAAAAATATCTGAGGGCTATTCATATACATCCTTCCTCTCCTTAATCCTCCTGGTATATGTTCATGTTGTTGTAGCCATTTAACGTCAGCAGCATTTTTAGTAGCTGACCTATCTACGTATAAATTCTTCTCTCCTTTTCCATCAGTACCAAAAATAAAATCAGAAATTTCATAATTCAACATTCCATCTATTTTCTGATTAGAAACTAAGGTTGTAGCTCCTGCATCACTAAAGATAGCCCTTAAATCTATATCTTCCGGATGAACTACTTTTGAAGGTGTATCGGCTGTAACAATTAACACATTAGAACATTGCCCCGAAAAAATCAAAGCTTTTGCTAAACTAAGACCGTATATATATCCCGTACAACCATGAAGGACATCAATCGCCCCACATGTTTCAGGAAGTCCCAAATCATATTGCATTACACAAGCTGTTGTAGGTCCCTTATAATCTAAAGCATCTGAAACAAAAATGATATAATCTATAGTTGATGGATCAACATTCCATTCATCGAAGAATTTTTTAGCTGATTTGTTACCTAATTCTTTGGCTGTTTCTTCTACCTCTGCAGCATATCTTTTTCTAATTCCACACTGATTAAAAATAGAATCTTCGGTAACGTCTTTTATATCTTCTGGGCTACTATACTTTAAATAATCTTCTATAATTTGAGTATTATTATAGGAAGTTTCCGGGAAAAAATAACTTATGGCGTTAATGTAAATCAATCTCTTTTTTGAGCTTAAATATACTACTCTTTTCAAAAATTATTTGTCAATTTAATAAAAAAAAAGGGCTTTTGTTAAAAGCCCTTTCAATTCTATAGAAATGTTTATTTATTTCAACAAAGTTATTGTTCCTTTTAATTCATAATCAACGCCATCTTCTCCTTTTGCCATTACCACATAATAATAAGTTCCAGCTGAAGCACCATCCCCATTCCATTTTGCATCTGGCGAATTTAATTCAGCCACTTTTCTACCCCATCTATTGAAAATAACGCAATTTAACTCAGTAATGTATTGATAGATGAATTCAAAATTATCATTCTCCCCATCTTTGTTTGGCGTAAACACATTAGGAACAATAAGTGAAGAAATGCCAAAAACTTGAACAGTAACTTGTGTGGTTGCTTGACAAACTCCATTAAAAGAAGTTAAAGTAACAATATAATTCCCTTGGTCATCATAAATTACAGATGTTGTACTTAATGAGCTTGTATCTCCTAACACATTTCCATTACCAAAATCCCAATAAGAACTATCTGCCACTCCTGAATTCATAAAATCTACCGTTAAAGGAGATGGGCCTGACAAAGGATTTGCAACAATAACTGCAGTAGCTGTTTCTTCTGTAATAACAACATTAGAAGTTGACTGGCAACCATTAGAGGTATTAATAGCAGTTAATGTATAGATACCTCCGGCATCAATAACAGGAGTTAAAGTAGAATCACCTGAAACGATATTACCGTCAGTTGTAGTCCAATAATATATATTTCCTGAATTAGTAGAACCATTCAAAGTAAATTGATCTCCTGTACATATTAAACTACCCCCTCCTGCATTAGCTCCTGGAACGTTAAAATCAGAAGAAACAACTGCTTGATCCGTTGCAGTACATTCGTTAGATGTATTAGTAACGGTTAATGTATAAGTTGCCCCACTCGCCACAGTTGGTGTTGTGGTAGTTCCTCCATTTGTTACAACACCTCCAGTCCAAGCATAACTAATATTTGTCCCTGTTGATGATTGAGTCCCATCAAGAACCACAGATGGATTGCTACAATCTATTTGCATATCAATACCTGCATTAGCAGTAGGTCTTATTGTATCAACCACTACCACCACATCATCTATATTTTGACAACCATTTGCAGTATTAGTAACAGTAATTGTGTAGGTACCTAATGCATTTACCAATGCCACATTTGAAGTAGCACCAGAAACTATATTTCCATCAGTTGTAGTCCATAAGTAATCAGCTCCCGGAAAAGATCCACTACCATTTAATGGTACTCCTGTTAATATAGTCGCACAATTTAAAGACGTATCAGCACCTGCACTAGCAATTGGTCGAATAGTATCAACCCCAACTATAATATCATCTTCTGCTGAGCAATTATTATTTGTATTAAATATTTGCAAAGTATATGTTCCAGGAACCGAAACAGATGTAATAACTGAATCATCTATCATATTTCCAACCGCATCAAACCATTGATAAATATATTCTGAACCTGCAACTGAGCCTGTTCCATTTAATTGAACCGAAGTATTAGCACAGTCAATATTTACATTTGAACCAGCATCAACAAATGGAAGATTCATGTCTTCTGCAACATTTATTGAACTAGATAATTCACAACCCGTAACAGTATCAGTTGCTGTTAAAACATACGTCCCAGATACAGAAATTATCGGAGTTAATGTTGAATCACCCGAAACAATTCCAGGACCAGACCAATAATAAACAACATCAGGACTACCTGTTACATTCCCATTTAACTGAATAGTATCAATAACACAAGTCAACGAGGTATCTTGTCCAGCTGTTACAATAGGAAGTGATGCATCTTGAAAAACCTCAACTGTATCCCTACTGATACAATCATTACTATTTACTTCAATAAAATAATATCCGGTTTGATTCACTTGAGGCATCGTACTAGTTTGTCCAGAAACAATATTTCCTCCTATACTAACCCAATTATATGTTCCTACAGAAGAACCAGAACCATCTAATGTAATTACAGGAGAAGAACAGGTAAGAGTATCATTCACTACTGCATCTGCTGTCGGGTATATCACATCAAAATTAAGACATCCATCAATAGCAAGATTACCACATAAATCTGTAACTGTATTATCTGAATTATCCAAACAAAATGAATAAGTTCCTGGTTCTGTAATAGCTGGTGAAATAGATATTGTAAAATATTTATCTTGAGTAGCTCCTGTTGCGCAATTAGCACCTGAAACAGAAGATAAAGTATAAGGACCACCTGGACCAGACAAAGTTAAATTGTTATCTGATAAGGTAGAACACGTAATGTTTTCAGTAAAGTTAAATGACATAGTAGACATTCCACATATAATAGTAGAATTTAAAGATTGTAATTCTGGTGCCACATTATCAAAAATGGTGGCAGTTGATGCACCAAAATCAATAGTATATCCATTTGTGGAAACAGAGAATTGACTAACATTTACCACATAGGTTTCTCCAGCTTGAACTGGGATACAAGGTTCATTTTGACTTCCCGATTGTCCATTTGGCCCAGTATTTCCTGATGTTCCTGAATAGTTACAACTCACCTCTATACCACTGTTTGTTGCAATATCAGAACAAGGATTATTCGTTAAATTATAAACAGCCCAATCATAGTCATCACTATTTACATTTGGATCAATGGTAAAACAAACGTTACCTGCAGTTTGAGTGGTAAAAGTATACCATACATCATTTTTCTCACCTGAACCTAGACAAGATATTCCTGAATTTATTTCATTCAAAATATTTCCTGTTCCGGAATACGCATTTGCTTCTGAGTATACATTCTGACAAACGGCTATTGCCCCCAAACAATCTTGAACTGTAGGAGTTGGAGCAGGAGTTGGAGCAGAAATATTAATATTAAAAGACGTTATACAAGTTGGAGACAACCATTTATCTACCACTACGTAATAAGTTACTCCTGCTGTAACATTCACATTTGATAAAGTCTGATTTCCTGAAGAAGAAGTAGCATTATCTACACAAGTACCTCCTGAAGGACATCCTTGATATAAAAACAATCCTACCCATGTAGCACTTGATGTTAGATTAATATTAATTAATCCAGAGGTTGTAGGAGTAAATGCATAAACAATATCTTCACCATCTAAATACACACCATTCCCACAAACTGTTGAGTTTCCGGAAGTGTACACATTACCCATTCCACAAGTAGTTTGATTGGTAGCAGAAAAAGGAAGTGAAACCGGAGATGAAGCTGCAGCAGAACAGTTAGACCCACCTTGCCCAAATACTGAAATTGATACTATTGTAAAAATTAACCCTATTAAATATCTCATATTCATAATTTATTCTGCTCTAAATGATTTTTGATTTAGCTTAACTCCTATTTGATTCAATTTACTAATCAATAAATCTACTGTTAACTGACTATCTGAAGTAATTTTACCATTATTGGTAGTTGGATAAAACAACTCTATATCTTCAACACCTGCCATTGATCTAACACTTTTTATAATTTGCTCAGCCACTTCAACAGTTTGAATTTCTTCAAAAATTACTTCAATTTCAAATTTATTTTCAGCAATTTTCGCTTTACTACTAAAGTCCTGTGAAAACAATGTTGATGAAAACAGTAGCATAAAAAAAGAAGCTATTAACAGGTATTTTTTCATTTTTTTAATATTAATTACAAGTATATTAGAACAAAATTACTCTTTTAAATACAGACCACAAAATTAGCTTTTAGGTTGCATTTTATTAATTTATTTTTCCCTAAAAATTATGGGATAATAGTACTTTTGTAAGCGATGGATTATTTAAACACACTAAACGAACCTCAAAAAGCTGCAGTAGAAGCAACCGAAGGACCTGTAATGGTCATTGCTGGTGCTGGGTCTGGAAAAACTCGAGTTCTAACTTATAGAATTGCACACCTTATTAATAAAGGAGTTGAACCTTTTAGCATTCTTGCGCTAACTTTTACCAACAAAGCCGCACAAGAAATGAAAGAAAGGATAGGAAAAATTGTAGGAATTTCTGAAGCAAGAAATATTTGGATGGGAACTTTTCACTCTGTATTTGCTCGTATACTTAGGTCTGAAGCTGAAAAGATTGGCTATCCCAGCAATTTTACTATCTATGACACACAAGATGCAAAAAACCTAATAAAAACCATTTTAAAAGAACAAGATTTAGATGACAAAGTCTATAAACCCGGTTTGGTTTTAAATAGAATTTCATCGGCAAAAAACAACTTAATTACTCCTCAAGCATACAACAACAACACTACTATTCAATCTGAAGATAACCAATCTGCTAAACCTAAATTGGGGTTGGTGTATCAAATTTACAATGAGCGTTGTTTCAAAGCCGGAGCAATGGATTTTGATGATTTGTTATTTAAAACTAATATTCTTTTACGCGATTATCCAGATGTACTTTATAAATATCAACATCGCTTTAAATACATTTTAGTAGATGAGTATCAAGATACCAACTTCTCTCAATATTTAATTGTTAAAAAATTAGCTGCCGTTTATCAAAATGTATGTGTAGTTGGTGACGATGCTCAAAGTATTTATGCATTTAGAGGTGCCAACATTCAAAACATTCTAAACTTTAAAAACGATTATCCTGAAGTAAGAACTTATAAACTAGAACAAAATTATCGTTCAACTAAAAATATTGTTAATGCTGCCAATAGCATCATTCAAAACAATAAAGAACAAATCAAAAAAAATGTTTTTACGGACAATGAATCAGGAGCCAAAATAAAAGTTTACAAAGCTCCTACTGATAACGAAGAAGGGAAATTAATAGCCAATTTAATTTTTGATACCCAGCTTAGTAATCAAGCAAAAAATCAAGATTTCGCGATTCTTTACCGAACCAATGCTCAATCTAGAGCAATGGAGGAAGCTTTAAGACGAAAAAACATTCCTTATAAAATTTATGGAGGACTTTCTTTTTACCAACGAAAAGAAATAAAAGACTTATTATCATACTTCCGATTACTAATCAATCCGAAAGATGAAGAAGCTTTAAAAAGAGTGATAAATTATCCAGCTAGAGGGATAGGAAATACAACTGTAGATCGCTTATCAATTGCAGCAAACAATAACAATGTTGATTTATGGACTATTGCTTCCAATCTTAACCAATATAACACTGGTATTAATTCGGGAGCGCAAACAAAAATTTCTCATTTTGTGGAAATGATTAATGGCTTTAAAACTCAACTTCCTCATAAAAATGCTTATGATTTAGGAAATGAGGTCGCAGCAACTTCAGGTCTTTTAAAAGAATTATATGCTGACAGAACACCTGAGGGCATCAGTCGTTATGAAAACATTCAAGAATTACTTAATGGGTTAAAAGAGTTTACAGAAACCGAAAATGAACTCGAAGAAGATGTAACACCAAGAGGGTTGACTGAATTCTTACAAGACGTAGCTCTTTTGACTTCTGCCGACAATGAAAAAGATGAGGATAAAGACAAAGTTACCTTAATGACAATTCACTCTGCTAAAGGTTTAGAATTTCCTTATGTGTATGTTGTTGGAATGGAAGAAAATCTTTTTCCATCTCAAATGTCATTAACAAGTAGAATTGATTTAGAAGAAGAACGAAGATTGTTTTATGTTGCTATTACTCGTGCAGAAAAAGAAGCTGTTTTATCATATTCTGCAAGCAGGTACAAATGGGGGAATTTGATTTTTTGTGAACCCAGTAGATTTATAGAAGAAATAAATTCTGAATTTTTAGACTTTATGTTTACTGAAACAGTTCCAACTAAATCTGTAAACAGCGATTTTGGTAATGATTTTCAAAATTACCATAGTGCTAAATTCACTAGTAAAATGCCTCCAAAGAAAAACGAGGCTCCAAAAACAATTGTTAGCACACCAAAAAACTTAAAAAAAATCAATTCTAATGTTGTCGGAATTAATGATAGTGCTGAAAGTTTAA
Organism: Flavobacteriales bacterium; assembly: GCA_020635825.1. Classification (GTDB taxonomy): domain Bacteria; phylum Bacteroidota; class Bacteroidia; order Flavobacteriales_E; family Vicingaceae; genus Vicingus. Next base: position 173,020 of record JACJZA010000010.1, read on the forward strand.
ATTTAAACGTAGGCATGATGGTAGAACATCAAAAATTTGGTCAAGGTCAAATAGAAGAATTGGAAAATGGGAAAGCAACAATTAACTTCAATGGTATAGGCAAAAAACAACTACTATTAAAATTTGCCAAACTGAAAGTTTTAAATAATTAATTACATTTGAACCTTAATGCTAAAAAGCAAACACTAAAGATGAGTACTGTAGAGAAAGATTACAACACCAGACGTCCGGCAATGGTAATTCCTGAATATGGAAGAAACATTCAAAAAATGGTTGAACATGCCATTACTATTGAGAATCGTGATGAAAGAAATAAAGTAGCCCAAGCTATTATTAATGTAATGGGGCAACTAAACCCACATTTAAGAGATATTACCGATTTCAAACACAAGTTATGGGATCATATTTTTATTATTTCTGATTTTAAATTAGATGTAGATTCTCCTTATCCTATTCCTGATAAGGAAAGCATCCTAAAAAAACCTGAAAAGTTAGATTATCCTCAAAGTAAAATCAAGTTTAAGCATTACGGCAAAAATGTTGAACACATTATTGAAGAAGCTGTAAATATGGAAGATGGTGAAGCTAAAAATGAGCTTATTAAAATCATCGCGAACTTGATGAAAAAATCTTACCTAACCTGGAACAGAGAATCAGTAGATGATGATTTAATTATGTCTGATTTAAGTTCTCTTTCTAAAGGAAGATTGAAAGTAGATGATTCATTTAAACTGAATCAAACCAACGAAATTTTAGCTCAAACAGCTAGTATTAAAAAGAAAAGAAACAATAATAACAACAATAGAAACAAAAAACATCATTCGAAAAAAAGAAGATATTAATGGCAACTTTTAAAATTGAAGGGGGGAAAAAACTAAAAGGAGAACTTATCCCTCAAGGAGCAAAAAACGAAGCACTACAAGTAGTTTGTGCAGTTCTTTTAACCCCCGAAAAAGTTACCTTACATAACCTCCCCGATATTCGAGATGTAAATTTCCTTATTGATTTATTAGAAGAATTAGGTGTTATTGTAAATCGATTAGGGAATGGAACTGTTGAATTTACTTCCAATAACATCAACCTCGACTATTTACAAACCGAACAATTCAAAAAAAGAGCAGCATCTCTCCGTGGTTCAGTAATGATAATGGGGCCATTATTAGCTCGATTTAAAAAAGCATACATGCCTAAACCTGGAGGAGACAAAATTGGTGCTCGCCCTTTAGATACTCACTTTTTAGGCTTTACAAGATTAGGAGCAACTTTTAGTTACGATGCAAATGATGGCTTTTACACACTAAAAGCAGATAATTTAGAAGGTAAATATTTGCTATTAGATGAACCTTCAGTTACCGGAACAGCCAATATTTTAATGACAGCTGTAATGGCAAAAGGAAAAACCACCATTTACAACGCTGCCTGTGAGCCTTATCTTCAACAATTATGCGATATGCTAAATAGCATGGGTGCAAAAATAACAGGAGTAGGTTCGAACCTTTTACACATTGAAGGAGTTTCTGAACTGGGAGGATGTGTCCACACTTTATTACCTGATTTTATTGAGATTGGTTCTTTTATTGGATTGGCAGCAATGACCCAATCAGAAATTACCATTAAAAATTGTAGAGTAGATATGTTGGGAAGAATACCTGAAACTTTCCAAAGATTAGGTATTCAATTAGAGATAAAAGGAGATGATATTTATATCTCATCTCAAAGTAATTACGAAATTCAACGGATGATTGATGGTTCTATACCAACCATTTACGATGCTCCATGGCCTGGATTTACTCCTGACTTATTAAGTATTGTTTTGGTAACCGCCATTCAAGCAAATGGAACAGTATTAATTCATCAAAAAATGTTTGATAGCCGTTTGTTTTTTATTGACCGATTAAAAGATATGGGAGCTCAAATTATTTTGTGCGACCCACACAGAGCCACTGTAATTGGAATTAATAGGGAATATAACTTAAGAGCTACATCAATGTCTTCTCCTGATATTAGAGCCGGTGTTGCCTTATTAATTGCTGCTTTATCTGCTGATGGAACAAGTGTTATTTCTAATATTCATCAAATAGACAGAGGTTATCAGTACATTGATAAAAGATTAAACGCAATTGGTGCGAATATTGTAAGAGAAGACTAAAAAAACAAATCATTAACTTTGTAGCAAACTTTACAATTCATGAAAACAATCAAAAAATTTAAAGCAACCATATTCTTAACGCTAATTATTATTGTAACTGCCGGGTTTATGTTTAAACCACAAACCGGTATTGCAATTGGTAACAAAGCTCCTGAGTTAGCATTTAATAATCCTGATGGAAAAGAGATTAAACTTTCTTCTTTAAAAGGGAAAGTGGTGTTAATCGATTTTTGGGCATCTTGGTGTGGACCATGCAGAAGAGAAAACCCAACAGTTGTAGCTGCTTATAATAAGTACAAAGACAAAAATTTCACCAATGGAAAAGGTTTTACCATATACAGTTACTCTTTAGATAAAGACATTACTCGATGGAAAGCAGCCATTGAACAAGATAAATTGACATGGCCTTATCATACTAGTGATTTAATGGGCTGGAGTGCTCAAGGAGCAAAACTTTATGGAGTAAATTCAATCCCTATGAATTATTTAGTAGATGGAAAAGGGAACATTGTAGCTAAAAATCTACGTGGCCCCGCATTGGAAGCTGCATTAGAAAAGTTAGTCAAAAAATAATTTTTAAAATATTTTGTATTGAAAGGCAGGAAATTCCTGCCTTTTTTTCTTTCCAAAAGTTAACCATCAATAAAAAACTGTCATATTGACTTTATTTTGCTGAATGGTAGTATTTTTGCCAACTTTCGATAAAAATTAAATCCTATGAGCAAGAAAGATAAAGTTGAAGAAAACATAGAACAAGAAGAGTTTGTAGACAACAGCACCAATGAATCAGAAGGTGGAAAAGACAAACAAGAGCCTAGTGAGGAAGAAAAACAACAACAGGAAAGTGAAAGATACCTTCGTTTGTATTCTGAATTTGAAAACTTCAGAAAAAGAACTCAAAAAGAAAAGTTAGACCTTTTTAAAACAGCTGGAGAAGATGTATTGAAAGAACTACTTCCTATCATTGATGATTTTGAAAGAGCTCAAAAAGCAAATGAAACATCTGAAGACATCAATTCTGTAAAAGAAGGATTTACACTTATCCACGACAAATTTTTGAAAGCTTTAACTAAAAAAGGTTTGGAAGTGATTCCTAGTTCTATTGGAGAAACTTTGGATATTGAGAAACATGAAGCCATTACTCAAATTCCTGCTCCTTCGGAAGATATGAAAGGAAAGATTATTGATGAAGTGGAGAAAGGTTATACTTTAAATGGTAAGGTAATTAGATATACCAAAGTAGTGGTTGGACAGTAAATTACAGTAGAAAGTTAAAAAGTTCTTAAAGTAAAAAGATGATTACCTATCCTTTAACACTTTAAACTTTAAACTTTGAACTTTATGAACTAATTATGAGCAAAAGAGATTATTACGAAGTATTAGGAGTTAGTAAAAGTGCCTCTGAAGCAGAGATAAAAAAAGCTTATCGAAAATTAGCTATTCAGTTTCATCCAGATAAAAACCCTGATGACAAAGAAGCTGAAGAAAAATTCAAAGAAGCTGCCGAAGCTTATGAGGTATTAAGCAACCCAGAGAAAAAACAACGATACGATCAATTTGGACATGCAGGAATGGGTGGCGCCGGAGGTTTTGGTGGTGGTGGAATGAACATGGATGATATCTTCTCTCAATTTGGAGATATTTTTGGTGGAGCTTTTGGAGGCGGAGGTTTTGGTGGCTTTGGAGGTTCAAGAGGAGGCAGAAGAGTTAGAAAAGGAACCAACCTTAGAATTAAGGTAAAATTAACCCTTGAAGATATTGTTAATGGAGTTCAAAAGAAAATAAAAGTAAACAAGTTAGTAAATGCAGAAGGTGTTACTTTTAAAACTTGTACTTCTTGTAATGGTACTGGTCAAGTAACAAGAATTGCAAATACCATTTTAGGCCAAATGCAAACTTCATCTCCTTGTCCTCATTGTGGTGGAGATGGTAAAACCATTGACAAAAAACCTGCTGGAGCAAATGATGATGGATTGGTAAGAAAAGAGGAAATGATTACCATTGATATTCCTGCCGGAGTAGAAGATGGAATGCAGCTATCAGTAACAGGAAAAGGAAATGCCGGACCAAAAGATGGAATACCTGGCGATTTAATAGTTTTAGTAGAAGAAGTAGCTCACGAAAGCATAAAAAGAGATGGCTCTAATTTACTTTACGACCATTATTTGAGTTTTGTCGATGCTACATTGGGTAGTAGTGCTGAAATTCCAACCGTAAATGGTAAAGTAAAAATTAATATTGATCCTGGAACTCAAAGTGGTAAAGTATTGAGATTAAAAGGAAAAGGTGTGCCTCATTTGCAAGGTTATGGAAACGGAGATTTTTTAATTTACATCAATGTTTGGACTCCACAAAAAGTGAGCAAGGAAGAAAAAGAAATGTTGGAAAAATTAAAATCATCAGATAACTTTAAACCCAATCCTACCAAAAAAGACAAAGGTTTCTTTGACAGAATGAAAGACTATTTTAATTGAGAATATTATCTTGAAAAAGCGAGTTGATATCAACTCGCTTTTTTTTTATCCTTAATTTTAACACATGATTTATAAAAGCACCAGAGAATGTGTTGAAGACCTTGAAAAACATGGTCACCTTATCCGAATTAAAGAAGAAGTTGATCCGGATTTAGAAATGGCAGCCATTCATTTACGTGTTTTTGAAAACAATGGACCTGCTATTTTATTTGAAAATATAAAAGGTTGTGAATTTCAAGCCGTCTCAAATCTTTTTGGAACACTTGAACGAAGTAAATTTATTTTTAGAGGCACTTTCGATAAAGTTCAACAACTTATTGAACTGAAAAACGACCCTATTAAAGCGATAAAATCTCCCATTAAAAATTTTTCTTTGGGTTGGTTGGCTTTAAAATCTCTCCCTAAAAAAGTAAGTTCCGGTGATGTTTTATTTAAAGAGACGACCATTGATAAAATTCCGCTCATTAAATGTTGGGAAAAAGATGGCGGTGCTTTTATTACCTTACCTCAAGTATTTTCTAAAGACCCTGAAAATGATTCGATATTGAAGTCAAACCTTGGTATGTATCGAATACAATTAACAGGAAACGATTACGACTTGAATAAAGAAATAGGACTTCATTATCAAATACACAGAGGAATTGGAGTACATCAAAGCAAAGCCAACAACTTAGGAAAACCTCTGAAAGTAAGTATTTTCATAGGTGGTTCTCCCGCTCATACCGTTGCAGCAGTTATGCCTTTACCTGAAGGAATGTCTGAACTGACTTTTGCAGGTGCTTTGAGTGGAAGAAGATTCAGATACATTGAAAAAGATGGTCATGTACTTTCGGCTGATGCTGATTTTGTAATTACCGGAGAAATTCATCCGAATGAAACCAAGCCTGAAGGTCCTTTTGGTGATCATTTGGGTTATTACAGTTTAACGCATGATTTCCCTGTGATGAAAGTGGATAAAGTCTATCATCGAAAAGATGCCATTTGGCCTTTTACAGTGGTGGGAAGACCACCGCAAGAAGATACTCAATTTGGTGCTTTAATACATGAATTAAGTGGTAGCGCTATCCCAGAAGAAATTCCAGGATTGCACCAAGTAAATGCGCTAGATGCAGCAGGAGTTCACCCTTTGTTATTGGCAATTGGAAGTGAACGTTACACCCCTTATCAAACCATAAAGCAACCACAAGAACTGTTAACCATTGCCAATCATATTTTAGGTTTCGGACAATTGAGTTTAGCCAAATATTTGTGGATTGCCAACAAAGAAGATAACCAACAATTAAATTGCAATAAGGTTGAAGACTTTTTCACCCACATGTTGGAAAGGGTAAATTGGGAAAACGATTTGCATTTTTACACCAACACCACCATTGATACACTTGATTATAGTGGAACAGATATAAACAGAGGTTCTAAAGTAGTAATTGCAGCGGTTGGTGATAAAAAAAGAGATTTGGCTACCCATTGTAATTTACCCAATTCTGCTTTGGTAATGCCCGGAATTATTGCCATGAATTTGGATGCTTTTACTACTTATGAAAAAGCAGAGGAAGAAATAACAGCTCTAAGCAAAACACTTTCTTCTCAAGCATTAGAAGGAATAATGATGATTATTTTAACAGAAGATGCTTCTTTTACCGCTGAGAGCCTGAACAACTTTTTATGGGCAAGTTTTACCAGAAGCAACCCAGCTAATGATATTTATGGAGTAAATAGTTTTACCCAACACAAACATTGGGGTTGTAAAGGACCTTTAATTATTGATGCTCGTATAAAACCACACCACGCTCCACCTTTAGTTAAAAACCCTGAAATTGAAAAACGAGTTGATAAATTAGCTGAAAAGGGTGGCTCTTTATATGGTATTATTTAAAAGATTATATTTGAACTAAGCTATAGTGCGGATATGTGTACTGGTACACCTATCCGCATGTTGTAACACATTAACAGAAATACTCATGGGATACATTGAAGATGCCAAAGAACTTATTACAGAATCAAAAGAAACCTTTAAGGAGATTAAAGAAGCATATGAGGAATCACTACATGATAGAACAGTTAAACCCAAATTGCTAATTAAGATTAAAAACTTCATGGAAAATTTGAGGTCGGCACTGGATTTTACAGCTCATGATTTATTTGATAAGTATGGAAGTTCAACAGCATCTAATCCCAACATTTATTTCCCTTATGCATGGTCTGGACTTTCATTAGCTGATTTTCAAACAAAGAATAGAATAGAAAGATGTATACCTGGACTGAATGCAAGCCGTCCAGACATTGTTGGGATGCTAGAAGGTTACCAGTGGTTTGCTAATGTCGATAATGAATGGCTTCCAAAATTCATGGACCTTAATAATGAAAATAAACATCAAAGATTAACACCTCAAACAAGGAAAGAAACTAAAGAATTAAGAATACAATCTGGAAATGTAGGAATGAGACTATCTGGAGGAGCATCAATAAAAATTTCAGGTAATGCTACAATTAGAATGGGAAATTCAATCATTAGAGGCAATCAGCATATCAGTCCAAACAATCCTGCTAGAATTGAGGGTGATGCAAAGCAAGAGGTAATTACATGGGTTTCTTTTCATTTTACTGATAATAATGAACCTGTGATTCCTTTACTTGAAGCAGCTCTTAATGGAGCTGAAAAAATTATCAATGATTTAGACGGAATATAAAACGTGTTACAACAAAACCTAAACTGCATTTAAACGCAGTTTAGCCAAACCATTATCCCTAACTAAACAACTTCTTTAATTCAGTTGCATCTTTCGGATCCATTTTACCTGAAAGAATTAAACTCAATTGGCGTCTTCTTAAAGCCGCATCGTATCTTTCTTTTTCTTCGGCACTTTCCGGCACTAATTCCGGCACTCCAATAGGATTCCCCATTTGGTCAACAGCCACAAAAGTATAAATGGCATTGTTACATTGTTTTTTAACTCCTGTTCTATGGTCTTCTACAAATACATCTATCACCACTTCCATAGAAGAACTAAAAGAACGAGAAACTTTAGCTTCAAGCGTTACAATATCTCCTAATTTAATAGGATTAGAAAAAGAAACATTATTTACTGCAGCTGTTACCACTACCCTTCTACACAAACGATGAGCAGAAATAGCCGCACATATATCTAACCAGTGCAACAGTTTTCCTCCCATTAAATTCCCTAAAGTATTCGTGTCGTTAGGTAATACAAATTCGGTCATTACCGCCAATGTTTCTGATGCTTTTTTTGTTTTGCTCATGCTTCAAGTTTTTTTTTACAAAAGTAACTACAAATCGTCTACAAAATTTTTTATGAGTCTGTAACAATCTTCAAATTCTGTTAAAGGTAAAGTTTTAGACACATCATAAATATCGTGGTAAGCAGTAATTCCACCCAAAGTATAAATAAAAAATGCCGGCACTCCTTTTTCTGAAAACCAGTAGTGGTCGCTATTAGCAGCTTTTCCCCTTATTTTTATTTGTTTCAACAGTTGCTCTTCTTCATTAATTTTTACCAGCTTATCAAAATGATTTTTAAACACCGAACCATTCACCACCTGTATACCTTCATCTCCAGTCCCCATGATATCTACATTTATCATAAAATTAATATGCTCCAAAGGAAACAAGGGATGTTCGGTAAAATATTTAGAACCCAGCAAACCACTTTCTTCGGCACCAAAAGCCATAAAAACCATTGTTTTTTTAGGTGGTTCTTTATGAGTATAATGATAAGCTAAGTTCAACATCATCGCAATGCCACTGGCATTATCGTTGGCTCCCGGAAAAAAAACATCTTTTCCCATTTTACCCAAATGGTCGTAATGCGCACTGATAATAATAATAGAATCGGGATGTTCAACTCCTTTAATTTTTCCAATTACATTTTGTGAAGTATAATTCGGTAAAAACTCTTGTTCTATTTCTATCCTAATGGTTTTAGCATCTTTAGGAAATTCATTACGCATGACTTTTAATATCACATAATCGCTAACGGTTGTTGAAATTCGATGAGTTAATTTTTCATTTTCTAAAAAAATAAGTCCTGCTGCACCAACTGCATTCGAAGAAATACTATTCCATTCTTCAGTTTTTTCATCCGAATTTAAATCATCAAAGACTATAAACTTATTTTCAAAAAACCGTTGATTGACTAACTTTTTGAGTTGTTTTTTATTGGGAAGATTTTTAGGATTGTACCAAATTATATCAAAGTGTCCATAAGTTTTTGCAGACTTTGGATCTACTAAAAAGTCTTTACCCAGTACTAATTGTTTTTCCCCAACTTCTACTTTTATAACACCCGGAAAGCTATTAATGGAATATTGAAAAGTTTGCAGATAGTCATCAGTAAATGGTTGAAGTCCCATTTTTTTAAACTCTTTGGCAATGAATTGAGCAGCTTTTTGTTCTCCATCATCTACAGCTCCTCTACCCGAAAAAAAGGAAGAAGTAAGGGTATCAACAATTTGGCGAGTATATTCAATGTTTTGATTTTGAGCATTAAAAGAAAATGCAAAAATCAAAAAGGATGTAAAAACTACTTTTTTTAAAATCATTTACATAAATCTTCTTTGCACCTTGTTTTGCAAAGATTGAACATATTCATTTTCTTCGTCCCAACTTAGTTCAGAATAGGTTTTTTCAAAAATATTCATCGCCTCCTGCAAGTTATTACACTCATCTATGTTTTTTATCAAATTGGTAAACAACGCCATGTCTTTTTCAAAAAGTTCATTGGCTAATAAATACCTATCATTCAAAGAAAAAGCATCTTTTAAAGACGCAATTGGCGTTTGTAAAAATTTATCTCCAACAGAATTTTTAGCTACTTCAATAACCGGTTCTTTCATCTCAGTTACAACTTCATTTTCTTGTAATTTTTCTTCTACCAACTCTACTTTGTCTTCCATAATTGTTACCGGTTCCTCTTCAACAACAGCTTCTACTTTTTCTTCCAACTTTTCTTCCACTATTTCATTCTTGGTTGATTGTAAGTTTCTTCTCTGAATTAAATTTTCTTCTTTTTGTTCTATCGAATATTTCAAAACAATGGCAACTTCCTGAAGTTTTTGAACCTTAGAGATGAGAACACTAACTTCAAGTGAAGGCAAATGATCTTCACAAGTAAATCGTTCTGAGTGTTGATTAATCTTTGCTAATAGTTCGTTAAATTCTTTGCGCAGTTGTTGAATTTCCATAACTTCGAAACGTTTAATTTTGAAAAATAAAATTAAGTAAATTATTACTTAAAACCCCAAACAATGTTTCTTGAAAACAACATTAATACAACGCAAAAAAAAGGCTGGATAGAAGTAGTCTGCGGTTCTATGTTTTCAGGAAAAACCGAAGAATTAATCAGAAGAATGAAACGAGCTCAGTTTGCTAAACAAACTGTAGAGATATTTAAACCCGAAATTGATACCCGTTATGATAATGAAAAAGTGGTATCACATGATGCCAATGAAATTCACTCAACCCCGGTTCCTTCATCATCAAACATTTTAATTTTAGCCAATAATGTAGATGTGGTTGGGATTGATGAGGCACAATTTTTTGATAATGAATTGGTAAATGTTTGCAATCAATTAGCCAACAGCGGTGTAAGAGTAATTGTAGCAGGGTTGGACATGGATTACAAGGGAAAACCTTTTGGTCCTATGCCCGGAATAATGGCTTGTGCTGAATATGTAACGAAAGTTCACGCTATTTGTATGAAATGTGGAGATTTAGCCAATCACTCCTATCGCTTTTCACAAAATGAAAATTTAGTTCACTTAGGAGAAACAGAAGCTTATGAGCCTTTGTGTCGTTCATGTTTTCAAAAACATTATAAAAAATAAATACCATTAAGGAGTTAATTTACGATACCACATTAGAGATAGACCTCGAAAACTTGGTTCATAATTATCGTTATTTTAAATCGTTGGTCCCCAAAAAAACCAAAATGATGGTAATGGTTAAAGCGTTCTCTTATGGTTTGGGAACTTACGAAGTTGCTCAAGTTTTGGAAAAAGAAGGAGTTGATTATTTAGGTGTTGCCAATATTTTGGAAGGAGTTGAAATTAGAAAAGCAGGAGTACAAACACCCATAATGGTAATGAATCCAGAAACTGCGAGTTTCAACTTAATGATTAAACACCAACTAACTCCGGTTATATTTTCCATTCACAATCTTCATCTTTTTGCTAAAAAGGTAGAGAAATCGAAACAACTTAAACCTTACCCTATACACATTAAAATTGACACAGGAATGCACAGGTTGGGTATTCAGCCTGAGGAAATGGATGTTTTTATTACTGAATTAAAAAAACTATCTCATTTAATAAAAATAGAATCGGTTTTTTCTCATTTGGCAGCCAGTGATGAGCCCTCACATGATTCTTTTACAAAAAGCCAAGCTGCTGATTTTGAAAAATATTCTTCCTATTTTATCAGTCATTTTGATTATGAAATTGACAGGCATCTACTCAATACCAATGGGATTTTAAGATTCAATGAGTATTCTTATAACATGGTAAGACTTGGAATTGGCTTATATGGCATTTGTGCTGATGAAAAATCCCAAAAGAAGCTCAAAAATGTGAGCACTTTAAAAACCAAAATATCCCACCTTATTCATGTTAAAAAAGGGGACACCATAGGTTACAATCGAAACGGGATTGCAGACACTAATAAAATAATTGCTACCATCCCGCTTGGTTATGCAGATGGATTTAACCGTTTGTTAAGCAATGGGAAATGGGAAGTATTAATAAACAATCAAAAAGCACCTGTTATTGGAAACATTTCTATGGACATGGCAATGGTAGACGTAACCCACATTAATTGCTGTGTTGGCGATGAAGTAACTGTGTTTGGAGCCATCAATACGGTTTCTGAAATGGCTCAAAGAATTCAAACCATTCCTTATGAGTTGTTAACGATTATCTCTCCGAGAGTAAAAAGGGTGTTTATTCGCAATTGACCATTAAATATTTGCAATTGGTCTAATTTTTCACTAATTTGTAGTGTTTCACAAGTAGCTTTACACATTAATTAACCTTTATTAATCAATTTTTAAACTATAATACTATGAAAAATTTTACTACTTTTTTATTTGCATTTGTATTCTCAACCTTGAGTTGGTATACTTATGCACAAACATTTAATAGCGGCTCATGTCCCAAGAGTTTAGCTATTCCTGATAATGACCCAACAGGAATTAAAGATACTATTGCCGTAACAGGTGTAGGCACCATGCTTGGTACTGATGTTATTTTAGAATCAGTAACCCTACACATTACTCATACCTGGAGCTCTGACATAGATGTTTTTTTAACTTCACCAAATGGAGTTACTGTTGAGTTAGTTACTGATGCTGGTGGGAGCGGAAGACAATATGGGGATGATTGTAACAACATGACTGTAATTAGCATGTCTGCATCAACAATAATCACCTCAGGAACCGGGAATTTTGTAGGTTCATTTTTACCTGAAGGGAACATGGATGATTTTAATGATGGTTCTGATGCGAATGGTAATTGGGTTCTTTCTGTAGCCGATGATGCAGGTGGTGATATTGGTAATTTAGAATTTGTAGAATTGCTTTTTGGAACTCCTCCAACTTGTCCTGCTCCTGATTCTTTATATGTTATGAATGTTACTACCACCTCTGCAGATTTAGGATGGATGGAAATGGGAACAGCTTCTCAATGGCAAGTTGAATATGGTGTGTCAGGGTTTTCTCAAGGTAGCGGAACCTTTTTAAATGCCAGTACAACTCCTTCAATTGGAACAGGTGGTGTTTTAAGCCCTAACACTATGTACGAGTATTATGTGAGAGCAATTTGTGGTCCTGGAGACACTTCTACTTGGGTTGGACCATATTCATTTTATACTGGATATTGTTTACCATCTAGTTCAAGTGCTTCTTCATACATAGATAATTTTACAACATCTAATGGAAATACAAATATTTCAAATTTAGCATCTGGTTTTACTACCGGTGGTTATTATGATGGAACCTCAATGGCTGTTGAAAGTTATGCAGGTGGTTCATTCGATTTTAATGCAGAAATAGTAGGAGGAACAGTAGGTTTTTCTATTTGGGTGGATTGGAACAATGATATGGTTTTTGATAATGCTACAGAAAAAGTATTTAACACTACAGCTTATGGCAATGGCCCATTTACAGGAACTATCAATATACCCGGAGGAGCATCTATGGGTGATTACAGAATGAGAATTACAACCGATTGGAACCAATCTAATCCTTCTTTACCATGCGGTAACCAAAGTAGAGCTGAGTTCGAAGATTATACTATTACTGTTGGCAATCCACCAAGTTGTGTTGCTCCTAGCGGTATAACTCCTCTTGTTGTAAATGGTACTGATGCTTTAATCGATTGGACTGAAAATGGTACAGCAACTACATGGCAAGTACAGTGGGGACCTGCTGGTTTTATGCTTGGTTCTGGAACTACAGATACTACTTCAATCAAACCGTATTTTATGGCTCCTTTAGTTCCTAACACTGCTTGGGACTTTTATGTAAGATCGGTTTGTGGTGCCGGAGACACTTCTTCGTGGGTGGGACCATTAACTTTTATGACCCCATGTGTAGCTCCAGTAATTTCTGCTTTTCCATGGACTGAAAATTTTGACGGTGAAACAACACCTGACATGCCTTGTGGTTGGGTAGTTGATAATGCTAATACAGATGCTTATACTTGGGAAACTAATTCTACAAATTCTGTATCTCCATCTAATTCTATGGCTATCAGATGGAATTCTGCTGCTGCAATGGATGATTGGGCATTTACTCCTCAATTAGATTTAACAGGTGGCCAAGCATATCAATTGTCATTTGAATTTGCTGTTCAAGGTGCTACATTCCCTGAAAAATTAATGGTAATGTATGGGAATGGTCAAAATTCAGGAGCTATGACAACTATGTTATTTGATAGCACATTCAATAATACAGCATTTGAAACTGCTACTGCTATTTTTACACCAGCAACAACAGGTTCTTATTTTATTGGATTCCATGGATACAGTGATGCAGATATGTTCAGAATGTTTGTTGATGATGTAACTGTAGATATGGCTACAGGAATCAACACAAACAACAAAGACGTGTTTGCTATTTATCCTAATCCAACAACAGGAATTTTAACCATAAAAGGAAATACTACTAATTCAAATGTTAATGTTACCAATATTCATGGTCAATCTGTTTACAGAAATACTGTGATTGGAAATCAATTAACAATTGACTTGAGTAAAGAAGCAAAAGGATTATACCTTGTGTCAATTTCAAATGAAAATGGCACTCAAATTCATAAAGTAATTGTTCAATAATGAACATCAACTCACAAAAAAAGGCTTGGAAATTTCCAAGCCTTTTTTATTTTTAAACTAGATTTTAATACCCTAATTTTTCTCTTACCCTTTTTAAAACCGGTTGAGCAACCTCTCTAGCTTTTTTGGCTCCAAGTTGCAATTCCTTTTCCAGCTCATCTAAATTTTGAGTATAGTAATTAAATTTCTCTCTTTCTTTAGCAAATCGTTCACATATAGCTTCAAACAAAGCTTGTTTAGCATGCCCATAACCATAATTACCTTCTAAATAATTTTGCTTCATCTCCTCAATTTTGTCTTTAGGAGCAATCAATTTATATAGAGCAAATACATTACAAGTATCAGGATTTTTAGGATCTTCTAAAGGTGTACTATCCGTTTGAATTCCCATGACTTGCTTTCTTAGTTGCTTATCAGGTAAAAAAACATTTATCAAATTGTTTTTAGACTTACTCATTTTATCACCATCAGTACCCGGAATCAATTGAGTTTCTTCTTGAATTTTTGCTTGAGGCGGAATTAATGTTTCACCCATCTGATGATTAAAACGATTCGCTACGTCTCTGGTCATTTCTAAATGTTGTAACTGGTCTTTCCCCACAGGAACTACTTCTGCATCATACAATAAAATGTCAGCGGCCATCAACATCGGGTAAGTAAACAAACCTGAATTAACATCTTCTAATCTATCTGCTTT
>JACJZA010000011.1 GCA_020635825.1 Flavobacteriales bacterium
GTAGCCTCTTTCATGGATTCAATGTCGCTTCCAAAAATTTGAATACCAACCGGACGCTCATATTCAAAAATATCTAGTTTTTTTACACTCTTGGCAGCATCTCTAATCAACCCCTCAGACGAAATAAATTCAGTATACATCAGATCTGCACCATGTTTTTTGCATAATGCTCTAAAAGGAGGGTCGCTTACATCTTCCATAGGAGCTAACAATAATGGAAACTCACCTAACTCTATATTTCCTATCTTTACCATTGAATTTATGAAAGTTCAAAATTAAGATTTAAAATGAAATCGAATTCAGAGTTGATTAGTAAACCCGCAATCCAGTTTTTGCTCATATTTTGTTTAGTCGCAACTATAGCAGTTTTATTATCATTTATTGGAGTGACAATAGGAATTCTTATTTTTAAATTTAACCCTCACGTTATAGAGAATCCTTTTATTGCTTCACCTCAGGATGTAGAAGGCCTCAAATTTGTACAATTAATTACAGCTGTTGGGGCTTTTATTATAGCACCCATTGTATACATGATAATAACTTCTAAAAGCCGACTAGCTGATTTAAAGTTAAAAAGAGTAAATAAGCCAATTAATTATTTAATAATACTTATATTAATGATAATATCTTCACCGATTCTTTCATTGATAATAGAAGTTAATGCTCAAGTAGGACTATCTGAATTTATGATGGAGGAACAAGCAAAACAAGATTATATTACTAAACTGCTTTTAACGTTTAGTGGGTGGGGAAGCTTATTGTATATTTTGTTAATTATTGCTGTTGTTCCAGCAATTGGGGAAGAATTATTGTTTAGAGGGGTGGTTCAAAAAATATTTACTAAATGGACAAATAATTATCATGTTGGGATTTGGATTACTGCTATTTTATTTAGTTTCTTCCACATGCAGTTTCATGGATTTGTTCCAAGAATGTTATTAGGAGCTTTTTTAGGTTATGCACTGGTTTGGTCAGGATCTTTATGGGTTCCGATGCTGGGACATTTCTTCAATAATGGAAGTGTCGTGGTATTGAGTTACTTTTATCCAGAAATGATGGAAAATCCTGATATGAGCATATTTGGTGAGATTGGAAAAAATCCAATAGTAATTATTACAAGTCTTATTTTAACAATAGTTGGAATTATGATTTTTAGAAAGGTGAATTTGCCTATCCAACAAGATATTGAATAATCAAAATCTTTTGTAACTTTACAGTCTATTAAAACCCTACTGTTGGGGAAAATTTAAAAACATGAATACAGTATTATTGGGAATGTTCGGAACACAAGAAGTTATCATCATTGCGATAGTTTTAATTTTATTGTTTGGAGCAAAAAAAATCCCTCAATTAATGAGAGGAATGGGTTCAGGAATTAAGGAGTTTAAAGATGGGATGAAAGAAGGAGAACAATCAGCTGACAATAAAGAGCAAGATAAAATAAAATAATTGCTTTCAGTAACAGTTTTATTCTTGTGATTTAACCATTTCAATCTTTCATATTTTTTATGGAAAAAGTTTATTCATCTCTTTCAGAGATTCAAAAAGATATTTATAACAATCAAACCACTTGTGTATCGCTTGTAAATGATTACCTGAAGCGAATTGAAGATAACCAACACCTTAATGCTTTTTTAGAAGTTTTTAAAGAGGAAGCTCTACAAAAAGCAAAAATAATTGACGAAAAAATAGCCAACAAAACTGCTGGAAAATTAGCAGGGATGGTAATTGGTTTGAAAGATAATATTTGCTACCAAAACCATAAAATATCTGCTGCTTCAAAAATATTAGAAAACTTTGAATCACTTTTTAGCGCAACAGTTGTAGAACGATTGATTGCTGAAGATGCCATTATCATTGGTCGATTAAATTGTGATGAATTTGCAATGGGAAGTTCCAATGAGAATTCAGCTTATGGGAATGTATTAAATCCGATTGATAATACTAGAGTTCCAGGAGGCTCTTCTGGCGGTTCGGCAGTGGCTGTAAAAGCTAATCTATGTTTAGTAGCTCTAGGTTCTGACACTGGCGGTTCTATCCGTCAACCAGCTTCATTTTGTGATTTGGTGGGTTTGAAACCAACTTATGGAAGAGTTTCTAGACATGGGCTAATTGCTTATGCATCGTCTTTTGATCAAATTGGTCCGTTTTCAAATAATATTGAAGATGCAGCCATTGTAATGGAAGTGATGGCAGGTGGGGATGAATATGATAGTACTTGTTCTAATAGAGAAGTTCCTAAATATTCTGAAAAATTAGCTACTCCTCAAAAATTAAAAATAACCTACTTTAAAAATTACATTGAGAACGATGGTTTAGATGCTGAAATCAAAGCTAAGTTCTACGAAACTATTGATTTTTTAAAGGATGCTGGACATGAAGTAGTAGCTACAGAATTTCCTTATTTGGATTATTTAGTTCCAACTTATTATGTTTTAACAACTGCAGAGGCATCTTCAAACCTAGCTCGTTATGATGGGATTCATTTTGGATACAGAAGTCCACAAGCTTTTGATTTAGAATCGACTTATTTAAAATCGCGTTCTGAAGGTTTTGGAGATGAAGTGAAAAGAAGAATTATGTTGGGAACCTACGTGTTGAGTGCCGGATATTATGATGCTTATTATGGTAAAGGACAGAAAGTAAGACGAGTATTAAAAGAAAAAACAGACGAAATTTTGAATCAATATGATTTTGTATTGATGCCTACATCACCAGGAACACCATTTAAAATTGGAGAGCAAGTCGACGATCCAATTAAAATGTACTTAGAAGATATATATACTGTTCAGGCTAATTTAGTTGGGCTTCCTGCTATTTCCTTGCCCTTAGGGCAACATTCAAATGGGCTACCATTTGGTATTCAGGTGATGGGAAAAAGCTTTGATGAAGAAGGATTGTTAGCTTTTTCAAAATACTTAATGGATAACAATTAAGTATAAAATACGTTTATTAAATCATGAAGTTTAAAATAACCATTATCCTATTTTTTATTTTTTCTGTTGTTTTTGGTAAAGAAATGGTAGAAGATAGCGTTGCAATTAATCAAAATAAAAACGAAGAATTTGAGTTAATGCCTGATGACCCCGTTTTAGTAATGATTGATAGCATTATGCGCTCAGGTTACTTAGAAATGTTGGGGTTTAATGATAATGTTGATGAATTGAATGTCTATAATTATGCTCTAGATTCAGTTCCTGATTTTGATAGTGTAACCTATGCATCAAGATTTGAAGAATTAAATAAACGTTCTCCCTTTAGCTTGGTTTACAATCATTACACAAAAGGTTATGTAAATCTTTATGCTAAACGAAGAAAGAAAATTACAGCCAAAATGTTGGGTTTAGCACCGATTTATTTCCCCATTTTTGAGGAGAATTTAGATAAATATAACTTGCCTTTAGAGTTAAAATATCTAGCCATTGTGGAGTCTGCTTTGAATCCAAAAGCAAAATCTAGAGTTGGAGCAACCGGTTTGTGGCAATTTATGTATAAAACAGGTAAAATGTATGGTTTGGATGTTTCGTCATATCATGATGATAGAAGTGATGTCTATAAATCGACAGATGCTGCTTGTCGTTATTTAAAAGATTTGTACGAAATGTATGGCGATTGGGATTTAGCTTTAGCATCATATAATTGTGGTCCCGGCAATGTAAATAAAGCCATTAGAAGAGCGGGGGGAAATAAGAATTTTTGGGAAATTATGAATTTTCTTCCAAGAGAAACAAGAGGATATGTTCCTGCTTTTATTGCGGTAAATTATGTAATGAATTATGCTCCAGAACATAATATTTATCCTATAAAACCAGACATTAGTTGTTTTAAAATAGATACAGTAGGTGTAAAACAACATGTGTCATTTGCTCAAATCTCTGAAACATTAGATATACCGGTTGAGTATTTGGAATATTTAAACCCTACTTATAAACAACAGTTTATTCCTGCAGTAGATGGAGCTGTTACTTTGTGTTTGCCATCTGAAAAAGTGGGTGATTTTTTAATGAATGAAGCAGAAATATACGCTCATAAAACGGAGCAAGATGTTAAAGACAGTATTGCTGTTGCTCAAAATAAACCAGTTGAATCAGTAAGAGGGGATGCTGTTGTGTATAAAGTAAAAAGTGGAGATGTATTAGGGAAAATTGCTCAAAAATATCACTGTAGAGTTAGTCAAATAAAGGAATGGAACAATTTATATAGTGATAGATTACAAATTGGGCAAACGCTTCATATTTATGCAAAACCAAGTTATGCAGCTCAAAATAAAAAGAAAGCAGAGGTTGATGCTCAAATGGCTGCCAGTAAAACAACTAACGATGGTAATTATATTTATTATACTATAAAAGAGGGAGATAACTTATGGGATATTGCTAATCAGTATGATGGGGTGAATATTGAGCAATTACTGAAGTTGAATCATGGTCTAGATGCTAAGAATCTTAAATTAGGAGCTAAAATTAAAATTAAACCAGTTGGGTAAAAAATTATTCTATACGATCTCTTTAACACTGCTTTTTAGTGGATTTTTTATTTCTTGTGACGAAATAAATGAAAAAGTACTCCCAAGAGCTACAGGAAAATCTGGAGAATTATTAATAGTTGCCGATTCGGTTTATTGGAATCACCAAACTGGTGAAGCCATCAAACAAACTTTTACTGAAACGCAAGAAGGATTACCACAACAAGAAGCTTTGTTTGATATTATTCATTTACCACACAGAGCATTTGCTCAAATTTTTAAAACAAATAGAAACATTATTATTGTTGAAATTAAACCTAATGGTAAAAATAAATTAACTATTAATAGTGATGTTTGGTCTGAAAATCAATTGATTGTTTCTATTTCTGCACCTAATGATAAAACTGCTGCTGAAATGATACTAAAAAACGGCTCAGCATTAATTGACTATTTTAATGACAAAGAGAATGATCGATTAAAATTAAAATACAGTCAAAATGCTGTTAATCCTGTTTCTAAACAGATAAAAATGCAATTTCATGTCAATATGAAATTGGATGAGTTATATAACATTGCCAAACGAGAAGATGATTTTTTATGGGTAAGAAAAGAAAAAATGGTAAAAGAAAAAATTGTAGGTGAACATCCCGTAAGTCAGGGATTCTTTATATATACTTATCCTTATACGAGTGACTCTACTTTTAGCGTAAGTAGTTTAGTAGAGAAAAGAAACTATTACACTCACAAATATGTACAAGGTACCGGAAAAGGAACTTATATGTTGGCTTATGACGAATATGTGCCAAAAGAAAAAGAAATTACCTTAGATGGTAAATACGCCAAAGAGTTGAGAGGTTTGTGGTATGTTAAAGGTGATTTTATGGGAGGTCCATTTATCAATTACACATTTGTAGATGAAAAACGAAACAAGGTAATTTCCATTGATGGTTATGTTTATGCACCTCGATTTGATAAAAGAGAATATTTAAGAGAACTCGAAGCTTTAATTCGTTCAATAAAACTTACTTAATTTTTTCTGCTAATAGTTTAGCTACAAAATTATCCGTTTCTTCAGTATACCTTGTATAGTAATTGCCTGTTCCCGGTCCATAAAATCCAGTTCTAATTTTACGCACTTTACCCATTTTATCGATAAAAATAGAAGTAGGATAAGAGATTATATTATTAAGCATTGGTAATGCTTTTGAAGCTTCAATTTTATTTGCTTTTCCAGCAATTAAAAAATCATATTCGGCACGATAAAAATCTTTTACTTTTTGGGTAGATTCTTTTGATTTAGCAAAATCATCTGTTTTGGTAAATGATAGAGCAATAATTTCCAATCCTTTTTCATGATATCGGCTATACAATTCAGTTAAATAAGCAGTTTCATCCTTACAATTAGGACACCATGGCCCCATGATATTGACAATCACTACTTTATTTTTGTATTTCTCATCATTTATAGAAACACTATCTCCTGATAGACTAGGAAAATTAAAACTAAGCTCATCATATCCTTCTTTTAAAATAGTTAACGAGTCGGGATTGCTTAGTTCAAAGTTGTCATTTTTAACCGCTACCCAAGGCTCTTCCCAATGAGTTCCAGACCAAAAATTACCTTCTAAATGACCATTAATAAAAGTAGCTTTAAATAAAAAAGCATGAGAGCCATCAAATGTAGAAAGATAGAGGTTATTGTTGTACATATTTCCCTCTAAAAATCGATAATCTCCTGTTTCAGTAATAAAGGTTCCTGTAACATAATTATCTACTTGCTGAAAAACTCCAATAGCTTTATAATGATCATCAGTTCCTTTGCTAAAATCTACTTCCCATTTCCCCGAAATATTTGGTTGACTTAAACTTAAAGATTCTGGAGAAGTAAACCTATCTGTAATACCATGTTGAGCAATGAAAGGGATTTTGTATTTTTCATCTTCTTTATACCAAAAGCCTCGAATTTTATTGGGAGACTCAATTTTGCCTTCAAACCATGTATTGAATATTGCATCTTTAATAATTATGGTTGAATTATCGACAGTAACATTAGAAACAATTTGTTCCTCAGCATTGATAAATGTTACTACATAATTGGTGTCAATTTTTGTTAAAGTAAAATCAACAGGGATAGAGTTGTTTTCAGAAATATTTAAATCTAAATGCCAATTCCCTTCTACCAATAGTATAGGAGTTTTAATGGAGTCATTTTCTTGTTTTTGATTATTTGACCCACAACTCATTAAAACCAAAAATACACTTAATAATATAAAAACCCGTAATAGTTTCATATAGACGAATTTAGTAAAAACTCTTACTTAATACATCGTGAGAAATAGAAGTTATTAATAAAGCAATTAACAATTTATAGGCTATTTTAGTTAAATTTGAAATGATTGTTAACATTAACTAAAATCAATGAAGCATATTTTATTCTCTTTTCTGTTAATCAGGAGCTTACTTTTATCTGCACAAATACCAGCTTATTATAATAATGTAAACCTTACATTAACAGGACAAGCATTAAAAAATGAATTGGCAAATAAAATTACAGTTACACATACCACAGAGTTAAGTTATTCCCCTGATGTAACTAATGCGCTGAAACAAACAGACTTAGATCCCTTTAACTCAGCAAATGTATTGCTGATTTATGGATACAATGATGGTGATGGAAACGTAGTTACCGATAGAACTAGAGATAAAGATAATTTTGGAGGGAATAATGGACAATGGAACAGAGAACATGTTTTTCCAAAATCATTAGGGAATCCAGATTTAGGAACAACAGGGCCTGGCTCTGATGCACACCATCTTCGTTCTTCTGATGTGCAAATGAATGGAAACAGAGGAAATAGATGGTTTGCTTCGGGTTCTGGGAATGCTGGGGATGTTGGTATTAATTGGTATCCTGGGGATGAATGGAAAGGAGATGTGGCAAGAATGATAATGTACATGTATTTAAGATATGGAAGCCAATGTTTACCTACTAATGTTTGTGTTGGGGCAACTGCTCCTACAGATGCTTCTATGGTTAATTTATTGTTGCAATGGAATGCTGATGATACGGTTTCAGTATATGAAACAAACCGTAATAATATTTTAGAGGGTTTACAGGGAAATCGAAACCCTTTTATAGACAACCCTTATTTAGCTACGATTATTTGGGAAGGACCAATCGCTCAAGATAAATGGAATATGTCAACTAGTATATCCGAAAATGTTAAAGAAAATTATTTTACAATTTATCCAAACCCGGCAACTGAAAATATAACTATTAAATTTTGGAATAGTACTTCAGAACACCAGTTGTATGTTTATAATGTTGAGGGTGAGTTGATAGAGCAGTTTACTAGCAACTTAAACAGTAATAGTATTGTGCTTAAAGATTTAAAAGAAGGAATGTATTTTGTTAAACTTCAGAATGGTGAAAATGTGGAAGTTCAAAAACTAGTAATACAATAAAAAAAGCCCGAATTATTTCGGGCTTTTTTACAGATATTTTCTATATTATTCTGCTGCGATTTTAAATTTAATGATAAAATTATCGTCAATCATTTTATCACCTAACCCTTCAAAAAATTTACCTGAACCATATTTAATATCATAAAGTGTTCTATCCACAGTTACTTCAGCGTATGCAGCTAATTTGCCATCTTTCATTTCAATGTTTGCATCAAATGATATTGGATGAGAAATTCCTTTGATAGTCAGAATCCCATCTACTTTTGATTTTTCTTTATCTCCTTTTGTAACTTTTTTAATCTCAAAAACAGCTATTTCATGGTTTTTTACATCAAAAAAATCACCAGATTCTAAATGCCCTTTTAATTTTCCTGCCCATTCGCCTTCCAAGTCTAATACTTGAATGGTGGTCATGTCAATCATAATTTTTCCTCTTTCAATTACTCCATCATGAACATACAATTTACCTTCTTTAATGTTAATGGAACCATTGTGTTGTCCTGTTACTTTTTTTCCAATCCATTCAACTGTACTTACTTTGGTTTTTACAGTTAATTCATCATGATTGTGAGCTTGAGTAGCTACAGTAGTTGCAAATACAATCGCTATACTTAATAATAATTTTTTCATTTTATTTAAATTTAAATTAGAATACAAATATATGTATATACATTTAATGTTTATACAATTTAACAAAATTTTAACTAACTTCAAAAGTTATTTTTCTTTAACCTTCTTTTTCCATACTTGATATTTATAGATTATATCATCAGCATTAATGTAATAAATGTGTTCAATATCAACTATTTGTTTTGGTTTTAAACCGGGATAATCAGCGGGGTTCTTATTTCCATAATAAGCTTCTCTTGTAACATAGATAAACGCTTGATTTTCGCCAAATACTTTAATGCTTTTTGCAACCCCTTTCTGGCGAATAAGCTCATTTTTGGATTTACCGACTAATGGGCTAGAATAGGTTTGAGGGCCTTTTGGGGTACAGGCAAACCAAATTGTAATAAATATGATTCCTAAAAAGCCTTTCATTTCCTAAAAATAATAATATAAAGGAGAATTACAAAAGCTATTATTGGGATTCTAACACAGATTCGGCTACTTTTTGATTATCAATGCTTAAATCTTTAATTCCGGGGATTAAGATTTGAGCAACTTTACTTACTGGATGATACAAAATAGAAGAATTTTGCATTTCATCATCGATGAATTTAACTTGTTGATTTACAATATTTAATAAATTGATGACAATACTTACAATTAAAGTGAATTTTAAACATCCAAATACTAAACCAGTCAATTTATTTATAAAACTTAATGCCACCATTTTAATTACTTTTTGGAGCAACTTAGCAATTGTAAACACTACTAATACAATTAAAATAAATGTAACGGCAAAAGAAATTAAAGGCATTAATTTTTCAGAAATTTCAAAAAGCTGACTCAAATATTTCGCTGAAACGGAAGAAAATTTAATTCCACCCCAAACACCCAAAGCCAATGCAATAAATGAAGCTATTTCAATAATAATCCCTTTCGTAAAACCTTTATAAGCTCCCCAAAGCAATGGAATAACAATAATGATATCGAAGTAGTTCATATTTCAAAACTAAAATAAAGCGAGCATTACATTTCAATAGCTGGAACTTTTTATTAATAGTAATATGTTTATACATGTAGCTAAACTTATTTAACTTTGCCTCATGGAAGATTTGAATTTGAAATGGGAAAAAGTACAGCAATTGGTTAAACAAAAGTTTGATGAAGAACTAGATCTTCAATCTATTTTGTTTGTTATTGGCTTACAAGAACTAGGGCAAAACCATCAGATGCTTAAAAAAGAACAAAAAGTAGAAGTGATGCACATAGGTATTTGTTCAGTATTAGCTCCATTTGGCTATTACAAAAAATTAGGGTTAGATAACGATGGCTGGCCTCATTTTAAAAACATAAAAAAACTCCCCAACGATTTAGTAGGGGAGTCTCAACAAGAGCTTCTTAAAAAAGCCATTGTTCAATATTTTGGAGTTTAGTTATTTTACAATAACTGTTTCTTCATAGTCGTTGTCTTTACTTCTTTGTCTTACTGTTTCAATTTTTACTACTTTGTGTCCACTTAATGAGTCAGTTACAGTAATAATGTTATTTGATGTATCTACTACTTGTGTAGTTTTATAGTAAATAACATCTACATCTAATACAGCAGAGTATTTAAAATCGAAAGAAACTTTACCTGTAGCATCAGTAGTTCCTGTTTTGTCCATTTGATCTTCGTTAACAGTAACACCCAACTGGCTTGCATCATCACTTGGCCAGGCATGAACATAGGCACCTGCTGCCGGTGCTCCTGATTGGTCAACCACAGTTATGTGCAAACTTGGAGAACGATCTTTTGCGCAAGCAATTACACCTCCAATAAAGGTAATGGCTAATGCTAGTTTAAAGATATTGTTGCTTTTCATTCTTTTAAAATTTAATTAGATGAAATAAAGCTAATGGTTTAATTTGTTAGTTTTGTAATTAACAAATGTAATAAAAAATGTTGATAAAGAAATTTTTTTATAATCTGTTATTTGCTGTACTGCTGATAGTTAGTGGAAACACTTTTGCTCAAAAAACGGATAAGCAAGCTAAAGTTTTAATTTCTACCGATTTGGGAGACATAGAGTTGATTTTATACAACGAAACACCACAGCATAGAGATAACTTTATAAAGCTGGTAAAATCTAAAATGTACGATGGTACTTTATTCCATAGAGTGATTAAAGATTTTATGATACAGGGAGGAGATCCTGATTCTAAAAATGCAGCACCGGGCATTATGTTAGGAGAGGGAAATGTTGGATATACTATTCCTGCAGAGTTTAGTACATCACTTATTCACAAAAAAGGAGTCTTGGCTGCTGCTCGAGAAAGCGATGCTGTTAATCCTCAAAAAGAATCTTCAGGTTGTCAGTTTTACATTGTTCAAGGAAGAACTTTTACCAAAGCCGAAATTGATAAAATGTTGAGCAGAAAAAATAAAGGCAGAGAAACCCCTGTAAGTTATACAGAAGAACAATATAAAATTTACGAAACCATTGGAGGAACTCCTCATTTAGACATGGATTATACGGTTTTTGGTGAAGTAACAAAAGGATTGGATGTAATTGACAAAATTGCTGCTGTTGAAAAAGATAAAAGAGATAGACCGGTAAATGATATTAAAATGACGATTAAGTTGTTGAAGAAGTAATTAATTATGAAAGAACAGATTACCACTTTATTAAACGAAGTAGAGCAATTTGCTACTGATTCGAAAGAGCAAATTGAAGCATTTAGGATAAAAATACTAGGAAGCAAAGGGGTATTGAAAGATTTATTTGCTGAGTTTAAAAATGTTCCCAACGAACAAAAAAAAGAAGTTGGACAGTTGATAAATGAGTTGAAGGAAAAAGCACAAGAAAAGGTAAATGCTTTAAAAGAACAATTGGAAGGGTTGGCTTCAACGAATGCCAATGATATAGATTTAACCAGAACTTCATATCCTTTTGAATTAGGGAGCAAACACCCAATTTCAATTGTACGAAAAGAGATCATTGATATTTTTTCAAGAATTGGATTTACTGTTTCAGAAGGACCAGAAATAGAGGATGATTGGCATAATTTTACTGCCTTGAATTTCCCACCGGAGCACCCTGCAAGAGATATGCAAGATACTTTTTTTGTGAAAAATGATGGGGAAGAAATGGCCTTAAGAACTCATACATCATCGGTTCAGGTTCGTATTATGGAAAATACTAAACCTCCAATCAGAACCTTATCACCCGGAAGAGTTTATCGAAATGAAGCTATTTCTGCTAGAGCGCATTGCTTTTTCCATCAAGTGGAAGGATTGTACATTGCTGAAAAAGTTTCTTTTGCCGATTTAAAACAAACACTCATGTATTTTGCTAAAGAAATGTTTGGTGAAAAAACAGAAATACGTTTGCGACCATCTTATTTCCCCTTTACAGAGCCTAGTGCCGAAATGGATGTGAGTTGTTCTGTTTGTAACAGTAAAGGATGTAATGTGTGTAAATACACCGGTTATTTAGAAATATTAGGATGCGGAATGGTAGACCCAAATGTTTTGGAAAATTGTGGTATTGACAGTAAAAAATATAGTGGTTTTGCCTTTGGAATGGGTATAGAAAGAATTGCTATGTTGAAATACAAAGTGAATGACCTAAGATTGTACTCTGAAGGAGATATTAGATTTCTTAGTCAGTTTAAAAAAGCATTTTAATTATTTGTTTACCCAAATTGTAAAAACTAAATTTAGTCCCGCAATAGCGGGATTTTTTATGCAGTTTAATATAAAGAACATAGCTTTCATTATAGTTTGTTTGCTTAGCAAAGCTATTCTTGCTTCTGATTTTTATTTCGATTCATTAGAAGTAACTATTCAAAAATCATCTCTTAAAGAAAAAGTAGAAAAAATTCATGCTATTCCTTTTGATAAAATGAATAGTAATACATTATCAGCCATTCGTTTGTATAAAAAGGCGTTGGAAATTTCACAACAAATCAATGATGAGAATTTAGTTGGAATTTCTTACGAAAAATTATCCTTGGCCTATTACTACAGGGGAAATTATGACCTGTCAATTTCATCAGCTTTGTCGGCTATCAAGCATTTTGAGAAACAAAATAATAAAGAAAAAATTGGTTCAGTTTATTCCGTTTTAGGTTATCAAATGAAGCGAAGAAACCTTCCTAAAGCATTTTATTATATGCAGAAAGGCATTGAATTTTTAGAGCAAACAAATGACCAAAAAGCACTATCAGCAGCCTACAATAATTATGGTGTTTTACATGAAATGGATAATGATATTGATAGTGCTCTGTTTTTCTATAATAAAGGCTTAGATATAGTTATTGATATAAAAGATACGATAGGAATTCCTTATAGTTTAAACAATATTGCCGGGGCTTATGTCATTAAAGGAGAGTATGAAAAGGCTTTGCCTTTTTATCATAAAGCATTTGAAATGAGAAGCAATAGAATTGACCTAAATGGACTAGCAGAAAACAATTCCTATTATGGAGATTTTTATTATAAACAAAATCGTTTTAGCGAGGCTATTCTATATTATCAAAAAGCACTAGAAATTGGGAAAGAAATAAATTACACTTACTTATTAAATGTTATTTCTGACCAGTTAGCCAACTGTTATATTGAAACTAAAGATTATCAGAAAGCTCTTTTTTATAAACAACAAGCCGAAAACTATAAGGATAGTTTATTAAATGAATCTACCAATAAAACAATCCACGACCTTGAAATACAATTTGAAACAGAAAAAAAGGAGAAGCAAATTGCCAATCAAAAAGCTGAATTAAGTAAACAACAATTAAAATTAAAACAACGAAATTATACTTTAACAGCTATTGCAGGATTGATTTTATTTTTTCTAGTTATTAGTGTATTAGTATACCGACGGCAAAAGTTTAAACAACAACAACTATTAGAAGAAAATAAATTAAAAGAAGAGATTGCCAAAATTCAATTAAAAAACAAGTTACAAGAAGAACGGTTACGTATTTCAAGAGATTTACACGATAACATTGGTGCTCAATTTACTTTTATCATTTCTTCTATCGATAATATTCAATATTATATAAAAGATAGCAATGAACAACTAAAGACTAAGCTGGAAGAACTGAATAAATTTTCTAGAATTGCCATTACGGAATTAAGAAATACAATTAAATCCTTAAACAATAAAGACACTCATGAAAAGATTAATTAGTGTCATATTCTTGTTTATTTCTTTGTCGGCATTTGCCAACCAAGATTCATTGGTAGTGCATTCTATTTTACAACAGGCAAATACGACAGATAATACCGATTCGGTCAATTATTATGTTGAACAAGCCATTCAATATGCAACAAAGCATCAATATTTAGATGGTGTTTTGGATGCAGCAAAAATAAAAGGAAACCAATTCGCCAAAAATGGACAATTAGAAGAGTCTATTCAATTTTATTTAAAACTACTTTCAGATTATCATTTTGATAAAAAGCAATTGAGTACTGCATACAATCAAATTGGTATTTATCATGTATACATGGGTCATTATGATAGTACAGAATATTATTTTTTAAAAGCATTACACATCAGACAACTATTAAATGATAGTGTTGGTGTAGGGGCATCATTAAACAACTTGGGAAATGTTACCATGTCTAAAGGAGATTATGATAAAGCGGTTGCTTATTTTATTAATGCCCTTAAAATGAGAGAACAATTAAATGATAGTGCAGGAATAGCTTCTACCACTAATAATTTGGGGTTAATTTTTTATAAGCGTAGAATATTTGATGAGGCTATTTATTACTACAGAAAAGCTCTTTCAATCAATCAAGCTCAAAACGATTTACATAAAGAAGTCTTGATTTTAAACAATTTAGGCAATATCTATGATGAAATGAATCAATTGGATTCATCAGAATATTATTATACTCGATCTATTCAAAAATCGGAAGAGGTAGGAGATGCAAGATTATTGGCTATTTCATTAGGAAATATGGGGGTAACACAACATAAAAAACAAAACTTTAAAGAAGCAAAAAGATATTTACACAAGGCACTTAAAATTCGAATAGATTCTGAAGACATTGAGGGGCAATCTATCCTTTACAATAATTTTGCAGCAGTTTATGTAGATTTAAAAAAGCTTGACAGTGCTGCATATTTTTTTAATAAAAGTCTAATTCTATCACAACAAATCGATAATAAAGAAATTATCAGAGATAACTACTTAGGTTTGTCTAAGGTATATGAACAACAACATCTATATGAGAAAGCAATCACTGCTTATCAAAACTATTCAAGTATTAAGGATTCTATATTGAATGAGATTACTCATCAACAAATAGAAGAAATACAAGCCAAATATGAAACAGAGAAAAAAGAAAAAGAAATAGCTGAGCAAAAATCAAAGATATCAGAACATGAGTTAAAAGTAAAACAAAAGAATTACCTTCTATTTGGAATGATGGTGTTTATTCTTTTTATCTTAATTATTGGGGTTATTATCTATAATCAACAAAAATTAAAGCAAAAACGCTTAATAGAAGCCAATATATTAAAAGAAAAAATTGCCAAAGAAAAACTTCATCATCAATTACATGATGAACGATTGAAAATTTCAAACACTTTAAACGAAAACATAGGTTCTCAATTGACATATATTATTTCTTCGATAGATAATATGAACCATTTATTAAAGTTGACCGATGAAAAAATTATAAACAAATTAAGGGATGTTTCAAATTTTACAAAGTCCACCATTACTCAATTACGCGATACTATATGGGCATTAAATAAAGATGAAATTTCGTTTGATGATTTAAAAGGTCGACTTTATAATTTTATGGAAACAGCCAAGCTGGCTCAAGACCAAATAGACTTTAGTTTTCATGTTCAGTTAACTAATCAATTTATTTTAAATTCTATTCAAGGGGTTAGTCTTTATAGGATTGTGCAAGAAGCGCTTAACAATGCGATTAAATATTCAGCAGCAACAAAGGTTGAACTTAGAATTGTTGAAACCGAAAAGGAGATTCAACTTATAGTTGCAGATGATGGAATAGGATTTAAATTAAGTGATATAATTTTAGGCAATGGCTTAGAAAACATGAAAAACAGAGCAAAGACCATTGGAGGGGAGTTTATTTTAGAATCTGCTCCTGAAAAAGGGACTATCATTATAGTTCAGCTGAACAAAGATACGCTAAATGTCGTATAGTAAAGTAGGAAAAAAGTGTATAGATTTGAATTAAAATAAGACCTATGCAAGTAAAAATAGCGGTAGCAGAAGATAATGCATTTTTGTCTCAAGCCATTCAAGAAAAAATATCCTTTTTTGACGATTTAAAATTTAAATTCAGAGGTACCAACGGAGCTGAACTAATTGGAAAATTGGAGGAAGATTCAAATGTAGATGTTATTTTAATGGACATTCAAATGCCTGAAATGGATGGGATTAAGGCTACCGAAATGATTAAAAATAAACATCCTCAAATAAAAATTTTGATGCTTACTGTATTTGACGATGATGATAATATCTTTAATGCTATTAAGGCCGGTGCTGATGGTTATTTATTGAAAGAAACCAATCCTAATGATTTATATAAGGCTATTAAGGATGTTCTTGAAGGTGGAGCAGCTATGACTCCTTCCATAGCATTAAAAGCGTTGAATATTTTACGTCATCCTGAAAAAATGACTGCCGATAAAATACAGCAGGAAGAAATTAAATTAAGCAAAAGAGAAACAGAAATTTTAGAGCAATTAGCTAAAGGACTAAATTATCAGCAGATTTCTGATAATTTGATAATAAGCCCTTCAACCGTTCGTAAACACATAGAAAATATATACAAAAAATTACAAGTCCATAATAAAATGGAAGCAGTTCAAAAAGGGGCGAAATTGAATATTATTAATTAAATCTCGATTTGCTTTTTACACCTCCAAACGGACTAGGATAAACGTATCTGAGTGACAATTCAAAAGCTCCATTTCCTCCTGAGGCATTCATTAATGTTGATACATTGATGTCGTAACTAAACTCAAAAGAATAATTGGCATATTGAGTTATTAAAGTAAGAATTACCGCATCATTCCATCTGTAAAAAGCACCTCCACCTATTGCCATACCTTTTACATTTTGAGTATAAGAAGAAGCTTCTTTAACAGTATATAGCATATTGGTTCCGAACATAATTTCATTGATTGAACCTTGGTAGGAATAAAATAAATAAGGAAGCAAGGTAAATTCCTTACTAAAGCCAATAATTCCTTCTGAATGAGCAATCCATCTATTATACAAATTATCTGTAGTTATGTTTTGGTAATCATAACTGGGTTTATTGATATGTTGAAAGGATAATCCTGATACAATCAACATTTTTTGCCCGGAAAAATAATTTTTATCATTTCTAAATGTCCATACTAAACCGGAATTAAAATCGGCAGAACCGAAAGAAAAATTGTCGCCGACACCTTCTCCACTATTTATTGCTTCATTGTATTCAAAACCATCGTACTGACTTCCCCATTTCAAATTGGAAGTGGTAGATGAACGTTGAAAATAACCACCTTGAAAACCTAATCCTAATGTGTTTTTTTTATCTAAATTTAAGTGATAAGCGGCACTTAAATTTGCTTGAGATGTTTTCATGTTGGATGTCCCAGCTTTGTCAGTAAAAACATAAACTCCACCAGCAAAAAATCCTTTTTTACGTGAATTGGAATTTTTAAAAGCCATGTCGTAAGAAGCCATCATGGTTACAAAAGGAGCGTTTACACTTTTCCATTGCGAACGGTAATTTAAAATTCCTCGTATTTCATATTCAGCACCAGCATTGGCAGGGTTTACCAATAAAGGAGTCATATTGGCTTGTGTTAAATGAATATCTTGCGCCTGAGCAAAAAAGATACTCATCATAAACAAAAAGGATAATAGGTATTTGGTTTTCATCTTAGTTTTCTAATATTTTAAATTCGGTTCTTCGGTTTTGCTGATGTGCTTTTTCCTTTTTCTCTTCTGTAGCCATTTTAGCAATTTCAGCATCAGTTATTAATAGTTTAGTTTCTCCATAACCTTTAGCATGAAGTCTTTCTTTTGCAATTCCTTTGGAGGTTAAATAATCAACACAAGACTGAGCCCTTTCTTGCGATAGTTTTTGATTATAAGCATCACTTCCCCTGGAATCGGTGTGTGCTCCTAGTTCAACCTTTAATTTGATGTTTTCATTTAATAAATCAACTACTTTATCAAGTTCATTAAATGAAGATTCTCGTAAAGTAGATTTGTTGTAATCATAGAAAATATTCATCAACACCACTTTTTTCCCCGCTTCAATTTTTTCCAAGCCAATATTTTTTTCTATTTCTTGGAATGCAGCAGTATCAGGAATGTTAATGTTTTCTGAATAAAATAAATAACCTTCTTTTCTTACACTAATTCCATAATCATGTCCGGCAGGAAGTGATACAATGTATTTTCCCGTAGCACTGTTCGATTTGTAATTAGCTATCAGTTTATTAGCAGTATTATCAAAAATTTCAATGTTGGCGCTTAATTTTTCATTGGTCTTTTTATCATAAACAATTCCCTTCAACAAGGTTAATCTTGGTTTCTCTTCTTTCGGTTCATTAAAGGTAATTCGATAAATATCTTTTTTTCCAATGCCATCTATTTTTTCAGAAGTATAATAACCCTCTTTACCATTTGCTGCTAATACAAAACATACATCATCATCTGCTGAATTAATAGGATAACCTAAGTTAATGGGAGTGCTCCATTTACCGTCTTTATTAATACTTTTAAAAATATCATATCCACCCATGGTAGGATGCCCTTTTGAACTAAAATAAAGAGTTTTTCCATCTGCTTGAAGAAAAATAGCATCTTCATCAGATGGAGTATTAATTGGTTCTCCAAGATTTTCTGCGTCTCCCCATTTTCCATTTGGAAGAAGGTCAGATTTATAAATATCTTTTCCACCTAAACCTCCTGGTCGGTCACTTACAAAATAGATAGTTTTTCCTGTATAAGCATAACATGCCGAAGTCTCATGGTATTTAGAATTGATGGGTTGAGGTAATTCTTTTGGCTCACTCCAGTTATTTCCTGTTTTTTCGGTTTCAAAAATATTGCCGTCACCTTTTGCATTATCTCTATAGATTAAAAGCTTTTGACCGTCTATGGATAAACCTACAGTCGCATCGTGCAATTCTCTATTAATGGGAGCACCAATATTGATAGCATTTCCCCATTTTTCTCCATCTTTTTTTGAGTAATAAATGTCTTCATAAAAATCATCAATGGCTAAATCACGTTGTCCTCCCATAGTACTACTTCTTCTAGAAGTAAAAAACATTTCCGATTCATCTGCAGTAATAACAGGAACATACTCATGGTTTTGTGTATTAATTGCTTTCCCAAGATTAGTAATTGTAGCATCTATAGGAGTATCCATTAACTTTTTAGCATACTCACACTCTTTGATGTTGGTTTCAATTTTTTCTATCACATCAGGATTCATTTTTGAACCTAAAATTTTTGCTTTTTTGTAGTTAAGAATCGCTTTGTCGAAATGATTACTATAATGATAAGTTTTACCTAACAAATAGGTATAAAAACCATCAATGCTTTTATCTAATTCTAAAGCCTTTTCAAGGTGGTATTGTGCTTTGTCAAGATTTCCGGTATGTAATAAACAATCTCCAATTTTACCATTTAATTCAGCATTATTGTTGTTAAATGATTGAGCTTTGTTATAGTTTTCAAGAGCTTTGGAATAAATGTGTGCAAAGTAATAACCATCTCCTGTAGAAATTTCTTTTAAAGCGGATTTAAGTCCTTCTTTGTTATTTTCAAAATGTTCTTTATCAAACGGAACATTTTGAGCAATAGAAAATTGACAAAAGACAAATAGAGATAATATGGAAAGTAAAAATCTGTTCATTCTTCTTATCTAAATAATGTAACATTTCCTTTTACTTCTACTTCATCACCATTTACAAGGATTACTTTTACAGTATAAGCATATACTCCTGTGTTTAATGCCGTTCCATTGTGAGTTCCATCCCAACAAGCATCAATGTCTGTTGATTCAAATAAGAGTTCTCCCCATCTAGAATATACTCTGAAAAGCAATTCATCTAAACAATTGTTATAAACCTTTAAACAATCATTATTTCCGTCGTTATTTGGCGAAAATGCATCTGGAACAAATATTTCTCCACATTCTTGGTCAACTTCAATAAGAATACATGAAGTACTGGTACAGTTATTTTGTGTTACAGAAACACAATACTCTGTGGTTTCAGTTGGAGTAGCAGTTGGGTTGGGACAATTATTACAAGATAAACTTTCTGTTGGTGTCCATAAAAATGGAGCATCTCCACTTGCACTAATATCAATTGATTGACCTAGGTGAATTAATGCGTCGCTAAAGGCAGTTACTGTTGGGTTTGGAACCCAATTAACAGTATGTGTAGTAGTATCAGCACACGAATTAATAAAAGCAATTACCTGATAAGTAGTTGTGTCGCTTGGAGAAACAGTAATACTTGAAGTGGTTTCGGTAGTGTTCCAAACATAAGAAGAACCTCCGCTTGCTTGTAAAATCAAATCAGCACCGTCACACATATTATTATCTCCAGTAATAGTAGCTATAGGTTTTGGAAGAATAGAAACGGTTACCTGAGAATTATTCATACAACCATTAACATCGGTTCCTTCAACTGAGTAAGATGTATTTGAAGAAGGAGTAACATCAATGGAAGGAGTAGTTTCAGTTGTATTCCACACATAGGAGCTAGCACCTGTAGCGGTTAAAGCTGTTGAGCTTCCTTCACAAATACTATCAGTTCCAGAAATAGTCACGTTTGGTAAAGAATTTACTGTTACAGTAATGCTCCCGGTATTTTCACAGTTGTTTGCATCAGTTACTATTACTGAATAATTAGTAGTATTAGTTGGAGATACAGTTATTGTATTTGAATTAGAAGAAGTACTCCACAAATAAGCCGTTCCTCCAGAAGCCGTTAATGTAGTAGATTCACCATTACAAATAACAGAATCTCCACTGAATGAAACAGATGGTAAGGTATTAACTGTAATAGAAAAATAAGCAGTATCTAAACATCCACCTGTATTTACAATAACGGAATAGGTAGAATCTAAAGCAGGAGAAACCATAATTGAATCTGTTGATTCACCAGTATTCCAAGTATACGTTCCGCCACCTGAAGCAGATAAGGTAGTAGTATTGCCTTCACATAAGAAATTGCTTCCATTGCTCGAAGTAATTAATCCTGAAGGATTGGAAACTACCTGTACTAAAATACTAGTGGTATCAGAGCATCCATTTGAATTTGTAGCAGTAACTAAATAAGTTGAATCTAGAGAAGGAGAAACAGTAATAGAAGGTGTGGTAGCACCATTATTCCACACATAAGAATTTCCTCCACTTGCTGTTAAAGTGGTGGAATTTCCGGAACATATTACATTGCTTCCTGAAATAGAAGGAGAAGGTAAAGCATTTACCACAACATTAATATTACCTGAATTTGAACAATTGTTGGCATCTATGACTGTAACTGAATAAGTAGAATCAGCAGCAGGATTTACAACTATGGAATCATTCGTACTTCCATTATTCCATAAATAAGAAGTTCCACCAGAAGCAAATAATGTAGTAGATTCTCCGTTACAAATAACAGAATCTCCACTGAATGTAACAGTTGGTAAGGAGTTAACTGTAATAGAAAAATAAGCGGTGTCTAAACATCCTCCTGCATCAACAATAACTGAATAGGTAGAGTCTAAAGCAGGAGAAACTATTATTGAATCTGTTGTTTCACCAGTATTCCAAGTATAGGTCCCGCCACCTGAAGCAGATAAGGTTGTTGTATTACCTTCACACAAGAAATTACTTCCTTCACTAGAAGTAATTAACCCAGAAGGGTTGGAAACTACTTGAACTAAAATACTTGTGGTATCAGAACATCCACTTGGATTTGTAGCAGTAACTAAATAAGTAGAATCCGTTGAAGGAGAAACAGTAATAGAAGGTGTCGTAGCCCCATTATTCCATACGTAAGAATTGCCACCATTTGCAGTTAAAGTAGTAGACGTTCCACTACAAATAACATTGCTTCCAGAAATACTTGGAGAAGGTAATGGATTTACTACAACATCAATATTTGCTGTGTTTTCACAATTGTTATTGTCCGTTACAGTTACAGAATAGTTTGTATCGGAAGTAGGGTTAGCAACAATGGAATCTAAAGTAGAACTATCATTCCACACATAAGTAGAACCGCCACTAGCAGTTAAAGTAGTAAATTCACCTGTACAAATTGTATCTGTTCCTGAAATAGATGCAATAGGTAGTGCATTGACAATGACATCATAATATGCTGTGTCTAAACATCCATTGACATCAACGATAACAGAAAAAGTAGAATCACTTAAAGGGTTGGTTACTACTGAATCAAGGCTAGTTCCATTGTTCCATGTATAAGTTCCTCCTCCACTTGCAAAAAGAGTAGAAGAGTTTCCAAAACAAACTGTGTCTATTCCAATAATGGAAGCTGTTGGTTGTGTTTTTACTTGAACAGTAATACTTGTTGTATCTGAACAACCGCTAGAATTTGTTGCAGTAACAACATAGGTAGTATCAGCAGTTGGAGAAACATTAATAAAAGGAGTTATTGCACCATTGTTCCATACATAAGAAATTCCTCCATTGGCAGTTAAAGTAGTAGATTCACCTTCACAAATTACATTAGTTCCAGAAATAGAAGGTGTAGGTAAAGGATTAACAAATACATCAATATTCGTAGAATTTTGACAGTTGTTATTATCCGTTACTGTTACCGAATAATTGGTATCTGAACTAGGATTCACTACAATAGAATCTAAGATTGATGTAGTATTCCAAAGGTATGAAACTCCTCCAGAAGCAGTAAGAGTTGTCGTGTCTCCAATACAAATAGAATCAATTCCTGTTATGGTGGCAGTTGGTAAATCATTTACTGTTACAGAAACACTATCAATAGTGCTACAACCAACAGTATCAGTTACTTCATAAATTAATGAATAATTTCCTGCTGTTGAGGTTGAAAAATTAGGTGTTTGTATTGCTGATGAGTTTAAAGCAAGTTGACCTGTTCCAGTCCAAGAATGATTGTAAGGCATTGATCCTCCGTTTGGATTACCATTTAAATTAATCACATCATTTAAACAAACAAAAGTATCAGATGCTGTTACATTTACAGTTGGGTAATCATTTACTGTTACATATAATGAAGCTGAAGTGATGTTTCCACAAACTCCGGTTATATCAACATTGTAGAGAGTGTTTTGTGAAGGAACTACTGAAACAGAAGGAGCAGAGCTAGTAAACCCGGGAGGAGTAGAACTCCACGAATAGGTATAAGAACCTGCCCCGGTTACTTCGGCATCTAAAACAGCAGTATCTCCAAGGCACAAAGCTTCTTTTGCAGTGGTGATTTTTACAACCTGAATCCCACTTGTTGCAGAGATGGTATAAGAACAAATATCTCCTGCAAAACCATCTACCATAATATAATATTGATTACCTGGAATTAGTCCGGTAGCAGTAATTGTTTGTGAATTGGTAGTTTCTAAAAATGTAGAAACTGCTGTAAAGTTGGTACAATTGGTTCCACTAAAAATTTGCATTTGCATTCCGTTGCCATTTGAACAATAGTTCACCTGAACAAAAAGTTCGGCTGTTGTAGCATCTGCGGTAAATGTTAACCAACTATTATTATCGATTTGAACCGGAGAGGCTCCACCATAACCTTGACCAAAAGGTGCAGTTGGATTAGAATTTGGAACTCCATTTTGTCCTGTTCCGGTCATATTGCTTGGAAAGTCTTGGGTATAAGCACTACTGGTAACACCACCATATCCATTTAAGTCGCATATTTCTTGAGCGCTTGCACAATTATCATTATCGGGGGTTGCCACACAAATTCCAAATTGACCATTAGCATTATTATCGTATTCCCAAACACGAATATACATGGTTGCACCGGGAGTTAGTCCTGTTGCATAAATATGAGGCATTAATATTCCATCACCGGGCTCACCGTCATCATCACATTCAACTAAAGTTAATGCTCCACAAGCACCTGAATAAAGTGCCATTGCTCCATCAGCAAAATCTACTGATAAGGTATGAATGTCTAATTCTCCACTAGCAGGTACTATAACTGAAAACCAAACATCACCACCCAAATAACCTCCATCAAAAGGAGATGACCCACCACATGCTGAAGGTGTTGGAACTGCTGAGTTACCGGCTCCGAAGTTGGTATATATCTCAAAATTACATGAAGGAGTTACTACAGGCAGAGGGTAAGCAGAACAAGGAGTGTCATTATTGGGTGGAGCTAATCCTGTTACACAAATATTAAATGTAGCAGTTCCCCATCCGGTTCCATAATGATAAACACGAACATAATATGTATTTCCGATGGTTAAACTTTGATTATTTAACACTTCATCTCCATTAGGTCCATTCAAATCTTCGCATTGAATAGAAGTTAAAGAACCGCATGTTCCAGAAAAAAGCTGAATAACTGCATCATATCCTGTTGTAGGATCAACAGTGATAGTCATATTCGTACTATTGGCAACAAACTGATACCATACATCATCATCTGCATTTCCACCACCGGAACAAGTTGGTAAAGATTCTGTTGCATTGGCTGAAGAACCAGCTTGAAAATTACAGGAAGTGAAAGTAGGGGTAATAATTACGGCATTAGAACAATCATCATCTTGAGAAAATAAAGGGGATGATAAAATAAATGCCAGAATAAAAAGTAAAAATCTATTCATAGCGTTTATTTTCTTTTTCAAAATTGATTAAGGCAGCTTGATTTTCTATCAAAATAGCTTTGATTTTTGCTATATCAAAAGCAGGATAATCGCCACCTTCTTTTACATCAAAAACCATTTGGTAATTAATCCAGTCTAATTTACAATTAGAAACATTTTGTATGGATTGAGTAGCTTGTTCTATGGCTGTAACTTGCTCTTGGGTTTTAAGTTGATTAAGGGAAAGCGTATAGGTAGATATTCTTTCAGGAGCTTTTTCCTGAGTATATCCCTTAAAAAAAGAAAACCCTAAAAACAATAGGATTAGGTATCTAAACATAACGTTAAAATTTTATGTTGTAATAATCAGTTTTGTTAAAAATAATAACAAATTAAATGAAAATCAACAAAATAATGGTTAAGTAATTATTTTTTCCTCATGAACAATTGAAGAGGAACACCTTTGAAATCGAAATTTTCTCGAAGTTTATTTTCCAAAAAGCGTTTGTATGGGTCCTTAATGTATTGAGGTAAATTACAATAAAATGCAAAGGTTGGAGTGTAAGTTGGTAGTTGATTCACAAACTTAATTTTGATGTATTTTCCTTTTACAGCGGGCGGAGGATTTTGATTAATAATCTCTAACATCACATCATTTAATTTAGAAGTAGATACTTTACGTTTACGGTTTTCATAAACTTTTACCACTTCTTCCAGAGCTTTAAAAATACGTTGTTTATTGTTAGTTACAGATGTAAAAATAATAGGTACATCCGTAAAAGGAGCTAAACGTTGTTTGATTACCTTTTCAAACTCTTTAGCAGTATTGGTTTCTTTTTCAATTAAATCCCACTTGTTTACCAATATCACCAATCCTTTTTTATTTTTAATGATAAGGCTTAAGATGTTCATGTCTTGCGACATAATCCCTTCGGAAGCTTCAATCATTAATAGACAAACATCGGCATTTTCAATTGCACGAATGGTTCGCATGGTTGAGTAAAACTCTAAATCTTCATTAACCTTTCCTCTTTTTCTCAATCCTGCAGTATCAACCAATTTCATGTCAAACCCAAAAGCAGTATACCTAGTAGAAATAGCATCTCTGGTAGTTCCAGCAATATTGGTAACAATGTTTCTTTCTTTACCAATTAAAGCATTAAGTAATGATGATTTCCCCACATTAGGACGCCCTACAATAGCAAGTTTTAATAAATCTTCCTCTTCCTCTATTTCTTTATCCTCTAAGTTATTGACGATTTCATCCAACAATTCACCTGTACCACTTCCACTTACCGATGAAACATTGTAAATATCATCGCTAATGCCTAACCCATAAAAAACACTAGAATCTGGAATACGAGCGGTGTTATCTACTTTGTTTGAAACCAATATTACTTTCTTATTGGTTCTTCTCAAAACATTGGCTACTTCCTGGTCGAGGTCGGTAATACCTAAGGTAACATCTACAACAAACACTAGTAAATCAGCTTCTTCAATAGCAATCATTACTTGTTTTCTTATTTCCTCTTCAAAAATATCGTCAGAACCTTTTATGTATCCTCCTGTATCAATTAAAGTAAATTCTTTTCCATTCCAATCTACTTTTCCATAATGACGGTCACGTGTAACTCCACTTGCTTCATCAACAATGGCTTGTCTACTTTCTGTCAAACGATTAAAAAGCGTTGATTTTCCTACGTTTGGTCTTCCTACTATTGCTACAATGTTCGCCATGTTTTTAATTTAAAGCTGCAAAGGTACAACTTTACAACATACCACCATTTTATTTAATGATTATAGCCAAATCGTTTTAGCATATTATCGTTGTCTCGCCAATCTTTATTCACTTTTACATATAACTCCAAAAACACTTTTTTGCCAAAAAAAGTTTCTAAATCTTTACGTGCTTCTGTCCCTACTTTTTTAAGTCCTTTACCTTGATGACCAATGATAATTCCTTTTTGAGAATCGCGAGCAACTATAATGTTAGCTCTCATTCTGATAATGTCTGGTTGTTCTTTAAATTCTTCTACTTCCACTTCACAACTATAAGGAACTTCTTTTTTGAAATTGAGTAATAGTTTTTCTCTGATGATTTCTGAAACAAAAAAACGTTCAGGTTTATCCGTTAAAGCATCTTTTTCATAAAATGGTTCACCTTCAGGAAGCAACTCCTTAATACGAAGAAAAATATTGTCGATATTAAATTGGTGTAAGGCAGAAATAGGATAGATTTCTGCTTTAGGAAGTTCAGATTTCCAAAAATCTACTTTGGTCTCTAAAAAAGATTGGTCTACTTCATCTATTTTATTGATGAGTAACAAAACGGGAACATCGGTGTTTTTGAGAACACGAAGAATATCTTCATTTTTAAAAAGCACTTCCTTTACTTCTACCATAAATAGAATAATATCTGCATCGCTTAAAGCAGATTTTACAAAAGCCATCATGCTTTCGTGCATTTTGTAGGCAGGCTTTAAAACCCCTGGAGTATCAGAGAAAACAATTTGACAATTATCTTCGTTTACAATGCCCATAATTCGGTGGCGAGTGGTCTGAGCTTTAGAAGTAATAATAGATAAACGTTCTCCTACCAATGCATTCATTAGGGTGGATTTACCAACATTGGGATTACCAATAATATTTACAAAACCTGATTTGTACATTTATTTCGTTAAAATTTGGAATACAAAGAAACAAAATATTATATTTGCATCCCCTTTTAGAAAAGACCAACTTAAAAATATATCGCGGGGTGGAGCAGTTGGTAGCTCGTCGGGCTCATAACCCGAAGGCCGTAGGTTCGAGTCCTGCCCCCGCTACTAAACAGGACAAGTCAAAATTATTTGGCTCTGTCCTGTTTTTATTTTCACCCAAAACAGTTGAAACAGAATTGATTAAAGCAAAAATAGAATTGACCCGAGTGGTTCGATAAGTATCGTTTTTAAAGTCAAACAAGATCCCTTCAGGAAACATCATATTTTGAATAGCCCGTTTAGTAGCTAAACTTCCCGAACCCCATAATTTTGGTAGATTGAGAGCATATTGAGCAGCTTTTTCAATCAAATTATCAAGGTTCGATAAATTAAAAGAACCTTTTCTGTTAATTTCCTCATTCAGTTCCAATTTTTCACTTTCCAATTGAATTCTAAACTTGTCATATTGTTCCTTAGAAATTTCATCAAACACAAACCTTTCTTCCAAACGTTCTAATTTACTCTTAATTTCATTTACCACTAATTGTTGACGTTCCACCTCTTCCAGTTGTTCCCTGTTTTGCTCCACAAAGACCCTTTTCATCACATCCTTTAATGCAGGAATAAATCGGTTTCCCTTTATCTGAATTTGAAATTTACCCAGTAAATCAATAAACTTTTGGTGCATGATCTTTGCACTCTTATTCTCTTTAGCCCCTATACGATTGTTCTTATAATAATACAACCCCTTGCTTTTTACCAAATAGCCAGTATAAGAAGTACCACAAGCAGCAGACTTTACAAACTGTTTCAACGGCAAATTCTCATCATCCTTATTCTGCTTATAACCCGATTTATTTTTGGTCAGTAAATCATTTATTTGTAAAAACAACTCTTTAGACACTAAAGCCTCATGCCTTCCCTCAATTATTTCATCAGGAATATGGCTGCTTACAATTAAACCACAATAAAAAGGATTTCTAAAATAATCACTCAATCGTTTATAGGGAATATGAAGCCCTTTTTTCGCCAATCGGTTAACTATTTCCTGATACGTGATGTTTTCCCTTGACTTCCAAATAAAAGCATACTTCAATAATTTACC
Organism: Flavobacteriales bacterium; assembly: GCA_020635825.1. GTDB lineage: Bacteria > Bacteroidota > Bacteroidia > Flavobacteriales_E > Vicingaceae > Vicingus. Next base: position 28,142 of record JACJZA010000011.1, read on the forward strand.
CTGTTCATTAACAACCATTTTAGGTTCTTTCCCTTTACCCGGGTTAAGATTAGTATAACCAAAAGGAACAGAACCAATCCAATGCCCCTTTCTTAACTTTTCCTGCATCCCTGAAACAGACTTATCCCTGCGAAGTTCATTATCAAACTGACTGAACATATAATATAAGTTCTGTTGGAAAGAACCCGAAGCAGAATTAACGTCAATCTCTTGCGTAGCAGAAAGCGTAACAACCCCCTGCTTTTTTAACTGGTCGCTGATGTACGCTCCATTTGCTCCAGTTCTTGAAAATCGGTCATAAGAATAAACGATAATGTAAGAAACCGATTTGTTTCTTTTCACAAAAGAAAGCATCTTGGTAAACTCCTTTCTCTCATCACTCTTGGCAGATTCGTAAGTACCTCCGAAATGAGCAATAATATCAATTCCTTTTTTTGCAGCAAAAAGCTCACAATATTTTTTTTGAGTTTCAAGGCTTTGGTTGTTTTCTGCTTGTTCTTTGGTGGAAACTCTTGTATAAATGACCGCTTTACCTTGTTTGTTGTGTGATTTACTTTTAGTTTTGGCAGCAAATTGATTGAACACGGATAAATCTTTCATAGCATTACTCATTTATAATTTGTTTGTATAAAATGAGGGCTAACCGTTCTAATTGCTCAATAATAAATTCAGCTTCTTTGTTACTTATATTTTCAAAGCCCTCATAGGTTCTTAACGTATCACAATCCAGTTTTTTGGACTGTAACAACTCTTTGGTTCTAATGGTATTTTTGTCTGAAAAAGACATCAGGGGCAAATGATTTTATTCGATAATTTTTATCGAATTTAGCTATCATTTTTCCTCTATTTTATTTTGAGAAATTATTGGATAAGAAATTTCATCTTGTGTCTGAAACAAGATATAATTCGTTTCAGAAAGGATAAAATTGACCGTCTTTTCTCTTGCCTTTTTCAAATAAAACTTTTAAAGAACCTGTTTTAAAGTGGAGGTAAAAGAACCCCTACTTAGGTCGTCTCAACATACAAAATATGCTCTAAGGCAAGTTTCCTAGAACCTAAAACCATATAGGGGAATACTATTCTTTAATGGATAAAACATATTTTAGTAAGTTGAGACAATACGAATTTACAAAAAAGAATTTAAAAAGTAAAATACCTACTATTTTTCTAATACCTTTCTGAACTTATTAAAAATTCTCTCCAATAATCTTAAATCTTCGGTAATAATTTCTGTCGTTCCCTGCATTTCAGGAGTGTATTTTATATTTTGATGATAACTGGTTGTTAATTGTTCAGGTAATTGAATTTTCACCTGATAATTGTCTTCGTTAGGTATTTGGGCTATTTCTTTTACTTCTCCTATTAATTGCCCATATTCTTCGTAAGGGTAATTATTGAGCTTAATTCTTACCTTTTGACCTTCTTTTACTTTACCATACCCTTGTGTGGTAATATTGGCGTAAGCAATGTAATCCTGATTATCAGGAATAACAACAAATAAAGCCGATTGAGAATTGATATATTGATTGGTTGTTAGTTTAGTAATATAGGAAAGTTTTCCAGTAATAGGAGCAACAAGAGTATAGTTTTGCTGCCAACTTTCTATGTAACTTTTTATATTCTTTTTATTACTTTCTATATTCGTTTTGAGCGTTCTTTCTTCTTCTTCATGTTGCTTTATTAGCTCATCTTTTTGTTGTTCATATTGGGTAACTGTAATTTGATATTGCACAACATTTTTCTTTAAATTGGTATAATCGTTTTTCTTATTGGTAAGCTCTGTTTGATTTTTATAGTGTTCATATTTAGAAGTATAATCTTTAGCATACAACATACTATCTGTTTGATATTTGGCTTTAGCATTTTTAAGTTCCTGATTCATTAACTCAACTTGTTCTCTGGTAATGGATGCTAATTGTTTATTGTAGCTAATTTGTTTACTGATATGCTGAATCGAATTATTGTAATAGTTATCATTCATTAAAACAGTGTAATCCTTTATGTTTTTTATAAGGTTGTTGTATTCGTTTTGTATTTCTCCAAATACAAGGTTCGTATCTATTGTAACAGGTATTACATCTTGATTGATAACCGTTCTCAAATACTCAATGGCTTCTTTACTGGTGGGGTTGGTAATTTCTGCTATCATTTGTCCTTGCTCTATCATCACATTATCTTTAAGATAAAGTTGTTCTATATAGCCTTCTGTTTTGCTAATTAACTTAACAGGTGGCTGCTGAGTAGTTATAATAGCTTGACCTTGAACAGTATCAGGATATTGAATGAACCAAGCAATAAAGACTAATAAAATAATGATTCCAAAAATTAAGGTAATTCCCCAACGTATCATCCAGTTGGGAACATGAGAGAGTATTTCCTGTACTTCATCACTACGGATTTCTTCAACAGGGTCTTTTAATTGAACTTGTTGATGAGTAGTACCATTACTACTTATTTTTGTTTGCTCAATTACTTGGGTTGATATGTTAGTAGATTCAGGCATTTAGTTTTTCTAATTCCAGTTGGTTTTTTACTAAGTGGTAATAATTTCCTTTTAGGTCAATTAACTCTTGATGTGTTCCTTTTTCGATGATTTTTCCTTTGTCCAGTACTACTATCTGGTCAGCATTTTTTACGGTACTTAAACGATGAGCAATTACAACGGCTGTACGTTCTTTAAAGAACTGGTTAAGGTTCTCCATAATCACTTTTTCATTATTGGCATCTAAGGCACTGGTAGCTTCATCAAAAAAGATGAATTTCGGATTTTTATACACAGCTCTGGCGATGAGTAAACGTTGTTTCTGCCCTGTACTCATACCTATTCCTTCCATGCCTATTTTGGTATTATAAGCTAGGGGTAGTTGCTCTATAAATTCTTTGATGTTGGCGATTGCTACTGCTTTTCTTAATCGTTCTTTATCAATGCTATCTTCTCCTACTGCGATGTTATTGGCAATGGTATCGTTAAAGATGTACCCCTCTTGCATCACAACACCACTATTGGCTCTCCATGTTTGTTGGGAAATGTTTTTTAAATGATAATGTCCTAAGTTAATTTCCCCTTGATTGGGTTCATAGAATTTCAACAACATTTTCATTAAAGTAGTTTTACCGCTACCACTAGCTCCTACAATGGCAGTTATTTTATTGGTTGGAATAGTTAAATCCAATCCTTTAATCACTTCTTCCGAACTACCTATGTACCTGAAATGAATGTTTTTTAAGATAATATCATCGTTTTCGGGTAAGTCAAAGATTTTCTGTTCTTCGTTATTTTCTTCGTCTTCTTTGTTATGGATTTCTGACAATCGTTCTAAAGCTATTTTAGCATCTTGTGCAGAGTGAATAAAGGCTATAATTTGAATAATGGGACTGTTTAATTGTCCAATGATGTAGGAAATAGATAACATCATCCCTAAGGTGATTTGCCCGTCTATGACAAGTTTAGCAGAAAGAATAGTAATGAATATATTTTTTACTTCATTGATAAAATTGGAACCTATATTTTGGGATTGATTCAATGCCAGACTTTTCATTTCTATTTTAAACAATCGGGCTTGTAAGTATTCCCAACTCCATCTTTTTTGACGTTCGGCATTGTGCAGTTTTATTTCCTGCATCCCGTTAATCATTTCTATTATTTTGCTTTGCTCACTACTCATTTGAGCAAAACGTTTGTAATCTAGGTCTTTTCGTTTTTTTAAGAAAAGTACAGTCCAGGCAAAAAATAAAACACTACCCACAACAAACACAGCAAATATTTGAAGGTTATACCATGCCAACACTACTCCAAAAACAATCAAATTAAACATCGAGAACAATACATTTAAGCTACTGGAGGTTAAAAGGTTTTCTATGCGTTTATGGTCATTGATACGCTGCATGATGTCACCTGTCATCTTCGTATCGAAAAAAGCTATGGGTAAGTTCATCAGCTTAATGAAAAAATCAGAAATCAACGAAATGTTAATTCGTGTACTTAAATGCAGCAATATCCAATTTCTAATCAATTCTATACTTGTTCTTCCAATAAACAAAAAGAGTTGGGCAAACAATACTAAATAGATAAAATGAATGTCCTGATTTTGGATACCAACATCTACTACACTTTGAGTTAAAAAAGGAAAAATTAATTGTAATAGGCTTCCTGCTATTAAACCAACAGCTAACTGAACAATAAATTTTTTGTAGCGAAAAAGGTACTGGTATAAAAAACTAAATCCTCTTTTAGTGGTATCGGTATCATCTGTTTGGGTTTGTTGGAGTTTTGGAGTGGGTTCTAACAACAAGGCAACTCCTTCATAAGTAAGCTCATTGGCATTACTGCTTACCCAACTATTAATGAACTCTTGTACTGAATATTGAAGTAACCCATGAGCAGGGTCGGCAACATATACTTTGTTTTTTTTTATTTTATATACCACCACAAAATGTTGCTGTCGCCAATGGACAATACAAGGTAAAGGGGCTTCTTCTTCCAGTTTTTGAAAATTAATTTTTACGCCTAATGTTCTAAATCCTATTTGTTCGGCTGCTTCTGCTAATCCTTTTAAGGAGGCTCCTTCACGAGTGGTTTCTGTGAGTTGTTTTAACTTAGGTAAGGATATACTTTTTCCATAATGCTTGGCTACCATCCGCAAACAGGTAGCTCCACATGTCATTTGGTCGGGTTGTCGGTAATAAGGGAATTTTTTAAGCATTTCCTTCTTTTATTATTTTAATTTCTTCTTCCGTCATTTCTGTTACAGCAATATATCCTTCTTCTCCCTTCCATTTAGCTTGATAAGGATTATAATTACATTTAGCTGGATGAGAAAAAATATCATTAGGATTATCTCTAAAAGCTCTACAATCAGTACATATATGTCTATATTCACAATCTTGACAGACTTTTATATTGTCTTTTTTAATGTTCCATAACTCTTTAAAATCTAGCTTGTTAAGAACTTCCTCAAGTGTCGTATTTTTAATGTTTCCATAGCTTTTTTGCATACTGGGGCAATTTTTTATCTCTCCATTTACATCAATGCTTATTTTTCTATTTAAACATGTGTTATAATATAAGCTTTCAGTAAAATGTTTAATGTTTGGTGTAAAATATTTAACATTAATAGCTCCACAATCTTTATCAGAAATTGATTTTTTAGTTGAGTAAGTAACTATACATTTTGACACACCATATCGTTCTGTTTTATTGAGAGAAAAGTTGTATATATTTAGTGAAATTAACTTAGGAAAATCTTTTGTTAGATTAACAAAAGCTTCTTTTTTACCAAAAGAATCGAAATCAACTAATAACTCTATTGCTCTATATGATAAATGATTTAACTCTTTTAAAATGGAAATAATGTCTTGTTTATTTATTTTTGAAAACAACCTTATAGCTATCGAAAAACAATTCAATTCATTCAATTGGTTAATTACTGTTTTATAATCATAATTGTTTAAGTCATATACATCAACAATCGCATTATTAATGTTACTTGAGAAGTCCCATTCTAAAGAAAGATGTGGAAACCTTGATAACTCATGCTCATCAATAATAAAAGCATATTCATTATCTATCAAAAAATGAATATATTCATTAACAACATCTATACTTTGTTTATACTTTTTTTTAATGGTATTTATTGATAGGGTTTTAGCATCTTCTATAAAATAATACATACTTAAAGGTAATTGCTTGGTCTTTCCTCTTTGTACATCTAATAATAAAATATTTTTAGCTCCTTTTATTACTAAACAACAGGCAAATAATTTTAAATACTTTTCATTTCTTCTCATAAATCAATTCTATAAACAGATTTATAAAAAACATCTTGTAATGCACATTTGTTTTGAACTTTATTAATTGAAATCCTTTTAATCTCAGATATATGAGTAATTATAGTTTTATCTGTAATTTCTAAAAATCTATAATTAAATGGAAGTTCGAGGTATTCAATAGGTTTGAATATTTTTTTTTCTTTATTACTCATGAAGCTAAATATTTTGCAATTTCTTTTTCTATATAGAAATTGCCATAAGAGTTTAAAAAATCGAATTGACCTATTGGATTTACTTCTAAAAAATAGAAAATGTCATTATAATCAATTATCATATCAATAGAGCCAGATTCTAATTTCATTTCTTCCATAAATCCTGTCAACTTATTTTTTATTTCGTCAGGAAGATTAAAAGGGATATATTTTACATTTTTATCATTTAATTTTCTACTATCAACTTCATCTTTCTGATAAATAAAATAAGCTAAACTATAAAAAAGACCATTCAAATAAAAAATACGTAATTCATATTTTTTTTCAATTTCTTTTTGAAATTTAGAGTAGAAAAATGAACCTTTAATATCATTATTACTTAAACGTATTGTACCTGTATTTTTAATGTATTCTCCATTTTTTAATCCAATCAATCCGTTTTGTATTGTTTTTGTAATTATATGTTTAAACGGAAATTTTTTTTTATTAGGTTTATCATTAGTTATTATTGTCGGTGGAATAATTAATCCTTGTTTTTGAGCAATGAATAAGGATTGTAATTTATTTACCTCATACCTTAAAGGGTTATTAAGAACTTTAACATTTGTGTTATCAGCAATATAATGATAAATAAAGTTCAAAAAATTGAGTTTTTCTCCTTCAAAATGGTTCTTTATTTCAGATTCAAAAGAAGTATTTTTACTATGATAAAAAGAAGATTGGAAACGTCCTCTTCGACACCATATTGATTTAAAATCATTCAAATAATATTCCTTCTCATTAATTGAAAATTTTATTTCTATTTTTCCATTTGTAAATAAGATATGATTAATAATGTTTTCAGATTCTTGCTTATTAATTCTTAAGTAAGAAGCCTTATAATAATTTAAGTATGCACATACTTTATCCGTAATATTATCTTCGTGTTCACTTAATATCAGTATCATCTTTCTTTGTAGTATATTTCATACTTAATATTGCTCTTCTTAACCCGTTCAAAAAAATCATCTTTATATTTAGTATTTGGAGGAAAAGCCCAATAAAATACACCAAAATCATAATGAGAACTGGATACATCCTCAGCTAATTTGTATTGAAATAATTTTTTTTGGGCTTCGAGCGTATAATCATCTAAATAAATTTGTTTTCTATGTTTATTAATATTCTTTTTAATTTTACTATTGTCAGGAAGTTTTGATAAAAAAAACTCGTCGGTCATAAAACAAGTTTCTGTACCATAATATCCATCTCTTGGTGGTTTTTCTTTTTTTATTACTTCAGAATAGCGTCTATCATAGGCATTAGCATACATTCGTGTATCAAAATTACCTTTTAAAACTTCTTGCTTTACTGCTTTAAATAATTCATTTACATGTTGATATTCTTCTCCGTGACCTCTATTGTGGATTAAAATAAGGTTAATAACACTAAAAAGTTGTTCTGACTGAACAGTAGTTTGATTAATAGTATATTCTTTTAGTAACCTTATTATAGTTACTACATTAGTACTGTCAATTCTTCTCATTTCATCTCTTGGAACTGAAAAAGTACTAATTCCTGATTCATGAGGAACATTTTGTCGAGTACTCTGATCTAAAGTATATACATTTTGTAATTTGGCAGTTAGTTCATCATTAAAATTAGTTTTAATGGTATCTAGCATTTGTTGAATGGAAGACCAATATGCTTGTTCAAAAAATACGTTAAATGTTTTTGATGGTTTGGTATAGCCAGTATATCCTGTTTTAACATAATTTCGAAAACACCAGTATACTCTTGAAGAATCAGGAATCAATTCCGATTCTAATCTTAAAGCATTTCTAATATCATATCCCAAATACACTATTTCTAACTGAAATGCCTTTTGATAATAATTTGCCCCTGTAATTAAATTACCTTCAACAATATTCATTTCTGCTTGTTGAATATATTCATAGTATTTTTTTACTCTATTATTGCTTATTCCGATAGAAGAATAAATAATAAGATACATTGCTAATAAAAGCTTCATAATAACTAATATTTTAAACCCTCCTATCTGAATAGATAGGAGGGTTAGGTTCTTACAGTTTCTTAACTATCATAATAGTTGGTAAGAGTCATTCCTGTATAATTACCACCATCATCATAATGATGAGCTTCATTATCAGATGATAAGCTACCTCCATCACCACCAGTAGCAACATTATCAGTACATCTACCAGCAACTAATGAACCCATTTCAGTTGAATTTAATTTTTCAACATTAGAGTTTTCTAAACTTTCTAATTTTTTCATTTTATAAAAAATTTAAATTAATGCCTAAGGTTAATTAACTTTGAAAACGCACTTAGGCATTATACGTTAACAAAGGTGCGTAAGTAATTAGGTCTGCAAACAGAATTAATTACGGCTTTAGGGGGAGTGTTGCAGCACTCCCTTTTTCTTTTTTATTCCATTTTAACGGAACAAATCTAATATTATTTTCTTTTATATAAAATATGTAACACATTTGTTTTCAATGCTTTAAATTAAGTATTGATACTTAAAATAGCTTAAGTATAAATACTTAATTTATATATTTTTCCATGTAACATTCCTTTATTTTTTCTTTTAACCGATTTAAATCGGTACAATATTTAGATAAATAACAATATCCTCCTAATGCTAAAAATCGGTTATTAATATTATCTTCATTATCGGTTGAAAAACCAATGACTTTAACTTTTGGAAATTCTTTTGTTATTTGATTGACAACCACTAAACCATTTGTTTGCATGTAGTCCATCAAAATAATATTTACTGAATGGTTTTTTAGAAATTCAATAATTTCAATTCCTTCTTTGCAAATAGAAATCACATTAAATTCTTTTTCCTGACTTAATGTTTCACTCAGATAAGCAGAAAGTATTAAATTTTTTTCAAGAAGGAGTATCTCTATCATTTTCGGGTAATTATTAATTCCCCCTAACAAATGAGGGGTGGAACATTCATTTACTCGACAAAGAGGTACTGGTATACCCACAATCCGAAATAAACAAAGCCCACCCCAAGCGGTGAGCGTTTTGCTTATAATTCAAGGATTGTTAAAAATTACCAGTTTTCTTTGTCAAGAATTATAGCTTAACGCTATATCAATATTTTAATTTATTCTGTTTTTCTTATAATTTTTTGTTTTTAATTATTATTCAAATGTAGTAAAAAATCTTAATTCTTTTCAATAATCATTCCCCCATCAATCGAATACACCCAGCCGATAGTTCCGTAACGCCCTTTTTCCATTACTGCGATACGTTCATCATCTTTTAGTTGAACATCAATAGTTGCCGAACTGTTAAACTTAATGGACGAACCACCTCGCATTGTTCCTGATGTGGTCTTTTGAAAAATGATAATGAAAATGGTTTTCGGAAAATCCTGTCGTAAGCGTTCAAATTCTTCTGCTTTTGCATTTAGTTTTTGTTAATTATCTTTTTTGCATTTTCATTTTGAGGGTTTAGAGATAATGATTTTTTATAAGCTTTAATCCCTTGTTTTGTCTTATTTAATAATAGCAAACACTCACCTAAACTATCATAAGTATTAGAAGCTAGAGGGTATAATTTTGTGTTAAGTTTAAATAACTTTAAGGCTCTTTTTAAATCTCCAGAATGTAATACTTGATAACCTAATGAATTAATCGAATGTTCACTTACATTATATGCGGATTGGTTTCCTTTTTTATATTCTTGCTTTATTAGATTTATTGTTAACTCTAAAGATTTTGAGTTATGATAAAAGTTCTCAATTTCTTTTAGATTCATTTGTCTAATTTTTTCTCTAGTTTCCGATAAAGAAGGTACTTTATACTTTTTTCTTTCATTATCGTTGACCATTAAAGAATCTATCTTATAAAGTTTCCATACCCCATCACTACCTATAAAGTACTGTGTGCCATAAATTTGTGGCTCTTTCCTACTCATCAATTCTCTATCTATTGTTGCAGCTAATAGCCATGGACTTATTGTTGTATCTAATTTTAATGCTGTCTTTATTAATTTTATTGCCATACGATAATCGTTAGAATCTTTTCCGTGTTGATAAATCATTGCTGCTCGGTAGAAATCCTTTCCTGTAACAATTTGATTAGATTCCAACATTTCATGCACTCGGTTTCTTCTAATGGAGTCTTCTTTTGTTAAGAATTTCCAGTCAATTTGCTCAACCTGTCTTGAGTTTTGGTCATCATTATACATTTGTTTTAATTCTGAATTATCATTTGTTTGAGAATATGAAACAATAGAAAAAGTTAACAGAATATAAAAAAATAAATATTTCATATATTGTATAGATTTGAAATTAAATGTAGTAAAAATTTTAATTCTTTTCAATAATCATTCCCTCATCAATCGAATACACCCAGCCAATAGTTCCGTAACGCCCTTTTTCCATTACAGCAATACGTTCATCATCTTTCAGTTGCACATCAATAGTTGCCGAACTGTTAAACTTAATGGACGAACCACCTCGCATTGTCCCTGCTGTGGTTTTTTGAAAAATGATAATAAAGATGGTTTTGGGGAAATCCTGCCGTAAGCGTTCAAATTCTTCTGCTTTTGCATTTAGTTTTTGAAAGCTGTCGATAATGATAAGGTCATAGTTTTTGGCATCCTGTCTTACTTCTCTTAATGTTCCTTTTCCTGTTATGGTCAGGTTATCGTTCAGGTTGTAATACCTTACTTTGTTTTGAGTGAGTTTTCCCAAGCCTTCTTCTAATGCAAAGTACTTGGATGAAAAACCGTTGTCGGTAAATAGTTTTGCCAGTTCAAAAGAAAAATAACTTTTTCCTGCTCCCGAATCTCCTGTTAAGGCAAAGGCGGTCATGTTTCTGTCCAGTTCTCCTAAAAATCTGCCAAGTTCTCCGTCCAGTTGAAAGGTGTTAAAGGTCATGTTAAGCAGTTCCGTACCACTAACTCCGTTTTTGGTTGTTGGCGTGTTATTGTTTCTTTGTGCCGGAGTAAATTGTTGGGTTTGTTTCTTGATTGCTGTTTTTTGAACAGGTATGGTTTTTTGATGCTCTAATACTTGGATTTGTTTGTTTAACTTTTCTTGTTGTTGGCGGAGTTTTTCGGTTTTCTGTTGAATCTTCTTTAGCTGTGAGCGGTGTTGTCGGATAAAGTCTTGGTCTTCCTGTAAGCTGCTTTCTAATTCGAGTAGGCGTTCCGCCATTTCTTCTTGGAGAACAAGCATTTTTTTACGTTGTTCTTCTTTGTTGTGTGCCGATAGGGTTAAATTAATCAATCCATTAATTGCCCAGTTGTATTGGTCTGTTTTTAGTGCCTCACTCTGGCAGTAATGCTCACAAAATTCGTCATCATCTAATGTCAGGGCTTCCATTATCCCTGCTATTTCTTCCTGTATTTCAATTCCCTGTTCTTTAATCGTGTTTAGTTCGATGAGTGTTATTTGTTTTTCTTCTTCGAGTTCTTTTATTTGGGATTTGAGGGGGGTAAGTTGCTGCTGTTTTATCAACCTGATTTTTTTATTGAGTTCTACAACTTTTTGTTGTTGCTGTTCTTCTATTTTACCTAAAGCTTTTTCTTGTTCGGTATTAAAAACAGCTATTTCTTTTTTTAATCTTCGATGATTACTTGTTCGGCATTTACCTGAACAGAATTTAGTATCATTTCTGTTGGATGTGAAATTTTTATTGCACTCGATACACCTCATAATTTTATTTGTTTATTGTTTAGCTCTAAAATGGAAGGCATTTTTCAGCATTATTCGTTACAAAACGTTACACATTCTGAATACACAGTAAAATGGGCAGTTGTAGGTCTTCAAAATTACGCCCTGTAACGCTTGTGTAACGTTCTGTAACGGGTCGGTAACGTATCGTTACGATAGCGTAACACATAGTAACGTTTTGGTAACGGATATTTTTGAAAAAAAAGCCAAAAAAAAGGGTAGTAAAAACTACCCTTAAAAAAGGTTAAAAAAAATTAATCTTCGTCTATTTCTTCTGTTTCAACAACTTCGGCAATTTCCATTAAATGTTCAATGGCTTCTTCATTGTCCTCATCAAACTCAAGGTGAATAATGGGGTACTTGTCTTCGGTTTGTCCGAGAATTTCGTTGTCGATTTCAAAATCAACTAAGATTTCAATAAATTCTGATAACTTTCTTGGCTTTACCATAAAGTCCAGTTCTTCTACTAACATGGCGTAAAATTTTAAAAGTGAATACTGTTTTTAATTAAAATCAAAATTAAAAAGGGCTTACCTCAAAGCGAAATTTTTTGCTTTCATTCGGTGTCTATTCAAAGAAAAGATTTTCACGTTTCAGACATCTACAATAAAATCAAGGGAAGTGGTAAAATTTTGTTGTGAAGATTATCGTCATTTAACAACAACAATTTCAATAAATTTATCGCATGAAAAGTTTAGCTGATTTCGACCCTTTGTATCAAGAAAACATTGTTCATCTCCCTAAAGAAGACCGCATTGAATATTGCGAAAACTACATGAATAAAATAACCAATCTGTTGGCAAAAAGCGGTCATTACATGGATAGCAACTTAAAGCAAAAATTACAGGAAATGATTGATGCAGCCAAGCAGGAGATTTTAAGTTTGAAAAATAAGATAGCCGGAACAGAAACAGAGTATATATAATTAATATCTGTTGATATTATACCGAATACTAAACTCAGCTACGGAGAAATTTTTCAGGTCATCAGCTTTGCAATTTAAGTAAGAAGCAATAATGTCCAAATCCTGTACAGGGATGTCTGCAAATTCATCTGTTTTAATGTTGCAATATCGGTCAAAGGTTCTGACTGTTTTACCTAACAACTTAGGAAGCTGTTTGCGAACTTTTTTATATTCCGACATGGGTAATTTCCACAACCTTTCTTTGATAGCGTATTTGTAACTCATAGTTCACAGCTTTAAATGATAAATAATTGTGAACGAAGTAAAGCAGAGTTGAAATAGCAATTACCGATTATTAAGGGTTATTGATTTTTATTCGCTTTTGTTTTTGGAAATTGTTTTTTATTGTTTGACTTGTAATATTTCTACTTCAAATTTTTCGATTAACAATAAATCTTCATGTACTTTTGAGTTCGATAGTTGTCCGCTTTGGGCTACTAAGAAAAAACCTCAGCATTTGCTGAGGTTTTTTTATGAATATAATCGAGTATTTTATCTATTTACTACAAACTTTTCTTGAGAAAGGGTTGCTTTCTAAAAAATATATGAACTAAAGGTATCCTGTTTGTTCAATATATTCAGAAATAACTTTTAACCCTATAGATTCATCTATGTATGTTTGTGGGAATCTTTTAGTAAAAGGAGGTATTTCAAACGCCTTTATTAATCGCCTCATCATCTCACCACGAAAATTAGGCATACAATTAAGCATTTGATTAATTGAAGTAAATTTCTCAATGAATTCATCATTATAATATACTTTATATATAAATCTAGACATACTCTTTAGTTAATCTTCAAATATATTAATAATAAAAATTTATTAGGTTCTGTCAATTATAGATTTGTTTGATAATTAGACCTTGTTGCTGCTTTTTTATTTTTCATTATTTTTGTTGTATGAAAAAGTTGATTTATATATCTGTTTTTTTGGCTACTTTACTCTTGTCAAGTGTGATATTGTCAACTGTTTCTTCTATTAAAAGTTATATAGATACTCTTGAACTAGCTGAAGATATATCTACTAAAAATACTAATCCTACAGGTGTTGAGGAAGAAGAAGAACACCATGCAATTTTTTCTCTTAAACAAGAAAATAGTATTGAACACCAAACTTTGGAATATTTTTATTCCCATCAAAAATTACACGCTGTCTTTTTAGACATTCTTACTCGCCCTCCTATTCGATAAACAAATAGTATTACGGTTTTTTTGCCGTAAAAATTTATTATTTGTTTAATCAGAAAAAAAATTAAAATGAACAAAGAAAATAAAGGGATGTTTTCATCTCTTAAGCAGGATTTACCAGCGAGTATTGTGGTATTTTTTGTAGCTGTCCCACTATGTTTGGGAATAGCTTTAGCAAGTGGAGCGCCGCTCTTTTCAGGTTTAATAGCCGGTATTATTGGAGGGATAGTAGTAGGTGCAATAAGTAACTCCCAATTAGGTGTTAGTGGCCCGGCAGCGGGTCTTGCAATCATTGTTTTACATGCAATTCAAGATTTAGGTGCTTTCGACATCTTTTTACTGGCAGTAATAATTGGAGGAATTATCCAAGTATTATTGGGAGTTATTAAAGGAGGAATAATTGGCTATTATTTTCCATCATCTGTTATTAAAGGGATGTTAGCTGCTATCGGAATCATTATTTTTCTGAAACAGATACCTCATGCATTTGGTTATGATAGAGATTATGAAGGAGATTTGGATTTTTTTCAACCAGATGGTCAGAATACCTTTTCTGAACTATTTAACATGCTTAATTATATATCTCCTAGTTCTTTGTTAACGGCAGCAGTTGCACTATTTATATTGTTGCTATGGGATTTGTTTTTAGTTAAAAAAAGCAAAGTGTTTAAAATTATTCCAGGACCTTTAGTTGCTGTGTTATTTGGGATCATCTATCAGATGGTTTCACTGAAGTATTTTCCTAATATGGCAGTAAGAGGTGAACATTTAGTAAGTGTTCCTGTTTCGGAAGGATTTAGTAGTTTCTTTTCAAACTTTACTTTGCCTGACTTTAGTCAGTTAGCAAATTCTCAAGTTTGGGTTGTTGGGTTTACTATTGCAATTGTTGCCAGTATAGAAACGCTACTATGTGTTGAAGCTACGGATAAATTAGATCCTGAAAAACGAATTACGAGTACTAACAGAGAACTTTATGCGCAAGGATTTGGAAATATTATTTCAGGATTAATAGGAGGGTTGCCAATTACACAGGTAATTGTAAGAAGTTCGGCGAACATACAATCAGGAGGAAAGAGTAAGTTATCTGCTATTTTACATGGAGTTTTAATTTTGGTTTGTGTGGCATTTATCCCCAGTGTTTTAAATTTAATTCCATTATCGGTATTGGCCAGTGTACTATTGGTGGTTGGATTTAAACTTGCAAAACCTCAATTATTTAAACAAATGTATAAAACGGGTTGGGAGCAGTTTATTCCTTTTATTGTAACGGTGATTGCAATTGTAGCTACCGATTTATTAATGGGTATTGGTATAGGTATGGCAACAGGGATATTCTATATTTTAAGAACCAACTATAGAAATTCATCCAATTTGGTTGTAAAAAGTAATGAAAACGAAGATGTATATCATTTGAATTTATCAGAAGAAGTTACTTTTTTAAATAAAGCTCAAATTGCTAAAACATTAGATGAAATTCCTCCTAATTCTAAATTAATTATCAATGGAGAAAAATCGGTGAAAATTGCTTACGATGTGAAGGAAAACATCGAAGAATTTAAAAATTTCACATCAAAAACAAAAAATATTGATGTAGAAATAAATGGTATTTTTAACAAATAAATTTGTCAAGAGATGGAAAAGAAATTTTATAATCAATTATTAGAAAATAATAAAGCTTGGGTTAAATCTAAAATCGATCAAGACCCTAATTTTTTCAAAAAACTGGCTGAAGGGCAACAACCTCCTTTGCTTTGGATTGGTTGTGCAGATAGCCGTGTACCTGCAAATGAAATTATCGGAGCACAACCAGGAGAAGTTTTTGTACATCGTAATATAGCTAATATGGTCGTTCATTCTGATATGAACATGTTGAGTGTGTTAGATTATGCTGTGAATGCATTAAAAGTTCGTCATATAATAGTTTGTGGACATTATGGATGCGGGGGTGTTAAAGCTGCAATGGGGAATTTTAATAATGGATTGGTAGACAACTGGATTAGACACATTAAAGATGTTTACCGTTTACATAAGGCCGAACTAGATGCTATAACTGATGAAGAAACGAAGTTTAATAAATTTGTTGAATTGAATGTTGTAGAACAAGTATATGATTTAGCAAAAACTAATATTGTTCAAAATGCTTGGAATAATAATCAAACATTGCACATTCACGGTTGGGTTTATGGTGTTGGTTCGGGTGTCGTGAAAGATTTAGGAGTAAATATCTCCAATGAAAAAGAACTCGATGAAGTATATCAGATATTATTCAATCAATAAAAAAAGAGGGCTTAGCCCTCTTTTTTTATTGAATAATTATTTTTTGTGTTGAGACTTTAGAATCTTCCGAAAGATTTAAAAGATAGGTACCTTTTTCAAAACCACTTACATCAATAGTCTCATTAAAATTTGCTTTTGAAAAAACTATTTTTCCATTTACATCATATATTTCAACCTTATCATAAGTGGTTTGTTTAGGTAAATTTAATATTGAATTGGTTGGGTTAGGATAACTAGTGCTATTTGATAAAACTACTTCTGCTATAGATGTAGAAGAATTAACAGTAATTGTACCAAACATAGAACCTGTATGAACACCACAACGGTAATCATAATTACCAGCAATATTAAATACATGTGTAAAAGTCCATGGAGCACCTGCGTTAGCATTACTAAAACCCTCTGGATTTGATGGGTATGTAGAAAGAGAACCATCTACAGAATGAAACCCATTAATATTATTCCATAAAACAGTATCTCCTTGGTTTATGGTGATATCTGCTGGTGTGAAGCTAAAGTTTTCAACTGTAACAGTATGCTTTGTTTGTGCAAAAACAAACGATGTAATTATTAAAAATAAAGGCAGTAGAATTTTTTTCATAGTTTTTGTTTAATTGTTTTATGACATAAATATACATTATAAATAATAAATCGATTTTTTGATTCATTATAATAGTTTTAAACTTTAATAAATATAGCTATTTTTGTGGCTTAAATTTAACATGATATTATGGCTGACGATAGATTTCAAGCTCCTGATTATTATAATTTAGATGAGCTTTTAACAGAAGAACATAAATTAATTAGAGATACTGTTAGAGCATGGATTAAAAAAGATGTTTCTCCAATAATTGAAGAATATGCTCAACGTGCTGAATTTCCAAAACAGATTATACCAGGCTTGGCAGAAGTCGGTGGATTTGGGCCTTATATTCCAGAGCAATATGGAGGACCAGGGTTAGATCAAATTTCTTATGGTTTAATCATGCAAGAATTGGAAAGATGTGATTCTGGTGTTCGTTCTACATCATCTGTTCAAAGTTCATTGGTAATGTATCCAATTTGGAAATATGGTAATGAAGAACAAAGAATGAAATATCTTCCAAAATTAGCTACCGGAGAGTTTATGGGTTGTTTTGGGTTGACAGAACCTGATCATGGTTCAAATCCAGGAGGTATGGTTACTAATTTTAAAGATATGGGCGACCATTATTTATTGAATGGTGCCAAGATGTGGATTACCAATGCTCCTATTGCTGATGTGGCTGTTGTTTGGGCAAAAAGTGAAGAAGGAAGGATTCATGGGTTAATTGTAGAAAGAGGCATGGAAGGATTTACTACACCTGAAACTCATGATAAATGGTCATTAAGAGCTAGTATTACAGGAGAGTTGGTGTTTGATAACGTAAAAGTTCCAAAAGAAAACTTATTACCAGGTAAAAGTGGATTAGGTGCTCCGCTCGGTTGTTTAGATTCTGCTCGTTATGGAATTGCTTGGGGAGCAATTGGCGCAGCTATGGATTGTTACGATTCTGCACTTAGATATACAAAAGAAAGAATTCAATTTGGAGTTCCAATTGCATCATTTCAGTTAACTCAAAAGAAACTTGCTGAAATGATTACAGAAATTACAAAAGCACAATTGTTAACTTGGCGTTTAGGTGTTTTAAGAAACGAAGGAAAAGCTACTTCGGCTCAAATATCTATGGCAAAACGTAACAATGTAGATATGGCACTTAAAATAGCTAGAGAAGCACGTCAAATGCATGGAGGAATGGGAATAACAGGAGAATATCCTATTATGAGACATATGGCTAATTTAGAGTCTGTTGTTACTTATGAAGGTACGCATGATATCCATTTATTAATTACAGGAATGGATGTAACAGGCATTAGTGCATTTAAAAATGACGGGTCACAGCTAGAAGGAATTATTTAATCAAATAATTAAAACAATAAAAAAAGCACCTTTTTAAGGTGCTTTTTTTATTGTTTTAATGTTGTATTTAAAAGTGATATTTTATCCTTTTCTTTTTCAGGTACAAACTTTCCATTTTCTTGATAACCCCAAACATTATTAGAAAATTGATAAATTTTATTGCTAAGATTTTCTTTCTTTATTATCTCTTTTCCAACAACACAGACACTATTGTCAGGCATATCTTTAGTGACAACAGCATTAGCCCCGATTCTACAATTGTTGCCGATTTTTACATTGCCTATAATCTTTGCTCCTGCACCAATAAGGCAGTTGTCACCAATAGATGGACTTCCTAATTTTTTAGCGTCTAAAAGCATATTCGAACCAATGGTGACTTGTTGAAAAATGGTGCAGTTTTTCCCAATTTTTGCGCTTCCACTAATAAAAACCCCATAAGTGCCATGTAAAAAGTTTACAGGGCCTTCAATAATGCTATTAAATGGAAGGTAACTGTTTGTTTCATGTTGATACCATTTATTAATAAATGAATACAATTTTTTCTTAATAGAAGAATTAGTGGAAAGGTACTTTTGCCTTAAACAGTAATATCCACCTATTTTATTTACGAAAACTGTAAAAATCATTTAACAATAATAATAAAAAAAGGCGTTCAAAATAGAACGCCTTTTCTTGTATTAAATAAAGTTGATTAATTATTTAAAGCTTCAGCACCACCAACAATCTCTAATATCTCCCCAGTAATTGCAGCTTGACGTGCTTTGTTGTAACTTAATTTAAGTTCATCAATCAAATCAGATGCATTATCAGTTGCTTTGTGCATTGCAGTCATACGAGCACCGTGTTCAGAAGCTTGTGAGTCCAACAAAGCCTTAAAAAATTGAGTTTTCAATGATTTAGGAATCAACTCGTTCAAAATAAATGCTTTATTTGGTTCATAAAGATAATCAACAGAAGAGCTGTTATCTTCTGACACAGGAGGTAAAACTGGTAAAAATTGTTCACCCATTACTTCTTGTACAGCGGCATTTTTAAATTGATTATAAACTAAAACTATTTTATCGTAGTTTTTGTTTAAAAATTGGCTCATTAAAAATTGAGCTAATTCTGAAGAACGATCAAATGAAAGATCATCCCAAATGGTTTCTGGTTTAAAAGGTAAATTATCAGACGTCAAAACCAAATCAGTTCTTTTAAAAGCATCAAATACCTTTTTACCTACTGTCAATATTGAAACATTAGATGTTTTATATTCAGAGTCAATTAAGGTTTTGATTTTTTTAATTACATTGTTATTAAAACCACCACAAAGTCCTCTGTTTGAAGTTATTCCAACAATTAAAACTTTGTTTAGACCTCTTTCTTCAGAATAAATGCCTTCGCTGTTATCTAAACTAGCGCTAACATTTTGAAGAATTTCTTGTAATTTATTTGAATAAGGACGCATTTCAGTAATAGCATCTTGTGCTTTCTTCAATTTAGCAGCAGAAACCATTTTCATGGCAGAAGTAATCTGCTTGGTAGAAGATACAGAAGTAATCCTATTTCGTATTTCTTTTAAGTTTGCCATTTTTTGAGTTTGAAAGTTTTACAGTTTCAAGTTAAAAGTATTGATGCTTTTAACTTTTGACTTTTCACTTTGTAACTTATTTTTTGTATTTAGCAGTAAGTTCAGATGCAGCTTTCTCTAATGTTGAAGTTATTTCATCATCTAATTTACCAGCTCTTAAACCATCTAAAACATCTCTATGTTTTGTTTCCATGTAGCTTAAGAATTCTGTTTCAAATTCTTTTACTTTATCTACAGGGACTGCATTAATCAAACCTTTAGTCCCTAAGTAAATAATAGCTACTTGCTTTTCTACAGGAAGAGGTGCATTTTGACCTTGTTTAAGAATCTCAACGTTTCTCTTCCCTTTATTTAATACAGCCATTGTTGCAGCATCTAAATCAGAACCAAACTTAGCAAAAGCTTCTAATTCTCTATATTGAGCTTGGTCTAGTTTTAATGTTCCAGCAACCTTTTTCATTGATTTAATTTGGGCATTACCACCAACACGAGATACAGAAATACCTACGTTAATTGCAGGACGAACACCTTGGTTAAATAAATCAGACTCTAAGAAAATTTGACCATCAGTAATCGAAATTACGTTAGTAGGAATATATGCAGAAACGTCACCAGCTTGAGTTTCAATAATTGGTAAAGCAGTTAAAGAACCACCACCTTTTACTAAAGGCTTAATAGATTCTGGTAAGTCATTCATGTTTTTAGCTATCTCATCAGAAGAGTTAATTTTTGCAGCTCTTTCTAATAATCTTGAGTGTAAGTAGAATACGTCACCTGGGTAAGCCTCACGTCCTGGAGGTCTTCTTAATAATAATGATACTTCACGGTATGCAACTGCTTGTTTTGATAAATCATCATAAACGATTAATGCAGGACGACCTGTATCTCTGAAGTATTCACCAATTGCAGCACCTGCAAATGGTGAGTAGAATTGCATTGGAGATGGATCGGAAGCATTAGCAGCAACTACAACTGTATAAGCCATTGCTCCGGCATCTTCTAATGTTTTAACAATACCGGCAACTGTTGAACCTTTTTGTCCTGTTGCAACATAAATACAGAATACTGGCTCACCTTTATCGTAAAATTCTTTTTGGTTAATAATAGTATCAATACATACAGTAGTTTTACCTGTTTGACGGTCACCAATTACCAACTCTCTTTGTCCTCTACCAACAGGAATCATCGCATCAATAGCTTTGATACCAGATTGCATAGGTTCTGTTACAGGTTCTCTAAAAATTACACCTGGAGCTTTTCTCTCAAGAGGCATTTCATAAACATCACCTTCAATAGGTCCTTTCCCATCAATAGGATTTCCTAAAGTGTCAACTACACGACCTAACATTCCTTCACCTACTTTGATAGATGCAATACGGTTAGTTCTTTTAACGGTTCCTCCTTCTTTAATTCCTTTTGATGGACCTAATAATACGGCACCAACATTGTCTTCTTCTAAGTTTAATACAATACCTGATAGTCCATTTTCAAACTCAATTAACTCACCGGCTTGAACTTGAGAAAGTCCATAGATACGTGCAATACCATCACCTACCTGAAGAACAGTTCCTACTTCTTCTAATTGAGCTTCAGTTTTAAATCCAGCTAATTGTTGTCTTAATATAGCTGATACTTCTGCGGGTTTTACTTCGGCCATTTTTATTTGTTTTTCTTTTGTTAAATATTATTAATACTCCTTGATATATGGATTGTCATCAAACTCCATTTCAAGGTTGGTTAATTTTCTTTTAATACTTTCGTCAACTTGTGTGTCACCAACTCTTAAAATCATGCCTCCGATAATTTCAGGATTAATAATTTCTTTTAATTCGATGGTTGAGTTGTCCTTGTTTACTAAATCTGCAATTTTTTTCTTTTGTGATTCATTTAGAGCAATAGCTGTTGTTATAGAGACAGTTTTAATGTTTTTATGCACTTTATATGCATCAATAAATGCAACAGCTATATCTTCTAAAATACCTTCCCTTTTTTTAGAAACGATTATTGAAATAAAAGATTTTGAAATTTGGTTAATACCAGAAAATAGTTCATTTAAAATAGCTAACTTTTTGTCTGATTTAATAATTGGACTTTTTAGAAATATAGTTAAATCTCTATTTGCATTACAAGTTTGATTGATATGCATCATATCTTGATGGATAGACTCTAAAGCATTTTGCTCTAAAGCTATTCCTAATAAAGATTTAGCATATCTTGAAGCAACTTTAATATCTCTCATTAATCAATTAATTTAGGTTAATTTCATTAACCACATTATCAATAATTGCTTTTTGTTTATCAGCAGAAGCTAATTCTTCTTTTAAGATTTTTTCTGCAATTTGAATAGAAAGTGTAGCTACTTCATTTTTTAATTCTGTAATAGCAGCCATTTTTTCATGATGAATACTTTCTTTAGCAGCAGCAATAATTTTTTCAGCTTCAACATTTGCAGTTGTTTTTGCATCTGCAATCAGCTTGTCTTTTACATCTCTTGCTTCTTTAAGCATTATGTCTCTTTCCTCTCTTGCTTGATTTAACAAAGCTTCGTTACTCGATTTTAATGAAGCCATTTCTTTTTTAGCTTCTTCGGCTTGTTCTAAAGCTTTTTTAATTCCTTCTTCTCTAGATTCTACTGAATTAAGAATTGGTTTCCAAGCAAATTTTCTTAAAAGAAAAATTAAAACAACAAACACTAATGTTTGCCATATAAATAAACCTGATGAAAAGTCTGAGATTAATTTCTCCATTTTATATCTATTTTATGTTGTCTGTTTTAAATTTTAAAGCAGCTTTAACCAACCGTTAAAGCTGCTTTAGTGATTTTTAAGCTGCGAATAAAGCAGCAAAACCAATACCTTCGATTAATGCAGCAGCAATAAGCATAGCAGTTTGGATTTTACCAGCTGCTTCAGGCTGACGAGCCATAGCTTCCATTGCCGAACCACCAATTTTACCGATACCTAAACCAGCACCGATAACGATTAATCCTGCACCTACAATGTTTGGAATAGTCATAATTATATAATTTAGTTAATAAATACTTTTTAATGATGCTCTTCAGCCGCAGTACCAAAGTACAAAGCTGAAAGCATTGTGAATATATAAGCTTGTAAAGCAGCAACCAATAGTTCAAGAGCAGATAGTGCTAATGTTAATACTGGAAAAGCTGTTGATGCAATAATATTTTTAAATACAAATATTAAACCTATGATACTCATCAATACTACGTGTCCAGCTGTCATGTTAGCATACAAACGAATCATTAATGAAAAAGGCTTAACAAATAATCCTAAAATTTCTATTGGAACTAATAACAAATACAAAGGTATTTTAGCTACCCATGGCATAGAATGACCAAGTGGATCAAATAAGTGCAACCAATAAGTTTTTTTGCCTGTAAATTGGGTAATTAAAAAGGTTAACATTGCTAATGAAAATGTAACAGCAATATTGTTGGTTACTCCAATTCCAAATGGAGTCATTCCTGCTAAATTTAAAAACCAAATAAAAAAGAAAATGGTCAATAAATAATTCATATACTTTTTATAGTGTTTTTCACCAATGTTTGGGATAGCAATTTCATCTCTAACAAAAAGAACAATTGGTTCTAAAAATCTACCGGCACCTTTAGGTAAAGAGTTGGTTTTGTACTTTTTTGCCATTCCTTTGAATAAAAAGAATAAGAAAAGAGACATTAGAATGATAGTAAATACATTTTTGGTAATTGAAATATCAAATGGTTTTTCATTAGTAGCATGGTGATGCTCATCTAAATTGATGGTACCTGCAGCATCTGTTTTATAAATTTTACCGTGGAATAATTTGTAATAATTACCATTAGATTCAACTATCGTTGGCTCATGAGTATCATGGTTTGTAAGTTTTGAGGAAGAAAAAATGTGTAATCCGCCATCAATTAAAATTACAGGTAATGGAAAACTAACACCATGTGTAATGGCAAAATCATAAGAATCCATTAAGTGATGGTCAATAGTTTCTTTAATTTCTTTTTTTAATGATGCTTTTTCATCAACAATAGTAGTTGATTCTATGTTTTCTTCGTGTGTTTCGTTTGTGTTTGCAAATGAATTAATGCTTAGAAAAACGAATAATATTAATGTAAATTTTGATATGTTTTTAATACTCATCAGTAAATAAATTACGTGCCCTAAAAATCGGTGCAAAAGTAGCGATTAAATTTAGAAAAGGAAGTAAAAATGAGGGAATTATTTTAATTAAATGTTAGCTAATGTTAAGCTGTTGTTAAACAGGTTGTTATCTTGAGTGTAAATGAGTTTAATTATTATTGGAAATCTTAGATAAAAAATAGGTTTCCACAATTAAACAAACTGCATAAGGAACAAAAAAGGTAATAAATTCAAATTTTTCTATTTGGTTATCTTGAATGTAACTGGGGTAAAAAAAGATAAAAAACAATATAAATTTTACAAAACTGTTTCCCATGAATATGAAACCCATGCTAGTTTTAAATTTATTTCGGCCAATGAACAAGAAAATAAAAATTAGAAGTGCTTCTAGATAGTTAATTAAATATGCTCTTAAGATAAGATGCTCAAATAAAGGGAGTTTTAATAGTTTTAGAATACCTAAGTGGCTAATGAGTGTAATAATAGTAGCAATGGATAGGGAAATAATAAAACGGAATAAAATGCTTGAAAAATTATTCGTCATTTAGGTTATTAATTTGCTTGATGGTTAAATACAAAGCTGCAGCAACAGCAAAAAGAGTTAATCCAATGGTAAACCATTTTTTTTCAAATTGGTAATATTCATCGAGTTTCTTACCACCATAAGCACCTAAAGCTATAATGATTCCCATTTGAATACCAATTCCGGAAAGTCGAGCAATTTTATTAAGCGGTTGCTTCTTCGTAGGCTTGTTGTTTTTCTTCATGTTTAATGCCTTTTACAACTCCACCCATATTACAAGACCCGGTAAAGTTTGCCCCAGGTTCTATAGAAAGCTTATTAGTTTTAATGTCGCCAACAATATTGGCAGTAGCTTTTAATAACAACAATTCTTGTACAGAAATTTGAGCATTTATGGTTCCCGAAATGTCTGCATTTTTACATACTATTTCACCATCAATTGTACCAGAAGGACCCACAACAACTTTCCCTTCAGAGTGTAATTTACCTTTTAAGGTGCCATCTATTCTAATGTCTCCCACACAGTTAATATCTCCTTTAATGGTAGTACCTTTTCTAATTATATTGATTGCCGCAGCATCTACGTCATTTGTTTTAGCCATTTGCGATGAATTTTTGTTAAACATATTCTCATTGCTTTGAGAACAAAGATAAAATAAAAATTAAAAAACTACTCTAATTTGAACTGTTGCTCGAAAAAGTTTAAATAATTTACAATGTTTTTGTCTTTATAGAACTCGATATAATTATCATTAGAAATAAAGAAAGATTGGTATTTTTTACTATTCAACTCTTGTAAAAAATCTTCATTAAGTCTAAAAGCTTTTAAGTAATCTACTGCCATAGTTTCATTGTCAAATTCTTTTACAGAAACTATCTGATTCAATCCATTTAAAAATAAACTATTTACATTAAAAGTTTGAGTGCTATAATAATTAGTATTAAAGTTGGTAATGTCAACTTTGTATTTGTTTGTTTTTTTATCCATAGATGGAACCACAATAACAAAGGTGTATTTATCATCAGTTTTATAGACATAATTCACTCCAGAATTGTTTGGCGTTGTAGTTACATTCATTCCTTTTTTAATTAAGTCTAAAATGTTTTGTGCTTCTTTTGCTACATCTTCATCAGGATATTGGTCTACTATATTTTGAAGAGCAACTTTAAATGTATCAAGTGGTGCTGTATGGCCAATAGACATAGCTGCTAAAAAATCAAATTTGTGTTGAATATGATTATCAGCAAATATTGCTTTTGCTTTTTCACATCGGGTTAATACAGTGGTATATTTTGCATCTTTATAATATTCATAAACAATACTGTAATAATTATCTACACGTTTTCTATTTTCTCGGGTTACTTTATTATAAGTTGGGTCTTGAATAATTTGAGCATATTCACTTTCGGGATAATTATTAAGAATTAAACTTCTATATTTTTCTTTCATCACATCATCGTTTATCAATAAACTGATACGGTATAAATTATACCAAGTAGGCAATCTATAACGACAGGTGTCATATCTTTCTAAAAGTGATTCAAAAGCATTGATGGAGTGGGGATAATCCTGAAAATCTTCGCGATAAATGTTCCCTTGAGCATAAAGAGCCTCAATAATTTTGTTATGCGACACATTCATGCTTTTATCATTCATAGGTAAAAATTGCAGATAGAATTCGGGAGTAGTTTTAGGGTTAACAACTACACTGTCGTTTGAAATGGTATCATTAGTAAATGTTCCTTCTTCATCAAAATTGATGGTTGATTGTTTGTTACTCCTTCTCCAGTTATCTTCTAATTTTCTGTCTCCCCAGTTTTTTCTAAAATCAGCAAAACCAAAACCAAGAATGGTTTGGTTATAGAAATACCATTTTCCGTTTGATTGGGAATTAATATTATTTGAGTTAGCTAAGTTGTTTAATGTAGAAGAATTATTTAAAGCAGCTAATTCTGCTTGTTTAGCTTCTTCTTCTTTTTCTTTTTGAATGAGTGATTCTATTACTGTATTTCTGTAACCTTCGTCTAAAGCCATTTTTTGTAAACTATCTTCTAATTCAACAATTTTTATATTTTCAACCAGCTTATTTAAAGACTTACTTCGTGCATAGATATTATCATAAAACTCATAGGTTTCAGGTAAAACGGCAACACAACTATCATAATAAGATTGTGCAGGTACATATTGGGGTTTGGAATAATATAGTTCCCCCAATCTTAGGTAAGCCATTGCTTTTTGTTTAGGATTACTTACACTACTGCGAGCTGATAATTGAAGATATTTTATACCAAGTGCTTCATCATTTTCTTTGAAAGCAATATCAGCTAAAGCATAATAAATTTGGTCTTGAAATTCTTTGTTTTTAGCATCTTTTAGCATTTTAGTTAACATTTTTTTGATGTCATCTTGGTCTTGACTTTCGGTATCAAATGATAAAGCTCTACTAATTTGAGCATTAAACATCATGTCATATCTGGGACGGAGTTTGATAACTTTGGTGAAAAGTTCCGAGGCTTTTGCATATTCTTTCTTTTTTAGCCAAAGTTGTGCTAATACATAATTGTAACGACGTCTTTCTGTTTTTTTGCGTGTAGTTTGAAGAGCAGTTTCCAGCTTAGAAATAGCATCATCATACTGTTTTTTTCTAATATAGAAATCAGCAAAAACAGCATTATAATCACTGTTGTATTTTGGTGGAGGAGCTTTTCCTCCTTCCATCAGCTTTAGGTATGATTCGGCTTTGCTCATTTCATTTAATTCCATGTGCGTTTTTGCCAGCCATATCAAAGCCATATTTTTCTCAGGCTTTTTGTTATAAGCTTTTGCTAAGTATTCAAATATTTCAATGGCATTGTAGTGTTCTTTTTTATAAAACCTTGCTTTACCAATTAATGCATAGCAGTCATCAATCCATCTGTTATGTTCTTCTTTTTTCACATAAATAGAGTGCCTATCTATTGCTTCAGAGCATTTCTCAATTACCTTATCCATATCAGGATACAAACTTTTTGATACCACTTCATCCGGGTAAATAAATAAAGGAATGATTTCAGAAAAATCGTCTTTATGGTCATTTCGTAGTTTTAGGTCAGTAGCTTTCATTATTTCATTGGCGTTGAAATAACCATTATATCGGGTAGTAGTGTTGTGAAAAGCTCTACGGGTAAATGAATTTTTTTTGGTGGAGCAACCAACTAAAATCAAAATAAAACAAATAGAAACTGCTATGTGATTCTTTAATCTCAAAAAATAATTTTAAAGAGGTATTAACTAAATATCTACCAAATTATTATAAACAAGCTGCTAAAGTACTTACTTTCCTTTATATTTTTAAATAAAATCTTAATTGTCCTACAATACTTTTATAGACTAGGTTTGGGTATATTTGTGTTGATTTTTATTTTATAGATGGCTCACCAGAAGAAAAAAAAGAAAAAACTACAGAAGCTTAAAAACAAATATCGTTTAGTAATTTTAAATGATGATACTTTTGAGGAAAAGCTATCTATTCGACTTTCTCGACTGAATGTTTTTTCTATTGTTGGTTTTGGGTCGCTTATTTTAGTTGTAGTAGTTACCATTATTATTGCTTTTACTCCTTTAAGAGAGTTTATTCCCGGTTATACAGATGTAAACCTTAGAAAACAAGGAATAAAAAACACCTTAAAAATGGACTCATTGGAATTGGCATTGAAACAAAAAGAGCAATACATATTAAATATTAATAAGATAATTCAAGGTGAACCATTGCAGTTTAACGATTCTATTGTTGTTGATACGAATGTGAATTATAAGAATATTACTAATGAACCCATTTCAGAAGATTCGATGTTGAGAGTAATGATAGAATCTGAAGAAAAATATAACTTGTTTAAATCTGCCAAAAATAGACCGGAAGGAATTAGCAGTTTTACTTTTTTTACTCCTATTAAAGGAATTATTACTGAAATGTTCAATGCAAAATCAGAACATTTTGGGGTTGATTTAGTAGCTCCTAAAAATGAAGCTATCAAGGCTACTTTAGATGGTACTGTAATTTTTGCAGAATGGACACTGGAAACAGGTTATGTTATTGAAATTCAACATACAAATAATTTAATTTCTGTTTATAAGCATAATTCAGTGTTGCATAAAAAACAAGGAGATAAAGTAAATGCCGGTGATGTAATTGCAATTGTTGGTAATTCAGGAGAACTTTCTACAGGACCACACTTGCATTTTGAGCTTTGGTATAATGGAATCCCTATTAATCCGCAAGAATATATAATGTTTTAAAAATGTTTAAGGTTTATTTAATCATATCAAGTTGCCTAGCATTTTCAAATGTAAGTGCACAACAAGTGGAGTTACTTTATAATTGGAATGATACCACCTTACCACCTACTTCTGCTTATAATAATACCTATAATGAAGTTTGGGGATTTGAACAGAATGGACGAGAGTATGGTGTAATTGGAAGCACAATGGGAACTCATTTTTTTGATGTTACTGATAAAAATAATGTCTCATATGTAGACTTTGTTCCTGGAAAAGACCAAGGACCTCATATCATTCATAGAGATTTTCATGATTATAATGGCTATTTGTATATGGTGAGTGATGAAGGTGCAAGTTCTTTACAAATAGTTGATTTAAGTTATTTACCCGATTCAGTCCATATTGTGTATGATTCAGATCAGCTTGTTGTGAGATCACACAATATTTTTATTGATAGCCTTCATGCTAAACTGTATGTCTGTAGTGGAGATTTATATGTTTATTCACTAGCGAACCCTACCAATCCTACACTTTTTACTACAATAGATTTGCCGTGGTCTGTACATGATGTGTATGTAAGAAATGACACAGCCTATGTAAATGATGGAGGTGATGGTTTGTATATTTATGATATGTCAGCACCAAGTCCTAACCCGTTGAATACACTATCTTTTTACCCTCAAAAAGGTTATAATCATTCGGGTTGGTTATCAGATGATGGTAGTATATACATTTTTGCAGATGAAACCCATGGAAA
This sequence comes from Flavobacteriales bacterium, assembly GCA_020635825.1. Taxonomy (GTDB): domain Bacteria; phylum Bacteroidota; class Bacteroidia; order Flavobacteriales_E; family Vicingaceae; genus Vicingus. Next base: position 57,453 of record JACJZA010000011.1, read on the forward strand.
ACAGATGAAAGTATTAGATGTTTCGGATATTAATAACTTAACTGTCCGCTCTACTTTTATGACCATGACAGACCCTTTTTCTATTGCTCACAATCAAATTATTAAAGGGAACTATGTGTATGTTTCTCAATATTTTGATGGTTTTAGAATGTATGATTTTTCTGATCCTGATAATGTTATTGAAGTAGGAAGTTACCCAACTTCAACTCAGCCTGTTCAGAATCATATGTATGAAGGAGCATGGGGTGTTTACCCTCTTTTAAAAGATGGAAAAGTACTGGTAAGCGATATGCAAAATGGGTTTTTTGTATTGGATGTTTCTAATGTTTTAACCTCTACTTCAAAAATTGAAATCAAACATAATGTAACCATCTTCCCAAATCCATCAAATGGAGTTTTTAAAATAAACTCCCCAACAAACATGATAGTGGATGTTTTTAATTGTCAAGGTCAGCTGGTTTTACAACATTTACCGCTAAAAACTTCATTAACAATAGATTTATCTTCATATCCTAAAGGAGTTTATTTATTAAAAATGCAAGGAGAGGTTAAAGCAGTAATACAAAAGGTAATCGTTCAATAATTCCTTTCACATCTTATTGTTAACACAAATAATCTAAAGAAGTAAAAACAAAACGTATTCAAAATATTTTTGTTGAATTAGAGTTTTCATTTACAAACTAAAACCATTATGAAAAATATAGTATTCATATTTCTGCTCTTTATTAATGCTCAAATTTTTGCTCAACTACATACTTATAAATGGACCAATGGAAATAAAAAAGCTGAAGGGGTTGTTAAAGACGGTTTAGAACAAGGTAAATGGACTTTTTGGAGTAAAGAAGGAATTATACAGCAAGAAGTAACTTATGTTGATGGAGAGTATAATGGAGATTATGTAGATTACGATGAAAAAGGCAACAAAAGAGAAGAAGGAACTTTTATTAGAGCCAAAAAAGAAGGAGTATGTAAAATTTGGTATCCGACAGGTCAATTAGAAATGGTTGGATATAATAAAAATGGATTTAATGACAGTTTGTGGACTTTTTATTTTGAAGATGGGAGTAAAAAAGAAGAGGGCAACTTTAAAAAAGACAATAGAATTGGCAACTGGACTACTTGGTATGCAAATAATCAAGTAAAAGCAATACGTGAGTTTAAAGAAGATGGGGATGTGCTTTTAAAAGAGTTTTGGACAGAAAAAGGAAAACAATTAGTAAAAAATGGCTCTGGAAATTTTGTAGAATATAGTACTTCTGGAAAAGTGAAAATAAAAGGTCAGTACAAGGATGGAAAACGTACTGGATTGTGGATGGAGTACGATGAAAAAGGAGATAAACTGTCTGAAGGAAAATATGAAAATGGAATCATGACCGGAGAATGGGTTTATTATTGGGATAATGGCAATAAAAGACTTCAAGGGAATGTAAAAAATGGACAAAAGGATGGTAAATGGACTTACTGGTTTGTTGATGGTGAAAAACTAAAGGAAGTTGAATTTGTTAGTGGATTAGAGGAAGGTAAATATCAAGAATGGTTTCAATCAGGAAACATAAGTGTGGAAGGTAACTACTTAAAAGGAGAAAAGAATGGGGAATGGGTTTATTGGTTTGACAATGGAAATAAAGACATTGTAGCTCATTTTAAAAATGGCGTAAAAGATGGGCTTTGGAGTTTTTATGATAGGGAATCAGGTGAAAAACAATATGAAGGAATTTACAAAGAAGATAAAAAAAATGGGGAATGGATTTATTGGTATCCAAATGGTAAAGTTTGGAAACAAGGAAATTTTACTAATAATGTTAAAGATGGAGAATGGAAATACTGGAGTGAAAATGAGGTTTTGGTAATGCAAGGTATTTTTAAAAATGGGAAAGAAGATGGAGAATGGAAATCTTGGTATGATAGTGGCGCTAAAAAAGATGTCGGAAATTTTAATGATGGATTGATGAATGGAGTATGGGAAGGTTGGTTTGAAAATGGACAACAAGATTACAAAGGTGAATATAAGAATGGATTAAAAGATGGAATATGGGAGCATTGGTATGAGAATGGTCAAATGGAACAAATGCAAACCTTTTTAGTAAAATCCGTAGAAAAGAAAAGTTATTTAAGAGAATCTGAAAAGAAGTATGCGGAGTTTACTAAACAACAACAAGTTTCAGTTTTAGAGGGTCCTCATTTTTCTTGGTACGATAATGGAAAACCAAAAGATGAAGGAGCATACACAGAGAACATACAAACAGGTAAATGGACTTATTATTATCCAAATGGTAATAAAATGTACGAACAAACTTTTGTAGATGGACATCAGGATGGAACGGTTACTTCTTGGTATGAGATTGGAACACTGCAGAGCGTGAAAGAATACAAAAATCTTTTACCTCATGGCAAATGGATATTTTATGAAAAGCAACAAGGAAAAATTAAAAAGATAATTTACTACGAAGAAGGTAAAAAGATAAAAGAGGAATAACTATAAACGTTCTGCAAAAATAAAATGATATGTTGTACCTCCATTAATAGTTCGGGTATAGCTTCCATCTAGTTGTTCAGTAAAAGTATCTATTAGAGATAAGCCAAAATTTATTTTGTCAGAGTTGTCTATCCAAGTGCCATTATCATGATAATTCATGGTAAACTCATTTGATTTCTTTTGAATGTCAATTTTTATTACACCATCATCTTTCTCTTTCAACCCATATTTTATGGAGTTAGTAATTAATTCATTTAAAATTAAAGCTAGAGGAATTAAAGGGGTTAAATCAACATCATCAATGTTAGTATTGATAATGATATTGGGTTTGTTTTCATATGAGAAAGAAGTAATAATTTCATCAGTCAGAGAGCATATATATTCTCTTAGATTAATATTAGCAAGGTCTTTGGTTTGATACACTTTTTGATGCACTAATGAAATGGCATTAATTCTAGTAATAGCTTCATCCAAACGCTCTTTTATTTCATCAGATGAATGTCCTTTTTGTAAACGCAATAAACTAATAATGATTTGTAAATTATTTTTTACGCGATGATGAATTTCCTGGAGTAAGACTTTTCTTTCTTCGCTTATCTTATTAGCGTTTTGAAGGGTTTTTTCTAGTTTTTTTTCTATGTGTTTTCTTTTTATGATTTCTTTTTTTAGTGCTTTATTCCACATTAATATTGCGAGAAAGATTATTAATAAAAAAACAAATATATAAATGCTGTAAATTATTAACTGATGAATGTCAAGACCATGATCATACTTAACAGATATCCATTTATTTCTTATATGATTATGTGTTTTTTGAGGTATTTTATCCAATACCTTTTGAATAATATCTCTTAAAGGTTCCCATTTTTTGGTAACGGCAAATCCAATTTGAGTGTTTTTATAAATTGTTGGAGCAGCTATTTTTAGATTGGTAAAACCATGATGATTTATATAGTAGCTGACAACTCCTAAACTCCCTACAAATGCTTTTGTTTTTCCAAGAGTTACACTTTCTAAACACTCTTTAATACTCTTCTCATACACTAATTGTATTTTGGGAAAATCTTTCGAAATCATTTCTCCCGTATAGTAATTAACAGGGACAGATACTTTTTTATTTTCTAAGCCTTTTAATCCACTAATAAATTCAGCATCTAATGTCGTTACTATTACCAAAGGGTCTGAAATATATGGCTTCGTGAATAGAAGATATGATTTTCTTTCATCAGTAATTCCTGCACAAGGAACCATATTTATTTCGCCTGATTGTAATTCTATTAAAGATTCTTCCCAGGTAATATCTTTAATTGGTCTAAAATCGATTCCGGTAGCTTTCTCAAAAATGGAGACATAGTCTCCTACAATTCCTTTATATTCTCCATTTTTATATATTTCATAAGGAGGCCAATTAGGTTCGTATCCATGATAAATAATGGGGTGCTCTTTTATCCATTGTTGTTCTTCTGGAGTAAAATCAATAATTATGGATTGTTTTTTAGCAGAGCAAAAAGAACTACTAAGTAAAAAGAGAGTAGTTAAAAACAAAAAGCAATAGAGAGTATATTTTTTTACCTGAAAAAACATATTGCAATTTAATTAAAAATGCAATTGCTTCAAATAATAAAAATGATATTCAACAACTCAATTAACTATAAAGATAACAATTCATCTAATGAATTTATTTCAAAAGAATTTTCAATAAGATAATCACCAATTTTTGTTCTTCTAAGTTCAGATAAATGACCACCGGAATTTAATTTTTGTCCGAAATCTCTTGCAATAGAACGGATGTAAGTCCCTTTACTGCATTGAATTTTAAACTTTACATGTATTCCTTTTTTGTAAGGAGAGCATACATTTATCTTCGGATTTGGTCTGTATTCTCTAGGTTCGTCTTTTAACTCTTGATAATTATTAGAAATGCCAAGAATTTCAAAAGAATAAATAGTAATAAGGTTTGATTTAATTTTTACTTCTTCGTCATTTCTCGCATACTCATAAGCTCTTTTTCCATCAATTTTTTTTGCAGAATGAATAGGTGCTTCTTGAAGTTGTTCTCCAATAAATTTTTGAGCAGTTTCTTTAATTAACTCTTCTGTAATATGTTCGGTTGGATATTCTTTATCTACATCATGCTCTAAGTCAAAAGATGGTGTTATTGCTCCCAAAGTAATAATACCACTATATTCTTTGGGTTGAGCTTGTATCTCTTCAATTTTTTTGGTGAATTTACCAGTACAAATTACTAAAAGCCCTGTTGCTAATGGGTCTAGGGTTCCGGCATGACCTACTTTAATTTTCTTTAATCCTAATTTTTTTTTTAGATTGTAACGAACTTTTCCAACCACATCAAATGAAGTCCATGTATAGGGTTTGTCAATTAAAATGATTTGTCCGTTTAGAAATTTTTCTTGAAGATGTTGCATTAGTTGATGGTCAATTCAACTCCCATAAAGTAAAGAGCAAGAATGGTAATTCCTAAAATAATTCTATAGTAACCGAAGTATTTAAAGCCGTGTTTGGTTAAAAAGCTAATGAATCCTTTAATAGCAATAATAGCAACAATAAAAGCAACTACATTTCCAACAATTAATAAAGTAATTTCTTCTCCGTGAAAACCACCACCTGCTTTGTAAAATTTCAATAATTTATATCCAGTCGCAGCTAGCATAGTTGGAATAGCAAGAAAAAAAGAAAACTCAGCAGCAGCTTTTCTGTTCATTTTTTGAGTTAACCCACCAATAATGGTTGCCGCAGAACGTGATACACCGGGAATCATAGCTATACACTGAAACAATCCAATTTTAAATGCCGTTGGATAAGTTACCTCAGATGTCCCGGTTTCTTCAGTTTCTTTAAACCATTTATCTACGTATATCAGAACAATTCCTCCTAACAATAATGTCGTAGCAACCACAATGACATTTTCCAATAAAGAATCAATAAAATCATTTAGAAGTAAACCAAAAACAGCAGCAGGAATAAAACCAGCAACTAATTTTAAATAAAAATTGACAGTTTGAAAAAAGCGTTTCCAGTAAATGGCAACTACCGATAGGATAGCACCAAGTTGAATAGCAATGGTAAATGTTTTGGTAAAATCATCCTCAGCAATTCCCATAACAGAAGAGCCAATAATCATATGTCCGGTTGAAGAAACGGGAAGAAACTCAGTAAGTCCTTCAATAATGGCAAGAATGATGGCTTCGAAAATAGACATTCAAAAAAATTAATCTTTTACTTTTTTCATTATTCCATATCCTACCACACCTAATCCAGCTAAAATAAGGATGGGTGCTACAATCATTCTTCTAGTAGAAAAAAGCTCTTCACTAAAAACGGTTGGGTCATCAGAACCACCACCTGACATTAATAAATATCCTAAGATCGCTAATGCTGCTCCAATTGCTACTAAAATGTAGTTTTGTTTTCCAAAAGCAAAGTCGTTATTTGAATTTTCGCTCATAATCAAGATTAATAAAGGTTTCCGGTGTCAATACGTAAATATTTTCTAACCGCTAAATTAGTAGATATCCATGAAATAATAATACCCATCATGATAACTAGTAAAAACAAAGCACCATAAAGTTCAATGTTTTTAAAATCAATTAATTCGGGCATTTGTTGATGTAAATAATACAAGAACAATACAATTAAACCAATGGCTAAAAAAGCACTTACAATTCCATTTCCAATTCCACGCAAAACAAACGGTCGGCGAATAAAAGAGTGTTTAGCCCCAACCAACTGCATGGTTTTAATAATAAATCGTTTAGAATAAATAGATAATCGGATGGTATTATTAACTAAAGCAACAGCGATTATCAATAATAAAGCACTAAATCCCAAAAGATAAAGGCTTATTTTTTTCACATTATCATTAATCAAGCTTACTAAATCTCTTTGATAAAAAACCTCTTTTATTTTGGGGTTGTTCATCAAGTCTGCTTCAATTAATGATAAGCTATCATTGTTGGCATAGTTTGCATTTAGCTTAATATCAATAGAAGGTAATAATGGGTTGTAACCCAAAAACTCAATAAAATCTTCGCCTAAATCTTTTTGCAATTGAGCAGCTGCAGAATCAGGGTGGATAAAGTGAGTAGACTTAACAAAAGGTTCGGCATCTAAAGATTTTTGAATTTGATTAATATCCACATCTTTAATGCCATCTTTTAAGATAATAGAAAAACCAATGTTTTCTTTTACATGGTTGGAAATTTGGCGGGCATTTAAAATAATCAATCCTAAAATTCCTAACATAAACAACACCAACGAAATACTTATGATGGTGGTTAAGTAAGTTGTTCTTAATCTTCTAGCAGTATGTTTATCGTTACTAGCCATTATTTTGTGCCAAATTTATGAGTGCTAAACTAACATTAAACTCGTTGATTAGCAATTTAATTGTTCAAAAATACTCTTAAATATTGTTAATTTCGCACCTCATTTTAAGACTTATTAACGATGCAATATCAATATAACGAGATTGAAAAAAGATGGCAAAAGTATTGGGCAGACAACAAAACTTTTGCAGCCGAAGATAACAGCGTAAAACCAAAATATTATGTATTGGATATGTTTCCTTATCCTTCTGGTGCCGGTTTACATGTAGGTCATCCGCTTGGTTATATTGCATCAGATGTTTATGCTCGTTATAAAAGATTGCAAGGATTTAATGTGTTGCATCCAATGGGATACGACTCGTTTGGATTGCCTGCAGAGCAATATGCCATTCAAACAGGGCAACATCCTGCCATTACTACCAAAACAAATATTGAGGGAGGAACAGATAAAGACGGAAATATAATTCCTGGATACAGAAATCAGTTGGATAAAATTGGTTTTTCATTTGATTGGGATAGAGAAGTAAGAACATCTGACCCGAATTATTACAAATGGACGCAATGGATTTTTAAGCAATTGTACAATTCGTGGTACAATAAAGATGCTGACAAAGCTGAAAAGATTGATACTTTAATTGAAAGATTTAAAACCGAAGGGAACGCAAATGTAAATACTGTTTGTGATGAGGTAGCAACTTTTTCTGCAGCCGATTGGAATGCTTGGGATGAAGCGACTCAACAAAAAATGTTGTTGAATTATCGAATTGCTTTTTTATCTGATACTTGGGTAAACTGGTGTCCAGAATTAGGAACTGTGTTAGCTAATGATGAAGTGAAAGATGGCGTTTCGGAACGTGGAGGACATCCGGTAGAGCAAAAATTAATGCGTCAATGGAGTATGAGAATCACGGCTTATGCTGAGCGTTTATTGTCAGGATTAGAAGGGTTGGATTGGACAGAATCAATTAAAGATATTCAACGAAACTGGATTGGCAAAAGTCAAGGAGCTAGCGTTCGGTTTTTTGTTGACAGCCAACAGTCGACAGAAAGCGGAGAGCGGTTAGCTATAGAAGTATTTACTACTCGTCCTGATACCATTTTTGGAGTTTCGTTTATGGTGTTGGCACCAGAACATCCATTGGTAGAAAAAATTACAACTGCTGACCAAAAAGGAAAAGTGGAAGCATACCAAAAAGCAGCTTCTTTAAAATCGGAAAGAGATAGACAATCGGATGTAAAAAACATTACAGGAGAGTTTACAGGTGCTTATGCCATCCATCCATTTACAGGAGATAAAGTGCCTGTATGGATTGGCGATTATGTATTGGCAAGTTATGGAACTGGAGCTGTAATGGCGGTCCCTTGTGGTGACCAACGAGATTGGGATTTTGCCAATCATTTTGGAATTGAAATCAAGAACATTTTTAAAGACAAAGACATCAGCGAAGCAGCTTATGCAGAGAAAGATGCAGTAATTGCTAATTCTGATTTCTTGAACGACTTACCGGTAAAAAAAGCTACTAAGTTGGCCATTTACGAAATTGAACAAAGAGGCTTTGGTAAAGGAAAAACCCAATACAGATTGAGAGATGCCGTGTTTTCTCGTCAGCGATATTGGGGAGAACCATTCCCGGTTTATTACAAAGGCGAGGTGCCTTATTTAGTCAACAGCGATGAAGTAATTGAGTTGCCTGAAGTAGAAAAGTACTTACCCACAGAGGACGGAAGACCTCCTTTAGGAAACGCTAAGAAATGGTACTGGGATGAAAATAAAAAAGAAATTGTTTCTAAAGAAGAATTAAACTCCTCCCCTTCGGGGAGGTCGGGAGGGGCTCTCGAACTTAACACCATGCCTGGTTGGGCAGGAAGTAGCTGGTATTTTTTACGCTACATGGATGCTAAAAATGACCAAGAGTTTGTTGCAAAAGACAAGGTAGATTATTGGAAAAATGTAGATTTATACATTGGTGGAGCAGAACATGCTACGGGACACTTATTGTACGCTCGTTTTTGGACCAAGTTTTTGTTCGATATGGGTTACATCCCATTTGAAGAACCTTTCCAAAAAATGATTAACCAAGGAATGATTCAGGGGAACAGTGCATTGATTCATAGAGCGCTACCTTCTATCCTTAGTAATGAAAAGAATAATGTTTTGCCATCAGATTTCCCAATTTATATTACTGATAAAGGATTTGCTGAACTTAAAAGTAAATTTGATGTAAAATCATTATCAGAGGAATCGAATTTTTTGTACAATAAAATTAGAGAGTATGAAAACTTGATAAATAATGAATCAAGTACTTTCAATTATTTTACAAAATACAAGGAAGATATATATGCCTTAAACTACTCATCTTTTAATGTAGATATAAATTTTTTAGAAGGAGATAAGTTAATCTTGTCTGATGCTAAAAAAGATGCTAGATTTTCATTTTTAGCAAATGCTATGCTAATCACTAATAAAAATGGAGATTTTATTGTTGGAAGAGAAATAGATAAAATGTCAAAATCCAAGTACAATGTACAAACACCTGACGAATTGGTAGAAAAGTACGGAGCAGATACTTTACGTTGTTACGAAATGTTCTTGGGACCTTTGGAACAACACAAACCATGGGATACCCAAGGAATTACAGGTGTAAACGGTTTCTTGAAAAAACTATGGCGTTTGGTACACGATGACAATGGATTCAATGTAAGTGATGAAGAACCAACCAAAGAAGAGTTAAAAAGCTTACACAAAACCATTAAAAAAGTAAAAGAAGACATTGAGCGATTTTCATTCAATACTCCTGTTTCTGCTTTTATGATTTGTGTAAATGAATTGACTGCACTGAAATGTAACAAACGAGCAATCATTGAAGATTTGTGCATTATTCTTTCACCTTATGCGCCTCATATTGCTGAGGAATTATGGGCAAAACTAGGTCATAAAGAAAGTATTACTTATGCTGTATTTCCTAAACACAAAGAAGAATTTTTAGTAGAAAGCAATCATAAATATCCGGTATCGTTTAACGGTAAAATGCGTTTTATGTTAGAGTTGCCAGCCAACATGGGACCTGCCGATGTAGAAAAAGTAGTAATGGCAAACGAACAAACGGCAAAATACTTAGAAGGAAAAACACCTAAAAAAGTTATTGTGGTTCCTAAAAAGATTGTGAATGTGGTGTTGTAATTAGTTAATAATTACATAACAAATTACATTTTCTAGATTGAGGAAAATGTATTATCTATGCAAAAAAATAAAACTTATAATATGAAGAATTTTTTATTTATCATTTTAGTGTTTTTTACAATTAGCTTAAACGCTCAGAATGCTTTAGATTTTAATGGAAATAACTGGGTTGTAACTGATCCTATTGGCAGTTTAGGTGATTTTACTATTGAAATGGATATTAGAATAGATGGTTCAGGAACCGGAACAAATTATCAAAGAATATTAAGTACTATTAATAATGGATTAAGTATTGCTGTGGATCCATTTTCAGGTAATAATATTAGAATTTTTTCAGCCAATTTAAATTTAGGATGGATAAATTCACCTGTTAATCTTACTACAAATACATGGTATCATATGGCTTGGGTAAGAGAAGCTACAACAATAACTTTATATATAAATGGTGCAAGTGCATGGACATACCCTTGCTCAGCTAGTAATTTAGCTTCTTCTAATTGGTTTTTAGCTGCAAATGAGAATAATCTTTCAGAAAACGCTAATTGTACAATTGATAATTTTAGATTATGGAATGATGCAAGAACATCAACTGAAATTTCTGGGAATTATCAATCTTGCGTTTCCACATCAGATCCTAACTTGATAACTCTTTATGATTTTGAGGAAGGAACAGGCACAACAACTTCTGATTTAGCTACTACTGATGGTTCTCAAAACGGTACATTGATAGGTTCACCTCAATGGAGTTTAGAAGGATTTAGTTGTAAAACAACACAAGCTATGTTAGCTGGTGATATCGCAATTATTGGAATCAATTCAGATAATTTCTCTGCATCAGTTCGCGATGATTTTACTTTTATTACATTAAAAGAGATTCCTGCCGGAGAAGTAATTTATTTTACTGCTGATGGTTGGGGAGGGACTGATTGGTCAGGATCAAATGGAGGAGGACATTATTCATGGACAGCACCTGCAGGTGGTTTAGGATGTGGAACGGTAGTTCATGTGTATATGACCTCCACTTTAAATGTTTTAGCTTCTTCTATTGGTTTCATTTCTGGTCCATATTCAGGACTACCAGCATCAAATTACTTGCTTTTTGCTGATGGAGATCAGATTTTGATGTATCAAGCATCATCACCTGGAGATATGAATCCAACATTTATTACTGCAATTACATTTAGTAGTGATAATACAAATTACAATGCTACTACTACGTGGAATAATATCTCAACTAACGCTGCAGCCTATTCAGTATTACCCCTTGGATTAACTAATGGTGTGAATTGTGTTTCATTGTATCCAAACCCTTCAACAACTAATTCTGGATTAGATAATTCAAAATATACTGGGACTTTAACCGGAAATGCTTCGACATTAAGAGCATTAATTAATGATTATATAAATTGGTCTGGTAATGATGCAACACCTTATGACCTAAGTCCTGCTCAATTTTCTGCATCTGTAGTTTGTCCTGTAATTACTCCAGATCTTGTTATCTCTGAAATTATGTACAATCCACCAGAGGCTGGTACAGATACACTTGAGTTTATTGAAATTTATAACAATGATGCTAATCCAGTTGATTTAACGAATTACACTTTAGCAGGAGTAACCTATACTTTTCCAAGTGTTATATTAAACCCTGGAGAGTTTTATGTAGTAGCAGTAAATTCTGGAGCTTTTAATAATGTGTTTGGATCTATGCCTGACGGAGTTTTTACTGGAGGTTTATCTAATGGTGGTGAATTTGTTACTATTAAAAATGCTTCAGGTAATTTAGTAGATTCAGTTAGATATTACACTTCTGCGCCTTGGCCAACAGATCCAAACGCTCAAGGACCATCTTTAGTATTATGTGATGTAAATGCCGATAATAATGATGGGAACAATTGGAATGCATCTGTAATTGGTACAGGTGTTATTATCAATGGAAAAGAAGTAAAAGCAAGTCCTGGAGCAGCTAATTTCTGTTGTTCAATGGATGTTACTCCTCCTGTAATTACATGTGCAGGAACTGATACACTTTATGCAGGAACTGGAGCATGTGGCGCAGTTAGTAAATTTGTAAATGAGTATTATATTCCTTTATCTCAGTTTACCGCTTTTTCAGGTACTGGAGGGCCAGGTTGTAATCCAACATTAGATATATATAGTTGTGGAGGAGATATGACTTTTACTTGGAATAGTATAGAAACAGGAATGCCTTCGTCTGTTGAAATTGAGTTTTTCCAGACTTGGTATGATGAAGGAGGAGTTTCTCCTACTATGTTTAATGGTTCTGCCAATAATGATTATGTAAGTGCTGATTATAACTGTTCAAATAATGTAATTAGTTATACGTTAAATACTTCAGGATATGTTGTAGGTGGATTAAATGAGTTTACTATCAGCCCTGCTACTAATTGTATCGTTCTAGATGAAAACCCGGACGTTTCATGGGCGCCACAATCTTATGCAAAAGTGTCTGTGTATTATGGAAGTACATTAACTGCCCCAACAGTAACAGACAATTGTACAGTAGATGCCGTTTACAATGATGCGCCATTAAACTTACCTGTTGGAACAACTACAGTTACTTGGACAGCAGAAGATGCAAATGGAAATAGCAATACATGTATGCAACAAGTAGTGGTAATAGATACAGTTGCACCGATGATAAACTGCCCGGCAGATGTTACTCTTGCCGCAGATATGGGAACTTGCAGCTTTGATGTTAGTTCTTCATTTGAGAATGTATATTATATTTCATTATCTGATATCAGTTCAGATGGAATTGATGGACCAGATTGTAATGGTACTGGAAATGATGCATATAGCTGCGATAGTGTTGATTTATCTATCGTATGGACAAGTATTGAGACAGCTATGCCTTCAAGTGTAGAGGTAGAGTTTTATCAAAGCTATTATGATGTGGGCGGGAATTCATACACTCAGTTTAATGGAGTTCCTAATAATGATTATGTGAGTGCAGATTATAGCTGTTCAAATCAAGTAATTAACTACACATTAAACCCTACAGGATATATTGTAGGAGGATTAAATGCAATAACAATTATACCTCCAACAAATTGTATCGTATTAGATGAAAATCCTAATCCATCGTGGGCACCACAATCTTATGCAAAAGTGACAGTATCTTACGGAATAGGTTCAGCTACTGCTTCAGATAACTGTACGTTAGATACTATGTATAATGATGCTCCGGCTAATTTACCTGTCGGAACTACTACAGTAACTTGGACTGCAGTTGACGTAAATGGAAACAGTAGCACTTGTTCACAACAAGTAACAATAGAAGATCAAGAAGCTCCAATGGCTGTTTGTCAAAATATCAATGCATATTTAGATGGTTCAGGAATGGTGATTATTCCTGATAACGCTATCGATGGTGGCTCATCAGATAACTGTGCAGGAGCTTTAACATATAATGCTCAACTTGTTACATTTACTTGTAATGAATTAGGAGCAAATACTGATACTTTAACAGTAATGGATGCAGCAGGTAATACTTCGACTTGTGTAGCAACTGTAACAGTTGTTGATACATTAGCACCAGTTGTTACATGTCCAGGAAACCAAAATGAAACTCCAGGAGCTTCATGTCAATTTACACTTCCTGATTATACAGGATTAGCAACAGTTTCAGATAACTGTTCTGCTTCACCTACAATTACTCAGTCTCCATTACCAGGTACTGTTGTTTCTAGTACTACTACTATTACTATAAGTGCAACTGATGGGTCAACAAACATCTCAACATGTACATTTGATGTTGTATTCCCTGCTATTGACAATACTATTGATAATAGTTTAATGCCAACATTAACAGCAAACCAAACAGGAGCGACTTACCGTTGGTTAGATTGTGATAATGGAAATGCTGTAATTCCATCAGAAACTGGTCAATCATTCACAGCAACAATGAATGGTAACTATGCAGTTGAAATTACATTAGGAAATTGTGTAGATACATCAGCATGTGAGAACATTACTGGAGTAGGTGTTAGAGAAATGAGTACAAATGTAGTTTCTATCTATCCTAACCCAACTAGCGGAATGTTTACAGTTGACTTGGGAGGAAATACTATAGTGAACTATACTTTAGTTACCTTAGAAGGACGAATAGTAGAGCAAGGGAAAACTGCTGAGAATAAAATTATATTAGATTTAAGTGGAGAAAGCAAAGGAGTTTACTTCTTACAGTTGAAAGATGACACATCTAGTCAAGTTTTCAAAGTATTGAAACAGTAAAAATGTTCTAATCAATAAAAAAGCCTTACAGAAATGTGGGGCTTTTTTATTATATTTAAAACTGGTTTGGTTATTGTAAATAAGGAATTTAAATCAAAAAAAATTATGAAACAAATATTTACACTCTTGTTTTCTTTGAGCAGCATGATATTATTAGCTCAGTCACAATTTTCTGAAGTATATAACAGTGGAGGTTATATGGGCAGGATATGGGGCTTAGATGAAAAAACTGATAGTTCTTATGTTATTGCCGGTAACTATTCTCTTGCGGAAATAAGTGCTGAAGGTAATTTAAATTGGATGAAAGGTTATCGCGATTCATCATGGGCTGAAACTTATTATTATGGAGTATTAACTACGCTTGATGGAGGTTCTCTAATTACAGGATATACAAGAGCTTTTGGTAATGGGTCAAAAGACATGTTAATTTTAAAAACAGATTTATTTGGAGAAATAGAATGGTCTTTAGTATTAGGTGAAGATAATAATGATATGGCTTATGAAGCACTACAATTGAGTGATAGTAGTTATATTGTGTGTGGGGGATATGCGTTATCTCCTAGTTCATTTACAAAAGCAAGCGTATTTAGAATAGATAAAGCAGGGAATTTAATGTGGGGTAAATATGCAGAAGATGGAGGAATAGATAATTTTATTCGAGTAATTAAAACTAGCGATGATATGCTCTATTTATGTGGAAACCATGGAGGAAGAGCTCAAGTGGCTAGAATGGATTTAGATGGAAATGTTCTTTGGGGGAAAGTGATAGCACCCAACTGGTGTAATATTGCCAGAGGAATCGCTGAAGCTCCAAATAAAGGAGTTTTTGTTGCTTCTAATTCGGAATATGTTGGACTGGGTTCATCTAGTAATAGTACTCCAGATTTAGTTATCTATCAATTAGATTCTTTAGGAAATATAGTATGGAATAAATTTTATGGAAATATAGGAAGAGAATATGCTGAAGCAGCTCTTTTTGATGAATCAGATTCGACCTATGTGGTGGTTTTTGATGAAGATACATCTAGTACTCCAGGAACAATGGCTAACTATGGATTAGCTAAATTTGATTTAAATGGAGATTTAGTGTGGAGTAGGACTTATGGAGACTCTGGTTATGATTATCCTAGAATGGTTAGAAAAACAGCTGATGGTAGTTTTTTGTTGGGTGGAGAATCTACTTCTTTTGGAGGGGTTAAACCATTTTTAGTAAAAACAGATAATAATGGAGCAGGAAGTGGATGTTATGAAGATAATATGACTTTTGATACAACCGGAGTTGCTCCAACTATATTTATTGATTCCAGTTATGCTTTTTCTACTTTAATCCCTCAAATAATACCTAGTAATCTCTTCACTTTTGATATTACTGCCGATGATTCTTTATTTTGTTATGGGTGTGATTCTGTTTCGGCACAATTTTCCTATACAATAAATAATGATGAGGTTAGCTTTATGGATTCATCAGCTAATGCTGTAAAATATTATTGGGAGTTTGGAGATGGTAATTTCTCTACAATTAAAAACCCTGTTCATACATACTCTTTAGATGGTGATTACACAGTTTGTTTAACAACATTTAACTCATGTAGTTCAGATAGCAGTTGTCAAATGTTTAATATTTTAATTACAGGTATTAATGAGTCCCTGAAAAATAAAGTAAATATTTATCCCAACCCAACAAATGGAATGTTTACGGTAGATATAGCTAATTCAAACACTTTTGTTCATTACAAAATATTAAGTATTGAAGGAAGAATCATTGAGCAAGGTAAAACTGCAGAGAACAAAATTATGTTGGATTTAAGTAGAGAAAGTCAGGGTGTATATTTCTTGCATGTACAAGATGAGAACTCAAGTAAAGTCTATAAAATATTGAAACAGTAATAATCTATTTTGATAGTAAAAAGCCTTACAAAATGTGAGGCTTTTTATTTTGCAACTCTTAGAGTTTCAATTGCCTGATAAGTTGGATTCAATTCCTTGAATGAAGAGTTGTTTTTTGCATTACCTCCTTCACATAAATGAAGGAAAGTTTCCAATTCAGAAAAATAACCAGCAGAATACAATTGGTTATGTTCTTTAACTGGTAAAAAACTATTTTGTTGATACAAAGTAGTGGTTTGAGGAATGAATGTTTTAACCTTTTCTAACGGGATATTCATCATTACTTTAGGCTTGGTCTGGAATACCAACTTAGAAGTATTTTCTGTGATGTACTCTCCTTTAGGAGTATTAATGGTTAAAATATCTTGAGCTTCTGTCCATGAATAATCAGTTGAAAATTCTAAAGTTCCAATTATTCCATTTTCGTGTTGAATTTGAGCCAAATAAACAATCGTCCCCTTTCCTTTCACTACTTTCACATTTTCAATTTTCCCTTCACCAAATAAAAAGAAAATAGCATCTAGTGGATGGATAAAAAGATCGAGTAACTCATCACCTTCGGGATAACCTCCGGTTTTGTATTTTAAGGTATAATAATTGGCTTCTTTTGCTTTGGTAGATAGAATAGAATATAAAGGAGAATACCTTCTTTGTAAACCGGTTAGAGCAATTCCTGTAGATTTAGCTTCAGAAGTAATTAGTTGACTTAACTCATCAGAAGAATTGCATGGGGGTTTTTCAATAAAAAGATTTTTGTTGGCTTCTAAAATTTGTTTTGCTAATGCAAAATGAGCATTAGGATTTGCAGATACAAAAACACCTTTAATTTCATTGTCATTTAAAACTTCTTCTAAATTGCTGGTTGCTTTTACAGTAGAAAAGTTTTCTTCAACTAACTTTTTGGTGTCTTCACTTCTAACAACTATGTATTTTAAATCAACATTCAGGTAACTTAAAACAGGATAAAGATTATTAATAGAATGATTGCCGATTCCAACAAAAGCATATTTGCCTTTGAATTTTTTCTCCAGCATTCCTTTTTTTCGGATTTTCTTATATCGTTCTATTAAACCATTCATAGAGTGGTCAATTTACACAAATTTTACGTAAATATCTCCGTAAGAAGTATCAATAAAATCTTGACTTTGAACATACTCCTCCATTTCATCTCCTGTTTTCCATTTGTCTAAATGAAACTTCATAGACTCGCCATGAGATAAGTTACATTCTATATTTCCAAGTTTGTTTAAGTGTTGAATACAGTTTAAAACTACCTCTTTGTTTTCAGGAACTATGTACTCAATAGATAATGACTTAAGAGGCTGAGTCAATCCTTTTAATACATCATATTCATAGCCTTCCACATCAATTTTACAAAAATCAGGAACACCAAATTCTTTGATTAAATTGTCTAAAGTGGTCATTTCAATGTCTACCGTTTTATCCCAATTTGCACCCTTAAAACGGTCTTCTTGCATTTGGTCAACATGACTTTTTGAAAAAGAAGAAATCAAAGAAACATCAGAAACATATAGCTTTTCCGTGCTTTCTTTTTCGCCTAAACCTTTCTTCACAAGAGGAAGATTAGGGAATCTTTTTTCTAGGGCTTCATAGCAATCTTTTTGAGGTTCCACCATTACTACTTTCGCTCCTAATTCTAAAAACAATGCAGTTCTGTTTCCAACATTGGCTCCTACATCAAAACAAAGCGAGTTAGGTTGAACAAATTGACTATATAACTCTTTTTGTTTGTTTTTTTGAAGCGCAGTGATAATCTTATTTTCCAACTTAATGGAAAATGAATACAATCCCAATCCTCTGATAATGCTTCTAAGTAATTTTCTCATTATCCTTGAGTTAGAATTAAACTGTTAATTTCAATAAATTTTTCTGCCATTTCATCAGCCAACCCACATTCTTTATATTTATCGTTGGTCAACATGATTAACTGTTGTAGTATGTATTTAGCTCTGTCGATTTCTCCTTGAATAGACTTTCTATCATCACCTCTAAGCGTTAAGTAGTATTTCAATTCTTCGTGATACATATTTACCAAACTTCTCACTACGCCATTTCCTTTTTCATACTCTTTAAGTTTGTAATATGATTCTGCGACTGGTATCATAAAGAAATTATATCCAACCAATCTTTCAGGCATTACACTTAAACAATAATCTAAAGTTTTAACTGCTTCTTCATTTTTTCCTAATCTGATGTAATCTTCAGCCAAACGAGAGAAGTTGTTTCTGAAATTCATACACATTCTTCTGTTGTTTTCATCTAAATAAATTTCAGAATTTGGATTTTCCATTCCTCCCCAAACAAATTTATTCATTAGGTTTTCAGTCATTATTTCGTTAGCAACCTCACCAGTTTGACCATCAAAGCTCATTGCTTTGTAAGGTACTAAGCGATATGCTAAACCTTCTAATTGGAAGTAAGGAGTCAATCCAATATAACTATCAGCTCCAGTGGTAATAGCAAAATAAACAGGGCGTTCCCAATCATTGGCAGCAAGTATGTCCAAAATAATTAAATCATTTTTCATGATGTAATTTTTATTAATGGTCCATTCTACTTTATCCACAATTCTATCTATCTTATCTTTTGGTACAGTTCCATTAGACATTACCTTTTGTTTGTCTACAGCAATGCTGAAGTTTTTACTAGGGAAATAATCCACTGATTTACCACTCGATACTGTTACTTTTGATTTTGGAGTATCGTCAATTAAGAAATCAATAGCTTCATCAACATCAACATGGCCTTCAATTCCTCTGTCGTATATAGGAACAAAATCATTGGTTCCTTGTCTGATTTTATAATCAGGAATTCTTTGAGGAATACCATCTGCATCCCATGCTTTTCTTCTCATTTGTTCAATGTACCAATCGGTATTCAATAAACTTAAGTTTACTACTCTCACATCGGTACGGTATCCTTCTACCTCTTGTACATACCATAAAGGGAAAGTATCATTATCACCATTGGTAAACAAGATTGAATTTGGAGCACAAGAATTTAAATAGTTTTTTGCAAAATCACGAGCAGTATATCTTCCCGAACGGTCATGGTCGTCCCAGTTTTGGGTGCCCATTAGAACAGGGGCAGCAAATAAACCAAAAATGGTAACACCAATGGCGCTGATGGTTTGTGGAGCTTTTTTACTTAATATTTCATACAAAGCATAGATTCCAACAGCCATCCAAATCGTAAACACATAGAATGAACCTACATAAGCATAATCTCTTTCACGTGGTTGTAATGGAGGGGGATTAGTATAAAAGTTAATCGCCATTCCCGTAAAAAAGAACAATAAACCTAATACTAAAAAGTCTTTTGGGTCTTTACGGAATTGATACACTAATCCAATTAAGCCAAAAATTAATGGAAGGAAGAAATAAGTATTTCGTCCGGGATTATTCAACGTGTTGCTAGGTACTTTGCTTTGGTCTCCTAAACGCATAGAATCTAAAGCATCTATACCACTTAACCAGTTTCCATTTGTAATTTCTCCTTGACTTTGTACATCATTTTGACGACCCACAAAGTTCCACATGAAATAACGCCAATATAAGTGACCCCATTGGTAATTGAAAAGGAATGCTAAGTTCTCTCCTAGTGTTGGTATTTTTATCGTTTCTCCATTAGAAGCACGAACATTTTTACCTCTAAAATTACTCCATTGCTTATAAGCATCTACATGATGCCCTTGAGAACTCCACATTCTAGGTAAGAAACCTGAAGTTTTACTGTCGTAATTTGGTTGGTCTTTTTCTCCTTTGTTGGTTTGCTCATACTTTCCTGTTTCTTTGTTTTGGAAGTAAACAGGTTTCCCTTCTTTGTAAGGCTCTCTTGGGTCAAGAGGCGTATTAAAAAACTGACCGGTTAAGAACGGAGCTGAGCCATATTGCTCACGATTTAGGTAAGATAATAAACTAAATGCATTTTCGGGATTATTTTCGTCCATTGGAGGATTAGCAGCTGAACGCAGCATAATCACAGCAAAAGTTGAATAACCAATTAAGATTACTGTAAAACATAAAAGAATGGTATTCCAAACTACTTTTTGTTTCTTTTGAGTAATGTATAAACCGTAAGCAACTAATCCGATTAATAAAATAATGTATACAAATAAACCGGAGTTAAAAGGCATTCCAAAAGAATTCACAAAAAGGATTTCGAACATTGACCCTAACTTGTAGGTTCCGGGAATAATTCCAAATTGTACAACACCTAAAATTAGTAATGAATAGCCTGTTGCAATAAAAAAGCTTTTAACGTTTAGGTCTCTCGTTTTAAAATAGAATAAAAATACCATGGCAGGAATTGCCAATAAATTCAATAAGTGAACCCCAATAGAAAGTCCCATTAAATAGGCAATTAAAACCATCCAACGCGTACTGTGTTTTTCACCGGATACGGCATCCCATTTTAAAATAGCCCAGAAAACAACGGCTGTAAATAATGAAGACATGGCATATACCTCACCTTCTACTGCAGAGAACCAAAATGAATCTGAAAAAGTATAAGCTAAAGAACCCACCAAAGCACTACCCATTATAGCGTAAGTTTTTGATTGAGTAAGTTCTCCTGTTTTCATAGCCAATTTCTTCACCATGGCAGTGATGGTCCAAAACAAAAATAAAATGGTAAATGAACTACTCAATGCTGACATTACGTTAATGGCCACAGCTGCATTTTCGGCAGAGGTAAACATGGTAAAGAATTTACCCAACAACATAAATAATGGGGCTCCCGGAGGGTGACCTACTTCTAAACGATAAGCAGTTGCAATGAACTCACCACAATCCCAAAAACTGGCAGTAGGTTCTATGGTTAAAAGGTAGGTAACTGAAGCTATAGCCCAAACCAGCCAGCCTAATATATTGTTTAACTTTTTGTATTCCATAAATCTTTATTTTTTATAGGTAGCGAATTTATGAAATTCTGAAAGATAAATTGTTAAAGGATGTTAATCATTGTTAATTTGAGTGATTGGGAACGAAAAAATTGAAAACTATTGCAAGAAAATAAAATTTTCCTAAATTTGCCGTCCAATTGTCCGATGGTGTAACTGGCAACACGTCTGGTTTTGGTCCAGAAGAGTCTAGGTTCGAGCCCTAGTCGGACAACTCCCAAAAGTTTAGAACCCGTAATAATAGTGAAGCTGTTTTGCGGGTTTTTTATTTATATTTGTTTGTAAATCAATAAATTCTTATATGCGAACTTTTTTAAAATCTAAACTTTTATTAATCATTTGTTTAATGATAACTAAAGGAATCTTTGGTCAAACTTCTTTAGTATTTGATATTGTTCCAGGTAATACAGGTGCTGATCCAAGTTATCTATATGTTTATAATAATGAATTGTATTTTAATGCAAATGAACTATGGAAAACAAATGAAGATACTACCTTTCAGGTGTCAGATATCAATCCATTTAGCTATTCTTATCCACAAAATTTTTTCGAATATGATTCATTGTTATATTTTGTTGCCAATGATGGAATGAATGGTTATGAACTTTGGGTAACTGATGGTGCAACTTCTTTTTTAGTTCATGATATTAATCCTAATGGTGATTCATATATCAATTATTTTGTTGAGTATAATTCAGAATTGTTTTTTCAGGCTTATGATGACATTAATGGTCTTGAGTTGTGGAAGTTTAATGGAGATACAGTTTTATTAGCTCAAGACATCAATCCTGGAATTTCTAATTCTAATCCACATGATTTTGTTGTATTAAATGGGACTTTATTTTTTGTTGCTAATAATGGCGTTAATGGTGAAGAATTATGGAGTTATGATGGAAGCACTTTTCAAATGGTTTCAGACCTTTGGAATGGCTCTAACTCCTCTTCCCCTAAATTTTTAACATCTTTAAATTCAGAATTATTTTTTCAAGCTAATGATAGTATCCATGGAAAAGAATTATTCAAATATACTGGAGATAGTATAGTTTTAGTTGCAGATATTTATCCTGGAGATTCTAGTTCTACTCCTCAAAACTTTATGGTTTTTAATGCAGAACTATTTTTTAATGCGGGTTATTATTCTTTTTATAAAACTGATGGATCTTCTGTTGTTTATTTAGCCAATATTGAAGTTAACAGTGGAAGTGGAAGCATAATATATAATTCAGAATTGTATTTTGCGTCAGGTGGATATTCACCAACACCCAATTTAGAATTATGGAAAACAGATGGTAATAGTGTAAATATGGTAGATGATATAAATCCAGCAGGTAGCTCTACCCCTAAAAGTTTTAATATTATTAATGGTGAGCTTTATTTTACTGCTTTTGACAACGTTAACGGTAGAGAATTAAGAAAAACTAGTGGAGATTCATGTTACTTAGTTCAGGATATTAATCCAGGTATTGCAGATGCATTTAATTGGTTAGGAAATGAATACTTTGCTATATTAAACAATAATTTATACTTTGTCGCTGAGGATACAATTTATGGTAATGAGTTAAGAAAGTTAACATTGTGTGATACTATCTACACTAATTATTCAATTAACATTTGTTCCAATGATTCTGTAATTATAGGTAATAATATTTATAATACAGTTGGAGTATATAATGATACTTTAGTTTCTTATTTAGGGTGTGATAGTATAGTAACAACTTCTGTTTCTGTAGACTCTTCTCTAATTGCATCTTTTTATTCTTACTTGGATCCTATGGATTCTTTAAATTTGATTGTAGTAAATGATTCTCAAGGAGATAATTTAATTTATTATTGGGACTTTGGTGATGGTAATTCATCAAATCAACCTTATCCTACTCATTTATATTCATCATTGGGAGTTTATAATCTTTGTTTAACTATTACAGACAGTATGACAGGATGTATTAGTACATATTGTGATTCAACAATAAATAATAAAATGAATGGAATAATCAGTGTTTCTGTAATTCCATCTATACCTACTAGTTCGCATCTCTATAGTCTTGATGTTAAACATAATGTTTATCCTAATCCAAATAGTGGCTCATTTAACATCTCTGGAGACATTTTAGGAAGTAAAATAGAGGTATTTAATGGATTAGGTCAAATGGTTTATAATAATTCTAAACTAATAGAAAACACATTAAGTATAGAAGGCTTAAGCAAAGGAGTGTATTTCTTAAAGGTTCAGAACAACAACTTTATCAAAACTTATAAAGTTATAGTAGAGTAAAAACTTGTTGTCGGTTTGATTTGTAATAAACAAATCATTTTAACTAAAATATTATATTTGACAGAATAAATTACTTAAACATGAATAAAATATTTAAATTGGTTTTATGCTTCGCTTTAATTATCCCTTTGGTTTCCTCTGCGCAGAATGGATTAATGAAAAAAGCTACAGTTGAAAATGGAGCTATTCCTGAAAATTTTGGAAAGGAAGAAACTATTATGATTTTTATTATAAAAGATAGAAAATCATATGATAAGTATCTAAAAAAAAATGTTGAAGAAAATTATGGCGGTAAATATGTTTATTTACTGAAAGAAGATTTAGAAAATAAAAAATATCAAGATAAAAACTTGTATAGATATGTTATGGATTATGAAACTCATTCATCAAACATGACTACATATAATCCAGGGAACTCTCTAAATAATGCAAATAACGGTTTTCAATCAACTTCAGTAACTGGTTATTCATATTCCATTTATGATAGAAAAGAAGATAAAGAATACCCTTCAAATGTATCTTCAGGGCTTTTTGGAAAATTGATAAAAGGCTATGTCATAAACTTAGAAGCAGAAAGACAAAAAAACTCTAAATAGAAAGATTATTCACTAGATAAAGGAACTTTCTATTTGTGAGGTTTTTTTATTTTAAAAACTACCAAATTCCCCACTTCTTTAATTCCATTTGAGATTCAGCTTTGTTTTCTATTTTATTATCCAGTTCTGGGAAAAAATCAATACCTGTAATGGTTTCAATGGCATTTACAGGTACAACATAATCTTGTATTTTGCCAATGGCACCTACATGAGGAATTAAAAAACCAATGGTTTTTACTTTGTCTTTTTCAAATCGTAAAAGTACTTTGTAAAAATACCCAGGGATGGTAATCTTGTTTTCAGAAAAACTTCCTAAACTATTAGCAAATACTGGTCCGGTAACAACATAAATGGTGTCAAATTCAGTAGCTTTTGTTCTTACCCAATCTTCCAGTTCTGCCCAAATTTTTCGATTAAAAGTAGGCAATTGAGGAACCATATTCGACATTAAAAAAGATTCTCGGTTAGCTTCTTCGGTAATGTTGTTATCTGCTGCAGGGCTTAAATGCCCTTTATCAAAACCGGTAGAAGTATAGTCTTCTTCTTTAGCCGAACCGGTAGCAATTGCTTTATCTTCCTTAAAACAATTACAACGTTCTCTTTTGGTGTTTACTTCATTAGCGGTTAACTGATAAGCCACCCAATTGGCTTGCTCATGTTCTTCGTTGTATGAGAGGGTAAATTGAGCGTGTTGTGTGATTTCGTTTTCTTGATGGGCTGGTAAGTAATTAAAGACTTGACTAAAGCACAATTGACTAATGAATAAGAAGGAAATAAGGCTGATTTTTTTCATAATGACAATATTTTGAGGCTTCAAAAATAGGATTCTGAGTGCAATCATTTTTCTTTAATTTTAGATAATCAATTTTATTTTATGGAATTAAAAATGATTTGCATCCATAAGGTAAAAAAACAAAATGGTGATTATGAAAAAGAAGTATTTGATTTTAATTGCTTTGGCAATTTTTACAGCGATTATTGGAAAATTTGCCTATGATTCGCAAGCTGTTCAACCCAAAAAGCCTTTATTGATTTTTCCTTTAGGAAGTACTTATGAAAAAGAATGGATAAAAGTAGATTCGTTGAAAAACAAAGGGTTGAATCGTTCTGCATTAGCTGTAGTAGAAGGTATCTACAAAAAAGCCAAAGAGCAAAACAATTCTCCTCAAGTAGCCAAAGCAATCATCAATAGATTAGCATTGCAAAGTCAGTACGAAGAAGAAGCATATATCCGTTCTATTGATAGTTTAAAAGTAGAAATAGCTAACTCAACATATCCGCTTACACCTGTTTTACATTCCATCACTGCCGATATTTATTGGAATTACTTTCAGCAAAATCGTTGGCGTTTTTACAATCGTACCGAAACTCAAAGTTTTGATAATGCCGATATCCGTACATGGGATTTAAAAACAATCATCAAAGAAATCATCAATCAACACCAACTAGCTTTAACTCCGGCAGACAGTTTAAAAAGAACCTTACTTAAAACCTTTGAACCAATTTTGGTGAATGAGCAAAAAGAAACCAGAATTCTCCGTCCAACATTGTATGATTTTTTAGCGCACCGAGCAGTAGATTTTTACATCAACAGTGAATCATCTTTATCTCAACCCAATTATGCTTTTGAAATAGACAAAGCAGATTATTTTAATTCGGCAGAATCATTTTCGACATTAGAAATCAATTCAAAAGATAGTCTTTCTTTAAAATATTATGGAATAAAAGTATTGCAGGATTTAACCTCATTTCATCTAAATGATAAAAACCCTGCTCCATTAGTGGATGTGGAGCTAAAAAGGCTACAGTTTATTTACAATAATTCCATATTACCTGAAAAAGATAGCTTGTATTATCAAGCCATCAGAAAACTCTATTCTCAATATAAAAAACAAGGTTGTTCTACTGACATTGCTTATGCAATTGCACTGTATTATAATACAAAAGCAAATAGTTATGTTCCTTTACAGGGAGAAGAAAACAGATGGTTTAGAAAACAAGCCATTGCTATTTGTGATTCTGCAATCCAGCAATTTCCTAAAGAAATAGGTGCACAGCATTGCAACTATTTAAAATCAACCATTGTAGTTAAATCCTATTCTATTATTACTGATGAAGTAGCAGATGCTAATCAGCCATCAAAAGCATTGTTGAACTATAGAAATGTAGATAAATTATACATGCGAGTAATTAAAATTGATGATGAAAAATACTACAAAATGACACGAAATTCTTACGGAGAAGAGTTAGTTAAAAAATTAGTGGAGATTACCCCGGAAAAGGAATGGAGTGTTGAATTAAAAAATGAACATGATTATCAAAATCATGCTGTAGAAATTTCAATTCCTAAATTAGATTATGGTCATTACGTAGTGTTGGCTGCCTCCAATGCATCATTTACCACCAACAAAGAAGCCGTTTCCTATTCTAGTTTGTGGGTTTCTGATATTAGTTATTTAAGTAGAAATGCTGCTGATGGCACTTATGAATTTACGGTGCTAAATAGACAAACAGGTAATCCGATGCAGAATGTAAAAGCAACCTTGTTTGAAGAAAAATATAATTACATTTCTCGTGAATATGAGTTTAGAAAAAAAGGGAGCTATACGACTGATAAAGATGGATTTTTTAAAGTAGAAGGCGTGACGGATTACCGTTATTTTAAAGTTTCTTTTATTAAAGAAAATGATGAATATACCACAGGAAATAATTTTTATCAATACAGAAATTACGAAGATAATAGAAGGAGAATTCGTACTCACTTTTTTACCGATCGTTTGATTTACCGTCCGGGGCAAACCATTCATTTTAAAGGAATTATGATTGAATCCGGTTCCCGAAACGAAAATCCACAAATAAAAGCCAACTACAGCTCAACGGTTGTATTGTATGATGTAAATTATCAAAAAGTAGCGGATTTAAAATTAACCACCAATGAATATGGAACTTTTAGTGGCACATTTACTGCTCCAACATCATCTTTAACAGGGCAAATGCACATTCAAGACAGTTATGGAAGCATCTATTTTTCTGTAGAAGAATATAAACGCCCTCGTTTTGAAGTAAAGTTTGATCCGATTAAAGAATCCTACAAGTTAGAAGAAAAAGTTACTGTTAAAGGAAATGCAAAAGCATTTGCAGGTTCTATGATTGATGGTGCTCAGGTGAAGTACCGAGTTATCAGAAATGCTAGTTTCCCTTCTTGGTGTTATTATCGTTGGGGATATTATCCATCTTCATCTCAAATGGAAATTACCCATGGAGAAACAACTACTGATGAAACAGGTAATTTTGAAGTAGCTTTTGAAGCAATTCCAGATAAAAGCATTGCCAAAAAATACAAACCAACTTATACCTATACTGTTTTTGCAGATGTAACTGATATCAATGGAGAAACACATTCCACACAGCAATATGTTTGGGTAGGTTATAGTTCATTAGTGTTGAATGTAAATTTACCGGCACAACTCAATACTTTAAGTGAGGATACTTTTAAAATTGCTACCACTAACCTTGCGGGAGAAAAAACACCAGCTTCGGGAAGTATTCATATTTATCAATTAAAATCTCCCCAAAAATTATTGAGAACTAGAAAATGGGCTAGACCCGACCAATTTTTAATAACAAAAGAGGAACACGATGTGCAATTTCCAAAAGATGTTTATGATGATGAAATGAACCAATATAAATGGGAAAAGGGGCAAAAAGTCTTTAGCTACAATTTTAATACATCAAGTACAGATAAATTGCCGCTAATAGAACGCAAAAACTTTAAATCCGGTTATTATGTAATGGAAGCAGTAGCCAAAGATAAAGACGGAGAAGATGTAAAGCAGGAAGTTTATTTTACTGTGTTTAATGAGAATAGTAAAAAAGTACCGGTTAATGAATATAGTTGGTTCCATATTTTAAATCCGGTGGCACAACCCGGAGATACGGTTGAAGTGTTAATTGCTTCTGCTGCTAAAAATGTGAAAGTGCTATACGAAACAGAGCATAAAGATAAATCGATAAAAAAAGAATGGATTGCTTTAAACAATGAAATGAAAAAAATTCGTGTTCCCATTGAGGAAAAACATCGTGGCAATCTTTCTTTGCATTTTACTTTCATTAAAGACAATCGTTTCTACACTTACGACCCATTAATTTATGTGGATTTTGCCAATAAAAAACTGGACATTGAATTTGAAACTTTCCGGAATAAACTATTACCGGGACAACAGGAAGAATGGAAAGTAAAATTAAAAGGACCAAAAGGAGAAAAAGTGGCTGCTGAAATGCTAGCCACCATGTATGATGCTTCATTAGATGCTTTTCGTCCGAATAGCTGGTATTTTAATGTGTATGGTTCGTATTATAGCCGGTTAAATTGGCAAGGATATCAATCATTTTCTACTGCTTACAGTCAGCAATATAGTTATGATTGGAATGTTTATGAACCATACACTGCTCGTGTTTATGATTATTTAAACTGGTTTGGCTATTATAACTATTATGGGTATAGATATGATTATTATGCTAGAGAAGGAAGAGCTTATGGGGGGGCTTTAGGGTATGCTGAAACAACAGGTATGTTAATGGATGGAGAGTTTGAAATGGCTGAAGAAGAAGTGATGATGGATGAATTAAAAGCGACTGAAAAATCGAAAGATAAAATGGCTGGGAAAAAGTATGCCAAAATGGATGCAGATCAAAGTGTTGCTTTACCTATGGCAGCTAATGCACAAACCATCACTTCTTCATTAGTAGACACCAAAAGCGAAGATAATAGAAATTCGCGTAATGGTTTAGATTTAGGAAGTGTAAAAGCACGTTCAAATTTTAGTGAAACAGCTTTCTTTTTCCCTCATTTACAAACGAATGAAGAAGGGGAGATCATCATTAAATTCACCGTTCCAGAATCCTTAACCAAATGGAAGTTTATGAGTTTGAGTCATGCAAAAGATTTAAAACATGGAACTTTAATGGAAGAAGTGGTCACTCAAAAAGAATTGATGGTGATGCCCAATGCTCCAAGATTTTTCCGGGAAGGTGATCAAATGACTTTCAGTGCTAAAATCTCTAACCTTTCGGAAAGAGCTATGAAAGGAACGGCTCAACTTTTCTTCTTTGATGCCATTACTATGAAACCTTTAGATGCAAAGTTCATTAAAGGAAATACTCAGCGTGATTTTGAAGCTAAAAAAGGACAAAGTACAGCTGTAGAATGGAATATTACGATTCCTGAAGGTATGCAAGCGGTCACTTACAAAGTGGTAGCTAAAGCTGGAAAATATACTGATGGAGAAGAAATGGCAATTCCTGTGTTAACTAATCGAATGTTAGTTACGGAATCGATGCCTTTACCTATTAGAGGAAATACTTCGAAAACATTCCAATTTCAAAAATTGATGAATTCCGGTAAATCGTCAACCCTAAAACATCATAAATTAACATTAGAGTTTACTTCCAATCCTGCATGGTATGCAGTGCAAGCGATGCCTTATATGATGGAATATCCTTATGAATGTTCAGAGCAGGTATTTACTCGTTATTATGCCAATAGTTTAGCTTCACATATTGCTAATTCTAATCCAAAAATTAAAGCGGTGTTTGAATCATGGAAAAGTAAAAGCCCTGAAGCTTTCTTATCGAATTTGGAAAAAAATCAGGAATTAAAATCATTAATGTTAGAAGAAACTCCATGGGTATTAGATGCCCAAGATGAAAGTGAGCGAAAAAAACGAGTGGCTTTACTGTTTGATATGAACCGAATGAGCGACGAATTAGGAAGAGCATTTACTAAACTGGAAAAAGCACAATCAGCAAATGGTGGATGGCCATGGTTTCCGGGAATGGAAGAAAGTCGATTCATTACCCAACATGTGGTAACCGGTTTTGGGCATTTAGACCATTTAGGCGTTGAACAAATAAGAACTGATAATAGAACATGGAACATGATTTATAAGGCAGTTCGTTATTTGGATGAAAGAATAAAAGATGATTATGATTGGTTAATAAGACACAAGGTTGATTTGGAGAAAAATCATTTATCTTCCACTCAAATTCAGTACTTGTATGCCAGAAGTTATTTTAAAGACATTCCGGTGGCTAATAAAAATCAAAAAGCATTTGATTATTACTTAAATCAATCCAAAAAATATTGGTTGGATAATAATAGATACATGCAAGGAATGATTGCGTTAGCACAACATCGATATGAGGTAAAAACAGTTCCGATGGATATCATCAAGTCATTAAAAGAAAATGCTTTGTTCTCTGATGAAATGGGAATGTACTGGAAAGAAAATTATGAAGGATACTACTGGTATCAGGCACCAATTGAGTCTCAAGCTTTGCTAATAGAAGCTTTTGATGAGGTAGCTGATGACCAAAAATCAGTTGAAGAAATGAAGATTTGGTTATTAAAAAGCAAACAAACACAAGATTGGAAAACCACCAAAGCAACAGTAGAAGCTTGTTATGCCTTGTTATTAAGAGGGACTGATTTATTAGCAAGTGATGAATTGGTAATGGTTCAATTAGGAGAAATGGTGGTTGACCCTAAAAAAATGGAGGATGTAAAAGTAGAAGCAGGAACAGGTTACTTTAAAACTTCGTGGAATAAAACAGAAATCAAACCGGAATGGGGTAAAGTAAAGGTCACTAAGAAAGATGATGGTGTTGCATGGGGTGCTTTATACTGGCAATATTTCGAACAATTGGACAAAATTACTCCTCACGAAACACCTTTAAAATTGAATAAGAAATTATTTATAGAAAAAATGGGCGATAGTGGAAAAATTATTCAGCCAATCAATGAAAAATCGAAATTGAAAGTAGGAGATAAAGTGGTTGTTCGAATAGAATTAAGGGTAGATAGAGATATGGAATATGTGCACATGAAAGACATGAGAGCTTCAGGGTTTGAACCTATTAATGTAATTTCTCGTTACAAATGGCAGGATGGATTAGGTTATTACGAAA
Source organism: Flavobacteriales bacterium (assembly GCA_020635825.1). GTDB lineage: Bacteria > Bacteroidota > Bacteroidia > Flavobacteriales_E > Vicingaceae > Vicingus. Next base: position 88,352 of record JACJZA010000011.1, read on the forward strand.
GCACAAAGGATGCGGCAACCAATTTCTTTTTCGATTACTTGCCAAAAGGAACTTATGTGTTTGAATATCCTTTAAGAGTGAGTCATAAAGGAGATTTTTCAAATGGAATTACTTCTATTCAATGTATGTATGCACCTGAATTTACTTCTCATTCTGAGGGAATTAGAGTGCAAGTTGACTGATTTTTAGAAATTCAACAATAACACAAAAAGAAGGGGGTGTATGTCCCCTTTTTTTATTATCTTCATATTCTTAATTTCTAAGCATATGTACTATCCTATAAAAAAATTGTCAGAAATGATTACTCGAGCTAACATTTTTGCGGCAATTGTATTTGTCATTTTATTTTCAATTTCATTTTCAGGTTTTGCTCAATTGGCAACCAAACATTACATACCACCATTGTTTGGAAGAGAGGATAAAGGAACACATTACATAGTATTGAGTACACCGTCCAATACCCCTTTTAATGTGACCATTACTGATGGTGTTGGAAATTTGATTACCACCCAAACTATTTCGAGTGTAGCATCAAGTACTTACAATCTTGGAAACGGTGATGCTACTCAGTTTTTAGTGCCAGAAAATGAACTGAATACGGTATTAAATGATAAAGGATTAATTCTTACAGCTTCAGAACCTTTTTATGCTAATATTAGAGTTACAGAAGCATGGCAAGCAGGGTCTTTAACATCAAAAGGTGCACAAGCATCTTTAGGGAAAGATTTTAGAACAGGGCACATGTTTAATAATACAGGTGATAGTTTTAGAAAAAGTAATGCTTTTGGGATTATGGCTACAGAAAATAATACTACAGTAACAATTTCTGATATACGTCCTGGAGTTATATTTAGAGGAACAACACCAAGCGGCTCACCTCTTACCTCTCCTAATGTTACGGTAGTTTTGAATGAAGGAGAATGCTATGTGATGGCAGCATTTTTAGATGAAGCAGGGGCAACAGAAAATGTAAATGGTGTAAATGGAACACACATTACTTCTGATAAAAATATTGTGGTAAATACGGCAACATGGTTGGGAGGAAATTCATTAACTCCAAATCCAGATCAAGGTAGAGATATAGGTATTGATCAAATTGTTCCGATTGAATTTATTGGTGATGAATACGTTTTAATTAAAGGGGAAGGTATTGATAACGAAAAGACTTTTGTGATAGCCACTCAAGACAACACAGAAATCTTTACAAATGGTAATGCTACTCCTGTTGCAACTATCAATGCAGGAGATTATTATGTAATTGATGGAACTGATTTTTCTGCTAATGATAATTTATTTGTTCAAACATCATCTCCGGCTTACTTGTATCAGACAGTGAATGGTAGTAATGGGGCAACAGATGACAATGAACGTCAAAATGGATTAAACTTTCTACCACCTGTAGGGTGTTCTGGCGGAAAAAAAGTGACTTTACCTGAAGTAGATTTTTTGGGTCAAGCATTTATTAATATTATTGCCGATCAAGGAGCAACGGTTTATGTAAATGGAACTTTGCTTGGTTCTGGAGATGCCATTACAGGAACAACAGATTATGTTACCTATAAATTAAGTGGGTATACAGGAGATGTTACAGTAACAAGTGACAAACTAATTAGAGTTGCATTAATTAATGTTAGTGGAAATATTGGATCGGCAGGATATTTTTCAGGTTTTACTAAAGATGTATCTGTACAAACACAAACTGTAAATGGAGACAATATTGCTTTGGAAGGATGTATTCCTGCAAGTTTTACTTTTGGGATTGATGCTCCAACAACTACTGCAACAACCATTGATTTTCAAATCATGGGTTCTGCAACCAATGGAATAGATTATCAATTAATTGATAATTCTGTAACGATTCCTGCTGGACAAACTCAAGCTAGTATAATCATAAACTCCATATCTGATGGAATTCCTGAGGGACAAGAATCTATTTTTATTATTTACCAGTCGGACTTATGTTCACCATTAGATACAGCCTATTTATACATTGATGATGCTCAACCTATTGAGTTCACTCTAGATGAAGTTGATTTAACTTGTTTCGAAAATAGTACAGGAGAGATTCATGTAAACGCAACTGGAGGTTTTCAACCCTATACTTATGAAATTACTCATCCGGGAGGAAGCCAATCCTCACATACTTCTACACCTATAACAGGATTAGCTGCGGGGACGTATACCGTTCAAGTTTATGATGTGTATGGTTGTAAAGCAGAAGCTTTAGTTGTTGGTGGTGTGTATGATGCCGACACTACATTTTTACCAGACGGTTCAGGAGTAACTTATACTACTCAAATACCTATTTCTGGATTTGGAGCTGGAGAAACAATTGACAGTCTTTCACAAATACAGCAAATATGTGCAACTATGGAGCACTCATATTTGGGGGATTTGCAATTAAAAGTGATTGCTCCAAGTGGTCAAAGTGTAATTCTAAAACAACAAAATGGTGGAGGATCATGTGATTTAGGAGAGCCTATAGCTACTGCACCTGTTGATGGGGCTGCAAGTTCTACACTAACCGACCCAGGTGTTGGATATGAGTATTGTTGGAATTCTAATCCGACCTATTTAACAATGGTTGCAGAGTCTGGTAATTTTACCAGAAATTATACTGATGGACAAGGGCATAATTATTCAGATAATTACTTACCTGCTGGTTCGTATGAGCCTTTTGAGCCATTAGCTAATCTATTAGGAGCAAGTATGGATGGGAACTGGACACTTGAGATAAAAGATCAGTTTACCCTTGATAATGGTTATATATTTGAATGGAATATTAGCTTAGTAGGTGCACTCCCAGACTCAACAGTTGTAATAAATGAACCGGATGAAATTGTAATCAATGGTTTTGTTACACAGGCACAATGTGGAGGAAATGATGGCGCTATAAATTTAGTGGTAAGTGGACAAAATGGACCTTACCAATATTTATGGAATACCGGAGATACGACTGAAGATATTTCAGGCTTGTCTGCAGGGACATACACTGTTTATGTTACTGATACAACAGGATGTTTAGATTCGGCTAGCTTTAATTTAAATAACATTAGTAGCTTAAATATTTCTTCTAATGTAACGAGTGTAACTTGTGCAGGGGGGAATAATGGAGCAATTGATGTTACTACATCTGGAGGTACTACTCCTTATTCGTTTAGTTGGAGTAATGGTGCTACAACCGAAGATGTTAGTAGCTTAATGGCCGGAAGTTATACTATTTCTATTACAGATAGTAATGGTTGTCAATTTTCAGAAGCAATTCAAGTAAATACCCTGCCGGCTATAAATATTTCATTAGCAAGTTCAGATAATGAAATGTGTGGCACAGGAAATGGAGCGATTTCAATCTCTGTAAGTGGTGGTTCAGGTTCTTATGGTTATAGTTGGGATAATGGAGCCACAACTCAAAATCTAACGAATATTTCTGCTGGCACTTATGTAGTAACTGTTACAGATGGAAACGGATGCCAATCATCTAAGAGTTTTTCTATTATTAATAATGTTTCAAACTGTTCAGCTTATTGCTATTTAACCATTAGTTCGAATGTTACTAATGAGAATTGTGGAGATGGCACAGGTGATAGATGTAACAGTTAATGATGCTACACAGCCATATATTGTTTCTTGGAATACAGGCGAAACGGTAGAAGACATTGCTAATTTATCGGCAGGTACTTATACTATTACAGTAACAGATGCAAATCAATGTGTGAAAGAAGCAGATATTGTAGTTGGAAATAACACAGGAAATTTAAATGTTTCTTCTTATCAAGTTTCAAATGAAAACTGTGGAAATGGTGATGGGTCAATTAATATTTCGGTTTCAGGTGGAACATTACCTTATTCTTACAATTGGAGTAATGGATCTACAACCGAAGACATTTCTAATTTATCAGCAGGTTCTTACACAGTAACCATTACCGATGGAAATGGCTGTTCTCTTATTAAAAACTATACGGTTATTAATAACACAGGAAATCTATCTGCCAGTGCTATTGTTATCAATGAAGTTTGTGGAAATGGAAACGGATTCATTAATTTATCGGTTTCTGGGAATGCTGGAACATTAACCTATTTATGGAACAATGGAGCAACAACCCAAGACATAACAGGATTATCAGCAGGCTTACACTCTTGTGTGATTACTGATGCTAATGGATGTGTATTATCGACTCCTACTTATAATTTAATTAATGAGTCTAGTACTCTATTGCTTGCAAATACTCAGGTGATTAATGAAGATTGTAATAATTCTCTAGGGGAAATTAATTTAACCATTACCGGAGGAACAACTCCTATTTCTTATAACTGGAGTACGGGAGCTTCAACAGAAGATATTACAGGGTTATCAGCAGGAACTTATTCATGTATTATTACAGATGACAATGGATGTGAAGTTCAAACAGGTATTATCAATTTGTTTAACACTCCAGGGAATCTTGAGTTAGAAACCGATTATATTACGGATGAAATATGCAATAATAATCAAGGAGCAATTTATGTGACTACCACAGGTGGAACAACTCCTATTGCTTACAGTTGGAATAATGGTTCTAATTCTGAGGATTTAATAAATATTTCAGCAGGTAGTTATTCGTTAACAGCCACCGATGCCAATGGTTGTGTTTATATCCACAATGAGACAGTTGATAATACATCGGGAACACTTCAAATCAATAATGCTGTTGTAATAAATGAAAATTGTAATGATGCTTCTGGAAGCATTAATATAATATTAAGTGGAGGGAATTCCCCTTTTAATTATTCGTGGAGTAATGGTGCTGCAACAGAAGATATTTTAGGTTTATCAGCAGGAAATTATTCCATATTAGTTGAAGATAATAATGGATGTACAGTTTCTAATAGTTATACAATTATCAATAACTCTGGTGATTTAGCAGTTACTTATTTAGGGACTGCCGAAAACTGTTCTAATGGTTCTGGAACAATTGATATCACTGTAAGTGGAGGGACTTCTCCTTATACATATTTATGGAGTTCAGGAGCAACAACAGAAGATATAACTAATCTTAATGGAGGAAATTATTCTTGTACTATTACTGATGACTTAGGTTGTAGTATTACTACAGGTAACATTTTTATCAGTAATAATCCGGGGAATTTATCTGTAAATTCATCTTTTACAAATGAAAATTGTAGTAATGCAGATGGTAGCATTACATTATCAGTTACAGGAGGTCAAACACCATATAACTTTACATGGAGTCCAAATGTTAGTTCAACTACATCTGCTGTTAATTTGTCTGCTGGAACATATTTATACACGGTAGCTGATATTAATGGTTGTCAAATTACAGATTCTGTAATTATAAATAACTCTCCTGGAACTTTAGCTGTAAGTAATGCATCAATTACAAATGAACTTTGCGATAATGATGCCGGTGCGATAGATATTACTGTTACTGGAGGGGCAATGCCTATCGATTATTTATGGAATACAGGAGCAACTACAGAGGATTTAGCCAGTTTAAATCAAGGAACATATTCTTGTACCATAACCGATGGAAATGGATGTACAATCAATACTGGGAACTATACAGTTTCTAATGCCTCAGGAACACTTACTGTTGATGATGTACAAGTGATAGATGAATCTTGTGGAAATAATTTAGGTGCAATTAACATTACCATAATAGGAGGTCAAACTCCTTATACCTATTTATGGAATACTGGCGCTACAACTGAAGATTTATTAACGGGGTTGTCGTCTGGAAATTACAATTGTACTATTACTGATAATAATGGTTGTGAAGTGCAAGTAAATGCTACTGTACAAAATACCTCAGGAAGTTTATATACGTCGGGCGATGTATTAAACAATGAGACATGTAATGGTAGTAATGGAGCAATAAATATCAATCCTCAAGGAGGTACTGGAGGATATTCTTTTGTTTGGTCAAATGGTGCCGTTACTGAGGATATTTCTGGTTTGTCGGCGGGGAACTATTCTGTAACTATTTCTGATGGAGGAGGTTGTAGTATAGTTAAACATTATACTGTAGTAAATAATGGTTCTAATTTCAATATTACAAATACAAGTATCACCAATGAAATTTGTGGTAACAATGCTGGGGCAATAAATATTAGTGTTCAAGGAGGGGATGCTCCATTCTCCTATGCATGGAGTAATGGAAGTTGGAGTCAAGATTTGTATAACATATCTTCAGGAAATTATTCTGTAACAATTACAGATGTAAATTCTTGTACTACCAATGGAACATTTGTGGTGGGAGAAAATACAGGAACATTATCAATCGCAAGTGTGGCAATAACAGATGAAAACTGTGGTGATAATGCCGGAGCAGTTGATGTTACTTTAAATGCAGTTTCTACAGTTGTCTGCTGTTCATATACTCTAGATTTACAAGATGCTTTTGGAGATGGTTGGGATGGAGCCTCCCTTGATGTTAACATTAATGGAAGTTTATATGGTAATTTTACTGTGCCTTCAGGAACCTCATCTGCCTATTCTATCCCTGTTTGTGATGGGGATTTAATTTCATTAACTTATAATGATGGGTTTTTTGAGAATGAGCATTCTTATACATTGAATGATGCTTCTGGTTCAACAGTCTTTGCGGCAACCGGTCCGCCTACAGTTGGAACAGTTTATACAGGAAGTGCATCTTGTCCATCATCAGCTCCTGTAATAACTTATAATTGGAGTAATGGTTCCACTACTGAAGATTTGACAAATGTGAATGCAGGAAACTATTCAGTTGTTATTTCTGATTCTTATGGTTGTTCGGTAGATACTGCTGTTACTATTCAGAATATCACAGGAGCTTTTGCTGTTACTTTAAATTCTGTAACTGATGAGATGTGTGGAGATAGTACCGGAGTAGTCGATATTAATGTTAGTGGCGGAGGATTGCCTTATAATTTTAGTTGGAGTAATGGCGCTACTACAGAAGATATTTCTGGATTAACAGCAGGAACTTATCAAGTAATGGTTACTGATGATAATGGGTGTTCAAGTACTTTATCGGCAATTGTTAATAATATTTCTGGCACATTATCCATTTCTAATGCATTAACAAATGATGAAAACTGTGGAGATGCTACCGGATATATTGATATTACAGTGTCAGGAGGAAACACTCCTTATAGCTATCAGTGGAGTAATGGTGCAACAACTCAAGATTTGTATAGTTTATCTACTGGAAACTATACAGTAGTTATAACTGATGGAAGTGGTTGTCAAATTACAGAAGATTACTTTATTGATAATATTGCTGGTTCTGGTATGTCAACGACATCAGTAGTTGAGGATGAGATATGTGGAAATGGTGAAGGAAGTATCCAAGTAACTGTTTCAGGTGGAGTGGCTCCATTTGTTTACTCATGGATAGGAGGCAATCCATCATCTGAAAATTGTTGCAATTTTACTTTAGATATGCACGATACTGGGAATAGTTGGAATGGAGCTTCGATAACAGTAAATATAAATAGTGCTTTTGAAGGTAGTTATACCGTATCTGGAAGTGGTGCAAATATGGAAACATTTGAAGTATGTGATGGAGATACAGTTGATTTGATATGGAATGCAGGAAGTTTTGATAATGAAGTGTTTTTTAGTTTGTTAGATGGTTCAGGTGCAACTTTATTTAATCATCCTTCAGGAACAGGCCCAACACCAGGAACAATCTACTCAACTGTTGCTAATTGTCCAACACCTGCAAATAATACCACTGGGTTAATCAATCTTTCAGAAGGAACTTATGAATTAACAGTAATTGATGACATTGGTTGTAGTGTAGTTCAAACTTATGTTGTAAATAACGATCCATCCAACCTAAATGTCAACATTACCACCATTCAAGATGAGCAATGTGGACAAGGAAATGGACAGATTTTTTATCAAACAACAGGAGGAGCTTCACCTTATGTTGGTACATTAAATGGAGTGTTGGATTTAATTCCTGTTGGTCAATATTCAAATCTTTTAGCGGGAACTTATCAGTTAATAGTTTCAGATGAAAATGGATGTGTTGATACCACCAATAATATTGTAATCGATGATGTAGTTCCTTTTACAACAGGAAGTTCAGTAAATAATGCATCATGTGGATTCTGTAATGATGGAAGTATAGATTTAACAGTTACAGGTGATGCACCTTATACTTATGCTTGGAGCAATGGCGCTACTACTCAGGATATTAGTAATTTATTGCCTGATACTTATTGTGTTATTATTACAGGTGCTTCTGGTTGTCAAGATTCATTGTGTTTTAATGTAGATTATCCTGTTGCAATAAATGAGTTGGATAATAATTGGAATGTAAATATTTATCCAAACCCAACGCCAAACAATTTTACTTTAGAATATAACTTTAGTTCAAATCATCATGTTACTTTTTATTTGATGAATATGTTAGGAGAAATAGTACATCAACAACAAATCATTGGTAATCATGGTACTTTATTTATTGGAGATAAAGAATTAGAACCGGGCATTTATGTGGTAAAATTAGTAGGTGACGATAAAGAACAGACCATTAAATTAGTGGTTTCGAGATAACAGTTTTATGACAGAGGAGTTCAGAATAGAAAAGGATACCTTAGGAGAAGTAAAAGTTCCTGCAGACAAGTATTGGGGTGCTCAAACAGAGCGTTCTCGAAATAACTTTAAAATAGGTTCTGCTGCTTCTATGCCTATTGAAATTATTTACGGGTTTGCCTATGTGAAAAAAGCTACAGCTATTTCAAATTGTGAGTTAGGGGTACTTTCGGAAGAAAAAAAAGAGTTGATTGTACAGGTTTGTGATGAAATATTAGAAGGAAAATTAGACGAGCAATTTCCTCTAGTAATTTGGCAAACAGGTTCGGGTACGCAAACCAACATGAACGTAAATGAGGTAATTGCCAATCGTGCTTACGTACTTGCAGGTAACCAGTTAGGAAAAGGTGAGCTTACCTTAAAAATAAATGATGAAGTAAATAAATCGCAATCCTCTAACGATACTTTTCCAACTGCAATGAACATTGCAAGCTATAAGATGGTTTGGGAAAAAACAATTCCTTCAATTGAAATGCTTAAAAATTCTTTAATTCAAAAAGAGAAAGAATTTAAAAAAGTAGTTAAAATAGGAAGAACTCATTTAATGGATGCTACTCCTCTTACTTTTGGACAAGAATTTTCTGGTTATGTGGCTCAGTTAGAACATGGCTTAAAAGCATTAAAAAACACATTACCTCATTTGTCTGAATTAGCAATCGGTGCTACTGCTGTTGGGACAGGGCTAAATGCACCTAATGATTTTGATAGAAAAACAGTTCAAAAAATAGCTGAATATACTGGATTGTCTTTTACTTCTGCACCCAATAAATTTGAAGCAATCGCTGCTCATGATGCCATTGTAGAATCACATGGAGCATTAAAACAATTAGCAGTTTCTTTAAATAAAATTGCCAATGATTTTAGATTAATGGCATCAGGTCCAAGAAGTGGTTTAGGTGAAATAATTATTCCTGCAAACGAGCCCGGTTCATCCATAATGCCTGGAAAAGTAAATCCTACACAATGCGAAGCTTTGACTATGGTTTGCGCTCAAATTATGGGAAATGATGTCGCCATTACTATTGGTAATACTCAAGGGCATTTTGAACTAAATGTTTTTAAACCCCTAATGGCCTCAAATTTCTTACAATCTGCCAGACTATTGGCTGATGCTTGTATTTCGTTTTCCAAAAATTTTATAGATGGAATTCAGTTAAACCATCAAAGAATAGAAGAGTTAGTTAATAATTCTCTTATGTTAGTAACAGCCTTGAATACCAAAATAGGTTACTATAAAGCTGCTGAAATTGCCAATGCAGCATATAAAAACGGGACCACTTTAAAACAAGAAGCTATTAAGCTAGGTTATCTTACCGAAGAAGAATACAATAAATGGGTAAACCCAAATGACATGACTAATTTAAAATAACAATACCATAATATGGATATTGTGATGAAAGGTAAAAAATAACTTTTTGATTTATCTATTTTTGCAGCTACAACTCAAAATGAGCAAATGAGATTAGTAGCTGTATTAGTTTTTTTACTTTTTACATTTCAACTTTTTGCGCAAGAAAAGTTTACAGTTAGTGGTACCATTAAAGATGCACAAAATGGGGAAGATTTAATAGGAGTTACCATTTTTGTGAAAGAATTACCGGGGACAGGTGCTGTAACCAATGTTTATGGGTTTTACTCTTTAACCCTGCCTAAAGGAGAATATACGCTCCAGTATAGCTATGTAGGCTATCAAACTATTGAATTCAAAGCGACATTAAATCAAAACATTAAAAATAATATAGAATTATCATCAGGTTCTACTGAATTAGATGTGGTTGAAATAAGTGCAGAAAAAGAAGATGAAAATATACGCTCAACAGAAATGAGTGTAACTAAAATAGACATTAAAGAAATTGAAAGTATACCTGTTTTATTTGGAGAAAGAGATGTTTTAAAAACGATTCAATTATTACCTGGTGTGAAATCTGCCGGAGAAGGAAATGCCGGTTTTTTTGTGAGAGGAGGAAGTGCCGATCAGAATTTGATTTTACTAGATGAAGCTCCAGTTTATAACGCCTCTCATTTGTTAGGGTTCTTCTCGGTTTTTAATTCTGATGCCATCAAAGATTTAAAACTTTACAAAGGAGGCATTCCGGCTGAGTACGGAGGTAGATTATCTTCCGTGATGGACATTAAAATGAAAGAAGGAAATTCAAAAAAATTATCTGCAGCAGGGGGTGTTGGACTCATCTCATCTAAACTTACTATAGAGGCTCCGATTATAAAAGATAAAAGCTCTTTTATCATAAGTGGTAGAAGAACTTATGCCGATTTATTTTTAAAATTATCAAACAATGAAGATCAGAAAAATACACAGCTTTATTTTTATGATTTAAACCTAAAAGCAAACTATCAATTTTCAGAAAAAGATAGGCTTTTTCTTTCAGGTTATTTCGGTAGAGATAACTTTAGTTTTGCCGACCGTTTTAGTTTTACATGGGGAAACACTACAGCAACAGTTAGATGGAATCATTTGTTTAATGACAAAATTTTCAGCAATACCTCGTTTATTTATTCAAACTATAATTATAAAATTGACATCTCTGCTGCTGGATTTACTATTAATTCTAAAATACGAGATTTTAACTTTAAGCAAGATTTTGATTTTTATTGGAATGAAAAAAATAAGTTAAAATTCGGAGCTAATGTTATTCATCACACTTTTGACCCTGGTGAAATATCTTCAACAGGAGAAGCATTAGGCGATACTAAAATTGAGAACAGATATTCGGTTGAATCAGCTTTATATTTAAGTAATGAACAGAAATTCAATGATAAATGGTCTGCCACTTATGGGTTGAGATACTCTAATTTCACACAAATAGGTCCGGGAGAAATTTATACGTATGATGAAAAAGGTGATGTAGTTGATTCTACAAAATATACAGAAAACAACCCTATTCAAAGCTATCATGGTATAGAACCAAGATTAGGGGTTAATTATATTTTAAATGAATCTACTTCTATAAAAGCATCTTATAATAGAATGTATCAATATCTTCATTTATTATCTAATTCTTCAGGGAATAACCCTACTGATACATGGCTTCCGAGTAGCAATAATATTAAGCCTGAAATTGCAGATCAAGTTGCTCTAGGATTCTTTAAAAATTTCAAAAACAATCATTTTGAGTTTTCAGTTGAGACTTATTATAAAGCTTTGCAAAACACAATTGATTACAGGACAGGAGCTGAAATTACCCTTAATCCAACGGTTGAAGGTGAAATTTTAACAGGAATAGGAAGGGCTTATGGGTTAGAATTTTATTTGAAAAAGCGAAAAGGAAATTTTACAGGATGGATTAGTTACACAATTGCAAGAACAGAGGTGAAATTCGACTTCATTAACAAAGGAAGTTGGTATCCTGCTAAGCAAGACAGAACTCATGATTTATCTGTGGTTGCTATGTATTCACTAACTGAAAGATTAAAACTGTCTTCTACATTCGTTTTTTATACAGGTAATGCAGTTACTTTTCCAACAGGTAAATATGTTATCGATGGACAAATCATTAATTTATATTCATCAAGAAATGGATCAAGAATGCCAAACTATCATAGGTTAGATGTAGGTCTTACCTTAGATGGTAAAAATTATAAATTAGTTACTAATCCAGATACAGGTGAAAAAGAAAAAGTAGATAGAAAATTTCAATCGAGTTGGAATTTTTCTATATATAATCTTTATGCAAGAGAAAATGCATATTCTTTTACTTTTAGACCTAAAGAGGAAGACCCGGTGCAAACTGAAATTGTTCAGTTGTCTTTATTCAAAATAATCCCATCCATTAGTTATAATTTTAAATTTTAACCCATGAAAAATATTCTTTCTATTTTCATACTTTTTGCATTTTGGATGTTGCTGTCATGTGAAAAAGTTGTTGATTTAGAATTAGATAAAGCACCTCAAGCTATTGTGGTTGAAGCTCTAGTTTTTGATAGTATTGGAGATAATTATGTAATTATTTCAAAATCAAAAGCTTTCAATGATAATACCGGAACCTTTGAAACAGTTTCGGGTGCTACAGTTATCATTAGTGATAATATAGGTAACAGTTATAATTTATCTGAAGTTTTTCCAGGAGTATATAATAGTTCTACACTTGAAGGGGTGGTTGGAAGAACTTATTTTTTAAATATTAATGCTGAAGGTAAATCGATTACAGCATATTCAACTATGCCTCCAAAAATTAATTTAGATTCACTATCATACGAAAAAAATGACCAACCTTTTAATGATGATGAGCAAGATACTTACCGAGTTTTTACTCACTTTTATGATGCTCCTGGGGTTGAAAATTTTTATAGAATAAAAGCCTTTAGTAAAAATGTAACTCAAAAAGGGGTGTTGGTTTTAAACGATGATTTAATTGAAGGGGATAATGTTGTTTTTCCTGTTTTTCAAACTGATTTTGAAGAAAATGATACAGTAACGGTTCAACTTTTATCTATTGAAGAGGTAAATTTTAGATATTTTAACGCCCTTGTTTCTTCACAAGATGGCGAAGTTCCAGGAAATCCTGAAACCAATTTAAATGGAGGAGAAAATATTGTTGGCTACTTTTCAGCTAATGCAAAAAGCCAAAAGACAATTATTACTACTCCTCTTCCATAAATATTTAAATAAAAATTGGGAGTTGAATAAACTTTTTTTATCTTCGAAAAGGTTATGTACTAATAGTTTACCATGAAAAAGTTTTACACTCTTTTTGCTTTGTTTTTGATTGTTCAGTCAATTTTTGGTGAAGGAATTGAATTGGAAAACAAAATTTTAAAAAACGATAAAAATAAATATCACATTGTTACTCATATTTCAGGACAAGATAATCCGGGTATCCTAAGACTTACTTTTACTATTCCAGATGAATACACTTTTAAATTATTCAATGACCCAAACTTGTTGATTGAAAATAGAGGAAACACAGTGAAGTTTTATACCAATTTTGATGTAGGTAACGAAATAGATATTAATTATCAATTAATAAAAGATAATGAGGATGAAAGCGAAGCAATCATTCCTATTCACTTAGAATATACTGTAGATGGAGAGATGATAAATATTGATAAAGATATTGTTTTGGCTCAACATACATTTATTGAAGATAAAACAATGGATAGTTTAACTACTCATTTCGAACGTATTTCTAAACAGTATGAAAACAGAGATGAGTTAGCCTTAAATAAAATAAAAGAATTAAGCCCATCAAAATCTGAAAGTCAGGACGAAGAAGAGACTTCGGTGGCTGTTGGTTATAGTTCAAATGCAAAAAAAGGATTGAGTGCTGAATCAAAAACTTATTCAGTTCAAATTTTATCACTTCAGTTTTTTAACGAAACCAGATTTAAAGAGTTTTTGTCTTCTTATCAACTAAAAGCAGCTGATACTTACAAAAAGGAAATTAATGGGATGGTGAAAATTTATATTGGTAAATTTTCGTCATACGAAGAAGCCAAAGCTGAAAAAGATAAACTCATCAAGCAGCACAATCTTAGCGATTCATTTATTGTAAGTTACTAAAGTTTAGAACCACTTTTTAACCTTAAAATAAATTAGCATAGCCACTACAATTAGTCCCATAAAAATTAAGGCAATCGGATAACCCCACTCATGTTCTAATTCCGGCATGTTTTTAAAATTCATTCCATAAACACCGGCAATAAAAGTAATTGGGATAAAAATAGTAGCAATGATGGTCAATACTTTCATGATTTCATTCATTTTATTGCTAACTGTTGTCATGTATAAATCCATTAAACCTGAAGTAAGATCTCTATAGGTTTCGAGTGTTTCAATAACATGAATACTGTGGTCGTAAACATCGTTAAAGTGTTTTGCTGTTTCTTCGTCTATTAATTTATTTATGCTCTCTTTAGAGGCTTTAGAAATAGCTTCTCTAAGTGGAAAAACAGTTTTTCTTAAATAAATAAGTTCTCTTCTAAGATCTTGAGCCATTCTGTAATGAATGGTTTGGGAGTTGAGATAAATTTCATCTTCCAATGATTCGATTCTATCACCTAAATCTTCTAGTACTTGATAATAACTATCAACCAATGAATCAATGATTCGATAAAATAAATAATCGCCTTTTCTTTTTCTTAATTTAGAAGTATCATCTTTTAATCGTTCACGAATAATATCTAATACATCTCCTTCTTTTTCTTGAAAAGTAATAACATAGTTTTTTCCTAAAATAATACTTACTTGTTCCGGTTCAATATTATTTTCTGATGTTTTTACAAACATTTTCAAAGTAAAAAACAAGTAATCATTACCATCTTCTGCTTTGGGTCTATGGTCGGTATTTAAAACATCTTCCAAAACCAAAGGATGAATATTGAAATGCGCTCCGATCTTACTGATGGCTTCTGTATTGTGCAACCCTACTAGGTTTACCCAATATATTTTATCTTCTTGGATTTCTTTGAGTAAAGCTTCTGCATTTTCAGATTTTTTTTCTTGAAAAAAAGTTTCAGAAAAAGTAATGAGTTCTACTGTTTTATTTTGAGTATAAATATCACCTCTATATTCGAGATTACCCGGAGGTAATCCGGCTTTTTGGACGGATAAGTTTTTATTTTTTTTTCTTTTTTTCATCTAGGCATTTGCTGGTAAATCTTTTTTGTAAACAATAGTTCTGTAAGGGAAAGGAATTTCAATTCCGTTTTTATCAAATTGCTCTTTTATGGATTTTAATAAATCACATTGTAAAACAAAAGCATTATCGTTGCCCGAGCTCCAAACATAGGCTTTTAATCTAACAGAATATTCATCTAATGAAATGACCCTTACAATTACTTTTGGCTCATTGTTTCTTATTTCTTCCTTAGCTCGACCATCTACCAATAAAGGGTGTTTTTCTGCTTCTTCTTGTATGATGCTTATAGCTTTGTCAATATTCGAATCATAACTGATACTAAGCTCAATGTGTTTTCTTATTTTTTCATCAGTAATGTTGCTGTTAATAATTACATCTTCACTTATAATACTGTTGGGAACAACAATGCGCTTGTTTTCATAATCGCGTATTACGGTATGTCGCAAAGTTATTTCTTCTACCACCCCTTTTTTACTTTGAAACTCAATAGTGTCTTCCACTCGAAATGGTTTAAAAATTAAAATAAAAATACCGCTAATGATATTTGAAAATGCTTTTTGCGAGGCAAATCCCAAAATAGCCGCTAATACTCCGGCACCAGCAAAAAGAGCTGTCCCTAACGATTTAAAAAAAGGAATTTTACTAAAAATAAAAAATAAGGCGATAGAAAAGATAATAAAACTTAAAGAGTTCTTTAAAAATGAATAATTGGTGGGGTCAACTTTTATTCGCTCCGAGTATTTTTTAATAAAAAGTTGGGCCATTTTACGTACCACAAAAGAAATGATAAATGCCACAACAATGGTAGTGATAACTAAAAAGGCATGTTCTAAATAACTTATTTTAAGAGAAGAAATAAGACTTTTTACTTTATCCATGGATTAGTTTTTTAGTAAAATTAATGGCTAAGCCGCTCGATGTAAAGCAAATAAAAACAACTTTTAAACGGGACAATGTTTATTAACCAATCTATAATGTTGAGACAATATAAAAAAACCATCAATTTTTTTTTAAAAATGATTTTTATTTTAATATAACATTTATATTTGACCCGTTATTATTGAAGATATTTAAAACCATCAATGAAAAAAATAGTTGTAAAATTCTCTAAGCTTTCGCCCGAATTAAAAAAGATTGTGCGCGATAAATTAGAAAATGAAGATGTTAAGTTTTTCTCTTTTCCTTACCAAGGAACTTTAGAAGAAGGATTTCTATTAGAACAAGAAGAAGTAAACTATCTTGTAATTATAGATAACATGAAAAAAAGCACTTACACTCCTAACGATGATGACGAGGATGAAGATGACATGGATGATGATTTTGGAGCAGTAGATTCAAAAGACATTGATGTGGAAGACGATGACAGTTCGGATGACGATGAGGATAGCTACGACGATGATGCTGATGAAGATTTTGAAGATGACGAAGACGATGACAAGTAAAACAAAAGATAGTTTGTAATAAAAAAAGCCCCGAAAATTTTCGGGGCTTTTTTATTAGTTAAAATACTTTCGTAAATCAAATTTGTCTTTTAAAATAGTTTCTAATTGTGCAATAGAAATCCGTTCTTGTTGCATGGTATCACGGTCTCGAATGGTCACCGTATTGTCTTCTAAAGTTTGGTGGTCAACCGTAATACAATAAGGAGTACCAATGGCATCTTGTCTTCGGTAACGTTTTCCCATCGAGTCTTTTTCATCGTACTGGCAGTTGTAATCAAACTTAAGGTTGTCCATTATTTCACGGGCTTTTTCAGGCAAACCATCTTTTTTGGTCAATGGCATTACTGCAACTTTTATAGGTGCTAAAATAGCCGGTAAGTTCAATACTGTTCTTTCGCTACCGTCTTCTAGTTTTTCTTCACAATAAGCGGAAGAAAGCGTAGCTAAAAACATTCGGTCTAAACCTATAGACGTTTCCACCACATAAGGAACATAACTTTCGTTAATCTCAGGGTCGAAATATTGTAATTTTTTACCGGAGTGTTTTTCATGTTGTTTTAAATCGAAATCGGTTCTCGAGTGAATTCCTTCTAACTCTTTGAATCCCATTGGAAAATTAAACTCAATGTCGCAAGCGGCATTGGCATAATGAGCCAATTTAATGTGGTCGTGAAAACGATAAGCATCTTCTCCCAACCCTAACGATTTATGCCATTTAATACGTTGTTCTTTCCAGTATTCGTACCATTTCATTTCTTCTCCCGGACGAACAAAAAATTGCATTTCCATTTGTTCAAACTCACGCATACGGAAAATAAACTGACGGGCAACAATCTCATTTCTAAACGCTTTTCCTATTTGAGCAATTCCAAAAGGAATTTTCATTCTGCTCGTTTTTTGAACGTTGAGGTAATTCACAAAAATTCCCTGAGCAGTTTCAGGGCGTAAATAAATTTTATTGGCAGCTTCGGCAACAGAACCTATTTCGGTACTAAACATTAAGTTAAACTGCTTAACATCCGTCCAGTTTTTAGAACCACTTAATGGGCACGAAATTTCTAAATCTTCAATCAATTTTTTAACTCCAGCCAAATCATCATTATTCAAGGCTTCTTTAAAACGAGCATTAATTTCATCAATTTTTTCTTGATTTCTCAATACATTTGGGTTGGTAGCTAAAAACTGTTCTTTATCAAACCCATCTCCAAAACGTTTAATTCCTTTTTCAACTTCTTTGTCGATTTTGGCTTCAATTTTAGCAATGTGTTCTTCAATCAACACATCAGCACGGTATCTTTTTTTTGAATCTTTGTTATCAATCAAAGGGTCGTTAAAAGCATCTACATGACCTGAAGCTTTCCATGTTTCAGGATGCATAAAAATAGCAGCATCAATCCCCACAATATTTTCATGCATTTGCACCATGGCTTTCCACCAATAGCTTTTAATGTTGTTTTTTAATTCGCTTCCAAGCTGTCCGTAGTCATAAACAGCACTCAACCCATCATAAATTTCACTTGATGGAAATACATATCCATACTCTTTTGCATGCGATATGATTTGCTTTAAATTGTCTTCATTTGTTGCCATGCGGCAAAAGTAATTTTTTTGAGTGAAAACCAATCAATGTTAAGTATGGAATAAATTTTTATTACATGATTTTCATCAATTTCCGTTTTAAATAATATCACTATTTTTAAAGAAAATAGTACTTAAAATGAATTCTACAGTAAAAAGTTACTTTACCATTTTATTGGTCTTCTTTTCTTCTTTTGTTTTTGCATCAGAGCATGAGTCAAGTGCATTAGACAATAAAAATCATTCTCAAGAACTTGTTCAACACCATGAAAATCAAGTTGAACATAAGGAAGACCATACTGACACTTCTCCCTTGTTTTTCATAATTATAGCAGTGATAATTGGAGCATTAACACGCTTCTTTTTTCAAAAAAGTCCATTACCTTTTACGGTAGTTTTGTTGCTCATAGGTTTGATTTTAGGAGTTTTAGGAAGGCTTGATTATTTAAGTGTTTATGACATCAAAGGCCTCACTTTTGATTTTTCTTTTATGGATCGCTCTATTGATTGGGCGGCGCATATAGACCCACATTTGTTGTTGTATGTTTTTTTACCCATTTTAATTTTTGAAGCCGCTTTCGCCATGGATGTTCATGTGTTTAAGAAAACATTCATTAATTCAACCATCATGGCAGTACCTGGAATTATTGTAGCGATTGTTTTAACAGCATTGTTTGTGGTAGGATTGTATTATTTTGGCGTTGGTTTAATGAGTTGGAATTGGACAATTGCTTTATTGTTTGGAGCTGTTATTAGCGCCACAGATCCTGTTGCAGTGGTGTCTATACTTAAAGAATTAGGAGCCAGTAAAAAACTTGGGACATTAATAGAAGGGGAATCCTTGCTGAATGATGGAACAGCGATAGTTATTTTTATGGTAATTTTTGCTGGATTAACAGGAACTGTTTCAGATACAAGTCCAATTCTAGAGTTTTTTAGAGTATCGTTTGGAGGTGTTGCTATTGGTTGTGCTATAGGTTGGCTTATCATTAAATGGGTAAAAAAAGTGTTTAATGATATGTTTGTTGAAATTACTGCCATTATTGCTGCCGCCTATCTAACTTTTTTTGTAGCAGAAAACTTTTTTCATGTGTCAGGTGTTTTGGCATTAGTAGCTTTTGGGTTGGTAATGGCAAGTTATGGTCGAACTAAAATTAGTCCGGAGGTGCAACACTTCTTACATGAATTCTGGGAACTAGCAGCCTTTATAGCTAATACGCTGATTTTTCTTATTGTAGGAGTAGTGATTGCAGAACGCTCTGTATTTACCATTTACGATTTTGTAATTCTATTTGCTATTTACATTGGAATTTTTGTGGTGAGAGCAATTGTAATAGCACTTTTTTATCCATTAATGAAAAAGTTTGGATATGGAATAGATAAAAAAGATGCCTATGTGGTTTGGTATGGTGCTTTAAGAGGAGCAATTGGTTTGGCATTGGCTTTAATTGTAGCAAATACAGATGCAATAGATAAAGAAATTAGAGACCAATTTTTGTTTTTAACAGCTGGAATAGTAACCCTTACATTGTTAGTGAATGCTACAACTATTAAAGCTTTTGTAGAAAAGTTAGGCTTAACAAAACTTGCTCCTGCAAAAGCGTTAACTCTGCATAATGCCAATATTTTTGTACAACAAAGCGCAGAAAAAAACATTGAAAGTTTAAAGTCTGACAGATTTTTAAAGCGAGCTAATTGGAAGGAGGTAAGAAACTATTTACCACAATTTGAACAGATCAATATCCCTGAACAAATTAAAGAAGAGAGTGTTTTAGCTGAGGTTAGAAGAAGAATATTGGAAAAAGAAAAAAGCAGTTATTGGCATCAATTTAAAGACGGTTTATTGGGTGACGATGCCTATAATTTATTGATTGGGGACATCAATCGCATTTTAGATGAAAAAGGAGAAGTATCTATTTCTGACAGAGGTGATATTGAGAATTTGTTAAATACTTCTAGTTTTTTAAGCAAGGCACAAAATTATCCTTTGATTGGTGGTTTTGCTAAGCATTTATTTTTTGAAAAACTTACTGTGAGTTATGATACGGCAAGAGGATTTGTGGCGGCTCAAGAAGATAGTATTAAGCTATTAGAAAGTATGATACGTTCGGCCAATGAAAGTGAAGTAGTTCATTTACAGAAAGTGCAAGAAGAAATAAATGAAAATAGGATAGAAGGACAGACTTTTTTGAGAAACTTGGGAAAAGAGTATCCTGAAATATATAATGCTATTGCTACTCGAGAAGCAGTTAGAAATATGTTAAACTATGAAAAACATACTGTAGAACGTTTAGTAAAAAGAGGTAGAATTGCAAAAGCCGAATCAGATAAAATGATAAGTGATATTGAGAGTAGGATGAAACAACTCAGAGATGCTCCTCCTTCATTTGAACTTCCCGATGCTGAAGATTTTATGTCGGAAGTATCTTGGTTGAAAGATATTGACCACAAAACATTTCATCATGTTTCTCAGTTGTTTAGTAGTAAGATTTTTAATGCCAATGATGTGTTGTTAAAAGAAGGAAAAGTGGAAGATGGAATGTTTATTTTGGTGAGAGGTACATTGCGAATTACTATTAAAAATGAGTTAATTGATGTGTTAAATGCAGGAGCAACAGTGGGTGAAGTAGCTGCCTTAAACAATAATAAAAGAACTGCTACTGTAACAGCAGAAACACCGGTAACGGTGATGTGGATTTCTTCTTCTGATTTAAAACATTTGGTTGCAGATTATCCTGAAATAGGACAAAGAATATGGAACATTACCGGAAGTAGATATGCATATTATTTACTAAAAGAGCATACTCTCTTTAATAAGATGAGTAAATCTCAATTTCAAAAAGAAATTAATAATGGAGAAGTAATATCATACAATGCTAAAACGAAAGTAAACTATAGTCAGGAGCTAGGAGTTTTAATTAACGGAGAAGCTTTCTCTGAAGGGGTGCAATTATTTCCTCCTGTTGTTTTATCAGAAAAAGAATATGAGTTGATGGAAGGTTCTAAAGTTTTTACTTTGAAAGTTTAACGTAATATTTTTCTTACGAAGGCAACAGTAAAATAACTCATCAAAAACAAACCTGTCCAACCTTCAACTACTGAAAGAGCTCTACTGAATCCTGTTGGGTAAAAATCACCATAACCTATGGTTAAAAATGTAATGGCACTATGATAAAAAGATGTTTGTAAATAATTTAGCCCATCAGTAGCTCCAACGGAGTTTACAATAACGCCTAAATTTAATATAGGCAAAATAGCATAAGCCAATGAAAAGAGTACATAAACGACTATCATACTAAATAATACACGCAAAGGACTTGTAGCGTACAGTCCCATTTTATCAAAAACAATCCATCTGAAAATATAAAACAATCTTCTAAGAACTCCAGCTACACCCATTTCTTTAGCTTCGGCAATGTCATTTCGTTGTTCAAATCGTTTAAACTGAATATATGATTTATCTTCTTCTTCGTATTGTCCGTTTAAATGAAAATTTTCTTTTAAGATATTAAACTGTTCTGCTTTTTCTATAAAAGAGGTTTCCGGTTGCTCTTTTATCATTTCTTTCACATTGTTTCTTTTCCAATCAATGATAAAACGTCCCAAATTTCTCATCCCATGTATGTAAAGCAGCCCAATTTTTACTTTATCTTTTATGGGTTGTAAATCAATAATATCTCGAATAATGGTGTCAGATAAATCTATTACTTCACAGTTTTCCACTCTCAAATCCAAATACATATCTATTCTAGATTCTTTAAATGAAAGCTTTTTAAAGCGAGAAAAACTAAAAGAAGCATGACCTAAACCAAAAGAAACATTTTCGAATAATAATTCAGATTTAGAAAAGTTTACCTGCTTAAAAGAAATATCTGTATTTCCAAAGCGAGCTAACTTAAAATTTAGTTTGCCGCCTTCATTTTCTGACTCATCAAATGTAACATAACCATCACCAAAGAGGGCTCTTCTAAAATCAAGCTTACCTAAACCAAATTCAACTCTTCTAAAGTCAATAGTTTGATTCCCAAATTTTGATTTTTGAAAATTGATATCACCATCACCAAATTTTGCAAAGTGAAACTTTACCTTGCTGTTATGAAAATCGATGTTGCTAAAATTAGCATCTCCATCATTAAACTGAGCATTAACAAAAGAAACTAATCCACCATAAAAAACAGCATTATAAAAAGTTACATCTCCATTTCCAAAATCGGCATACTGAAAGTTGTTTTCTCCATTGCCAAATTGAGTGTTTTTAAAATTTACGTTCCCATCTAAAAACTTGGATTCGTAGAAAGAAACATTACCGTGAGAGAAGATGGTATTAAAAAAATTAACTCCCTTATTAAAATAGATATAAGAAAAATCAATTTCTAAAGTGCAATCAAAAAAGGCGTTTTGTGCAGAAAACTTCTCTAATTCAACAGTTGAATTTTCTAGTAGTTTCAATTCTTTTCTTAATTCAGCAGCAGAAAAGTTTTTAAGGTAGCATTGGTCGAGATTAATGTAGTTGTTTTCAGCTATTTCTTGATATACTTCTTCTTTGGTAATAAAGCCGTAATAGTTTTTGGCTACTAAATTGTTTTCGATAAAAACTCTAACAATTACAGTAGATTTAAACTCACGATTTTTGCCTTTAAAAGGTTCATCAATAAATTCTAATTGATATGTGGCGATTCTGCTTTCCATAGGTAATTGAAGACTAGGCTAAAATATAAAAAATATCAAGAAATCCCTTTTTTATAGGTTTCAATTGCTCTGTTTCTTGCCATTTTATGCTCAACCATGGGCAAAGGATACGATAAGCTTTCAAATTCTGGAACCCACCGTTTAATATATTTTAAATCAGAGTCAAATTTTTTAAGTTGTTCAGTAGGGTTAAATACTCTAAAATATGGAGCAGCATCGCATCCTGTTCCTGCTGCCCATTGCCAATTCCCATTATTTGCTGAAAGGTCGTAATCCAATAATTTTTTGGCAAAATAAGCTTCGCCCCAACGCCAATCTATTAAAAGGTGTTTACATAAAAAACTTGCTACCACCATTCTTACTCTGTTGTGCATATATCCTGTTTGGTTTAATTGACGCATACCTGCATCTACCATTGGATATCCGGTATTTCCTTCGCACCATAATTTAAATTCATTTTCATTGTTTCTCCATTCTATTTTATCATATTTTTCTTTAAAGCTAGTGTTTACCACTTTTGGAAAATGAAATAGAATTTGCATAAAAAACTCTCGCCAAATCAACTCACTTAAAAAAACAGCACTTTTATCAATTGTGTTTTGAATGATTTGCCTAACACTTATGGTTCCGAAACGAAGGTGAGGACTTAAATAACTTGTATGGTCTAATGCAGGATAATCTCTTATTTCAGCATAATCATTTACATGATTTAAATTAAAAGGTTTTACCTCTATGGTTGATTTTTTAAAACCAATTTCTTCTAATGAAGGGAAGACTTGATTGTGCTTAAGATAGTTGTTTAATTCTTCTGAATTTACAGAACAACAATTTGTTGTTTTGAATTTTTCTAGCCATTTATTTTTATAGGGAGTATAAATGGTATATGGAGCTCCATCATTTTTTAGAATTTCATTTTCTTCGAAAATGACTTGATCTTTAAATTTTTTAAAGCTGACTCCTTTCTCTTTTAAAAGTGTTTCAATATCATAGTCTCTACATAGAGCATAAGGCTCATAGTCTTTGTTAGTATATACCTCAGTAATTTGATATTCAGAAATCAATTGTTTCCATATTTCTATTGGCTTTCCCTTTTTTACTAAAAGTGAACTTCCATATGATGTTAGTTGATTATCTAGTTTTTGTAGCTGTTGATGTATAAAAGTTACTCTTCCGTCATCAACTTCTAACTCATTTAGAATGTTTTCATCAAAAATAAAAATGGGTAGAACAGCATGTTCTGATTTTAAGGCGTTATATAAACCTATATTATCCTCTAATCTTAAGTCTCTTCTAAACCAAAAAACAGTAATTTTCATTTTACAAAAGTACCTTACCTAAAGTAATTATTCCCGTTACCAAAATTAAAATCAACACAACTGATTTAAATTGCTGTTCGGACATTTTTTCTAATATTTTTTTTCCGATATAAGTTCCAACAATGCTTACTAGTAGTAAAATGGGAATAAGGTATAAATGTTCTTTGTGGACAAAACCATTTATACTATATACAATGCTTCTGCTTAAATCAATTCCTAAGTCGATAATGGCTGAGGTGGCAATAAAAACTTCAGTTTTTAAGTTAAAAGCCGCTAATACTATTCCTCTAATTGCCCCACCTGTTCCTAAAAGTCCTGCAATTAAACCCGATAAAACACCTCCTGAAACAGAATTAGCCAATTTTGGTTTTACTGCTAACCCTTTAAAAACTAAAAAAACAAGACTGGTAATTATTAAAAAACTCGCAAGAAAGAGTTCTAAAGTATCTGTAGGAATATATTTGCTGAATATTCCTCCAATGATAACAAACAAAACAGCTGGTATTCCCAATGAAAGGATGAGTTTTTTATCAAAGCCTTTTCTAAAAAAAGCTATTTTAGTGATGTTACTTGATACATGAAAAATAGCAGTAATTCCTAGTACAGAATAGAAATCTAAAAAAAAACTAGCAATGGGAACAAAGAACAACGAAGAACCAAAGCCCCCAATAGTACCTAGAATTTCGGCAATGAGAGCTAAAAAAATAAAAAGATATAAATTTTCCAATTACTCTTTAGGACAAGTTTTTATACCAAAAGGTAAATATAGTGGACAAAAACTTATAATGCTGGTTAGTAAAAATACTGCACCTAATAATAATAATACAAAACCTAAAGTGCCACTTACAGTTCCTGTAAAATATAAAACTGAAAAAATTAGAGCAATAATCACTCTAATAATTTTGTCAGCAGTTCCCATGTTTTTTTTCATTGTTTAAAATTTTAATTAAAGGTAAAAAATTATTGGAGAAAATGAATTGATTTTTATCATCTCCATTCAACAATTTTACCCCGATTGGCATTTAGCATTTCTTTAGGAATGGAATTGATTATTTCTTCCTTCAATAAATGTAATACTTTTTCTTTGGTAAAATTCCTAGAATATACCATGCTCACTTCTCGAATGGGGTTGTTTTTGTTAAATCGTATTATTGAAGTTTTAGATTTTTTGTTTTTTATATCTACTGCCAGTTCAGGCAAAATCGTAAATCCTCCTTCTAATTCAACTAGCTTTTTAATGGTCTCCAAAGAACCACTTTCATATTCAAAATGAATATCGTTTTTTAGAGCTCCTTTGTAATTGCAGAGATTTATCACCTGATCTCTAAAACAATGACCACTTCCTAATATCCATAAATCGGGATTAGCCAATTGACTCAATTTTAATTTTTTGTTATTAGTAATAGGATGGGTATTATTGGCATATACCATCATTTCTTCATAAAACAATGGTTCTTCTTTAATACCTTTTTCATGTAAAGGAGTTACTAGAATACCAACATCCAGTAAATCCTTTTTAAGCTGTTCAATAATTTCTTCTGATAAAAGCTCAATTACTTTTACGTTTAATTCAGGGTGCTTTTTAGTGAATTTTCCAATAAACAGAGGAAGTAGGTAGGGGGCAAGTGAAGGTATAATACCAATATTAATTTCTCCAGAAACAGAACCATTGTAATTGTTTACTATCTCATCAATTTTTTTTGATTCTGCAATAATGATTCTCGCTTGTTCAATTATTTTTTCTCCTATTTCAGTCGGGATTATGGGTTGTTTAGTTCTATCAAAAATTATAATTCCGAGTTCATCTTCCATTTTTTTTATTTGCATACTAAGGGTTGGTTGAGTAACAAAACATTTTTCAGCGGCAGTTACATAATGTCTGTAAGTATCTACAGCAACAATGTATTCAAGTTGTATAAGTGTTGTCATTATTCAAATATAAATAAAATCTATATAAATATAAAAATTATCAATTTGATTGATGATTTTTTAATGTAGAAATTTGTATTGTAAATAATCTAATAAATAAGAGTATGAAAAATTTAGTAGGAATAGATCAAAAAAAAGCAAAAGGCTTAGTCAAAAAACTAAATGCTTTATTAGCTGATTATCAAATGTTTTATCAAAATTTAAGAGGCTTTCATTGGAACATTAAAGGACGTGAATTTTTTGAACTACATTTAAAGTTTGAAGAGTTTTACAATGATGCCATTTTGAAAATTGATGAAATTGCTGAACGTATTTTAACTCTTGAAGGAGAGCCTTTACATACTTTTTCGGATTATATAAAAAATTCAGACATTAAGGAAGAAAAAAGTGTAACTGATGGTATAAAAGGTATACAGGTAGTAGTGAAAAACTTTGGAGTTTTAATTTTAAAAGAAAGAGAAATATTAAGTCTAGCTGCTGATGCTGAAGATGAAGGTACGGTAAGTTTAATGAGTGATTACATCTCACAAACTGAAAAAACCCTTTGGATGTTAAACTCTTATTTGAAATAGAAGTTACTTATCTACCCAAAAAGGAATCTTTACTTTATATTCTTCAGATCCAGCCTCTTGCTGTTCGTTAAGGTATTTTAATTTTGAAGAAATATAAATAGTATGATGACCATTGCTTAGTGAATCAATGGGTATCATTGTAGTTACACCTCTTATGTTGTTGTGCTTTATTGCCGGAAACCAGATGAGTGGTTCACAAATGGTAGTATCAATTTGAACTTCTAATATTTTATCAAAAGTTTTTAATGAGTCTATTTCAGATGTTTGTTCAATTAGTTCATCAAATCTGTGAAAATAAGTAACAAACAATTCCATATAAGTGCCAGTTTGAACTTTAGAATTAATTGCAACCATACCAATTTCTCCATCTATCCATTCATCTAAATAAACACTATAATGAATATAATCATTATCAGCCATTTGGTAACGATATTCTCTTTGGTCGAATAAATTTGGCCAATGCATTGTTTTATAAATTGCTAAATAGGCAGAAGTAATGGCTATAAAGGAAAAAATCAAAGCTTTAATTAAATACTTCCATTTAACCACATTGGTGTTAAACATTAATAATGCTTTTGCATAGTAAGACCGGAAACTGATAGTGTCATAAAGTTTAAATATAGGAAAGACTAAATATGAAAAAACAGGTATTTTTCTGAGTAATCCAAAACTCAATAAATCAAAAACATAAGCAAGAAAAAAGATAAATAATATGGTAAAAACATTTTCTGAAACAACATCTGTATTACTTTCTAAAAAAACCATTATTCCAATTAATCCCATAAATACTAACGTAAGACCCAGAAGTACAAAAATGGAAATGATAGACATGAACATCACGGTTCCACATTGTTTGTCTACATAGGTAATTTGATCTTGTAAATCATCTCCCTTTTGTAATTTATTTTTAAAAGGGCTTTTCCATTTTATTTTTTCAGTATTAATTCCGTTAGGATAAACAAAATTGATACAGACTAAAGCTAACCAATATGCTCTTAAAGAAAGGTGAATAATAAAACCAAGAGTTAAAACTTTAATACCTATCATCCCTGTCATCAATAAAATTGCTCTGCCTGGAACTCCTGCAATCATTCCTACAAGTTCAAGCCAATTCACATAAATATCACTTATTTGAAATAAAGAGAAAATGGCACCACCGGAAATTAATAATTCAAGTTCCCAAGAGTTTTCTTGTAGATTTTTAAGCCATTCGGGTATTTGTCGTTGTTGCATGTTAACGAAAATAAAATAAAAATTAATGTTCAGATAATAAAAGACATAGAAAATAAACAAATATTTGATTTTCAGTAAAATAGTTTATATATTTAATAAGCACATAAATTCATATTAATATGATTGCTTTTATTGAAACTATTGAGCAACTAGCAAAAAGTGAAAATCTTCGCTCAGGTTCGATTGAAAAATTTACTGAAGAATTATTAAAAAAAAGTGCTGATTTACTTAATTGCCAACGAACTAATGCTTGGCTTTTAAACGAAGCAAATACAGAGCTTCGTAATTTGAAATCTTATGTACATTCTGCAGATGTTTTTATTGATGATGAAACCTTGCATAGGGAAGATTTACCTCACTATTTTTTTGAATTAACTCGCAATGAACTTATTGTTTCAAATGTAGCTCGTGAAGCAAAAATTAATAAAGAGCT
>JACJZA010000012.1 GCA_020635825.1 Flavobacteriales bacterium
CCAAGGAATCCAAATATCAATGCCTCTTTAAAATCTATAAGTTGTTTGTCGGGGATAATAATTTGACAAGAATTTAATTCTTTAATTCTTTCAATTAAGAATTTATTATATGCACCACCTCCTGTAATTAAAACTTGTGAATTTGGGCTTAAATGTTTTGAGATTTGAATAGCAATATGCTCACAAAATGTCCTTAATTGGTCAGCTATTGGGATTTTGAATTTGCTTAAGATTGGGAAAATACAACTTTGTATCCATTCTATTCCTAATGATTTAGGATATGGTTCGTTGTAGTAGTTTAATAAATTTAATTCGTTTAATAGTGATTCGTTCAGATTTCCTGATTTAGCTATTCGTCCATTATTATCGTATTCTAAATTGAGTTTATTGGCTAAAAAATTTAATACTATATTATTTGGACAAATATCAAATGCTAATCTTTTATCCTTTTTAAAGGAAATGTTTGTTATACCACCAAGGTTTAAACAGTAATCATATTCTGAAAATAAAAACTCGTCTCCAATTGGAACAAGAGGAGCTCCATGACCACTCATTGCAACATCAATAGTTCTAAAATCATTTATTACAGGAAGCTTAGTATATGCGGAAATATTAGCACCATTACCTATTTGTAATGTTAGTTTTTTTTCTGGTTGATGAAATATAGTATGACCATGAGAAGCAATAAAATTTATAAGAGATTTATTTAAGTTGTTTTTATTAATAAAAGTATTTACTGAATCACCAATATAGTTACCTAGTTCGTTATTAAGAAGAGCTATATCTAATGCGCTATAGTTAATAGCATTTGTTAGTTTTTGTTTTAAACTATTAGGTATTTCAACTGTTTCTGCATTGTTAATTTTAAAGTTCCATATTTTTTCTTTAGAAAAGTTAAATGAACAATAACAAATATCTAATCCATCTAAAGATGTTCCAGACATCACACCAATTACATTATACGAGTTCATTCGTTTGAAAATTAGAATTAAAAAATTACATTTGTTGTCCTTTCAAATTTATAAATAATTAGTAATGAACATAGAATTAACAGAAGAACATTTAGCAGTAAGAGATGCGGCTAGAGATTTTGCACAAAATGTATTAAAACCAGGTGTAATAGAACGTGATGAACAACAAAGATTTCCAGCTGAGGAAATTAAGCAGTTAGGTGAGTTAGGTTTTTTGGGTATGATGGTTGATCCTAAATATGGAGGTGGAGGTATGGATACCATATCTTATGTGTTGGCAATGGAAGAAATTAGTAAAGTAGATGCTTCATGTTCAGTTGTTATGTCTGTTAACAATTCTTTATATTGTTGGGGAATTGAAAAATATGGAACAGAAGAACAAAAACAAAAATATTTAGTTCCTTGTGCTTCAGGACAAAAAATTGGAGCTTTTTGTTTGTCTGAACCTGAAGCTGGTTCTGATGCAACTTCACAAAGAACAACTGCAATTGATAAAGGAGATCATTACCTATTAAATGGGACAAAAAACTGGATTACAAATGGTGGTTCAGCTTCTTATTATATTGTTATCGCTCAAACAGATGTTGAGAAGGGGCATAGAGGAATAAATGCTTTTATTATTGAGAAAGGTATGGAAGGTTTTGTAGTTGGTGCTAAAGAAAATAAGATGGGAATTAGAGCTAGTGATACTCATACTTTGTTATTTAATGATGTAAAAGTTCCAAAAGAAAATAGAATAGGGGAGGATGGTTTTGGATTTAAGTTTGCCATGATGATACTTTCTGGAGGTAGAATAGGAATTGCTTCACAAGCTCTTGGAATTGCTTCTGGAGCAATGGAATTAGCGATAGCTTATTCTAAAGAAAGACAAGCATTTGGAAAACCAATTAATCAACATCAAGCAATTGCTTTTAAGTTAGCTGATATGGCTACCGAAGTAGAAGCATCAAGATTACTATGTTTACAAGCAGCTTGGTTAAAAGATCAAAAGAAAAATTTTGATAAAGAAAGTGCAATGGCTAAATTTTATGCTTCAAAAACAGCTATGAAAGTTGCTACCGAAGCTGTTCAGGTTCATGGCGGTTATGGTTTTGTAAAAGAATATCATGTAGAGCGATTAATGAGAGATGCGAAGATTACTCAGATTTATGAAGGGACAAGTGAAATTCAACAGATAGTAATTTCAAGAGCAATATTAAAATAATATACAGATTATTTAATAAAAAAGGGAAGTTAAATTTAACTTCCCTTTTTTATTAAATAATCCGAAATAAGTTCAAGTTTAATTCCTCTTGAACCTTTTATTAATATCTTTTGATATTCTGAAAAATTATCATTTTCCTTTATCCATTCTAACAAATCTAGATTTGTTTTAAAAAAGTGAAATTGATGTTTGTTTGATACAGAGCTAAAATGATTACCAACAAATAAGCATGGTATATTAAGGTGCTGAATTTTATCTACTATGGTTTGATGTTCATTATTACTAGTTGTCCCCAACTCTAGCATATCACCTAATATCATTATTTTTTTATTAGACGGAATAGAGTTGAAACTATCAATAGCTGCATTCATACTAGTGGGATTGGCATTATATGCGTCTAAATATAAATCAATGTTATTCTTTAATTGTACAAATTGTGAGCGATTATTTGATGAAACATAAGATTCAATTCCTTTTTTAATTTTTTCGTTAGGTACTTTAAAATAATCTCCAATACAGATTGCTAACAGTATATTGTAGAAGTTATATTTTCCATATAAAGTCGATGAAATTGAGATATCTTTCCATTTAATTTTTAAAGTTGGAGATTTATTTTCTAAAGACGCAATACAATTTGCATTTTTTGCTCCATAAGTATATCGATTAATATTCTCAGATAACGACATTAATAAATCATCATCATGATTACAAAATAAGAGTCCTTTATTGTTTTTAATAAAATGATACATCTCACTTTTGGCTTTAATCACTCCTTCAGGGCTTCCAAATCCTTCAATATGTGCTTTCCCTATATTGGTAATTATTCCGTAGTTTGGTTCAGCAATTTTACACAAATCTGCTATCTCGCCAATGTGGTTTGCTCCCATTTCAATAATTGCAATCTCACAATCTTTTTTTACAGACAATATTGTTAAAGGAACACCAATATGGTTATTTAAATTTCCTTGAGTGAAGCTAGTGTTAAAATGCTGACATAAAACAGAATTTATTAGTTCTTTACTAGTTGTTTTTCCATTAGTTCCGGTAATTCCAATAAATGGAATCTTAAACTGTTTTCTGTGATAATTTGCTAATAATTGAAGAGTCTTTAAGACGTTGTCTACTATTATAGTTTTCCCTTTAATTTCAAATTCAATGTCATCAATAATAGCATATGAAGCCCCATTGTCTAATGCTTGTTTTGCAAATTGATTTCCATTAAAATTTTCTCCTTTTAATGCAAAGAAAATGGAGTTATTACTTATATTTCTTGTATCAGTACAAACAATAGGATGTTCTTTGTATATCTTATATAGTTCTTCAATCTTCATTCTGTAAACATAAAAAAAGCTCGAACATTTTTGTTCGAGCTTTTAAAAATATAATTAATTATCAATTGTTAATATCCTAAACCAACTGGACTACCCACTCTTGTCATAGCACATCTAAATCCGATATAATCTGTAGATTGATCTTCTAGTAACCATCTTCTAGTTCCTGGAACTGCCCAATATGCTCTATCTTTCCATGATGCTCCTTTGAAAACTTTAGCTTTATCACTTATTCTGGTAGACTCTCCATGAACATACATTTGTTTTGCAGGATTGCTTTCAGCAAAATCAGGTTGAGAACCATAATCTGCTTCTCTATAATTGATATTAGATTCCCAATCTCCATCCATGTAGTTAATATTGTCAGAACGACGGTAATTTCTTCTTGCTTGTAAATTATCTAACTGAGGGTCAACTTCTCTGTAAATAAGCTTTCCTAAACTGTCTTTTTCAGCAATAATACCATCTTCATCCAATAATTTAGTTTTGTAAACATTACCTCTAAAAGGTCTAAAATCATCATTATCTTCTAATGATAATGGTCTATAAGTATCCATAACCCATTCAGAAACATTACCTGCCATGTTGTATAAACCATAATCATTTGGCCAATAAGCATAAACAGGAGCCGTAATATCAGCATTATCATTAAGTTTACCAGCAACACCCATATTATCTCCTCTTCCTCTTTTGAAATTTGCTAGAATTTGACCGATGTAATCTTCATTAGAGTTTCTTACTGCATGACCATTCCAAGGATATAATTTTCTATCAGGAATTAATTCATCGATTGTATTTCCAATTAATCCATAAGCAGCATATTCCCATTCTGCTTCAGTAGGAAGTCTGTACTTTGGTAATAAAATACCATCTTCCATCTTTACATTTCTATATTCTTTGTTTGGATTTAAATCAGGAATACCATCTACACGTTTACCACTTTCATATTGTCCAGCTAAATATGCTTCAGTATTGAAGTTATCTTCATTGATTTGATTAGGATAGTGTTCAAATAATCCTTCTCTAATCAAGATTAACTCATTCACACGGTCTGTTCTCCATGCACAGAAGTCAGTAGCTTGTAACCAGTTAACACCTACAACAGGATAATCTCTATAAGATGGGTGTCTTAAGTAAAATTCAACATAAGGTTCATTATAACCTAATCTACTTCTCCAAACTAATGTGTCAGGAAGCGCTTTGTGATGAACTTCAGGATAATCAGCACTAAAAACTCTTTCTAACCAATATAAATATTCTAGGTAATAGAAATTTGTTACCTCAACTTCATCCATATAGAAAGAAGAAACCGTAACAGTTCTTGGTATATTATTCCATTCATAATTTACTTCTTGTTCAACTCTACCCATAGTAAAACGACCTCCTTCAATTAATACTAATCCAGGACCGGTTTCTTGTTCTAGATAGGGTACTTTTTGAAAACCACCATTTTTAGGGTTGTTATATTCCCATCCAGTTGCACCTGATTGTTCTCTTTTACATGAAGTAAAGAAAATAGTGCTTACTGCTAATATGGTAAATAAATAATTGATTCCTTTTGAATACATATTTTATTATTTAGATAAGTACAAATATAAGATAAACTAAAAAGAAGGACAACTTATTGTTCTAAACTTACGTTTTTTAGGTTTACAATCAAATTGTAGTCCAAGAGAAAATTCATGAGAACCAGCTGTTTTATTTGTTAAATCAGAAATAGTTATATCATAACTATAACCAAATTTCATTAAACCGGTTTGAAACCCAATTAAAGTGATAAAAGCATCAGAATTACGATACCATAAACCACCAATAATTGGTCCCTTAGAATAATACATTCCAAAATTTATTTGAGTAAATTTTTCTTGCATTTGAATAAGAACATTAGGAGAAAGTGAAGCTACATCGCCTTTGCTTTCTAATGGAATAACAGCACCACCATGAACAGTAATTTTCATAGGAAGAGGGCTTTCTCCTTTTATTACAGATTCATTTGGTTCGGTTAAATGATGAACTGCGGCACCGAAAAAGTATTTTTCACTAAAACCTAAAATTCCTGCAGAAAAATCAACATAACTTGCAGGAGCATCTCTCTTAACTTCGTTGGTATTGTATACAAACCCTCTTCTAGCATCTATCATATCACCAAAGGTAAGTTTGCTCCAATCCACTTTTTTCTGAGCCCAAGTTGCTTGTAATCCGGCTTTAATAGAAAATCTACGTGTTACAGGTAACTGATAAGAATACATACCACTCACATTTGTAGTACTTAATGTCCCTTCCCCTGCTTTATCGCTTAGTACCAGTAATCCAACTCCACCAGATAATGCATCAACATGTTGGTCGTATGACGCACTATATGTTACAAAAGAACCACTAATACCTGGCCATTGATTTCTATAATTAAGAGAAACTCTAGGACAGTGTGCTGTTCCCGCAAAAGCAGGATTTAGGTATAATGGATTGGCATAAAACTGAGTAAACTCAGGATCCTGACCAAAAGCATCAACAGAAAACAGGACAGATACTATTGCTAGTATATGAATCTTACTCAATAAGTTTTTCAACATATGCCTTTTTTTCATGCAAATTTTTACGTAAATACACTTTACGAAGTTTCAAATGTATAAAATTTGAAATACTTTTAAAAACAATAAATAAAAAATTGTTTCGTTTTTCAGTAAATTTAGATTTAATATTACAGTTTTTAACTTTTAAACAACTTTTTTTTCAATGAAAATAATCAATCTGTTGGCTTTTATTTTATTA
Organism: Flavobacteriales bacterium; assembly: GCA_020635825.1. GTDB lineage: Bacteria > Bacteroidota > Bacteroidia > Flavobacteriales_E > Vicingaceae > Vicingus. The sequence goes on from JACJZA010000012.1 coordinate 6,276, forward strand.
CCTCTATTAATGGTTGCGGGAGAGAAAACAATAGAACGTAAAATAAAGTGGTTTAATGTGATAGAAAATCAAAATATTGAAGGAGGAACCAATAAGTTTTTTGCATTTGATGGTGCAAATTATGATGAAGAGAAAGGATATTTAGCTTTTTATACTGAGGGCTTTGATTTAGGGTCTGAAGAAATTGTTGCTGTAAACATAGTAAGCACGGATTATGAAGAATTAGTTAATTTCAAAGGAGTTTCAGGATTAGAATATATAGATAATAATTTAAATATTGCTTTTTTTAACACTATTCATAAAAAAAGAAACCAAGGAATAATTAAATTATTCCCTTTCATTAAAAATTCATTAACTGGAAAATATCAAAAGCTGATTAGGTTTCAAATACAGATAACAACAAAATCTAAGGTTAATATTAATCAATTATCAAAAAAAACATTCGTTCAAAATTCAATCTTAGCAAATGGAGAATGGTATAGAATTGCTGTAATTAATGATGGCGTTTTTAAATTAACTGCAGATTTCTTGGAGGATTTAGGTTTGGAAATAGATAATTTAAATCCTCAAGATATTAAGTTGTATGGTAATGGAGGGAAGATGCTTCCAGAATTAAATGCTGATTTTAGGTATGATGATTTGCATCAAAATGCAATTTATGTGGAAGGTGAAAGTGATGGAGTTTTTGATAAAGAAGATTATATTCTTTTTTATGGACAATCACCAAACAACTGGAAATATAATTCTGCAACAGGTCTTTTTAATCATGAAATAAATAGGTATAGCGATACAACATTTTATTATTTAACGGTAAGTAACACAGCAGAGGCTCCAAAAAGGATAACTACTCAGAATTCATTACCCTCACCAAATACTTTTGTAAACTCATTTAATGATTATGCTTATTACGAAAAAGAATCAACGAACTTGTTAAAATCTGGAAGAGAGTGGTATGGTGATGCTTTTGATATTAAAACATCTTATGATTATTCATTTAATTTTCCTAATTTAAATACTTCTACTCCTGTGAATGTTAGTGTGAGTGGTGCTGCAAGAAGTGGAGTTTCGAGTTCTTTTTCAGTGTATTCAGGATCTAATTTATTCTCTGTCAATTTTGCTTCGGTGAGTATTGGTTGTTATAGTTGCACTTATGCTCAATCTGGTATAAATAATTTGAGTTTTTCACATAATAGCGATGTGTTGAATTTAACGATTGAATATAGCAAGCCAAATAGCTCTTCAATAGCATGGTTAAACGATATTGAAGTGAATGTTAGAAGAAATTTATCTATGATTGGATCTCAAATGTTTTTTAGAGATATTGCTTCTGTAGGAACTGGTAAAATAAGTCAATTTACCATTACAGGAGCTTCAAATATTGTTAAATTATGGGATGTAACAGATCCAATAAATATCAAAGAACAACAAATTTTTGGGACTTCAACTATTGATTTCACCGTTTCAACAGATGTTTTAAAACAATTTGTTGCTTTAACGTCAAATTATAGTACTCAGGTTTATGCAAAAGGAATGGTTCAGAATCAGAATTTACATTCACTAGGAGTTAAAGATATGATTATTATAAGTCACCCTAATTTTTTAGTTCAGGCTGATCAGATTGCAGAATTTCACCAAAATGAGGGGTTAAGAGTAGTTGTAGTAACTCCTCAGCAAATTTATAATGAATTCTCATCAGGTTCGCAAGATATTGTTGCTATCAGGGATTTTGTCAGAATGTTTTATGAACGAGCTACTATTCCTGAAGACTTACCCAAATACTTATTGCTGTTTGGGGATGGTTCTTATGATAATAAGAATAGATTAGTAGATAATACGAATTTCATACCGACATACCAATCGGTCAATTCTTTGTCGGTTGTCGGATCATTAGTTTCTGATGATTATTATGGGTTGTTAGATCCTACTGAAGGTTCTTGGGCTGGAGGGATTGAGTACGTTGATATAGGTATAGGAAGATTTCCGGTTAAAAGTATTGAGGAAGCAAATAACGTTGTCTATAAAGTGTTAAATTACAATACGTCCTTAACAATGAAAGACTGGAGGAATATAATAACTTTTATTGGGGATGATGAAGATAGTAATACCCATATGACTCAATCCAACTCTTTATCTGCAATGGTGGAACAAAATGATTCGGTATACAACGAAAACAAAATCTTTTTTGATGCTTTTACTCAAGTGGCTACACCGGGTGGAAACAGATATCCTGATGTAAATGATGCCATAAATGATGCCTTTAATGAAGGTTCTTTAATTGTTAATTATACTGGACATGGTGGAGAAACTGGTTTAGCACATGAAAGAGTATTGACTGTAAACGATATTAATAATCTTAGTAATCAGGAAAATTTACCTTTGGTTGTTACTGCCACTTGTGAATTTAGTCGTTTTGATGATCCAAGAAGAACATCTGCTGGTGAATTGGTGTTGTTGAATGAATCGGGAGGAATAGCTTTATTGACAACTGTTCGTTTGGTTTATTCTAGTCCAAATTTCTCACTTAATCAAAGTTTTTATTCTAAAGTTTTTGAAGAAGTAAATGGAGAGATGCCTGCTATAGGTGATGTGTTTATGGATGTTAAAAATTTGAATGCAGCTAATTCAAATAATAGAAATTTTACTTTACTAGGGGACCCTGCATTGAAATTAGCTTACCCAATTCATGATGTGAAAACTACCAATTTCAAAGGTAATCCGGTTTCAGCCACTTTAGATACAATAAAAGCATTAGAAACAGTTACAATTCAAGGATATGTTCAAGATAGAAACGGTCAAAAGTTAACTAATTATAATGGAATTATTTATCCAACTGTGTTTGATAAAAAGAAGCAAATTACAACATTAGCAAATGATGGAGGTAATCCATTTGTGTTTGATTTACAAACCAATAAGTTGTTTAAGGGAAAAGTAAGCGTACAAAATGGTGATTTTAGTTTTTCTTTTGTGGTTCCAAAAGATATCTCTTACAATTTTGGTAAAGGGAAAATAAGTTATTATGCTGAAAATCAAGAAGAAGATGCAAATGGATTTTTTACTCAGTTTTATATTGGTGGTACAGCCGACAATTATGATGTAGATAATGAAGGTCCTGAAATTGAATTGTATTTGAATGATAATTCATTTGTTTTTGGAGGATTGACTGATGAAAACCCTATTCTTTTAGCTTATGTAAGCGATTTACATGGAATTAATATGGTAGGTAATGGAATAGGTCACGATATTATTGCTGTATTGGATGATAAAACTGATGAAGCATTTGTATTAAATGATTATTATGAAGCGGATTTAAATAGTTATCAAAAAGGAACAATAAGATTTCCTTTTCATGAATTAGAGGAGGGAAGACATAAACTCACTCTAAAAGTTTGGGATGTTTATAACAACTCACATGAGGTAACAACGGAATTTATTGTTGAAAAAGCCAAAGATATTGTAATCGATAGAGTGTATAATTATCCTAATCCATTTACTACTTCTACAGAGTTTTGGTTTGAGCACAACCAATCAAATAAACAAATGTATGCTCAAGTTCAAATTTTTACTGTTTCAGGGAAATTAGTAAAGACTATTGAAAAAAATATTTTGAATGAAGGTTTTCGTTCTACTTCTATAAAGTGGGATGGTTTAGATGATTTTGGAGATAGATTAGCAAGGGGTGTTTATGTGTATAGACTTCGTGTTAGGGCAGATAATTTATCTACAGCAGAAAAATATCAAAAACTGGTAATTTTATAAATACAATAAAATAAAAATTACTTCGTTTTTTAAACTTTAATTTAGATTAAGCACATAACAGAATAAACGTATATTTGCTTTCAAGTAATATAAAGAGTGAATGAGAATAAGAGTATTTTTAGTGTTATTAAGTACACTAACAATTTTTGAGACTAAAGCACAAAATCAATTAGGAAGAAGTGATTTACAGTTAAATACTATAACTACAGCTGTGCCGTTTTTATTAATTGCTCCTGACTCAAGAGCAGGTGCTCTTGGAGATGCAGGAGTTGCAACCTCGCCTGATGCAAATTCTATACATTGGAATCCCGCTAAAATGGCTTTTATTGATAAAGAAATGGGTTTGTCTATTTCTTATTCTCCATGGTTAAGAAAGTTGGTACCTGATATCAGTTTATCTTATGTGAGCTTGTACAAGAAATTAGGAGATAATCAAACCATTGGAGGTTCCTTAAGATATTTTTCATTAGGTGATATTAAGTTTACTGATGATTTTGGTAATCCTTTAGGAGATTTTAGACCAAACGAATTTGCAGTTGATATTGCTTACGCTCAAAAATTAGGTGATAGGTTTTCAGGAGGAATTGCGGCACGGTATATTTATTCAAACTTAACAGGAGGAATTGATGTGAGTGGTACCAATACTAGAGCAGGGACTTCTTTTGCCGTAGATGTGAGTACTTTTTATACCAATGAAGATGCTGAATTATTTGGGCAGGATGTTATTTTTAATGCTGGTATCAATATTTCAAACATCGGAGCAAAAATTTCCTACACTGATGATGCAAATAAGGATTTTATTCCTATAAACATGAAACTTGGACAATCATTGGCTTTTGTTTTAGATGATTATAATACGATTGCAATCATTACGGACGTAAACAAATTATTGGTTCCAACTCCGCCCATTTATCAATTGGATGCAAATGGAAGTCCTGTTATTGATCCGGTAACTAATGAACCAGTTATCGAATCAGGAAAAGATCCAAATGTTTCAGTAATGACAGGTATTATGCAGTCATTTTCTGATGCACCGGGTGGAATGTCAGAAGAATTAAGAGAATATAACTTGTCAGGTGGTTTGGAATATTGGTACAATAAACAATTTGCTGTAAGAGCTGGTTATTTTCATGAGCACCTTACAAAAGGAAATAGAAAGTATTTAACTATGGGACTTGGTGTGAAGCTTAGCGTGTTTAGTGTTGATTTTTCTTATTTAATTGCAACTACTCAAAATAACCCACTTGCTAATACATTGAGATTTTCTTTAATGTTCAATTTCGAAGATTTTAAAAAACAAAATAACGAAGGAGAATAATGAAAATTAGAGTTGGATTTGGGTTTGATGTCCACCAATTAAAAGAAGGTTCAGAATTTTGGTTAGGGGGAATTAAAATACCTCACACAAAAGGTGCTGTTGGGCATTCTGATGCTGATGTGCTTATCCATACTATATGTGATGCATTATTAGGAGCAGCCAATATGAGAGATATTGGTTTCCATTTTCCACCATCTGATAATCAATATAAAGGAATAGATAGTAAGATTTTGTTGAGTGATGTGATTCGTTTACTAGAAGAAAAAGGGTTTCAAATAGGAAATGTAGATGCTACTATTGCTTTACAGGAACCTAAAATAAATCCATATATTCCAGAAATGAAAAAAGTATTATCATCTATCATGAAAATAGATGAAGAAGATGTTTCTATTAAAGCTACAACTACAGAGAAATTAGGATTTGAAGGAAGAGAAGAAGGAGTTTCTGCATATGCTGTTGTGTTAATTCAAAAACAATAATGAGCTTGTTACAGCAAAATACTTCACTCAAGCCATACAATACATTTGGAGTAGATGTAAATTCATCTTTTTTTACAGATGTTTCTTCTGTAAATAACTTAAAGCAAATCTTACAAAAAAACATTAAACCCTTATTGATTTTAGGAGGAGGAAGTAATATTTTGTTAACTAAAAATTTCAATGGTTTAGTTGTCAAAAATAATATAAGAGGTATTGATTTGTTGGATGATACTGAGAATGATGTTGTTTTGAAAGTAGGATCAGGCGAAAACTGGCATCAATTTGTAATGTATTGTATTGATCATGGTTATTGTGGGGTGGAAAATTTATCTTTAATTCCAGGAAGTGTAGGTGCGAGTCCAATGCAAAATATTGGAGCCTATGGAGTAGAAGTAAAAGATTTGATTGAAGAAGTGGAAGTTTTAGATTTAAAAAATTTTTCTATCAAAACTTTTAAAAATTCAGAATGTGAATTTGGATATAGAACTAGCATCTTTAAAACTTCTCACAAAGATAAATACTTCATTACAGCTGTAACTTTTCGATTATCAAAAAAGCCAAATTTAAATACATCCTATGGTGCTATTGAAAGTGAATTAATGAATAGAGGAATAACAAAACCTTCTATTAAAGATGTAAGTGATGCTGTCATCGCTATTCGTCAAAGTAAATTGCCAGATCCTGCAAAGATTGGTAATTCAGGAAGTTTTTTTAAAAATCCAATTGTAACAGTTGAAGAATTAAAAAACATTCAGAACGAATATGAAAATGTGCCAAATTATTTACAAGAAGATGGGACATATAAAATAGCAGCCGGATGGTTAATAGAACAGTGTGGTTGGAAAGGGAAAAAGATTGAAGATTATGGAGTTCATGATAAACAAGCTCTTGTGTTGGTAAATTATGGGGGTGCTACAGGTCAACAGATTTATCAGTTGTCAGATGATATTATAAACTCAGTAAAAGAGAAATTTAATGTGACCTTAGAAAGAGAAGTAAATATTATTTAAGAATTAATTTGTGGATTTGAAAAAAATAGTACATTTGCAGTCCGTAAAAAATTAAAGAGACCTAGAGATGGCAAAAAAAGGAAATAGAGTACAAGTTATAATGGAATGTACAGAGCACAAAGAAAGCGGTATGCCTGGTACTTCAAGATACATTACAACTAAAAACAAAAAAAATACTCCTGATAGAATGGAGTTGAAAAAGTATAACCCTATACTTAAAAAAGTTACTGTTCACAAAGAAATTAAATAATTCGGATTTACCTTTTTAGGAAAAACCAGATAAAATTAAAGAGATATGGCAAAGAAGACGGTTGCTACCTTACAAAAAGCAGGAAAAGGATTGACCAAAGTAATTAAAATGGTTAAATCAGAAAAAACTGGAGCTTACGTATTTAAAGAAGATATCGTTCCAAATGATAAAGTACAAGAATACTTATCAAAAAAATAATTGGATTTAATGTATAATTTTAAGCTTCTTTCAATTTAGAGAGAAGCTTTTTTTTTATTTGTTATGGGCTTTTTCAATATATTTTCAAAAGAAAAAAAAGAGGACTTAGACAAAGGTTTGGATAAAACCAAAGAAACTTTTTTTTCTAAGCTTTCAAAAGCTGTTGTTGGAAAATCCAAAGTTGATGAAGAGGTACTTGATGAGTTAGAAGAAATACTAATTACATCAGATGTAGGGGTTGATACTACCCTTCGTATTATCGAAAAAATAGAAGAAAGAGTTGCGAGAGATAAATATGTGAGCACTTCTGAATTAAATCAAGTATTGAGAGAAGAGGTAGCTTCATTACTGGAAGAAAATAATACTGTAGATTATAAAGATTTTGAAGTTCCTCAACAGAATGAGCCATATGTAATCATGGTAGTAGGGGTCAATGGTGTTGGAAAAACTACAACGATTGGTAAGTTAGCTTATCAATTTAAAAAGAAAGGAAAAAATGTGATTTTAGGTGCTTCTGATACCTTTAGAGCTGCTGCAGTTGATCAATTAAAAATATGGAGTCAAAGAGTAGATGTCCCTATTGTTGAACAGGGAATGAATGCTGACCCTGCTTCTGTTGCTTTTGATACCCTACAGTCGGCTAAAGCTAAAGGGGCTGATGTGGTAATAATTGATACTGCTGGAAGATTGCACAATAAAGTAAATTTAATGAATGAGCTCTCTAAAATAAAGAGAGTGATGCAAAAAGTAATTCCCGATGCTCCTCATGAAATTTTATTGGTTTTAGATGGTTCTACCGGGCAAAATGCTTATGAACAAGCTAAACAATTCTCTTTAGCTACCGATATAAATGCATTAGCCATAACAAAATTAGATGGCACTGCAAAGGGTGGAGTAGTAATTGGAATTTCTGACCAATTTAAAATTCCGGTAAAATATATTGGTGTTGGAGAAGGAATGGAACATTTACAAGTATTCAACAAACACGAGTTTGTAGATTCTCTTTTTAAAGGTTAAAGTAAGATGAAAACCAAAACCTTAAAAAAAAATAAAGTAAATATGATTACTTTGGGTTGCTCTAAGAATATTTTTGATTCAGAAGTAACCATGACCCAATTAAAAGCCAATGGTTTTGAAGTAGAACATGAAGCTAAACAAGATGATTCCGAAATTGTAATTATTAATACATGTGGATTTATCGATAATGCCAAACAAGAATCCATAGATACGATTTTACGCTATGCTGAAGCTAAAAAAGAAGGCTTGGTAGATAAAGTTTATGTTACAGGATGTTTATCAGAAAGATATAAGGATGATTTAGTAAAAGAAATTCCGAATGTGGATGAGTATTTCGGCACTAAGGACTTGCCTCGACTTCTAAAAACGTTAAAAGCAGATTATAAGCATGAATTAGTTGGAGAAAGAATCATTACAACTCCTAATCATTATGCTTATTTAAAAATATCGGAAGGGTGTGACCGTCCATGTTCTTTTTGTGCTATACCTTTAATGAGAGGAAAACATGTTTCTACACCAATTGAAGAACTAGTTTTACAAGCAAAAAACTTAGCAAAACAAGGTGTAAAAGAATTGATTCTAATTGCTCAAGAATTGACTTTTTATGGGTTAGATATCTATAAAGAAAGGAAATTAGCTACACTTTTAAATGAACTTTCAAAAGTAGATGGAATTGAATGGATTCGTTTGCATTATGCTTACCCAACAGGTTTTCCAATGGAAGTGATTGAAGAAATGAAAAACAACCCTAAAGTGTGTAATTATTTAGATATTCCTTTGCAGCATGCTTCAAATAATATGTTGAAAGCAATGCGTAGAGGAACAACAAGAGAGAAAACTACCCAGTTAGTAAACGATATTAGATCTATTATACCAAACATTGCTATTAGAACAACATTTATTGTCGGTTACCCTGGAGAAACTGAAGAGGATATAGATGAAATGAAAGATTGGGTTAAAGAAATGAAATTTGACCGATTGGGTGTGTTTACTTATTCACACGAAGAAAATACCCATGCATATAACTTTGAAGATGATGTAACTGAAGAGGATAAAGAAAGAAGAGCTGCTGAGGTAATGGAAGTTCAACAAAATATTTCATTAGCATTGAATGAGAGTAAAATAGGTAAAACCTTTAAAGTGTTGTTTGATAGAGTAGAAGGTGATTATTTTGTGGGAAGAACAGAATTTGATTCGCCAGAAGTAGATAATGAAGTTTTGGTAGAAAAAGCTTCTAATTTTGTAAGAATTGGCGATTTTGCTGAGGTAAAAATTACCGGAGCAGATGATTATGATTTATATGGGGAAGTCTGCCCCTCTTAATCTCCCCTAAGGGGAGAAACTCTCCTCTTGAAAGGAGATAATTTTATCCATGCCTATAGCGTGGCTTCAAAATTAGAGGTGTGTAATTTTAATTGAATAAATTGAACAGAATTTATAAGGAAATGAAAAAAATATTTTTTATATCATTTGTTTTTATTTTGACTGCTTGTTCAGAAAATGATTCACACAGATTCAATAATAACTCAATTGAAGAGGTTAACATTTGGAACAATTTTACTGACACTTTAACTAATGGATTAGTAATTTCATTTGAATTTCCTTCATACGAAACAGATGTATACAGAGATGGAAATGATTTTTTTATTGAGAGTAAAACAATTTCACACGACAATACAAATAAATTGGGAATCTTTTTACAGAAAATAACGGTTGATAAATTAGATTCATTAATTTTTTATAATAAAAACAAGTATGATTTTGAAGTGGAATTAAGGAAGGACTCTATAGTTGTTAATGGTGAAAAATCCTTGCGTGTAGAATATATAAATAAGAATACCAATTCATTACAATACAGAATAGTTTATTTTGTGAAAAAAGATGTAATATTTGAGATATTGGACTGTAATTCAGATCCGGATTTTTATAAAAAGATTATAAATAGTATTTCAATTAAATGACAAAAAATGCTATCCCATATCATAAAACAGGTTATTTTTCTCAGTTAATTATAGATTACCTAGCTGAAAATGATAACTTATCTTCTTTTTATAATAACAGTTATTCTATAGAAGGTTTCGAAAAACAAATTTCAGAAAAACAACAATCAGAAGATGTACGTGAAGTTTTGGTTAATTCTTTACTGAAACAGTATAATGGATTTTCAATTTCTCAAGAAGTTCAAAATAATATTGAAAGCCTAAAAAATTCTAATACATACACTATTACAACAGGTCATCAGTTAAATCTTTTTACTGGGCCACTATATTTTATTTATAAAATAATAACAGTTGTTAATTTAACCAAAGAACTAAAACAAAAATTTCCAGAGAATAATTTTGTTCCTGTTTTTTGGATGGCAACTGAAGATCATGATTTTGAAGAAATTAATCATTTTTATTTATTTAATCAAAAACATGAAATAACTAAAAGTAAAGAGGGTGCAGTTGGTAGAATGAAGTTGGATAACATTGAAAGTATTTTTTCTCAATTAGATGAGACTTTGAAAGGGAGAACCGGATTGGAAGATGTTTTAGCTCTATTAAAAAAACACTATAAAAGTTCTAATACATATTCTCAAGCAATTCGAGGTTTGGTAAATGAATTGTATGGAAAATATGGGTTAGTGATTGTTGATGGAGATGATAAATCATTAAAAAGTTTGTTTGTCAATTCAATGAAACAAGAATTGATTGAGCAACAAAATATTGCAACAATAAACAAAACTTCTACACAATTAGAAAATTTAGGATATTCTGCACAAGTAACTCCAAGAGAAATAAATCTATTTTATATTGAAGATGGATTAAGAGAAAGAATCGTTTTTGAAGATGGGGTTTATAAGGTTTTAAATACATCTTTAGTTTTTTCTAAAGATGAGATTATTGAAGAGTTATCAAATCACCCAGATAAATTTAGTCCTAATGTTGTGATGCGGCCTTTGTATCAGGAAACCATCCTACCTAATTTAGCTTATATTGGTGGAGGAGGTGAAATTGCTTATTGGCTTCAATTAAAAGAAATGTTTCATCAAAACAATGTTACTTTTCCAATTTTAGGGTTAAGAAACTCAGGTTTGATAATAGATAAAAATACTTTTCAAAAAAATGAAAAGCTGGGTTTTACAGTTTTAGATTTATTCAAACATGAGGATGATTTGATAAAACAATACATCAAAGAAGGCTCTGATATTATTCTAGATCTTCAAGAAGAACAAAAATGTGTTGAGGAAGTTTTTAATGATATTGTAGAAAAAGCTGCTCTTATTGATCAATCACTTCAACCCATGATTAAAGCAGAACTTCAAAAAAGTTTAAAATCCATTCAAAATATTGAGAATAGATTAGTAAAAGCTGAAAAAAGAAAAGAAGAAGTAGCTATTAATCAAATAAAAAATTTAAAAGAGAAACTATTCCCAAGTGGTTCTCTACAAGAAAGAAAAGAGAACTTTATTTACTTGTATTTAGTTTTGGGTCACAATTTTATAGACCAGTTACTAGAGACCTTAAAGCCTTTTGAAAAGGAATTTACGGTTCTTTCTATTGATTAATCACTATTTTTTTAGATGAAATATTTTCACTTGAATTAATTGTAACCAAATACAAGCCATTACTCAGATATAGAGGGATTTCAGCATTTTTAACAGTATTATTAATTAAATGTTGTTTAATTAATTGACCATGAACAGAGTAAATAGAAATTGAAGTTGGTGAATCTACATCAGTTTTTAAAATAATGGAATTAGTGGAATTACTATAATAAAAATCTACTTCATTATTTCTAGTTAAAACAATAATGTTTGAATAAGAATAATTACCATCAAAATCGGTCTGTTTTAATCGGTAATAAGTAGTTGTATAAGGAGCATAGTCTAATAATTGATAATTCAATTGAATATTACTATTTCCGGCACCATCAACATAATCTAGGACTTCAAAATCAATGGCATTTTCCGATTTTTCTATGGTAAAGAAATCATTGTTAATTTCGGTTGATGTTGTCCAATATAAAAAGTTTGAAGAACCTTGTCGATTACCGTTAAACTCAGTTAAAGTAATTGGTAAAATTCCTACTGGTGTGCAACCGTCGTTTGAGTAGGTGTCATTTCCAGGTGCATCAAAAGAAACATAGTCTCCATCAGTATTAGAAAGTTGGCATCTTTGATAGGTGACATCATCAGTGTATCCGCCACCAAAATCTACTGTAAGTGTTCTATATTGAGCACAATCTCCATTATAATTACCAAATCGACCACCTGTGTTGGTATTGTTGGCAAAAATTGCATAATAAGGACCTGTTCCACAGAGGCCAGAGAAATCAAAATTGTAAGAGGGACTAGAACCTGTAAAAACAACAGTTTTTGCATTAGCAGGTACTGGGTCAGCTTCAATAAATAAACCGGCACATCCCGCGTCAGTGTTTAATTGTGCAACATAGGTTGGATTGGTTACCCATGTTTTGGTGCCACAACCAGAGTTGCAAAATGTCTCACCATTTGGAAAATCAACTGAAAGGCTATCCCAATATAAACTAGAATTTCCATTAGTAAATGTAAAAAATTCATCAATTCCTTCTGTACCTCCACAAGCATCCACTAGTATTCCGGTAATTTCAGCATTCGTACATATGATAGTAGTTTCATTTCCAGTTAAAACGGAAGTAGTTAAATAATTTTCAGTACAGTTTGCAGCTACTCCATTATATTCAAAAATTGCAAAATAATAAGTTGTGTTAGTGTTTAAACCACCTACTGTAGTGCTATTTCCAGATCCATTATATACCACATATTCTCCGGCAGCAATTACATCTCCAGAGCCATATGAATTTGCATTGTAATTAGTTTGATCGGTTGGTGTGCCAGCAATAGGAGACGTAGAAGCAACAACAATACGGTTCACACCATTTCCTGATGTCCAACTTAAATCTATACTATTACAGCCAATATTGGAAAAAGATAAAGAAGATGAGTTTGTTGTGGGTTGAGCATCGGGTGAACAAGTAGTACAGCTACTGGTATGACTCCCTAAATCCGAAACGTCATCCTGATTGTATTCAGTCCACTCAGTATCTAAAGTGTTAAATGGACAACTGGTCGCATCATCAACGGTAATTCCACTACAGACACCACTATTTCTAACGAGTGTTTTATTTACAGTAGTGTTGGTTGATGTCCAAGCACTCCCAGGGTCACAACCTATATTTCCAAAGATGTCTACTGGTGAAGTTGTAGAAATTTTATACAATTCAACAGCATCATCACCATTAAAAGTTAAAGAGCCCCAAGTTGCATCGGGAGAGCCATATAAAACAGCACTTGAATGTGCTAGAACATAAACAGCGCCATCTACTAATGTGCCCGATAAAGTTAAAGTGGCACCAGGTGCAGCAGAACCATTATAATAAATTCTAATTTGATAATCGGCTAAGTTTACACTAGCTCCGGTACCATTGTAAATTTCTATGTATTTATTATTTGAACTACCTTCAATATATTCACTTATGAATAAATCAGTAGCTTGAGAAAATACGTTTTTTGTAAAAAACAGAATAATACATATGAGTACTACTCGACAATACATTATAATTAAGAAATAATCATAAAATGGTTTCGGGAATCTCCCTGTAGGTGATCATTTTAATGATTTATATAGTAAAATTACTTAAAGAAGCTTAAAAAAATGTGGGGTTTGGGTTAAAATAAGGTTAACATTTTTCAACATATTGTTGAAAACGTATTTGCTAATCAATGACTTAAAAATTGATAAAGTAGATTAATAGAAATAATGGAATTTGAAGAATAGTAAACACAATTAGTAATATCTTTTGGAAATCTTGTACGGTTTTTAAACTCATCATTTATTATTTTAAAAGGGTGATACTTCCGTTAAAAGTTTCTTTTTCATCATTGTTCCAAGAAATTCGAACGATGAAGAAATAAGTGCCATCTACTGCATTATTCCCATCAAAGGTACCATCCCAAGTATCATTTTTTGAATCAAGAGAATATAATTTTTGTCCCCATCTATTAAAGATATCACACTCTAAAGTTTTAATATTTTCACCTTTAATTTCAAACTCATCATTTATCCCATCATTATTTGGAGTAAATACATTAGGAATATAAACAGTATTTGGATTTTCTAGTAAAACTGTAAATTCATAATTATCAGAACAATAAGTGTTAGAAGATGTAAGGGTCACAGTGTATTCTCCATTTGTAGTATAAGTATGAGATGGGTTGGTAATGGTACTGGTTTCATTATCTCCAAAACTCCACATATAATCTGTAATATTTCCTGATGAAGTATTATTGAAATTAATAGTAATAGGAGCTGTTGTTCCATATACAAAATCTGAAGTAAAAGATGAATAAACTCCGTAATCGTGAACGTGGAAGTATGCAGTGTCATTTCCACATCCATTCATTGCAACTACATATCCTTGTTCATCAACTGAAACAGTAATATTATCTAGGTTACTGCCATTCGACCACATATAAGAAACTCCTCCACTTGCAGTTAAAGTAGTAGCTTCATTTTGACAAATAATGCTATCTCCTGATATCGATGCTATTGGATTTGCCCCATTGTTAATAATGATGTTATCAGATACAGAGAAACAAGAATTAGTTGAGGTCACAGAGTATGTTCCGGAAGTAGTGATAATAATAGAACTTGATGTATCACTTGTATTCCATAGATAGTTGTCTGAACCATTAGCAGTTAAAGTAATAGATTCTCCAGAACAAATTTCATTACTTGGATCTGAGCTTGATATAGAAACTGTGGGAGTAGTAATGACTTGGATAAACACAGATTGTGAATCTCTATAACAATTATTGTAGCCTATCACATAATAATCTCCGGTTGTATTAACAATTTCAGAAGCCCCAGTGTTGTTATTAAACCAAGTATAATTATCAGCACCACTAGCTGTAAGTGTGGCATTATTTCCATCGCAAATTTCAGTAGAAGAAGGGGTTAAAGTAAGGTTAACGGTAGGAGCGTTGGTTATATTAATACTGTCAATTGCGCTTCCACATACTGTATTGCTAGTTACAGAATAAGTTCCTGCTTGAGAAACAAATATTGAGGAAGTGTTGCTCCCAGTATTCCATAAATAATTACCAGAACCATTTGCAGTTAATAAAATACTATCTCCTGCACATAATTCGGTTGTAGAGGAAGAAATTGATACAGATGATGAATTATTCGCAATTTGAATTAAGATACTATCTTTAACAGGATTGCTACATGTTGTTTGTCCTTCAATGTAAAGGTAGAAATCAGAATTATCAGAAGCATCAGAATAATAGGATGTAGAGGAACTTGATGCTGAAGAAAAAGTTCCATTTCCTCCAATCCAAGTTGTAGAAATAAAAGTACCAACAATTGTTGCGGACAAATCTATTGTATCACCTGGACAAATACTAATTCCACTTTCGTTAATAGTTATCGATTTTTGTTCAATAGGAGCGGTACATCCATTGTTGGTATAAGTTGCATTTCCATTCCAGTCAAATTCAACCGAAGCACCATCTTCTGCAGATGACCCACCAGTTTGATTAATTAGTAAACTTCTATCGTAAGTTACCACATCTGAGCAACTTGCAGGTGATGAAAAATCCATTGTTAAGGTTCTTAATCCTGGCGATGAATTGTAATTTGCAAAATGACCAGCTGTGTTGCCTGAACATTGAAAGATAATGTATAAAGTGTCATTAAGATTTGCAAAAGAATTGGCAGCAACATTAAAATCAGTGCTTGTTACTAAGATAACTTTTGAGCCAGCTGGCAAAACTCCACCAGTAGGTTCTTTTAATAATCCGCATCCTAAAATACTACTATTTAGAGTCGCAACTTTAGATGCTGTGGTTCCATTTTGGCAAATTCCTTTATACTGATTGCTAGTGTTAGGCCAGCTAACATCAAGATTTGATGTGTTTAGATTGGTGGGGCCAACAGCAAATCGAACCATTTCATTAGCACCTTCAATATTATTAGGGTCGCAGGCATCTACTAAAATACTTTCAATCTCAAAACAAGTGCTTGGAGTTTGTGCTTTTAAAGTAGAAATTAACGAAAAATAAAATAAAACTATTAAGGTAGTTTTAAATCTAAAAAACATTTTATGTTAGAACAAAATTAGTATGGTTTCGGGAATGTCCCTGTAGGTAATCATACTTAATTTTCAGTGTCAAAGATACTAAGTTAATATTTTTATAAATGTTATCAAAACATTAACATTTCAACAGTAGTAATAAGTTATCAACTTATAATAAAGTTGTTTAACGAAAAATCTGATTATACCAATTCATATTTTATCTTTGCAGGCATGGAAAAAATATTGATTTTAGATTTCGGTTCTCAATACACACAGCTAATAGCAAGAAGAGTTAGAGAGTTAAATGTTTATTGTGAAATTCATCCATTTAACAAGCTTCCCCAAGTTGATGAAAATGTAAAAGGGATTATTCTTTCAGGAAGTCCTTTTTCAGTTAGGGATGAAAATTCTCCTAAGCCTGATTTATCAGCTTATAGAAATAAATTGCCAATGTTAGGAGTTTGTTATGGTGCTCAATATTTAGCCCAGAGCGGTGGTGGTGAAGTCCTGCCTTCTAATACAAGAGAGTATGGAAGAGCAAATTTGAATTTCGTGGATAATAGTCACCCATTAATGAAAGGAGTTGGTAATAATTCTCAGGTGTGGATGTCGCATGGAGACACCATCAAAAAACTTCCTTCAAATACAAAAATAATTGCAAGTACTCATGATGTTGAAGTGGCTGGTTATGAATTCGAAGGAGAATCTACTTATTGTATTCAATTTCATCCCGAAGTTTACCATTCAACAGATGGTCCAATTATGTTAAAGAATTTTATTGTTGATGTCTGTGGGTGTTCTCAAGATTGGACACCTGCTTCTTTTGTAGAATCAACAGTAGATGAATTAAAGGAAAAAATTGGTAACGATAAAGTTGTTTTAGGATTATCAGGAGGGGTTGATAGTACTGTGGCTGCAGTTCTGTTAAATAAAGCCATTGGTGAAAATCTATTCTGCATTTTTGTGGATAACGGGTTACTTAGAAAAAACGAATTCGAAAATGTTTTAGATCAGTATAAACACTTAGGGTTAAATGTAAAAGGTGTTGATGCCAAAAATCGTTTTTATAGTGAATTATCAGGTATAAGTGACCCGGAAGCAAAAAGAAAAGCCATTGGTAAAGTATTTATTGATGTTTTTGACGATGAAGCTCATCAACTACAAGATGTAAAATGGTTGGCACAAGGGACGATTTACCCTGATGTAATAGAATCAGTTTCTGCAACTGGAGGGCCTTCAGCAACTATAAAATCACATCATAATGTTGGTGGCTTACCGGATTTTATGAAACTTAAAATTGTTGAACCATTACGTTTGTTATTTAAAGATGAAGTTAGAAGAGTTGGACGTTCTATGGGGTTAAATGAAGAATTATTGGGTAGACATCCTTTTCCTGGACCAGGATTGGCAATACGTATATTAGGGGATATTACTCCGGAAAAGGTACAGATTTTGCAAGAGGTGGATTATATTTTTATTGAAGGATTGAAAAAAGCAGGATTATATAATGAGGTATGGCAAGCTGGAGCAATTTTACTCCCTGTGCAATCTGTGGGAGTTATGGGAGATGAAAGAACTTATGAAAAAGCAGTTGCATTAAGAGCTGTTGAATCTACAGATGGAATGACTGCAGATTGGTGTCATTTGCCTTACGAATTTTTAGCTAAAACAAGTAATGAGATTATCAATAAGGTTAAAGGGGTTAATAGAGTTGTCTATGATATTAGTTCAAAACCACCTGCAACAATAGAATGGGAATAATTTATTAATATTGATTATCAAAAAGTTATTTAAAAATATCATATTAATATGTGCTTTGCTTCTCAATGTTGAAGTATTTGCACAAACAGATTCATTAACTGTTCATCAAATTAATGGGAAGGATTATTACATACATATAGTAGAAGCAGGAAATACACTCTATGGAATTAGTAAGCTTTATGATACCCCTGTTGATGTGATAAAAAAAGAAAACCCAAGTGTTTTAGATGGGTTAAGTTTAGGAGAGAAAATATTTATTCCATTAAAGAAAAATGATGCTACCGTTAATTCAATAAACGGAAATTTTATTCTTCATACTGTTGAAAAAGGTAGGACTTTGTATTCTTTAGCAAAGGAATATGGAGTTCCTCAAAAAGATATTATGGCAATTAATCCTGAAATTGAAGATGAAGGAATTAAAGAAGGACAAGTAATAAAAATTCCTATTAAGGAAATAAAATTGGAGAATAACCCAAATCTTGAATTACCTAAAGAAACGAATAAATACAAAACTCACTTGGTAAAACAAGGAGAAACCCTATATTCTTTAAGTAAACTTTATCAAGTATCAATTGATTCTATTCAACTAGTTAATAATGGATTATCTGAAGGTTTAAAGTTAGGGGAGACTATTAATATCCCTATTTTGGAAAAAAGAATGAGTAATACCGGTTTTATTAAAAACACGCTAATTCATTCTGTTGTCGATACTTTGAATATAGAACTACAAGTTTTGGATACAATTTCTAAAAAAAATAGTTATAAAATAAGCTTGTTACTTCCTTTTTATGTGGAAGAAAATGAAGAAATAGCTGAGAAAAGTAGTGTATTGGATGAAAAGAAAATTTACCCAAAATCACGTTTTGCAGTTGAGTTTTATCAAGGAATGGTTTTAGCTTTAGACTCTCTATCTAACGAAAAAGTAAAATTCGAGTTGAGTGTTTATGATACTAAAGGACAAGATTCATTAGCTATTGTAAAATTATTGCAAAAACCAGAATTAGCAGAATCTGATTTAATCGTTGGCCCTTTGTATTTTTCAAATTTTGAAATGGTAGCAGATTATGCTAATCATCAACAAATTCCAATTGTTTCACCTGTAAAACAAAACAATAAAATCCTTTTAGGAAATCCTTTTGTATATAAAATAGTGCCTTCGAAACTTTCTTTAGTTGATAATCTTACCAAATTAGCTATTGACAGCTTTAGTAATGCTAATTTAATAGCTGTAGAACATCAATATTCAAAGGAAAATCAATTAGCTGAGCACTTTGCTAAACAATACAATCAATTAATTATTAATAAACAAGACACTTTTCTTTATTCAACGGTTAAAAAAATCTCGATTTCTAGAGCAGATGAATTAATACCTCAATTAAAAAAGAATATGAATAATGTCTTTTTTGTTCCTTCTACCAATTCAACATTTGTAACCAATTTATTTTCTTCTTTATCGAATGTATTACATACCAATAATTATAAGGATTATCAAATTACTTTGATTGGTTTGGAAGAATGGGCAAGTTTTGAAAACATAGATTTGGTTTATTTTGATTTATTAAATGTTCATATTCCTGTTCAACAATATATCAATTATAATGATGAAGTTGCTCAAAATGTTATTTCAAAATACTATCAGTTGACCGAAACCTATCCGACCAATACCTCTTTTTTAGGTTATGATGTCGGTATTTATTTTGGTAATCAATTAATCACAAAAGGAAGTACGTTTTATATGTTTCAACCTGAAGTAACTAATGGTATTTCTTTTGGATTGAATTTTTATAAAACTGGTGTGGAAAGCGGTTTTGAGAATACTAATACTAGTATTATCAATTATCAAAATTTAGTTTTAAAGAAGGTTTATTAAATCTTCGTCTTTTCATTATTATTCTTTATAATAGGATTGCAACCAATTGGTATAATTTAACATGAATTTATGTATAATTATACTTAAATTGCAAAATCATAAAACTAAAATCTATATAATGAAAAGGTTCGTACTTGTATTTACACTATTTATTTATTCTCTTTTTTCTTTTGCACAACTTAATATGTCCTTATTAGGTCAATTACCTCTTTCAGGAAAAGGTGATGGTTCTGATATTTGGGGATATGTAGATGAAATGGGAAATGAATATGCTTTAGTTGGAATGGAAAATGGTGTTTCAGTAGTGGATGTAACTAATCCAACTAATCCGACTGAAGTATTTTGGGTAAATGGAGCAGTAACATGGTGGAGAGATTTAAAGACTTGGAATGATAAAGTTTACATTACCAATGAAGAGAGTGGTGGACTTATGATAATAGATTTATCTCCATTGCCAGGAAGTACTACTTTACCAGTTTCTTATTATACAGGGAATACTTATCCTTTTACAACTGCTCATAATTTATACATTGATGAAAATGGATATTGTTATATATTTGGTGCTAATAATGGAAATGGGGGAGCAATTATATTAAACTTAAACGTTCCTACTACTGACCCAAATTTCGAAGTTGGGAGATACAATACCTATTATTTACATGATGGAATGGTAAGAGGAGATACTCTTTGGGGAGGTGCAATCAATGATGGGTTTTTAACGGTTATAGATGTAAGTAATAAAAGTAACCCAACCTTGATGGCAACAAAAGTGACACCAAGTGTCTTTACTCATAATGCATGGATTTCTGATGATGGACATACGGTTTTTACTACTGATGAAAAAAGCGATGCTTATATAGCGGCATACGACGTAAGTGATTTAGGTAATATTACTGAAATTGATAGAGTTCAATCAAATCCAGGAATGAATGTAATACCTCACAATGTACATGTAAATGGTAATTTTTTAGTTACATCTTATTATCGGGATGGTGTTACTATTCATGATGCATCAGATCCAAATAACATAATTGAAGTTGGTAATTACGATACTTCTCCCTTAAGTGGTAATGGTTTTAATGGTTGTTGGGGTGTTTACCCTTGGCTGCCATCAGGTAATGTAATAGCAAGTGACATTGAAGGAGGTTTATTTGTACTTGGAGCTTCTTATGTTGGAGCTTCTTATTTAAAAGGAAATGTTACTGATTTAAACACTTCAAATCCTATTGATGGGGTTCAAATTGAATTGCTCTCTACCAATACATCAACAAATACTAATGTAATTGGAGACTACAGTACTGGTATAGCAACTGCAGGAAACTACAATGTGGTATTTTCTAAAACTGGTTACTTGACTGATACAATTTTTAATGTTCCATTAACAAGTGGATCGACATATATATTAGACGTTCAATTAGAGCCATTAGTACCTTTTAATTTTACAGGACAAGTTATTGAAGCAGGAACATCAAATCCAATTGCAAATGCACAAGTTAAAATTGTTGGATTTCAATATTCAACTACTGTTACAACTAATGCAAGTGGAAATTTTACAGTTAATAATTTCACTCAAGGTTCTTACAACATAATTGCGGGTAAATGGGAGTATATTACTAATTGCTTAAGCAATCAAACTATTGATGATAACACAGTTGGGTATACTATAATCCTTGATAAAGGATATTACGATGATTTTTCTTTAAATTTCAATTGGACAGTAACTGGAAATGCTCAGACAGGTGATTGGGAAAAAGGAATTCCTCAAGGTACCATGAATGGGAGTACAATTTCAAATCCTGATATAGACGTAAGTAATGATTGTGGAGAGGAGGCCTTTGTAACTGGAAATGGAGGAGGAGGGGCTGGAGATGATGATGTTGATGGTGGAAGTACAATTTTAACTTCTCCTGTTTTTGATGCAACTTCATTTGTAAACCCTTTTCTAAACTATTATAGATGGTTTTATAATGGAGGTGGCTTTGGTGGTCCAGATGATGAAATGACCATAAAGATAAATAATGGTAGTTCTACTGTTATCCTAGAAACAATTGATGTATCTACGGCTAATAATTCTTCTTGGGTTAATAAGTCATATAAATTGTCAGATTATATTACTCTTACAAATAATATGAGATTAATTGTGGAAACTGGAGATTTAGGTCAAGGACACCTTGTAGAAGCAGGTTTTGATAAGTTTGAAATTGTTGAAATGGGTTCTGTGGGAGTTAATGAAATTGCGCTTGGAGAATCAGTAAATATCTATCCCAATCCTTTTAATGAAGAATTTAATGTGAAAGTAAACGAAGTGCTTGAAAATATTAAAATTGAAGTGATGGATGTAACAGGAAAAGTAATTGAAACACTATCAACTAACAAATCAAATACTTTGGTTAAGTGTAATTATGACAAAGGAATCTACTTTGTAAATGTATATTCGAATGGAAACCTTGTTAAATCACAAAAATTAGTTAAATATTAAGTTTATTTTTTAGGTAATAAAAGGTCGGTTATTGAGCCGACCTTTTTTATGATATAAGAGGCTCTTATACCGATAATTTAAAATAATAACCTTTAATATAATTTTATCTTAAAGTAAATACGAAAAAAATTAATTTCGAATTTTAAGTCTAAAAATAAAGTATACTAAATGAATAAAACATTACTCTGTATTATTGTGATGATTTTCCAATTTCAATTTGGTTTTTCTCAACTTAATATGTCCCTTTTAGGGCATTTACCTTATTCTGGTAAAGGAGATAATAATGATATTTGGGGCTATGTCGACGAGTTTGGAAATGAATATGCACTTGTTGGTTTAGAAGCAGGTGTTTCAGTAGTTGATGTTACAAACCCATCATCACCAAATGAGGTTTTTTGGGCAGACGGAGTATATTCTATTTGGAGAGATATAAAAACATGGAATGATAAAGCTTATGTTACTACAGAGGGCGGAAGTGGATTAATGATTATTGATTTATCCCCTTTACCAGGAAATACTACACTTCCGGTAAGTTATTATACGGGGAATAATTATCCATTTGCAACAGCACATAATTTATACATTGATGAAAACGGATATTGTTACATTTTTGGATCTAATAATGGAAATGGAGGGGCTATTATTTTAAACCTTAATTTATCACCTGCAGATTCGAGTTTTGAAGTTGGTAGATATAATGATTATTATTTGCATGATGGAGTAGTAAGAGGGGATACCTTATGGGGCGCTGCTATTAATGATGGATTTTTTGTTGTTGTTGAAGTTTCTAATAAATTAAACCCTTTTACAATTGCGTCCCAAAATACACCAAGTTTTGGAACCCATAACTGTTGGATATCTAATGATGGACAAACCTTGTTTACAACTGATGAAAAAACGAATGCTTATATAGCTTCTTATGATGTAAGTGATATGGGGAATATATCTGAATTAGATAGGGTACAGTCCAACCCGGGAATGAATGTTGTACCTCATAATACTCATTTTATTAATAATTATCTGGTTACTTCTTATTATAGGGATGGGGTAGTTATTCATGATGTTTCGAATCCCAGTAGTATGATAGAAGTTGGGAATTATGATACTTCTCCTGCCTATAGTGGAGATGGGTTTAATGGTTGTTGGGGAGTATATCCTTGGTTACCATCCGGAAATATTATTGCAAGTGATATAGAAAATGGGTTATATATTTTAGGGGTAAATTATACCAGAGCTTGTCATGTAAAAGGAAATGTAACCAATTTAAATACTTTGGCTCCATTAGATGCTGTTCAAATTCAATTATTGACAACAGGAATTTCTACTAATTCTAATATTGTTGGCGATTACATTACGGGAGTTGCAGCAGCAGGGAGTTATGATCTTGTTTTTTCTAAGCAAGGATTTTTCAACGATACTATTTATAATGTAAGTTTAAGCAGTGGAAATACTACCGTCGTTGACGCTCAGTTAGAACCATTTCCAAGATATACATTTTCAGGGCAAGTTCTTGAATTAGGAACAATGAATCCCATTTCAAATGCACAAGTACATTTAAAAGATAGTATTTATGATTTAGTTCTTACTACAAATGCATTAGGAAACTTTGTAACTAATAATTTGATGCTGGGAACTTATGAAGTTACCGTTGGAAAGTGGGGCGAGAAAACCATTTGTTTTAGTTATCTTGCAGAACAGGACACCTCTAATTTTGCCATTTTATTGGATAAAGGATATTATGATGATTTTTCATTAGATTTTAATTGGGCTGTTACAGGGGATGCTAATTCAGGAATATGGGAAAAAGGAGAACCTGTTGGTTTAACAATAGGATCCTATAATATTACTCCCGATGCAGATGTGAATTCAGATTGTGGGGTAGAAGCATTTGTTACCGGTAATTCAGGACAAAGTGGAGGGCAAGATGATGTGGCTGGTGGTACCACAGTTTTAACTTCACCGGTTTTCGATGCAACTTTATATGCTAATCCATATGTTCAGTACACATATTGGTTTTACACAGGGTTTGGATCTATACAAGATGATAAAATGATTTTTAAATTAAATAATGGGTTATCAGAAGTTATCATTGATCAAGCAGATGTGAATTCACCGGGAATGTCAACATGGGTAAATAAAACCTTCCAAATATCAAATTTTATAACTCCTACTAATTCTATGCAATTTATTGTTGAAATAGGTGATTTAGGAAATCAAAATGTTGTTGAAGGAGGTTTTGATCAATTCGAAATTAGAGATATTCCATTAGGGGTTAAACAAATGGATGAAGAAACCAATATTAAGATCTACCCGAATCCATTTAATGAAATTCTTAATATAGAATTTGATTTAGAAGAAGTAAAAGTAGACATTATGGACGTAACAGGTAGAGTAATTAATACCTATAATACAAAAAATAAACAAAAAATACAGTTGAATAATCAGTACAATAAAGGAATCTACTTTGTAAATGTATATTCGAATGGAAACCTTGTTAAATCACAAAAAATGGTGAGATATTAATTTTAGTTTTGTTATATAAGTAAAAAGGGAAAGTTTAAATAGCTTCCCCTTTTTTATAACTCTTCTTTTAATTCCAATAAAAATGATTTGATTCTTTTAAGAGATTGAATAACTTCAAAATTATCCGTTGTTTCTTTCTTTTTATCTTTTAGTTTCTTTTTAGCTCCTTCTAAAGTAAAACCACGTTCTTTTACCAAATGAAAGATAAGATGAAAATTTTCAATGTCCTGTTGAGTAAATAATCTATTACCTTTTTTATTTTTTTTTGGTTTAATAATGTCAAACTCTTTTTCCCAAAAACGAATAAGCGAAGTATTTACCTGAAACATATCAGCTACTTCACCAATGGAATAATATAATTTTTCATCAGACATTCATTACAAATTTAAATATTTAATGTTTTCCAATTTCCTTTCTTTAAGTAAAGATAGGATAGGGTACCTAAAAACCCAAAATAAATAAACTCTGAAGCCCACACAACCGGCAGTGAAGATTCTAATTTGATGGCTATATAGTAAGCAGAAGATAAATAAATAGCTATGTTAATAGCCTCAATCAATAAAGATGCTTTCGTATTTCCTGTTCCGGTTACTCCATTAAATAAAATAAAAGAAATACAAAAAAAGAACATGGTAAAATTGATTACTCGAAGTGTCTTAACAGTTTCAAATATTAAAGATTGGTCTTTTGTATAAATACTAATTAAAAATTCAGGAATAAAAAAGGAGATGAGGGACAGCATAAATGTACACCCTAGACTCATTATAATTATTTTTTTAATAATTGTTAACACCATTTCACTTTTTCCTTCTCCAATTATATTACTTACTAAAGTATTAGTAGCATTGCTAAATCCAAACAAAGGAATCATCAATACCATATAAATGCTTCTAACAATATGAGAAATAGCCAATTCTGTTTCGCCAATTTTTTCAATTATCATAAAAAAGATAAACCAAGAGCTTAATGAAAAAAAGTTCTGGAGCATAATCGGGCTGCTAATGTTTATTAGACGTTTGCATAAATGTGGTTCAAATTTTTGAAATTTAAAAAGATCATATTCTTTAATATTTACATATTTTAAGGTATAAAAAATAAAGAATAGGGTGGCAATCACTTCAGAAATAACAGAAGCTAAAGCGGCACCTTCAACTCCCATTGGTTTAAATCCGAATTTTCCAAAAATTAAAATATAATCCAGTAATACATTTACAATCATCATTATGGTGGTTACAAATGATAGAATTTTAGTTTTGGTAATTCCTACATAAAAGGATACAAATACAAAATTGATTAAAGCTAAAAAAACGCCCCATATTCGATAATCTAAAAATTCATTTGCAGCAATAAGAATATCTTTAGATTTGGTAATTTGAGCTAGAAAATCATAGGAAAAAAACTGAACCAATAGAAAAATAATGAAAGAAAGAGGGATAACTAGATAGAAAGTATGGTCTATAATTTTTCCTATTTGATGATAATTTTGCTCTCCATTTCGTCTACCAATCATAATTTGAGCTCCGGTTGTTAATCCCATTCCGGTAATGATGATAAGGAAATAAAAAATTCCGGCATTACCTGCAGCTCCTAAAGCTACATTACTTACTTGCCCTAAAAATGCAGTATCAGTAACATTAACAACATTTTGAGCAACACCACTAATAATTATTGGTAATGATATTCGCCAAATTTTCTGATAGGATACATCTTTTAACATGGTTCAAAATTCAGAAAATGAAAGTGAGTATTTGTTTTTATTCAGATAAGTTTTTAAAAAAACTAAAGTTTACATTTCCATATTTTCGATGTTCAAAAAAGTTAGGATGCTCATTAAAATCAGTTCTTTTATCGTGTTCAACAATTAACCAACCATTTGGTGATAAAAGTTCTTGTTGAAAAATAGCAGTAGGAATTTCTTTTAAATTTTTTAAATCATAGGGAGGATCAGCAAAAATTAAATCGAAGCTTTGTTTACACTGTTTGGTGTATTTAAAAACATCATTTTTTATAATGTGAACATTGTTGAATTTTAATTGGTAAATAGTTTTTTTGATAAAACTGGTGCAAGCATAATGTAAATCAACAGTTACAATACTTTTTGCTCCTCTTGAGGCAAATTCATAAGTAATGTTCCCTGTTCCTGCAAAAAGGTCAAGAACACTTAATTCGTCAATATCAAATTGATTTTCAATAATATTAAACAAAGCTTCCTTAGCAAAATCCGTGGTAGGTCTAACGGGTAGGTTTTTAGGAGCAATAATACTTTTCCCTTTGTATGTTCCGGAAATTATTCGCACAAATATTGATTAAACAATGAATGGTAATAATGAGCAGGAATATCGGAAAAAGTATAACTGTATTTTAAGTTTTTTGGACGTGAACTAAAATTTATTTGTTTAATATACTTAAACAACATTTCATAAATAGCAGAATTTTTTTCAACTTCTCCAGATAAATTGATGGTAGATTCTTCTGGCTTTATTTGTAGTTGATTAAAAACAAAAAGCAGGTAATAAATAAAATCTTCACTGGTTTGATAGGTAAAAGAGTTATAAAGTTCTAATTTTTGATTTTTTATAACCGTTATCTGAAACGATGAAGGAAGAACATTCACATCAATCGAAAAATCATTATTCCCGGTCTTTGTGTTTAGTATAGATGCCTCTATAATAGCACTTGAAAAATGATGAAAGCTAACATTAGAAATGGACTGAAATGAGTGGGTAATGTAATCAGGAATACTAAAAACATTCATACAATCAGCATTTAATAATTTATCGTGAAAAAAATAGTCTTCTTCCAATTCAGAAAAATTAAATGCATGATATTTTTTTAACTCCTCAACATTAAAAATGGCATTAGGAATAAGTGTGGCTCTTTGGTTGATGTAAGCTACTTGAAATTTTTTGAAATTCAATTTCAGTAATTGAGAATTATCCAAAATATTATTTAAATAATTAGTAATTGAATAATCGGAATATACATCATTAAACAAAAATTGCTCTAATACTAAAAATTGAGCATTTTGAGGGTCGAAAACAGTATAAATCAATCCACTCTTTCCCAACTGTAGATAAAGAAAGTATTGATTTGAATTACTTTCAGAAAACGACTTGTCTATTAAACTTATGTGAGGAGTATATTCGCTCATATAAGGCGAAGTTAAAAAAAAAGGATATGAAATCAATCATATCCTTTTTAAAGTATCATTTTTAGGTGTTAATCCCAGTTACCATTTGTGCTAGGCTCTGTCATAGAACCAAGAATAAGAGATTCACTCATGTCAATTCCTTCGTTATCCGTTTTTAAACCTTTAAAAATTTCAGTATAAGGAGCAGAAACTTCAAAAACTTTTACTTTTACTTTTCCTTTTTCTACCTCTCCTGCATCAATTTTAAACTCTTTACCATCTGAAAATGGTATAATACTAATGTTGCTAACCACCTTGTCAAAATTTTCTTTAAACAACTCTTCTCTTACAGGAATTTTGGTCGTATCACGAGTAATAATACCCATTTCTAATGCTTTTGATTCTTGTCCTAATAAACTATCAGGAACTTCTCCAATAGCTTTTACAATAATTAAAGAATCGTTCATTAAGAAATCTTTTAATTGAGCAAAGGATTTAGCATACTCACCTCTAACTTTTTTGTAACTAATTTGAGCTTCTCTTACTTCTTCTAATCTTTCTATTACTACAGCTTTTCTTCTTTTAACTTCTTGCTCTAATTCAATTTTGCTTTGAATACTATTATAAATCATGTAACCCATAAATAAAGCGGCTACTATAAGTACAATTTGAATAATATATTTCATATCACTAATTTTTTGAAAGTACCACAAATCTACAATTTTTTTTATCCTTTAATAGCACTTCCTAAAAATTAATACTGTATTCATATTATTTACTTCATAATCGGTAGTTTTTTTCTATTAAAGGTTAATTTTATTTTCTCAATTGATGCCATTCATGCAGACTACTTTTTACAAGTCATTACTTAAACACTTTGGATTTAAACCCACGGCCAATCAATTAAAAGTGATTGGAGAGTTAACCGATTTTACTTTTTCAGATTTTAAAAAACACACTTTTGTTCTCAAAGGATATGCTGGTACGGGAAAAACATCTATTGTTGGAGCGATGGTCAAAACATTGCCTGAGTTTAATATTACTCCAATTCTTTTAGCACCAACAGGAAGGGCAGCAAAAGTGCTTTCCAATTACTCTGGGCAACCTGCATTTACAATTCATAAAATGATTTATCAGCTAAAAACGGGAGGTGATGGTTATACCAAATTTTCGATAAAAGATAACAAATTTCAAAATGCCATTTTTTTTGTAGACGAAGCCTCTATGATAGGTAATGGTGGAGGACTTTCGAGTATAGGGTGGGGTGAACAAAAAAGTTTGTTGGATGATTTATTGCAATATGTTTTTTCAGGAATCAATTGTAAGTTGATTTTGATTGGTGATACAGCACAGTTACCTCCTGTTGGATTAGAAATTAGTGCTGCTTTAGATGAAGATTTCTTGTATAAAAATTATTACCTCAATTTAGAGTTTAATGAGTTAAATGAAGTGGTTAGACAAGATAAAGAATCTGAAATTTTAGGTTTGGCTACTTATGTCCGCTCTAAAATATTAAAGCAAAACTGTTCACTTCCTTTATTTAAAAATCTTAACAACACAGACGTAAAAGTTATTACCGGTTATGAATTAGAAGATGAATTAAATAGTGTTTATAGTAAATATGGGGATGAAAATGTGATGGTAGTTTGTAGAAGTAATAAAAGAGCCAATTTATTTAATCTTCAAATTAGAGCCAGAATAAAATGGATGGAAGATGAGTTGGCTACTGGAGATTATTTAATGGTGGTTAAAAACAATTATTTCTGGTTAGATGATTCGTCAAAAGCAGGTTTCATTGCTAATGGAGATATAGTGGAAGTTGTAAAAATAAAAGGGGAGGAAGAAAAGTATGGTTTTAGATTTATCAATATTACGATTAGGTTGGTAGATTACCCCAATGAACCTTATTTGGAATTAAAAATATTGCCCGAAAGCATGTTAACAGATACACCATCTTTATCTTCTGAACGATTTTTCCAACTCTATGAAGCGGTTTCGGAAGAATATAGTTACGAACCGAATCGAAAAAAGAGAAATGAATTAATTCGTCAAAATCCATATTACCAAGCTTTACAGGTTAAGTTTGCGTATGCAGTTACTTGTCATAAATCGCAAGGTGGGCAATGGGATGCTGTTTTTGTGGAGCAAGGCTTTTTAACCGAAGAAATGATAAACATTGAATATTTAAGATGGCTTTATACAGCGATAACTCGTGCTAAAAAAGAATTGTATCTGGTTAATTTTAATGAGCAGTTTTTTGATAAGAAGTAAACATTAATAATGTTTACTTCTTAAAGTTGACATCATTAGTTTTCTTTTGTAAGCATTCAATGTTAAATTTCCTACATTTACGTTGTACGTTCCAATACATGTTTTTTTATTTTTATTGTATTCTATTGTTCTTGCCAAAAACATGGTAGGAGTTGGTGAACTTCCAGTTAAAACTATAATAGCAACTGTAGCGCCAGCAGAAACACATACTTGATAATCAAAGTTAACATATTGAAAAGAGGAGTATTTATTTTTTGCTAAATAAGAACCAAGTTCTGGACTTAAAATAGTTAAATTTTGATTTATCTTGGATAAAGGACTTACAAGATTTGAAAGGTTGTTGAGAAAAATAGATTCTTGAAGATCAGTATCAAGTAAACTTTGAGTGCTTTTATGTTCTTTTATTTCAACTGGACATTTGTTCATGTAAAAATCATTTGACAAACTATCAAATTGATGAGTTAAATCTTTCTCCAAAAAATAAAGTTTAATTGGTTTTTTACTTTCACAATTATAGGCTGTTACTTTATTAAAAACATATAATGATTTTTGTTGTTCATATTTAGAGGGATGAATCAATTCATCTATAAATAATTTATGTTTTCCATCAGCTGAAATATATTGAGCTAACAAATCTGTTTTTTTACCCTTGCTAATGGCGTAGTTATTTAATCCTTTAGTTAATAATATTTCTGGTACTTCGTTTTCAGGGACAATACTTAAGAAATAATCAAAAAACTTTTGTGTATTATAAATTCTTAATTTTTTTAAGTTTTGAAGAATGGTATCGTTATGAGGTGTTATATATATCCCATTTACAATTTTGTCTAAATAATTATATGATAACATATTTTTATAAATACCAGAAAAAATTTGTTTGTTGGATTTAAATTTTTTTGAATAGAGTAATCGTCTCAAAGATTCCGCTATATAATAGGCTTGTTCGTTAGTGCCTTCTGATAAATATCCTTCTAATGCAAGTTCCAAACAATCAAAATAAGAATGTGATTCCATGTTGTTTTTCATGGAATGAATTCTAGCTTCTGCTTTAATTTTTTGAAATAATAAACTATCTACTAAATAATTTTTCCCATTGTTCATTAAAGGAACCCACTCCTTTAAGCTATCTAATCTTTCTTGAGAAGGTGGATGAGTTTTTAGATATCTTCTTTGTCGGTAGTTGTTGTAATTTTTTAGATTAGTTTCTAGGTTTAAAAATAATTGTTCTACAAAAAAACCAGATTGATTGTCATACCCAGATGCCGTTAACATAAATGCAGCTTTATTATCAGCATCTATTTCAATATTCTGACTAGCTTTTTCATATTTCCTTTTTTTATCATTAAACATATCGTATGAATTCATATAATCTAACCACTCATAATTTGCTTTATAATCTTGTATTAAGTGACCAATTTCATGAGCTAAGATATAAGCTACTTCAGCTTCAGTATTTAAATAAATAAAATTGTGAACATTAAAAAGAATTGTTCCATCATACATTGCATATGCATTAATTTCAGTTTCTTTTGATGGATAAACATGTATGTTATATTTTTTAATAAATTCTTCTGATGTAATTTTTTGTATGATTTTATTTAAATAATCTTCAATGATGTCATAATTATATGCTATTGTGCCATTTTCAAAAACATCTTTTTTAGTAAACTGGTTAATGTATAACAAACTATTGTCAAGATTTGTTTTCGCATCTCTTTTATGAATCGTATAATAGTGTACACTATCCATGTCGAGATTGATTTTAAACTTTTCAGGAAGAACTTTTGGTTGAGATTCTGGAAAAATATTTTGACTAATTAAAAAATTAGAAAATAGAGATAAATAAAAAACTAGGACGATTTTTAAACTAATTAGCTTAGTCGTTGATATTGTTTGAATTGCCAAACTCTTTAATGATAACTTTTTTCCTTTTTTCGATAATGTAGAAAGATACATAAACTCCATCTTGAGTATTTTTAAGCGTCAAAGGTATATTATTTCGTGTAAGAGTGTATTTGCTTCCAAGAATATTTTCATCCATGGTAATAATATACTCCCCATTAGGCATATAAAACTCAAATCGACCATTGATGTCCGTTAATGTATTGTAAGTTTTACCATTAGTTGCTGTAATTTTAATTCTAGAGAGGTCAAATGGTTTTGAAGTGTCAGCAACCGCAATTTTCTGTCTATCTAAAACTACATCTCCATATACTTTTACTCCTCTAACAAATGGGATATATTGAGTGGTATTGCTCACCACAAATAATGAATCTTTTACGTCAGGAAACCAACCTGTTAATTCATCTAAAGCAAAAACTCTAAAGTCGTAATTTTCTACAGGTATGTTTTTTATAGCAGCTTTTCCTTCATTATTGGTAATAACCTCTTTAGCTCCCATTCTTATTACCACATTTTCTATAGCAGGTTCGTCTTTGTCTTTCTCTCCATTTCCGTTTATATCATAGAAAGAAACAAAATCAACAGAAGCTGATACTTTCTTTACAAATGGAATTGGAATTCCAAATTCTTTTCTGATAGTAGCTCCTAAATTAAAGTTTTGGTTAGTAGTTCTTTCCGGTTCTTCAAGGTTAGCAACAATTAATGTGTCGCTAGTGTAAACAGAACCATAATTACTAGAATTAAATGAGTAGTTTCCTCTTAAGCTAAATCTCCAACCAGAATTTGTAAAGTAAAATAGTTCAGGGAAAAGTCCAATAGAGTGGTTTTTATATACGTTTCCATAATTATAAATTACACTTGATTGTAACACCAAATGTTTGTTTTTAAATTGATGCTGATTTTGTAATGATAATCTAACCCATTGTGGGGTAACTCCTCTATAAAGCTGAGTCTGTAATGAAGACACCGAGAATGCTCCATAATTATATCTGGTAGTAAAACTCCAAACTCTGTATCTTAATAATGATGAGAATTGGAAAGTAAAATAGTTTTTATAATCTTGCTCAATTACATCAACGGGTAAACTATAACCTGCTCTAAAAAAAGCACTTCCTAAAAAGTTGTGTAAGAAATTAAAAGTAGAATACCTGAAACTTAAACCTCTCATGTGTAATCTACTATTTAAGAAATCTCTATAATCGTAAAATACTCCTGGTTGGTAAGCTCCTCTATCAGTTTTTGTAGAAAATACTAAGTTATTGGTTAGTAGTTCTTGTTTATAAAATAAAGTATTTGTGTAAGTATTATAAGTGTGTACATTTTGGTAACGATTAGCTAAATAAACATCCCAAAGGCTATTTAATTTATAACTTGAACGATGATTAAAACTTAATCTTTTGTAAGCTCCAGTACTAAAATTTTTATCATTGTATCTTCCACCAAAATTTACTTTTAGTTTTTTATCAATAAACTGACTTGAGTAATTACCACCAACTAAATATCCAACATAAGGATCAACTTGAGTATTAATGTTATCATCTTCTCTTCTAGTTAATGCGCCAATAAAACTGAAGAAATGACGTCTTTGAATATTAAAGTTTGGAAGTAAGGAGAAAGAGTTGATGTTTTTATTTCCTATGTAATTAGTTTGTCTACCAAATTTCCCGGTAATATTAAAGTAATCATTATGTCGATAAGTGTGAAATAAACCATAAGATTCATTTCTTACAGGACCAAAAATACCAGGAGATTTCACATAAAAAATCCCTGTTTTGTGTTTCTCTAGATAAGAATAAGTTGCTCTTACTCCTTTTCCATACCCTGTAATACCAATTATGTTTCCACTAAGTTGACCGACTTCGATGGTTTTTTTATCATCAAAATAACCCACATACCATGGAGAGTTGGTTAAATAATTATTGGTGTAGTAATTTCGACTATAATTGAGTTGAGCAAAATAGCTCAAACTTGCTTTTTCGTTTAGTTGTTTAAATCCTCTCATATTCATAGACATAAAAGAATTTACATCTAATAAGTTTTGCGCAGTTGCTTCAACGATTAAAGGTAAATAAGGGTAAGAGTAATTATCGACTTTTGCTTGATTAGGTAGTTTAATAAAATCAACTTTATTTCCTTTTTTAAATGCACCTTCTTGTATACTCTTTGGCTCACTACTGTTTATATACATACTGTATTTTTTGTATTCTAAACTAGTATTTGGAAGGTAACTGTTTATAGAGATTTTTCTGTAATTTCTTTCTTTATCAGTAATGATGGAGGTTTTGTAGGTAAGAGTAGTATCTTCGTTAGGTTCTAGGCTTAAAGTGAAATTGGGTTCTTTAAGCATAATATCATTGGTGTCAGTAAGCATAATATCACCTTTCAGTGTTTTATAACTCACAAAAATGTCTTGTTTATAATTTCCTGTATTTTCAATGTTGTAATTAAATTTTTTAGTGGTTTCACCATTTCTAAAATAGAATCGGTTAGATGGTTCAACATTTACGTTCCAGGAAATGGATTTTTTGGTTTTTAAAGTAAAAAAGTTATTTCCAATTTGTTGATTATCTTCACCCATAATAAAGGTATTGATAATAATTTCTGTGTTTCCATTCATTAATTTAGTTGGAACAAGGATAATTGGGATAAATAAAGTATCACCTACCAGTACTTCATATTGACTATCATTTCCGGTAAGTTGAGTCCAACTACCCGGCGATAACACATCTAAGGTAAATTTTATATTTTCATTACTGTTGTTGTAAATTTTTAAAACATTGGAAATAATTTCTCCTTGTTTTAGTTCAATTTCAGCATAATTAAATCCTGTTAATATTTTATCATTTTCACTACCTTGTAAAGCAGCTGTTGAATCCTGATTTATTTGAGGTGTAGTGTTAGAAATCGTCGAATCAACTTGTGTTAAAGATGAATCGGTTGATAATAAATCTTCAAGAGGAGATCCTAGAATAGAATCGTTTTGTGCAGAAATAGAAGAAAATGACAAAATACCCATTAAAAATATTAATGAGAATTTTGAAGCCAATGATAAGATGAAGTAATTATTCTTCAAAAATCTTAAGGATTTTCTTCTAAATGAAATCTAATATTTAACTGATAGATTCCGGGATTGTATGCAAAAGTAGGAGTTACTCTAATATCTACATCAAAGTTAAACTCGTCATAATTACCCATATAATCACCGGGACCATTTACATTATTAACACAACTTCCAGCTGGTGTAACAGGTAATAAAGGTGCTATAATATCTATTAAGTCACCATTATTTGCAAATGTTTGAAACACGCCATCAATTGGAGATGTAGAACAAGCATTTCTAATCCTAACCTCGAGAGTGCTCATAGGAGGGTTAGTTGCTGCGCCACTTCCATACTGAAGAAGTTCTTCCCATTCATTTGCCGGTGTTCCTGCACCTGGATTGTTGTCAATAATCATCACTAAACTCCATGAACACAATGGATCAATAATGGCTTTATCCTGAACTCGAACTCTGATTTTGGCAACACTATTAATAATAATACCGCCATTATAACTTGTAAAATCATCAAAAGTCATTAATGAATTTACAGTAGTATTAGGAACGAGCTCAACTAAACCACAATGAATTTGTGCATGAAGTTGAATGCTAAAAAATAAAGCAACAAATAAGCTAAATACAGATTTTCGTATTAAAATCATATAAATACAATAAAAGGATAAGGGAATTTCATCCCTTATCCTTTAAAAACATTGTTACTTTTTATTGGTCTTCTAATAAAATGTATTGAACATACATTGTATAAACACCTGGCTCAGCATAAGCTCCTGCACCATTTACAGTAACTATATCCTCAAATGTAGCACCATCAGCGTCAGCTGCATTTGGGAAAATTGCCGGTAAACCTGGTAAAATTCTGTAATCAATTACATAAAAGTAATCAGAAGTTACACCGGTTTGTGTTAAATAACTACCACCTGGTAAAAAGTCATCACCAGGAACACCTGAGGTACCAGCATGTCCACCGATATACTTATCGTTAGTTGTAGGAGGTGTATTTGTACCACCATTTACATATAAACTGTTACCAGCACTTGGAACAGTAGCAGGTGAAAATGCTTGACTATAGTCAGCAAAAAGACCTGCAGCAGCAGCAGCACCATTGTTTGGTTGAGCTTGTCTAAGCTCTAATAAACTTAATGGTAAATCAGGAACCGCATTTGGGTTATTATTACCATATTCTATTTGTTGATCCCAAAACTCAGGACCATTTGTACCTGTAGATCTACCTACAGCATATAAGTCCCAGCTTACAGTAGAACTTACTCTTAATACAGTAGCACCATACTTAGTTATACCAGCGTAGTACTCATTAATTTCATCGAATACAAATTCGATTTGATCCGGAGTCGTCATATCCAGCTGTAAAACCGGTTGAAGATCCATCGTCACAGTAACGTCTTTTTCATCGATCAACTGTGCATTTGCAGTAGCTCCAAATAGTAAGAAAGCACCACATAAGTAACTTAACTTTTTCATAGTTGTTTGTTTTAAGGGTTATTATTTACTTTAATTTATTACAAATTCCATTTTAGCAGCTTGTATCTCTTCAGATCCTTCATAATCCAGCACACCTATTGCTAAATATTTTCCTTTTGGTAATTCATCAGGAATTACAAATGAAAAATCTCTGATTAGTTCCGGTACTATTGTAAACCGTTTTACAGTTAATCTTTGTTGTTTTCCATTATCTAAGTTAGTTAAATCTATGTAAGAAGTACAAAAAGCAATTCCATCACCTTTATTGGCTGCTTCGATTAATATTACTTTGGCACTGTCTTTTTCTTGCATGCTGAAGTTAGTAATTTCAACATTGTTGGTTACCACATTTGGTGGGTTTTGATAAACGAAAACCCCAAAAGCAAATGTTGGTATTACACCTAGTGCAACAGTCCCTTCGTTTTTTGATGGAGGTTCTAATGTTGAACGAGGTTCCTCTTGCTCAATCATAATAATATTCCAAGCAGCCTTATTTCCAGATTCATCAGTAGGAATACTAACAGTAAACTTTACTTCTTTTTTTTCGCCTGGTAAAACTTCAATAAAAGTAGGAGAAATATTTAACCATTTTGAAAGAGAATATTTTCCTTCTCCTGCTGGAATGAAACTACTTTTTCCTTTACCATTCATGTTAAAGTCATAACTATTGACTTTAAATTTTTTGGCAGTCTCAGTGTCATTTTTAACAGATATTTTATAAGTTTTTACTTCTCCCGGTTTCATGTTCAAATGAAAATGTGCTGGAGAAACTGAAATTCCTTTTGTTTGATAATTATCCCCACTAGAATTAGAGGAGCTATTGATTACTGCTGAACTTGTATCACTACTAATCACTTGATTACTATCTGTATCTTGAGCTTTTAAAAATGTAATACTCATTAATACAGAAACTGTATAAATCAATCCCTTTCTCATAAAATAGAACTATGTTTTAACCTATCTGTTAGCTAATATATAAAATTAGATGATAATTCTACGATATGCTTAAATAAAAAGTTACCTTTTTATTACTATTTATAAGGGTTTTAAATAAAAATATGGATAAATCTATTTGGAAATCAATAGGTTTGCTAAAGGCATCTTTTTACTTTTTGTTCATGAGCCTTTTTACCTTCTACTGTAGATTGATTGCCTTCAAAAAGAATTTTACACTCACCCGTTTTCATTGCCTCTAACTCTTCCATTGCTTTATCAAAAACATCATCATCTTCCGTTTCAAGCATAGTTTTCTCTAATTCTTTTTGCTTTTTAACGCAATCACAAAAAGACATTCCTCCGTTACTTTCACTTGGGTTTTCTGTATTTGCTTTAAGTGCCTCTTGAAGAGTCATTTCAGAATTTTCATCTACTTCTTCTTGATAAACTCCGGTTGAACTGGTATCGGCAGCTGTAAATTCTGCATTAGCATCATCTATTTGTTGAACCTCAGTAGCTGTAGTGTCAATTTCTAAATTTTCGTCGGTAGTTACTTCAGAAGTACATCCAATAATAAAAAGAACAGAAAGAGTTATTAAAAATAATTGTTTCATCTTTAATGAGTTTTAGTTTGCCTAAAGATAAGGGTATTTTATTAATTAGAGAAAGTTTGAAGGTCTGAAAGTCGTTTATAAATCCCTTCTCTGTTTATCAGTTCAGCATGAGTACCTCTTTCAGCTATTTTTCCTTGTTGCAGTACAATAATTTCATCAGCATTTTGAATGGTGGAAAGTCGATGAGCAATTACAATAGAAGTTCTATTTTGCATTAGTTTAAATAATGCATCTTGAACTAATTTTTCAGATTCGGTATCCAATGCAGAAGTTGCTTCATCTAAAATAAGTATTGGTGGGTTTTTTAAAACAGCACGAGCAATACTTAGGCGTTGACGCTGACCACCTGATAGTTTACTCCCTCGGTCACCAATGTTGGTCTCATACCCATTTTCTAATTGAGAAATAAATTCGTGTGCATTGGCAATTTTAGCGGCTTCAATTACTTGTTCTTTTGTCGCATTTTCAGAACCAAAAGAAATGTTATTGAAAATCGTATCGTTAAAAAGAATAGATTCTTGAGTAACCACTCCAATAAAACTTCTAAGATTGTCTAACTTCAAATCTTTAATATTTACTCCATCAATCTCGATACTTCCCGAAGTCACATCATAAAAACGAGGTAATAAATCGGCAAAAGTAGATTTCCCACCTCCCGATTCACCTACTAGAGCAATGGTTTTTCCTTTTTCAATATTGATGTCTATTTCATTTAGAACTAATTCATTAGTATAACCAAAAGATACATTTTTGTAGTGAATATTATTAGTAAAAGAAGATAGCGATTTTGGGTTTTCTATTTCCTTAATATTGTTTTCCGCTTTAATCAATTCATCTATTCTTTCGGCTGATGCTGCTCCTTTTTGAATAATAGAATAAGCACTTGAAATGGCTTTAATAGGACTTAATAATCTTGCAAAAATGATAATGTATCCTATAAATTCACCACCATTAAAATTACTTTCTCCATCTAACACTAAGCTTCCACCATAGTAAGCTAAAGTAACCATAACGGTTGATCCTAAAAATTCACTTAAAGGTGATGCTGAATCTCGTTTTCGCATCATTTTTAAATGAAGATCAGTATAGTCTTGATTTAGAGTTTGAAATTTTCGGTCAACTGTTTTTTCTGCATGAAAAGCTTTAATTATACGCAACCCACCTAATGATTCTTCAACGCTAGAAAGTAATTCTCCCATTTGAGACTGAAGCTTACCCGATGTTTTTTTTAAACTTTTTCCAACTCTTCCAATAATAAAACCGCTGGTTGGAAGTAGTATTAAAGAAAATAAAGTAAGCTTAGGATTCATCCCAATCATAACTACTAAAGAAAGTGTAACTGAAATAGGTTCTTTAAACATTAATTCTAATGAATTAAGTATCGACCATTCCACTTCCTGTACATCAGTTGTTACTCTAGAAATAATATCTCCTTTTTTTTCTTCAGAATAAAATAATAGAGGCAATGAAAGAAGTTTGGTGTGGAGTTCGTTTCTCATGTCTCTTACAACTCCAGTTCTTAGCACAGCTATAAAAAACATGGCTCCATAACGGAATAGGTTTTTTAATAAAAACATAACCCCAACTAGAACACAAACAAATAATAAGACTTTAATTTTGTTATCGTCTTCAATATACTGACTGGCAGTATAATTAAAGTAAGCTTCAAAATAATCTTTAGAAAAAGAAAAATCAGGCTTCTCTGAAATGGTAATAGTGGATTGTTCGAATAAAATATTTAAAAAAGGAACAAATAAAAGCATAGAAAGCAGTTCAAATATAACTGCCAAAATATTGAAGACAATATTTAAAAGAGCATAAACCTTATAATTTAAGGCGTATTTAATTAT
This sequence comes from Flavobacteriales bacterium, assembly GCA_020635825.1. Taxonomy (GTDB): domain Bacteria; phylum Bacteroidota; class Bacteroidia; order Flavobacteriales_E; family Vicingaceae; genus Vicingus. The sequence goes on from JACJZA010000012.1 coordinate 46,280, forward strand.
GTTTTTAAAGCTCTTCATTTATTTAGAATAAGTTTACTCCTGTGTAGTTGTATGGTGTAATTTTCTTTAATTCTGCTTTTACAGTTTCATTAACGTTTAAAGTATCAATAAAATTTGCAATTGAATTTGCAGTTATTTTTTCATTGGTTCTAGTAAGCTCCTTTAGAGCTTCATAAGGTTTTGGGTAACCTTCTCTTCTTAATACGGTTTGAATTGCTTCTGCAGCAACAGCCCAATTGTTTTCTAAATCTTCTTTAATTTTTGCTTCATTGATTAATAACTTGTTCAATCCTTTTATCAAAGAAGCTAAAGAAATTACAGTGTGACCAATAGGAACACCTACATTTCTTAAAACGGTTGAATCTGTTAAATCTCTTTGCAATCTAGAAATAGGAAGCTTAGCAGATAAGTGTTCAAAAATTGCATTGGCAATTCCTAAGTTTCCTTCCGAATTTTCGAAATCAATTGGGTTTACCTTGTGAGGCATAGCTGATGAACCTATTTCTCCTTCTTTAATTTTTTGTTTAAAATAATCCATTGAAACATAAGTCCACACATCTCTATCTAAATCAATAATAATGTTGTTGATTCTTTTTAAGCCATCAAAAAGAGCAGCTAAATTGTCGTAGTGTTCAATTTGTGTAGTAGTTTGAGACCGATCTAAACCTAAAGAATTATTGACAAAATTGTTTGCAAAATCAATCCAATTATATTCCGGATAAGCAACATGATGAGCATTTAGATTTCCGGTTGCACCACCAAACTTTGCAGAAAAAGGAACAGCTTTTACTTGTTCTAATTGTTTTTCAATTCGTTCAATAAACACAAAAAACTCTTTTCCAAGTTTAGTAGGGGAGGCTGGTTGTCCATGTGTTTTTGCCAACATAGGGATGTTCTTCCATTCTTGAGCTTTAGTTTTTAAAATAGATAAAGCTTCATTAAGCATTGGATAATAAACATCTTCTAAAGCTTCCTTCAATGATAATGGAACAGAAGTATTGTTGATGTCTTGTGAAGTTAAACCAAAGTGAACGAATTCTTTTTGTTCATTAATTCCAAGTGCAGTGAATTTATCTTTAATAAAATATTCAACTGCTTTTACATCATGATTGGTGGTTTTTTCAATTTCTTTAACAGCTAAAGCGTCATTATTATTGAAATTTCTATAAATATCCCTAATAGAATTATAAAGAGATTTATCAAAGTTTTTTAACTGAGGTAATGGGAGTTCGCATAATGAAATAAAATATTCAATTTCAACTCTTACACGATATTGAATCAATGCAGCTTCAGAAAAATAACTTCCTAAATTTTTGGTTACTCTTCTATATCTTCCATCTATTGGGGAGATGGCTGTTAATTCTGTTAACTCCATTTATATTAATTTTTGTTAAAAAGGCAAAAGTAACGCTTTTAGTCAGAATATTTAGGTTGATTTATATGTATATTTGATGTTGAAAAAACACATTATTAAGATGTTTAAAAACTTTGGTGTAGGGTTAAGAGCTTATGGAAAAGCGATAGAATTGGTTTTTTCCAAACATTTATGGTGGTGCTTGTTATTTCCAATAGCATTAAACATTGTTTTTTTAGTGGCTGGATGGTTAGGTATTGGCTCATTGAGTGAATATGTAGAAACTTGGTTGGAAAATCTTTTAAAAATTGATAAAGATTCATTTTGGGGTGCAGAGTTTTTAGCTCCGGTTTCAAATTATTTAGCAGGTATAGCTGGTGGCATTGTATGGGTTTTATTAAAATTTATTTTCTTTTTTGTTTTTGCTTATTTTGGAGGGTATATCATTATAATTTGTTTATCACCAGTATTTGCTTTCTTATCAGAAAGAACCGAAGAATTATTGACTGGGAATGAGTATCCATTTAATGGTGACCAAATGATGAGAGATGTGGTTAGAGGGGTGCTAATTGCTTTTCGTAATTTGTTCATTGAGTTGGGCTATATGATTTTGGTTTTTATTCTAGGTTTATTTATACCTTTTGTGGGAGGTTTAGTAGGCTCAGTTTTTTTGTTTGTAATCTCAGCTTATTTCTATGGTTTTTCTTTTATTGATTATACCAATGAGAGAAGAAGATTGACTGTAAAACAAAGTGTAAATTTTATGCGTCAAAATAAAGGATTGGCAATTGCAAATGGATTGATTTTCTCATTGTTTTTATTAATTCCATGGTGTGGTGTTACTCTTTCTGGCTTTGTTGCAATATTTTCTGTAGTAGCTGCAACCATATCAATACACGAAGTTGTAAATTTGTCCAATAATCCTTACGCGAAAAAGAAAAGTTAAGTTGAAGATAAAGGTATCGTTGGTTTCTTATCTAAATGCCATTCCTTTTTTATATGGCATTAAAAACTCCAAAATTCAGGAAGAAATAGAATTGCATTTAGATATTCCTTCTGATTGTGCAAAAAAGCTAATATATAATGAAGTTGATTTGGGATTAGTTCCGGTTGCTATCATTCCACAACTAAAAGAACATTACATCATTTCTGATTATTGTATTGGAGCCCAAGGGAAAGTTAATTCAGTTCTTTTGGTTAGTGATGTTCCCTTAAATGAAATTAAAGAAGTTTTACTTGATTATCAATCAAAAACTTCTGTTAACTTAGTAAAAGTGCTAGCTAAAAATCTTTGGAAAATAAATCCTATTTGGAAAGATAGTAAAGAAGGGTTTGAGAACAATATAGAAGGAAATGTGGCTGGTGTTATTATCGGTGATAGAACTTTTCATCTCCCTAAAAAATTCAAATACCAATATGATTTAGCTGAAGAGTGGCAAAAGTTAACAGGGTTACCTTTTACTTTTGCATGCTGGGTAGCCAATAAAAAATTGCCAGCGGAATTTGTTTATGAGTTAAATAAAACTTTTCAAAAAGGAGTTTCAAATAAAGAAGATTCAATTTCATTAGGAGAAGGAAGAGGAGTAGAAAGTGAAAGTTTGTTGAATTACCTTAATAATGATATCGATTATATATTGGACGAAACCAAGATTAAATCAATTGATTTGTTTTTAAAATACTTAGCTAAAATATAGTCTTATTTAACAAAAACATTTTTGTTCATATTCTTTCATAACATTCTTTTTTAAATTTTAGCCTTATTCACTACATTTGTTTTATAGGGTAAACAAATGGCATGGATTCTGTGTTGATGATACACCCAACAAAATGATTTATACAATGAAACAATTTTATTTTACAATTTTAATTTTTGGATCACTTCTTACTTTCTCTAATCATGCCTTTTCGCAAGATGATAAAACTGGAATGGTTGGTTATAAAATGAAAATGGCTGATGCTCGCCATCAATATTTAAATGGAAACATTAGAGGCGGTTTATTGGTTTATCGTGAGTTGTTAAAGGAGTTTACCAATGATGCGATGATTAATTTTAGAATGGGAGAATGCTATTTTGATTTAAAAGAATGGGAATTATCAGTTGAATATTATCAAAATGCAAAAAACTTAAATGACAAGATTGTACCTGAATTGTATTATAAATTGGGAGAAGCTTACCACAGAAATAATCAATTAGATAAGGCCAAAGAATCATTAACTACTTTTCAAACTTCAGCAAGTAAGAAAACCTTAAAATCTTATGATGTTTCTAAATTACTATCTCAGGTAGATTATGCTACTAAAATGACAGAATCGCCTGTAAAAGTTGATATCATCAATTTGGGTAAAAACATTAATTCTAGAGGTGGTGATTATGCTCCATCTATTTCTGCTGACGGAAAAACAATGATTTTTACTTCAAGAAGATCAGACACGAAAGGAGGGGGAGTTGATAAAGCTGGTGATTATAAATATTTTGAAGATATCTATATTGCAGAGTGGGATTCTGTCAATAATGAATGGGGTAAAGCACTCCCAATAGAAGGGAAATTAAACACAGAAGGACATGATGCCAGCTTAAGCATTTCACCTGATGGAAAGCAAATTTATATTTATCGTAATGATGGAAGCTTATACATAGGTGACATATTTGTTTCTAAGAAAAGAAGTTCAGGAACTTGGGGTAATCCTCAAGCACTTGATAAACCAATAAATTCATCTTATTTTGAGAGTTCTGCTTCTTTATCAGCTGATGGAAATAGATTATATTTTGTAAGTGAGAGAGAACAAAAAAAATATAACCCTCAGGGTAAAGGTGATATTTATGTAGTTGAAAAAATATCTAAATCTACTTGGGGAGAACCATTTAATTTAGGTTCTGTTATTAATACTCCTGAAGATGAAATTTCTGTATTTATTCATCCTGATGGAAAAACTTTATTTTTCAGTTCAAAAGGTCATTTGTCAATGGGAGGTTACGATATTTTTATGAGTAAAATGCAAGAAGATGGTACATGGTCTAAACCAGAAAATTTGGGTTATCCAATCAATACAGTTGATGACGATGTACATTTTATTCTAGGAACAGATGGCAAAATAGCTCATTATTCAACTGTGAAGAAAGATGGGTTAGGAGAAAGAGATATCTATAAAATCGATATGAGTAATTACGATTTGTTAAAAGGAGTACAAACAAATTTGTCAATCATTCAAGGTGTGGTAGAAGCACAATTGGATGGTGCAAAAATATCAGCAGAAATTACATTTACAGATGCTAGCGGAAAAGTGATAGGAAGAACTATTACTGATGAAGAAGGCAATTATTTTATTACCTTACCTGGAAATGCAAAATATGATATTTCTGTCACTGCAGATGGATATCAGCCTTCAAAAAAGAATGTTGAATTGAAGTTGGGCAATGGAAAAACTCATATAGAAAATTATGTTTTTCAGTTAGAAATTACACCAGCTGAATAAAATGTATGATGCACATAATTTAATTATCGATTCAGAAAATAACCGCTTTAAAACTTATGTGAAGTTTTTAGGTTTTAAAGTAGGGGAGTGGAAAGAATTACCTCAATTTACTTTTATCGCTATAACAAAAGTTAGGTTTTCCAAAACCGTTAGCTCTCCTAAATTAATGGGCAACCAAAATTGTACCAGTAATTTTAGTGATTATAAGTTTTGTGTATTTCTATGTATAGACTCAAGAAAAAAATATTTGGTGTTTAAAGGAGATTATGAGGATGCCATTAAAGTTGCAAGTTCTCTTAAAGATTATCTCAAAATAAGTGTTGAAGATTTTGTAAAATTAGAAAGTTAATTTATCTTATAATAGTAATAAATCCTTTTTGGATAGTTAATTTACCTGAAGAATCATTTGGATAAAAAAGATAATAATATGTGCCTGAATTTATCCCATTAGCATCCCAATCATTTTTATAATTATCATCTTTAAAAATAATCCTGCCCCATCGGTTAAATACTTCTAATTTCGAATTAGGATATTTTTCAATATTTTCAATAATGAAATAATCGTTTATTCCATCTCCATTTGGAGTAAATATATTAGGAATATCATTTATTAAACAACTATCTAATTGTATCATTATTGAATCAGATGAATTACAAACTCCATTTACAACAGTAACATGATATAAACCAGAATCAAGAACATTTAAAAAATTTAGAGTAGAACCATCTTGCCATAAGTATTCTGAATAAACAGTATCAATTTCAAGTATAAAACCCTCAAGAGAATCAATACAGACAATGGTATCATTTCCTAAATCAAACATAGGGTAGTCAAATACATTTACAAATATTGAATTTGATGATTGACATCCATTAGTATCTGTTATGGAAATTGTATATAATCCTGTTTGATTAGAAGTGATGTCATTTATTTGATAATGAATTTGATTGTTTAAAACCCCATTAGGTCCTTCCCAGAAATAAGTCTGCTGATAAATGGAATCAGTATAAAGTAAGAGTGTATCACCAACACAATATGATATGTTCCCATATATAGATGGAATAGGCGGAGAATTTAAAATAGAAATAGATGTGGTATCGGCATTAGATAAACAACCGTTTTCATCCTTTACAACTAAATAGTAATCACCAGAATTATTTTGATTGAGATTATTTATAATTAAACTATCCTCATAATAGGGATTCAGTTGAGAATCCATCCAAATTAAAGAGTCATTTGTATTATTAGAGTATAACAATAAAGAACCTGAATTACAATAAATAGTATCACCCAAAATAATTGGTGCCTCAGGTTTAGGTGAAATCGAAATAAAAACATTGCCCTGACTATTAATACATGAAGAACCAGTAATAGATAAATAATAATAGCCAGAATCATTAAAGTTAACTGAGGGGTTATAAAAATTTGAAGATGTACCTAAAATACCTGATGAGTTTGACCATTGATATGTAGCACCATTGATAATGTCTGTACTTAATAATAATGATTGTCCTTCGCAAATAGTAGTGTCTCCATAAATATTAGGACTCCCATTAGCAGGGACTACATTTACCGTAATAATTTTGGATGGACTTTCACACCCATTTGAATCTGTGAAGGTTGCAAAATAATTAGTAGTATTAAATAGAGGTGGAGAATGAAAAATTGAATCAATAGAAATTAAAGTAAAAGAAGAATCATACCAATTAAGAATGATATTATTATGTGAAGATAGAATTACACTATCACCAAAACATACAGTTGTATCAGAAAGTTGAGGGGAAGGCAAAATAAAATTTTTAACAACTACTGTATCTGAAGAAGAGCTACAATTATTTAATCCTGTACCAATCGCAAAATATTCACCATCCAATATTGCATATGTAGAATCAGAGAGTATTCCATTACTCCAAACTACCGAACTATAATCACCGGTTGCTAGAAGTAGAATGCTGTCTGATAAACATTTCCATAATGTGTCATGTAAATTAATACTGATTTCAGGATTTGCCAAAACAGTGACTATAACATTTGTATCACCACTTGAACAGTAGTCATCTGCAATGGAAAGAGAATAATTACCAGCATTTGTTGTATCAACTATATTTATTTCAATGTTGTTTTGAGTAGAAGTGAATCCATTTGGCCCTGTCCAATTATATTGACCATTTAAAATAGCATTGGTTGAAAGTGTTAATGTATCCCCCATACAAATTTCAGTATCCCCCAATATACTTGGTGTTATTGAGCTTGGATTAATGTATATGGTAATAGGAATTAAGCTACTAGAACAATTACTATCAGAATTATTGACATAAATAGTACTATCATTTATTACATTATAAATAATAAGAGTATCACCTATATAGAAAGGTGTAATAGAATTTGAATCGCTATACCAATTAGTTGTATAGCCAAAATTTAAATTAAATAATATTGACGAATCACCTTTGCAGATAGTATCATTTATCACAATAGGAAGGCTACTACTATTATGATAACCAATATGTATAGTATCAGAAACAGCAGTACATCCTGTAGAAGATTCTGTAACTGTAACATAGTAATATCCAGTATCTGTTGTGTGTAAAATTTGCCCAAAATATTGAGAAGGTTGCCATTCATAACCTCCCATCCCAGCATTTGCAGATAATATTGCTGTATCACCTGGGCAAATTATAGAGTCAGTAATTAGAGTTACTGAAGCATTTACATTTGCTTGAGTAATTACAACACTATCTATAACAGTAAATCCACATTGTGTTACTTGTACATAATATGTGCCTGGCATATTCACTATAATGGAAGGATCATTAGCCGAACCAGAGGGATGCCATTGAACGCCAGGACTACCACTATATATTGCTGTTAATTCTATAGCACCAGTATGACAGAGTTCTGTACCGGGATCAGCAAGAATATAAGGGGTGTTATACTCTTTAAGCTCTATGGTGTTTGAGGTTAATATGCATCCATCAAAATCAGTTAAAACACAATGATAGAAACCAGGAACATTTACCCAAATTGATTGAGTATTACCAATAACATTACCTTGGGGACCTACCCATTCGTAATTTGTTCCAGCTTGTAAACACGTTAATTCAATTGAATCATTTGGACAAACAATATTATCAGGAACATTACTTACAATTGTAGGACTTGGTTTTATAGAAACAGAAAAATTATCTGAAATATAATTGCTACAACCAGTTGTAGTATCTGTTATAGTTCCACTATATTGATAATTACCTTGTTGATTAGCAAAGATCGAATCACCACCATTTGTTATTGTTATGATTCCCGGACCGTTCCAATTGAACCCACTTACTATTGTATCAGTCCATACATTAATAGTGTCACCTGGACATAATAAGGGGTCTCCGGATATGTTTAAATTTAAAGTTGGTTTGGGTAAAACTTCAACATAAAAAGAATCTTGAACAAAATAATGAGTAGTATCTAAACCACATAAATTTTCATAGCCAAGTACAAAATCACAATTAATGTTATACCATCCTGAAGAAGTAGGTGAAAAACCTCCCTGAAGACAGTTCCCACCACCACTTATGTTCCAGTTTTGATTATAAATTAATGAACAAAAAGCATTTGGTAACCCAGTTGGATTTGTTAATGAATCTGCAATAACAAAACTGATTGTTTGCCCAATACATATAGTATCATTTAATTGAATGATATAAGGTATAATAGTATCCTTAAATAAAGGGTAATCATAATTTAAATTAAATGAAGCAGAATTAGAACAGTTATTTGAATCAAGAACAGAAACTGAATAATTTCCAGGCTCAAAAATTTGATGAGGTAAAGAATCTAAGTAAAAAGTACCAGAAGGAGTTGAGTAAAGAAACTGATAGGATGTATCTAAATCCCCAAACCAAGTTGTAACAGTATCAGGGAAACATAATTCCATGTTATTATAACTTGGGTATTGTTGGGTGTTAAAATAATGGCCGTCTGTTAAGTGTGGCATTTGTGGAATAGGATTAATTGTAACAAAAACGGTATCTCTTTTCAATACACAGCCATCAATTCTTTCTGTTTCAACTGAATATTCTCCGGATGTATTTATCCCAATAGAACTATTAGTTAAAGTATTGCTCCATAAAAAATCAAAATAAGGGCCATGGTGATAATTGGGTGATGAATTATAATTACTGTTGTAAGAGCCGTTTCCAGCAGTATGAGTATCAATGAAAGCTCCTCCATTTCCACAAAAGACTAAGGAATCGATACATGTGCTATTTATACAAGGAAGATTATAATCATAACAGGTAGTATTTTCGTAATAATAATAATGAGGAATTACAAGATCAACAGGTTTTCCAATCAAGATATCTTTACTACCTACTGAGTTTAAATATTTATAGTAAGAGTTGGCACAAGAAGTACTCCATGAATATCCAGAAAAATTATTATTTATGCCATTAAAGGATGAAAAATTAAGTCCAACTGGATAATTAAAATATTCAGTATAACCGCCAGAGATAATAGGGTTGTCAACATTAGAAATGGCAATACCAGAACAATAATCATCTAAAGGTCCACCATATTGTCGCATCCATTTTCTTGTTCCATTTTTATCATATTTAGTGATAAAAATATCATTATAACCTACTGAGTTGAAAAGGCCAGACCCTAAAGTGTCAGCGTATTCTTTAAAGATACATTTGAATATGCCAGTAATATAAGGATCTTGATTCTGATCAAGTGTTATTGCTTTAGAAGAAACTTCGGAGTTTGAATCATCTTCTTGCATCCATTTTATATTTCCATCAGCATCCATTTTGATGAGAAATATTCTATAGGTATAATTTCCATTTAAAAAAACGTTACCATTATTACTAATAATAATCATCTGCCCTTGAAAATCACCGGTTATATATATATCATTTGAATTGTCTATTTCAATATCATAAACAAGTGTTTGAACTGCCCCCAATCTTTTAAACCAAACTTCATTTCCATTGGGGTCCAACTTTAAAAGCATTCCAGCATTATAAATAGTATTGTTATGTGTAGAGCCAGCTATGGTTAATGTGTCGGAAAATTGCCCTGTAATGTATATGTTGTTAGCTAAATCGGTCTTAAGAGCTAATCCTCTATCATCATATTTTGCAGTTCCTTGAATAGACCATAAATTGTTACCATTCATGTCATATTTAGATATAAAAATATCATAAGCAGGTAGTCCAGTATTGGGATCTATTGCACTTGAAAAATTGTTAGTTCCAATTTGAGCATTCCCTTTAAACTGTCCGGTAACAATAACATTTCCTAAATTATCAAATGTGATTCCATAACCAGTATCACCATCAGTACCTCCTTCAGATTTTGCCCAAACTACATTGCCTGAATTGTCAAGTTTCAATATGAAAATATCTTGAGAATTTCCACTAGATGTTAAAGTTGTACTTCCAAATGTAGCTGAACCAATAAAATAGCCTGTTACATAAATATTTCCTAAACTATCAACAGCAATATCATATCCTCTATCAGCTTGAGGTCCCCCAAAAACTTTTACCCATAAAAAATTACCATTAGCATCATTTTTTGAGACATAGATATCACTAAAACCATTTGTTGTTAGGTTTATTGATGGGCCAAAAATTGAAGAACTAGTAGTATAGCCAGTGGTGTAGATATTTCCAAATTGATCGACTTCGACATCGTAAGATTCATCATTATAATTACCTCCAGCTGAGTTTATCCAGTTTTGTGCAAAACATAACTCAGAGATAAGGTGAAATAATATGAATAATAAATTACGAGCCATAAATATTACATAAACCTAAAATAAAAGATAAAAGGTGTAAAACCTAATTTCATTTCATTAACGGTTAAAAAAAACTGTGGTTTGTGTAATGACGAGAAATTTTTGAGGTAAGTTGCTTTAAATGGTTCTCATAAATTTGATACTAACACCATCAATTTCTTCAAATTGTTCAATAATATTTCCAGCTTCAGAAGTTCTAATGTTAAATTCAATTAAACAACTATTTTCAAAAAGCTGATTGGTAACATTTAAGTCTTGTTGTTTAATGAAGTTCATTACTTCACTCATAATTGTATAATCAAAAAATACCTGATAGTAATTGTTTACCGTTTTTTCAATGATTTTAGCATTGTTGATGGCATCGGCAGCAGCTTCTTTATAGGCTGTTATCAATCCTCCTACTCCTAATTTAGTTCCTCCAAAATACCTAACAACTACAATTCCAACATTGGTTAGATTATTCGATAAAATTTGACCATAAATTGGTTTACCAGCAGAGTTATTGGGTTCTCCATCATCACTATAGCGAAATTCATTCTCTGTTAATCCTAATTTAAAAGCATAACAATGATGTCGTGCATCATGGTAATCTTTTTTTAATTGTTGGAGATGTTCTTTAAAATCTTCTTCAGATAAAATAGGATAAGCAAAAGCAATGAATTTACTGCCTTTCTCTTTATAAATACCTTCGCTTGGTTTTTTTATGGTTAGGTAAGCATCACTCATTAACTGATAAAGGTAATGATATAAATGGCAACTACAGATAATATTAATCCTAACCAATTACAAGTTGTTAAATGCTCTTTAAACAATAGTTTGCCAATAATTGCTGAAACTACAATTACACCCATACTTACAACTGGAAATACTTGTGAAGCTTCTAATCCAGATGTTTCTAAAGCATTAAAAAACAAAACCAAAGAAGCATAATTAGGAATACCCAATACAATTCCGCCAATAAGGTTTTTGGTAGAAAATTCAATTTTAGTATTCAATGCTTTAAATAATAATATGATAAAACCACAAGAAGCAGCCATGATAAACAGAACGATAAAAAAAGTTGTTTTTTGATCTTCATCTACAACTGTTCGTTGTGCATGGTTAAAGATGGAATCGGCAATTCCTTGACCTATAAAAACTAATATGATTAACCAGAGATATTTTTTATCGAAGCTTAGTTTTTTGTTTTTAGTAGAAGATAGGTAAATACTGATTGCTGCTAATATAAATCCTGCAAATTTTGTAATTGTTAAATGATCGTTTGGATACAAGAAAATTGCAACACCAACGGGGATAAAAAGAGATAATTTATTGGCTACTGTTGTAATTGCTATTCCTACTTTTTGAGTTCCCGTGGCGTAAAAATTAAAAACAACAATGAATAAAAAACCAATGGCAATCGCATGATAAAAATAACCGGATTGATAAACTTCATTAGCAGAAATGGATTGTTTGGTAAAAAGAAAAGCACAAGTTCCGGCGGTAATGTAATTGACTATTAAAGCTTGCAGATTGTCAATTTTTAGCTTATCAAAAAATTTAAAGATGATAATCAATAAATTAAAAGCTAGTATGGTTAAGATGATATCAATCATTCAAATAATAATATAAAGTGTCAGTACTTATATTTTCTTTAAGATATGAACTAACTTTTAGTTCTGGAGCTCTTAATCCTTTTTCAAAAGTTTTGTTGCCTACAAAAACTCTTGCCTCGTCCCAACAATTTTCTGAAACGAATGTCTCTAATAATTGTTTTCCACCTTCAATAATTGCAGATTGTATTTGATGTTGGAATAAAACATCTAAAATTTGAGTAAGTAGACTTTTCTCCTTTTCAATTAAACAATATTCAATGTTTTCTTGATTAACTTTTGGATGCTTAGTTAAAATAATAGTCGCAATTGAATTATCAAGAACATTTGAATTTTCTGGGATTCGATTATTTAAATCCAGCACAATTCTAGTTGGATTTTTACCATTCCATTCTCTTACATTCAATTTAGGATTGTCATTAATAACAGTATTAGTGCCAACCATAATACCCATTTCTTCACTTCTCCATTTATGCACTAATTTTTTACTTAATGGGATCGTAATCCAATTGTTAACGTCATTACGGGCTTGACCCGTAATCTCCTCTTTTTGATGGATAAGATTGCTTCGTTTCTCGCAATGACGTTCAACATCCATAAAACCATCTTTAGTTTCTGCCCATTTTAAAATAATATAAGGTCGTTTTTTATTATGGAAAGTAAAAAATCGTTTGTTGAGATTTAAAGATTCTTTTTCGAGAACGCCAACAGTAACATCAATTCCAGCATTTTTCAATTTTTCAATTCCTTTGCCAGACACTTCACTAAAACTGTCAATGCAACCAATTACTACTTTTGGAATTTTATATTTAATAATTAAGTCCGAGCATGGAGGTGTTTTACCGTAATGAGCACATGGTTCTAGATTAACATACAAAATGCTTTCTTTAAGAAGTTCTTTGTTTTTTACAGAGTTAATTGCATTGACTTCAGCATGGGCTTTCCCGTATAGTTGGTGATAGCCTTCACCAATAATATTATTTTGATGAACGATTACACAACCTACCATAGGATTAGGAGCAACATTGCCTAATCCTTTTTGGGCTAAAAGCAAACTGCGTTGCATATATTTTTCATCTAAATTCATGCTAGTCAAAGGTACTTCTTTTAATAAAAATTACTAATTTCATACCTCTTTAAAACAAAATATAATCATGGCTAAAAAATCAATTTTTACTGCAAAATCATTAAAGTTTTTAGAAAACTATATCAATAATCCATCACCAACAGGTTTTGAATCTGGTGGACAAAAAATGTGGTTAGATTATGTGAAACCTTATGTGGACGATTACATGGTGGATACATATGGCTCTGTGGCAGCTATTATTAATCCATCTGCAAAATATAAAGTGGTAATTGAGGCACATGCCGATGAAATTTCTTGGTTTGTACATTACATCAATGAAAAAGGATTCATCTATTTAAGAAGAAATGGTGGTTCTGACCATCAAATAGCTCCTTCAAAAAGAGTAAATATACATACTGATAAAGGAATTGTAAAAGCAGTTTTTGGATGGCCTGCAATTCATACTCGTATGGCAGGGAAAGAAGAAACCCCTCAATTAAACAATATCTTTTTAGATTGTGGGTGTAACTCAAAAGAAGAAGTAGAAGCCTTAGGTATTCATGTGGGTTCTGTAATTACATATGAAGATGAGTTTATGGTGTTGAATGATAAATATTTTGTTGGTCGTGCTTTAGATAATAGAATAGGAGGGTTTATGATTGCTGAGGTAGCTCGTTTGTTGCATGAAAATAAAGTGAAATTACCTTTCGGATTGTATATTACTAATTCTGTTCAAGAAGAAGTTGGATTAAGAGGTGCTGAGATGATGGTGCAAAATATCCAGCCTAATGTAGCTATTGTAACAGATGTTTGCCACGATACACAAACTCCAATGATAAATAAAATTGAGCAAGGAGATAATCATGCAGGTAATGGACCTGTTTTAACGGTTGGGCCAGCTGTACAAAATAATCTATTGAAATTAATTATAGATGCGGCTGATAAAAAGAAAATTCCTTTCCAAAGAGCAGCTGCAAGTAGAGCTACAGGGACAGATACAGATGCTTTTGCTTATGCAACGGGAGGTGTTGCTTCTGCTTTAATTTCATTGCCATTGCGTTATATGCATACAACTGTTGAAATGGTTCACAAAGACGATGTAGAAAATGTGATTAAATTAATTTACGAAGCACTTCAAAAAATTAAGAACAATCACGATTTTAGATATTTGAAATAAAAAAGAGAAAAGCGACCAACTGGTCGCTTTTTCTTTTTTTAATTTGTCATCTCCCACATAAATAATAAATACTGCTGTGAAAAAAGATGAAACATAATGGTTAATGAAACAATTAGTAGTAAAGAATAAAGATATTTATTCCGAATTTGATCAATGTGTTGCCATTTTATAGCATAAGCGATTAAAAATATACAATGAATACCAGGTAAAATTACCATAAATGCCATAGTAATAATATCAGCACCACCATTATGATTAAATAAAAATAAAGAGGAGAGTATAAGATAAATTATAAAAATAATTCCTTGATAAAATACTTTTTTCATAATTATGATTTTAACTCAACAACATATCCTTCATGTTTCCTTACATTCATTACCACTCCATTTTGGAAAATAAGGTATTGCCCTTTTATGCCCATTAATTTTCCTGAATATTCAGGTACTTTATCAAATCCAATACTGGTTAGTTTTACTGGGTATTGAATTACAGGGTAATTCAAATCAATTATTTTATCTTCTTTTACTATATAATCTTGGTATTGATCAGCTATTAATTCTGCAGTTTTATGTTTTTCTTCAATTAAATCAATATCAGGATAAACATTTAGCAACATTTGTCGCCAATTGGTTTTATCAGCCATGTGAGCTTTTAAACTCACTTCTATCATTCCTGCTAAATATCGGTTAGGAGTTTCTGCCAATTTTATTGCTTTTACAGCTCCCTGATCTATCCACCTTGTTGGAACTTGAGTTCCTCTGGTAATACCTACTTTTATTCCGCTGGTCAATGATAAATAGACAACATGTGGTTGTAATTGAACAGATTTTTCAAATTCTAAATCTCTATCTTCAATACCTAAATGAGCTTTCGATAATTCAGGATGAATAATCCAATCAGCTGCACTTGGAGAGTTTTTAAAACAAGGATAACAAAATCCTTGATTAAAAGATTTAACTGTTTCTCTACCACAATTCACACATAAAATTTTATGTCCGTAGTTGAGTGTAATTGTTGAACCAATCAATTCGTTCATATTCACTAAATCTTCTCCAATAGGTAAATGATACATTATTTCATCACCTAATTCAGTCTTCATTTTTCGTATTTGTCCTTCGTAGTTCATAAAGTTTCAAGTTGTAAAGTGGAAAGTTAAAAGTTTATTTAGAGATTACCGATATTTTTATTCTTTTAAAAAAGTAAGAATAAAAATTCTGTATTGAGGCTTTTACTTTTAACTTTAAGAACTTTCAAGCTTTTAACTCAACAAAATGGCAGTAGAAATTATTAACTCATTTTTTTCTTGGATTATTAAACAACGAATGCATCAAATGGAGTTGTTTATTAAATATCCTATAGAGGTTCAAAATGAGTTATTGATGGATTTGATTAAAACGGCTAAAAATACAGAATGGGGGACGAGTTATGATTTTAAATCTATTAAATCTTATCAAGATTTTAAAGACAGAATTCCATTACAAGATTATGAAAGTTTACAAGAATACATTTTAAGAATAAAACAAGGAGAACAAAATGTTTTATGGCCAACAGAGATAAAATGGTTTGCAAAATCATCTGGAACAGTTACAGGGAAAAGTAAATTTATTCCTGTAAGTAAAGAATCGCTAATTGATTGCCACTATAAAGGAGGGAAAGATTTGTTGGCAATTTATCATCATAATCATCCTGAATCAAAATTAATATTAGGAAAAACGCTTGTGGTAGGAGGAAGTAGTGAGATTAATTCATTCGGTAAAAACTCTTATTATGGAGATTTATCAGCTATCATTATGAAAAATTTCCCATTTTGGGTAGAACATAGAAGGGTGCCAGACTTAAAAGTGGCACTGATGGCTGAATGGGAAGAGAAGATTGAGAAAATGGCAATATTGACTGCTCAAGAAGATGTTTCCAACATTTCAGGGGTGCCTTCTTGGACATTGATTTTACTTCAAAAAATATTAGAGATTACCGGTGCAAAAAATATTTCTGAAGTATGGCCTAATCTTGAATTATACATGCATGGAGGTGTAAATTTTTTACCTTATAAAAAACAATTCGACGATATATTGGATAGAAAAAGCATTAATTATTACGAAAACTATAATGCTTCTGAAGGATTTTTCGGATTACAAGACCAAAGTAAATCTGATGAAATGCTGTTAATGTTGGATTATGGAATATTTTATGAATTTATACCTGTAAAAGAGTTAGATAGTGAAAAACCACCATCATTAACATTAGATGAGGTAGAATTAAATAAAAATTATGCTGTAGTTATATCAACAAATGCTGGTTTATGGCGATATCAAGTGGGCGATACTATTCAGTTTACTTCATTAAATCCGTTTAGAATAAAAGTAACCGGAAGAACCAAACATTTTATCAATGCTTTTGGAGAAGAACTGATTGTAGATAATGCTGAAAATGCTTTGAAAAATGCTTGTGAAAAAACCAATTCTAAGATTAAAGATTACACTGTTGCCCCTGTTTATTTAAAAGAAGGAAAAAACGGTAAGCATCAATGGTTAATAGAGTTTGATGAGCCACCTTTGAATTTAGACTATTTTACAGAAGTGTTGGATAATGCTTTAAAAAATTTAAATTCAGATTACGAAGCTAAACGTTATCATAATTTGATTTTGGATTTACCTGAGATAATTTCATTACCAAAAAATACGTTTTATCAGTGGATGAAAATGAATAACAAGTTAGGTGGACAACACAAAGTACCACGATTATCTAATCATAGAAAAATTGTTGACGAAGTGCTTAAAATGGTATAATTTTAGTGATTATTAAATGATGAAAAAAACTATACTTCTATATCTATTCACTTTTCTTACAATTGCTTCTTTTGCTCAGGTTTTAAAGAAAGAATTTAAAGGTAATCTGCTTACTACCGATCAATTTAGTAATTACTACGAAGTTTTTGATAACCAAATTAAGAAATACAATATTAAAGGGGAGTTATTGTTCACTTATAGCAATAATGTATTGGGAGAAATTACAAGTTTGGATGTTAGAAATCCTTTAAAGATTTTGGTTTATTTTAATGAGTTTACGAAAGTACTAACATTGGATGATGCACTTTCTCCTTGGGGAGACGTTTTGAACCTAAATGATTTAAGCTTAGAAGAAACTTCGTTGGTTTGCACCTCATACAACTATGGAGTTTGGTATTACAATCCATTAAAATATATTCTTACTCGTATTCAAAATCAAAAAATTACAAATACATCTAGTAATATTTCTACTCTTTTAGATATCAATATTCAACCTAATTATTTGGTAGAAGAAAATGAAAAAGTTTATTTAAACGACCCTGTAAACGGAATACTTGTTTTTGATGTGTTTGGAACTTATTTAAAAACTATTCCACTATACCATTTAAATGAATTTCATGTGAAAGAAAAATTTATTCTTTACGTTAATGAGCAAAAACAAATAGAAACTTATGATTTTTTCACACTTGAAAAACAAGTTTATCAACCTGAAATTTATAAGAATATTAAAACAGTTCGCTTACAAGGAAAGCATATTTTTATATTGAATGAAAATAATGAATTAATTATCGACAAAATTGCTCTATAATTAAGATTCAATATAATTTTTTGTATTTTTAATTCCTTATTAAAAAGTACATAATATGTTAGTTGCTGTTGCAGGAAATATAGGTTCTGGAAAAACCACATTAACCACTTTATTAGCGAAACACTATAACTGGGATACCCATTTTGAAGATGTAGATGATAATCCTTACTTAAATGATTTTTACAACGATATGCAACGTTGGTCATTTAACTTGCAGGTTTATTACTTAACCAGTCGTATTAGTAAAATACAAGAGATTAATGCCAGCGGCAAGCCGACTATTCAAGATAGAACTTTGTATGAAGATGCTTATATTTTTGCTCCCAACTTACACTCTATGGGATTAATGACCACCAGAGATTTTGAAACATACTTTTCTTTATTTAAACTACAAGAAACATTTATTCAACCGCCTGACTTGTTGATTTATTTACGAGCTTCTGTTCCTACTTTAGTAAATCAAATTCAAAAGCGTGGCAGAGATTATGAAGAAAGTATTCGTTTAGATTATTTAAAACGTTTAAATGAACGTTACGAAGCATGGATTTCTACTTACGACCAAGGGAAGATATTAATTGTGGATGTAGATAATAATAACTTTTCTGAGAAAGCAGAAGATTTAGGGGTTATTATTAATGGTATTGATGCAGAATTACACGGCTTATTTGAAGCGAAATAAAATAAATTCTTATAAATTATAAAGCACCTTTTAGGTGCTTTTTTTTGTTAAATCTGAAACGTCATTCTGAATTTAATTTAATTAAACCAAACCAAACCTAGTTTATAATGTAATCCTTACTAAAGTTTTAAAATATGGAATGGTTTTTAGCGGGGTATAAATTGATGTTAAGTTTCGTAATTAATTCATTCCTAAATCTTTTAGGATTTTATAACTACAGTTAGCTGTAGATAAAATTTTGTTCTGAATGACGAATTATATAAGCAAAAAAAAATCCCGCCATTGGCGGGATTCTTTTTATCTTAAATCACTTCTTAGAAGTGGAAGTTTAAGTTGATGTTTCCTCTTAACTGAGTATCAAAAGCAAATGCACTTGATTTACCTTTTTTAGTAGTCTCAGTGATTAAAGAGTTAGTAGTAGCTGTAGAACCTACAGGAATACCCCATCTTTCAGTAGTAGTTTCACCTTCTCCAGTTGAAGTCATTCCTAAACCGTAACCGTATTCAGCACCTAAAGATACTTTTGGAGCAAAGAACCACTCAACACCGATGAATCCACCTAAACCTAAAGTGAAAGTTGAACCATCTTTATCTTCAGTTTGTCTTGCAGCACCACCGTTAGTATAATCATCAGTTAAAGCTCTCGAATCATCAGTAGTAATAGTTTGACCACCTAATAATCCGAAATAAACTTCTCCACCGTAGTATCCTTGGATTCTAGTGTTACCTCTTCTTTTTTCGATACCAGCACCTAAAATAACGCTAAATCCTTGAGAAGTTTTAGTAGTAACAGTATAATCAACGTCAGCAGTTGTTGGATCAGCATCAGCATCATATTTACCTAATACATCAGAAGATTGAGATGAAGTTCCGATTCTACCTCTTAATCTGTAAGCAGTAGTTTCGTCTTTGAACATTTTTAATCTGATTTCTTGACCTACTGAATTGTTCATCCAACCCATTGATAAAGCACCATTAGAACCACCGTTAGCTAAGTTACCAACGTAAGTAGTAAATGAAGATGCATCAAATCCGATTGACCAATCACCAGCTTCTGGTAAATAAGCTTCACCTTTTTTAGATGTTAAACCATCTTGAGCAAAAGTTGCAGTAGCAGTTAAAATAGCAGCTACAAATAATAATCTTTTTTTCATTGTTAATTGTTTTAGTTAAACTTTTTTAATTTAATTAATTTCTATTTTAATTTTTAGTTTGGGCAAACTTACAACATTTTTTTTATTCTGTGCAAGTTTTTTTTTTATTTATCAACAAATGTTAATAGTTATTAACAGTCTGTTGATAACCTCTGAAGCCCAATAATAATAGATTTCAAAGGTATATAAGCGATTCAAAAAAAACGACAAAAAATAAAAAATAACACTTTTTTAACATAAAAAACTTTTAATATTTTCCCTCAAAGTATATAAGTTATTGCTAAACAGTAGTTTAAGGTATTTTTATTCCAGTCACTAATATATCGTCTATTTGCTCATGATGCTGATTATCAAATGGATGCATCCATTTTTTAATTTCATCATCAATTAGCATTTTTTGCGTGTTCATGTCATTTTCTTGTATAGAAATGATAAAACGTTTAAAATTTAACGATTTATATTTCTTTCCTTTTTCACCACCAAATTGGTCTGCATAACCATCACTAAACATATAGATAGCATCTCCAGAGTTTAATTCTATTGTGTGTGTAGTAAAAGGTTTTGGTTCGGCATATTTTCCAATCGGTTGTTTATCTGCTTTAATTTCTATTAACTCATAATCGTCATCCCGCACTTGATGCGGGATCTTCTCATCCGAAATAGATTCCGTGTCAAGCACGGAATGACGTATTGGACGAACTATCCACAATGGATTATTGGCTCCAGCATATTTCAATATAGCTTTCGGTTGACGGTTGTCAGCTGAAAGCTGTTGACTGTCAGTCAAAAACTTTAAACTACATAATGCTATATCCATTCCGTCTTTTACTTCTTCATCACTTTTTTCAAACTCTTGAATAACAATTTCACGAGTTTTTGTTAGTATTTCGCCAGGAATTGAGAGTTTATGTTCTCTAACACTTCTATTTAATGCATTGTTACAAACCACACTAACCATTGCACCAGGTACTCCATGGCCTGTACAATCAGCAGCAGCAAAAAGTATAATAGGAGAGGTTTTCCCATTAATAGTTTCCATCCAATAAAAATCTCCGGCAACAATATCTTTTGGTTGGTAAAGAATAAAAGATTTAGGTAAATGTGCTTCGACTTGTTTTTGTGGAGGCAATATAGCTGATTGAATTCTTTGAGCGTAGTTGATAGAATCGACAATCTCCTTGTTCTTTTCTTCGATAACTTCTTTTTGTTTTACAATTTCTTTGGTTCTTTCTTTTACAGTATTTTCTAATACTATTTTATCTTTTTTAAGTTTGCTCAATCGTACTCGTGTGTAAACATATACAACTATTAAACAGACAACTATACAAATAGTAAAGAACCACCAGGTTAAATAAAATGGTGGAGCAATAGTAAAGGAATATTCATAAGGAACACTTTCTTCTCCATTTTCAGTAACTGACTTTACCATTAATGTATAGGTGTTAGGTTTTAAACCTTGAAAAACAACTTCACTGTTTTTGGTAGTATACCATTCGTCTGTATAACCTACTAATTGATATTGATAAGTAACATTATTGGGATTGGTAAAAAAGATGGTGCTGAAATTAAATGTCAAAAAGTTTTTATTGTAGGGGAGTTCAAGTTGTGTGGGTATGCCGTCAATGTTTAGCTTCGGGCTATAGATATTCCAATCTACAGTTTGGTTAAATAATTTAATCTCTTCTAGTAAAATAGTTGGCTGTTTACTATCTGAAGTTTCTTTTTCTGGTGAATAAACGCTAAGACCATTTACAGTTCCAAACAATACCTGTTTGTTTTCTGTGTCTGAATAAATAGCATTTAAGTTATTTTCAATAGATAAGAATCCATTATTTTCTGAATAATGTTGAATGGAAAGAATATTATTGTTTTCGCCAAATGTTACTTTATCAAATCCTTTATCGGTTCCAACCATTAATTGGTTTCCATAAACAGATAAAGAGTAAATATTGTTGGAGGTTAATTGATAATCGAATAAAATTGGTTGAATGTTTTTTGGATTTTTTTTATCGAGTAAAAAGATTCCACCACCATAAGTTCCTATTAATATGTTTCCATTTTTATCCTCTACCAATGCATGAACTTTAAGATTGGTCAATCCTTCAGCTTCATCATAAGTGGTCATGCTATTATCTTTATAGCTCGCAAGCCCTCCAAGTGTACCAATCCAAATGGTACCTTCGCTATCTTCAATTATTGTTTGGATTTCATTGTGAATAAAACCTTCATCTTCCGTAAACACACCAAACATATCTCCGGTATAAAAACTAAGTCCGCTACTGGTACCAATCCAAACCCAATCATTTTTTGCACAATAAATGGTGTTGATTTGGTCTCCTGCTAATTCTTCTTCAGAATTTACAGTTGCTAAAATTTTTTCATTCCAAACTACTAATCCGTTTTGTGTTCCTATCCATACATTATTATTGTTATCAAAATCAAATGTTTTAATAGAACTATAGAAAGGATGGTTGCTTAATATTTTTTGTTGAGCAACAATTTTGTTATCCTTTATTGAGAATGTTTGAATTCCATTATCGTATGTTGATATCCAATATAAATTATCATATTCATTTTTTTTAATGGAACTGATTTGATTGCTGATTAAACCATCGTTTTTGGTAAAGTGAGAAAAATTAAAACCATTTAGTTTTAATAATCCTTCCCCCATACAGCTAATCCATAGATTGTTTTCTCTATCGTTAAATAAGTTTAAAATTTGATTGTTGGGTAATCCGTCAGAAACATCTATATAGGAAAAAGTATTGTTTTCCAAGAAATGAATCCCTCCATCATTGGTTCCTATGCAGATGGTATTGTTTCTTTCACATAGATTTAAAATGTAATTATCCTTCAGTCCATTTAATATGCTATAATTTACAAGAGTAGGGTTGGAGTTGGGACTTATGTTTTCGTATTTAAATACTCCACTTTTAATCGAGCCATACCAAATGTTTCCTTTACTGTCTTTTATCCCGCAGAATATAGTAGATAAATCATAATTGAAAGAAGTGTTTATTTCTGTAACTGTTAGTTCTTTTTCATAATTAACCATTTGAGGGTTTCCTCCTATATATCCCAACCAAATTCTGTTAAAATTATCTTCAAGAATAGAAAATACATTATCGGATGCTAATCCATCATTTGAATTAAATGAAGTAACGGTAATAGAATCTTTTTTCTCAAATACAGAAACACCTCCACCAGAGGTTCCTGCCCATATTCTATTTTTAGAATCTTCAAAAAGGTCGAAAACGATATTGCTTAACAAACCATTTGAGGTAGTATAGTTTTTAAAGGTTTTTCCATTATATACTGAAACACCTTCATCTGTAGCAAACCAAAAAAATCCTTTCGAGTCCTCAATAATATCTCGAACTATATTTCCAGCTAATCCTTTGCTTTTATTATAGTATGTGTATTTTCTTCCATCAAATTTTGCTACACCACCGCCGTCGGTTCCCAACCATAGATAGCCTTTTGAATCTTGAAATACTTTAAAAACGGTGTTTTGAGGTAATCCGTTTTTTACAGTGTATAGGTTAAAGTTATTTTTTTGAGCATAAAAAGTACTAGTAATAGTTAATAAAGCTAAAAGCAGAACTTTTTTTAAACTCATTGCTCAAAAATTATTTTTTCATGAAAATAAACTGACCACCTTCATCACCAGATTTGCTGATTGGTTTAAAGTCAGGTGATTGATCAGAGTTATTATATACAGGAATTTTTAACGCACCATAGATTTGACTAGCATCCATCATTTCTGAATTATTTTCTTTTAATGCTTTTAGTAAATAATAGGCAAAAACAGAATGTCCGTCTTTTCCTCCATCCATTACAGGCTCAATTCCTCCTGAAGTCATGGCTTGTCTAGATTTTAAACTATGAACTTTTTTGAAATACTTAGGTGAGTTTTCAAAAGGAACTGAAATAGTATTTCCTCTAAAAATATCACCACTAAAACAAGCATCAGCTACTAATAATGTATGCTGCGATTGAATTCCTTTAATAAATGTTTGAATATCACTATTAGAAATATAGTTAGAAGTAGACATAGTGGTTGCGCCATAAGGTACCCAATAACCTTTGTTTAATTCTTTTTTAAATTCACCATGACCTGAATAGTAAATAAACACATTGTCCTCAGGTTTAACATTAGTAACCAACCACTCTAAAGCTGAAATAATATTTTCACGGGTTGCAGTTTCGTTATAAAGTGATTTAAATTGGTGAAACTTATACTTAGATTTTAATAATGTTTCGATGGCTTTAGCATCATTTACGGCATTTTTTAGTGGTGTCCAAGAGCCGCTGTATTTATCAATACCGATAATGAGTGCATAATAATTTCCAATTTTTAAATCATCTAATGATTTTGAAACATTTAATCCTTTAAGTGGATCTCCACTTCCTCTATAAGTTACATCGTCAAATTCTTCAGTTACAACATTGCTAAATAAACTATATTCTGATTTACTAGAAAGCGAAGCTAAATCTTCGGGAGACAAGGATGAAGAGTTATCTTTAAAGCTAACAATTAAAGCATTTTCTACGTCACTATTTTTGATTGACCCAAATATTGAAAAACCATCTAAGTCAGTTACTAAATCATTCCCTATTGTTGATTGAGCTTCCACAAGCGTTTTTTCCCATTCAACTTCCAGTTCTTTATTAAGTTTTACAACGTATAAATATTCGTTTTCTTCTTTTAAAGATTTAGATGTACCAATAGCTAAATAACCACCTTTGTATGGTTGAATAGAGGTAAGTTTATCTGAGTTTTGTTTTCCAAATGATTTTTTAGTAATAGTCTTTTTTTGTTTATCGTATAATATTACCAACATATCTTCTGCACCATTCGACTCAAGGGTAGTGTAACCAGCTAAAAGAACTTTATTGTCTGGTGTTTCAGAAATTGCTAAAATGTTATTTTGTTCCGATTCACTTCCTAATTTTTCATCAAAAATAATTTTACCATAACTATCTAGTTTAACTAAATAGATTTGTTGTAGTTTTTTTTCATTGGTTGTATAGCCGGCGGCTAAAATTTCTTGTTGAGGAGTAACCATCAAACACATGGCTTCATCAGTAAAGTATTTGGTGCCTAATTGTTGTTGCCAAAGTTTTACACCTTTGTCGTTCACTTTCATTACAACAAAATTCAAATCGTCATCTCCCATTTCTTTACGTACCCCACTAATTACAAATGTTTTTTTATCAAAAACTTTTATATCGTATAATTTGATAAATGGAGAAATTTTATAACTCGATTGAGCTAAAAGTTTACCATTTACATCGAATTTTAAGAAAACTCCTTCAGTATATCCTGACGTAGAATTAATTGAGTGCCCAACAATAGCTATATCTCCACTTATAGATTCAATTAAGGCAGTTCCTTCATCATTATTGATGTCTCCAAATGTTTGTTCCCAAATTAATTTACCATCTATACTAAATTTTGCTATCCAAATATCTTTACCCCCTTTACTGTTGTTGTAGGTATAACCTGTAGTGTAAAAATAACCATCTGTTGATTTAATGGCTGAAGAAATACTATTATCAGAAGTTAACTTTAACTGGTGTTTTAAAGTACTTGTTAATATTTCTTGAGCATTAACCTGAAAAAGAAAAAGCTCAAATAAAATTAAAAAGGAAAGTGTTACAGTTTTCATATTATTAGGGTCTATTTTTTAATATTAAAAATATATCTATCTTGATTTACTCCAACATCATCAATTACATATATTAGCTGAAGAGCCATATAGGTTTGATTTACTTTGGTAATTATCACATCTTGTGGTGCAATATTTCTAATGGTATCATTTTTAATACTAGAATTATATGCGTTTTTAACGGTAGATTCTGTTGCATTAGCATAATCAAAACCATTTAGCTTAACAAACTTTATTCCAGAAGGTGAAATCCATGTTTTTCCTAAAGAGTCACTAGGATTTGAAGTGCTAAAATCAAACACATGAGAAGTGGAGTCGCTATTATATTTAGGAGTGTTTGTTAGTAAATCATAAGCATTAAATTGATTTGATAAAGCAGAGTACATAGTATTCCCTGATGTTTCGGAAAGAGTTCTGTCATTTATGTCAACATAAACTATTTTGGCTTTGTTCATGGTGTTTCCTGATACATCAAAAGATGAAAATATTAATTTTATTTCATGTCTTCCATAAGTATTAAAACTATTTGGAACAGTATAGTCATACCAATCAATATGTGTTTTGCCGGAAATGGTTTCTTCTTTAACAGTGATAGTAGAATTATTGATAGTTTGAGTTACTCTATATTTAGCTAGTTCATTTCTCGATTCAATTTTTACAGTAAAATTGATAACATCACTAGTATCTCTTAATAAATAATCTTCAGTAGGTGTAATCGTTATCCCGCTGTTTTGTTCTTCATCTTTCTTACAGGAATGGAATAGAACTAAAGATAAAATGGTAAAATAAAAAATTGATTTTTTCATTGGATATTTCTGTTGAATTGTAACCAAAGTTACAAAAAAATGCCTCTTTAGTAAGAGGCATTTTTTAGAGTGAAATTTAAATTTATTTTCTGATTTTGTATGCCTTAACTTTAGCACTTACTTTTACTTTTCTTCCAAGAAACATTTGCTGAACTTGAGCAGTACTCATAGTTGGCATTAAAAAATCTGCATCTGGAAATTCTTTATAAGCTTTATATAATGCTTTTGTTAATTGTCTTGAACCAGCAACTTGTATATGTTTTCTGCCTCTTAAAAAAACATAGTTATCGTTGTTAGATACAGGTTTTCCATTGATTGTATTAACATAGGTTATAAGACCTAAATATCTATGGTATTCTGCTTCTATCTCGGTTACACCTACAAATTCATAATCGTCTAAAGTAAGATTTAATCTAACGATATCAGGCATTGTAGTACCTGTTTTTATATTTCTTGCAGTATAAACAGCACATGACGAAAATAATAACGAAATGACTGCTACTGCAAATATTGCTTTTATTGAACGTGTCATTTTTAATTATTATTTAAAGTAGTAAGAAATTGTGAATCTTAATAATCCTTTTGTATCAAATTCTTTAGTTTTTAAAGAAGAAAATTGAATACCATCAGCAGTTGTTTGAGCAACTGTATCATCAAAATCGTCTATATTATTTGTGCTGTATTCACCAGAATAAGAAACTCCACCAGTAGAACCTTCAACTTCATAGTTGTATTGGTTTCTAGTTAATCCTAATCCTCTAACACCAAATTCAGTACCAATTGATAAAGGAAGGTCAGCAATAAAAGCATTAAATCCGAAGTATAATTCATAACCATATACTAATCCAAATCTACTTCCAGATACTCTTTCATAATCTGTAGAACCATCAATACCTCTATTAGTAATTTCTTTACCTGTTGAATAACCAAAAGGTAAACTAGCTCCAACATAACCATCTAACATATTAGATGATTTAAAGTGTTTTTCAATTCCAACATGGAATAACCCATAAGCATCAGACTCAGTATGATCATAAAAAGCACCAACTCCTTGACCAGCCAATGAAAAAGGTTTGCTTGATACAGTATCAATCTCCCCTTCTAATACTCTTTTCTTTTTCCACATAGTAAAACCAGCTCTATAAACTAAATCATCTTTTTTGTAATATCTAATGTTAATTAATGGAATAGCTGTTTTTACATCAACATCTTCCTCATCACTAAATAATTCACTAATTTGCTCCATATCTGCCCCTAAATAAAAAGCAAAATTTCCAGCAACAGGTCTTGTTCCAGTTGTAAAAACGCTAGGATTATTAATACGATCAGATAATTGTGCTTTTACATCTGATGTAAAAGTTAAAGCTAAAATGATTAGCCCTAAATAAACACTTAATTTTTTCATTTTTAATTTTTGTTTTTAAATTTTATCGCTGCGAATATAGGGTGATTTTACAGTTCTTCCAAAAAAAAAAGTGGCATATAAAAAAAAATAGGGCATTTGCCCTATTAATTTAGTTATGTCATTTTTGGATTTTAGAAATTCCATTTTCCACTTATCTCAATCTCATCATAAATAAATGTTCCAGCAATTTTACTCATAATAGATTTAGACCCATATTCAATCCCATATTCTGTTCTATCAAATGCAAATGCAGCAGAAATAGTATATTTTCCATTTTCTTCAATTACTTCAACAGGGAATTCAATCTCTTTAGTAATTCCTTTAATTGTTAAATTACCTTTAACATTATAATAAGTTGGATAATCTGGTTCAACGGTTGATTCAGTTATAATGAATTTTGCTTCATTAAACTTTTCTACATCAAAGAAATCTTCATTCTTAATGTGGTTTACAAGTTTTGTATTGTATTCTTCATTTTCAATATCAAGACATTTTATAGTATTCATATCAGCAGTAAATTCACCTACTAATTTTCCATCTTTTATTTCAAATGAGTAGTTAGAGATATCAATAGTACCATTATGTTGACCTCCAACTTTTCTTCCAGTCCATTCAATTACATTGCCAACTTCAACTGGTTCTGCAATTACTTCTGTTGAAGGAGCAACTTCTTCAATTTTTGCTTCTTCTTGAGATTCATGATTTGATTCAGAAGTATGCCCTCCTAAAATTGGAGCAATAACTAATCCTACTAAACAAGTTAATTTAATTAAAATATTCATTGATGGACCAGAAGTATCTTTAAAAGGATCACCTACAGTATCCCCAGTTACAGCTGCTTTGTGAGCATCAGATCCTTTGAAAGTCATTTCGCCATTAATTTCAACACCAGCTTCGAAAGATTTTTTAGCATTATCCCATGCTCCACCAGCATTGTTTTGGAAAATTGCCCACATTACACCAGAAACACAAACACCAGCCATGTATCCACCTAGAGGTTCAGCACCAAATACTAAACCTATAATAATAGGAGTAATGATAGTAATTGCACCTGGCAACATCATCTCTCTTAAAGCAGCTTTTGTAGAAATCTCTACACATTTACCGTATTCCGGTTTTCCTGTTCCTTCCATAATACCAGGAATTTCTTTAAACTGTCTTCTAACTTCCATTACCATATCCATAGCAGCTTTTCCAACAGATTTCATTGCTAATGCAGAGAAAACTACAGGAATCATACCTCCAACAAATAATGCAGCTAACACATCAGCCTTAAAAATGTTGATACCATCAATACCAGTAAATGTAACATAAGCAGCAAATAAGGCTAAAGCAGTTAAAGCAGCTGAAGCAATAGCAAAACCTTTACCAACAGCAGCAGTTGTATTACCAACAGAATCCAATACATCGGTTCTTTCTCTTACTTCTTTTGGTAGTTCACTCATTTCAGCAACACCTCCAGCGTTATCAGCAATCGGTCCAAAAGCATCAATCGCTAATTGCATTGCAGTAGTAGCCATCATTGCTGAAGCAGCTAATGCCACACCATAGAAACCAGCTAAAGCATATGAGCCATAAATAGCAGCAGCAAATAATAATACTGATAAGAATGTTGATTTCATCCCAACAGCTAAACCAGCAATAATATTAGTTGCAGCACCAGTCGATGAATTTTGAACGATATCTAAAACAGGTTTTTTACCTAAACTAGTAAAGTGGGCAGTTACCATTGATATTAATGCACCTACAGCTAAACCAATAATGGTAGAATAGAATACATTAATAGAAGCAACTTCTTTTGCGCCTTCACCAAAGAAATTCATAGTAATTATTTTAGGAAGCATATGGTCGATAAGGAAGTAACTTGCAACTAATGTTATAATAATTGCAGTCCAGTTACCTAAATCTAATGCTTTTTGAACTTGAGCTTCTTTAGCATTGTTATCTTTAATTTTTACAAAGAATGTTCCTAAAATGGAAGCAATAATACCTACACCAGCAATCATAATAGGTAATAAAATTGGTCCTAAACCACCAAACGCATCAGTAAATTGTGAACCTGTGGCATCTGTCATGTCTTTAATGATATAGTTTCCTAATACCATAGATGCTAATACTGTTGCAACATAAGAACCAAATAAATCAGCCCCCATACCGGCAACATCACCAACATTATCACCAACATTATCAGCAATTGTAGCAGGATTACGAGGGTCATCTTCAGGAATTCCAGCTTCAACTTTACCAACTAAGTCAGCTCCAACATCAGCAGCTTTTGTATAAATACCACCACCAACACGAGCAAATAAAGCAATTGATTCAGCTCCTAATGAGAAACCTGCAAGCGCTTCTAATACCATAGTCATTTCATTATAAAAGTTCCCACCTTCAGTTAGGAACATTTTCATGAAAATCATAAAAAATAAACTTAATCCTAACACTGCTAATCCAGCAACACCTAAGCCCATTACAGTACCTCCACCAAAAGAAACTTTTAAAGCATTTGGTAAACTAGTACGTGCAGCTTCTGTAGTACGAGCATTTGAATCGGTAGCGATTCTCATACCAATGTTCCCAGCTAGTGCAGAAAAAATTGCACCTATTATAAATGCAGGTACAATTAACCAACTTGTTGTTTCTACAACTGTAGAAATTCCAAATAAAGCTGCCGAAGCAATTACAACAAATATTGCTAACAACTTGTATTCAGCACTAAGGAAAGCCATTGCACCTTCTTTAATGTTTTTTGAAATTTCTTGCATTTTATCATTACCAGAGTTTTGCTTTTTAACCCAAGCCATTTTAATGAACATGAAAAGCAAACCAACAACAGCCAAAATAATTGGCACAATTACTAAATTAGATTCCATAAATAATTTATTATGTATTAAATATTATTGTTTTAATTTTTTAGGACGGCAAAAGTAGATTTTTATCTATTAATGTGCAAATAGTTATTAATTAATCGATAAGATATTTGAATTAGGCTAATAATAACAAGATGTATAGAGCTCTTTATCTATACATTACTTGTTTAACAGCTTTAATAATTTTATCTACGTTGGGAAGATAAGCTTCGATTAATGGAACAGAGAAACTCATCGGTACGTCAGCACCAGTTACTCTAACCACAGGAGCATCTAAATAATCGAAAGCATCTTTTTGTACTTTAAAAGTAACTTCAGAAGCTATACAACCTAATGGCCATGATTCTTCTACAAAAACCATTCTGTTGGTTTTCTTGACAGAATTAATGATTGTATCATAATCAATAGGGCGAACAGTCCTTAAATCAATAACTTCAGCATTGATTCCTTCTTTGGCTAATTCTTCTGCAGCAGTTTTTACCAATTTCATCATTTTACCAAAACCAGCAATAGTTACATCAGTACCTTCTTTTACCACATCAGCAACTCCAATTGGGATTATATATTCTCCTTCAGGAACAGGTCCTTTATCTCCATACATCTGTTCTGATTCCATAAAAATAACAGGGTCATTATCACGAATAGCAGCTTTTAATAAACCTTTTGCATCGTATGGGTTAGATGGCTCAATTACTTTTAAACCAGGACAGTTAGCATACCAATTAGCAAAATCTTGAGAGTGAGTAGCACCTAATTGTCCGGCAGAACCTGTACCACCTCTAAATACAACAGGGATGTTAATTTGACCACCTGACATATTATACATTTTAGCAGCATTATTGATAATTTGATCAATGGCAACTAAAGAGAAATTCCATGTCATAAATTCAACAATAGGACGGAGCCCATTCATTGATGCTCCAATAGCTATTCCGGTAAAACCATTTTCAGCAATAGGGGTGTCAATAATCCTTTTTGGACCAAACTCATCCAACATCCCCTTACTTACTTTATAAGCACCATTGTATTCAGCAACTTCTTCACCTAATAAAATAATGTTTTCATCTTTGCGCATTTCTTCGCACATAGCTTCATTAAGGGCTTCTCTAAATTGAATTTCTCTCATACCTAATTATTTTAAGCTTGACAAAATTATAAAATAAATGTAGTTTTTTAAGGTTTTTAATTTTTAAAGCTATTTTTGAATAATAATGACTAGTGCAAAAAAGAAATATCAATTGCTTTGTAAGATCAATAAAGAAATTCCTTTGTTTCTTACTTATGATTGGTATCAATCTTTATTTTCTGATAAAGAATGGAATGTTGTAATCGTTGAAAGGGGAGAGGAAGTGGTAGGTTTTTTACCTTATAATATTAGTAAAAAGAAATCTTTTACTCTTATTTCAAATCCTATGCTTACTCCTTATCAAGGTATTTGGTTGAATTACCCTCAAGACCAGAAATATGTTAATAAATTAGGTTTCGAAAAAGAAATAATTACAGAACTAATTAAACAACTACCAAAAGTAGATTCGTTTCAACAAAAATTCATACCTGAATTTACTAATTGGCTTCCTTTTTATTGGGAGGGCTATTCTCAAACTACTCGTTATACTTATGTTATTGATAATTTAAGTGATGAAGATAAAATTTTTGATGAGTTTAAAGAAAACATTAGAAGAGAAATAAGAAAAGCAGAAAAGAAACTTAAGGTTGAAAACTCCAAAGATATCAAGCAGTTGTATGAAATGAAGCAAAAAATTTATCAGAAAAATGGTGAAGAATACCCTATTTCGTTTGAGTTTTTAAAAAAAGTAAATGATTTCGTTCATCAAAATAAATGTGGTGAACTCCTCGTAGCAGTTGATGAGAAAAATAATATACATTCTATGTTATTATATGTTTGGGACAATAATTCTGCTTATTATTTGCATGGTGTAACGGATAAACGCTATAAAACCACAGGTTCTATGAGTTTGCTTTTGTGGGAGGCTATAAAAAGGTCATCAAACAAGACAAAAGCCTTTAATTTTGAAGGTAGTATGATAGAATCTATAGAAAGGTATTTTAGAGCCTTTGGAGGACAACAGACGCCTTATTTTGAAATAAAAAAGACGAGTTCAAAACTTTTAAAATTGTTGAACTATTAAAACCTTTCTTCAAAATATATCATTTGCATTAGGAAAAAAGTTCAGTCAATTACAATTAATTAAGTTGACAGGACAAAAAGTTGTATTACCTTTTTATCATATTGTATCTGATGAAACACCAAATCATATTTATCATTTATACGAGGCTCGAAGTATTGAAGAGTTTAAATCTGATTTAGAGTTTTTATTAAAAAATTATCAGCCTATTTCTTTACAAGAATTAATAGAACTTAATAAAACAGGACGACAACCAAAACAAAATGTGTTTCATTTAACTTTTGATGATGGGCTAAAAGAATTCTATACTGTAGTGGCTCCAATACTAAAAGAGAAAAAAATTCCTGCAACTGTTTTTATTAATACTGATTTTATTGATAACGAAGATTTATTTTATCGCTATAAAGCAAGTGTATTAACTGAAAAATATGCTGCGAAAGGTTTATTAGAAGTAAATTCTGAAAATTTAAATTTAATTGATGAATTTGCTGAAATTATGAATTATGATTTTTATGAATACCTAAATGAAGAACAGCCATATTTAACTTTTCATCAAATTCAAGAGCTAATTAAAGATGGTTTTACAATAGGGGCTCATAGTAAAAATCACCCTTTATATAATAGATTGTCAATTGATGAGCAAATAAGTCAAACACTTGAGAGTATAGATTTTATTGTTCAAAAATTCAATCTTAATTATAAAGTATTTTCTTTTCCATTTACAGATGATGGAATTTCAAAAGATTTCTTTTCAAAAATTGAAAGTAAAGTAGATTTAACTTTTGGAACAGCCGGTTTAAAAAAAGATTCCATTCCTTTTAATTTGCAAAGAATACCGATGGAGAAAAATCAAACTGCTAAAGAAATAATAAAAGGACAATACTTTTATTATTTGCTAAAAAGATGTTTTGGACAAAATGAAATTAAGCGGAAATAGTGCCATTCACATAGTCTCTCAAATATTCATAATCAGGCATTAAATTACCATTCTTACAAATAGTAGCTCTTTCTATTACTTTTTCTGAGTCATTTATTAAATGAGGCAGCACTTTATCAATAAATTCTCTTCCAAAATCAGATGAAGCATCTTTAGGTAATTCGCATGGCAAATTATCTACCGCCATTACTGTAATAGCATCTTTGTTGTCAAAATTTGTTTCAGATTCAGATTGAGGATTGTATCCATAAATTGGCTCTATAATAGTTGATGGTCTTAAAGTACAAGCTACAGGTCCATCTATATCACAACTTACATCGCCTACTACTTTGATATTAAAATCGGGAGATTTTGCATCTTCTCTTGAAAAGATATATGGAGCATCTTCATCCCAAAAATGTCCCGAAATATACATGTCAGCTACTTTTGCAAACTTCATAAAATCACTTACAAATCTTTCTGGATGACTATACACTTCACTTCTTTTAAAAGGTGAACCATCAGGTTTTTTGTAATAATCATCCACCAAAAGTTGAGTATAAACGGGTTCACTATAAGTATTTGTTAAAATATCTTTAGCTGATACTTTTTGGATATTTAATTTTTCTAAAATCTCAATGATTCCGGTAGCAACTCTTCCTCCTCCAGTCATTACGATTTTGTAATTATTAGGAAGTTTTACTTTGGGTAATTCTGCTTCCATTTCTGCTCTATCTTCACATAGATATGCTCTTTTTATTTGATAAGCACCTGTTCTTTTCCCGTAAGCATAAAATGTGTTATAGCAACCAACAATTCCTGCATACTTCCCAAAACCGATTAATCTAACGCCTTTATTATTAGTTAATGTTTCCCAATCAATCATAGTAATGTTTTTATTTAACATTTCTAATAATAGATTTCTATTATAGGGTTGTTTTTTTATGGTATGAGAAAAATAAAAATAAGTTTTGTTCTCAATCAAATCCTTAATAGGAACCTCTTTTACTCCAATCAAGATGTCACAATCTTCAACAGAATCAACTACTTTGATACCTAGATTTATATATTCTTCGTCTTTATATCTTCTAACATTGCTTGATTGAACCACTAAATTGATATCAGGGTATTTTTTTGATATTTCTACACATTGTTCTGGAGAAAGAGGAACTCTTTCATCAGGTGGTATTTTCCCTTCTTTTAATACTCCTAATTTCATAAATCTGTCAATTTGACCTCAAAAATATAAAAATGCATGAAATTTGCAGGGAAAATAGTTGTAATTTCGTTTGTTCTTTGAAAATTTTGGGGTCGTTTTTGGTTTTGACTGCAAGATGAATTGGTAAGTAAGCATGTCGAGTATTGTGAGTTGGCTCGTAAATCTTGGCTCTCAAATCGCTAACTGGCGAATCTAATTATGCAATGGCTGCGTAATCTCGACTAAGTCGGATAACCTTAATTCCAGCATGAATAACAGTAGTGCGGAACCATTATTCCTCAAGTGTTCAGTTCATTAACGCTTGTTTATGGAGTATCAAAATTTTGAACTAGTTAATAAATAGCTTTGATTTATTAGCGAAATTAAAAAAGCTTAAGTTTAAAGTTGGTCGCTTTTAACCTGCTTTATTCCTAACAATTAATTAAAAGCTAAGCATGTAGAAGCCTTATCGTTTCCTTGTTTGGACGAGGGTTCGAGTCCCTCCGACTCCACAATTTAAGCCACTATTAAGTGGCTTTTTTTTATTTAAATTGGTTTTTGTAGCTGTAAATTTTATTTTTGTTTTTATCCTTAAATGTTAAAAGAATGAAAATAAAGCTACTTTTTATTTGTGTATTCATATCTAGAATGTTGTATTCTCAGATTTCCATCAGTTCTTCTGATATGCCTTCAGTAAATGATATATTTATTTACAGTAATACAATAGATATACAAGGAAATGATCCGACTTTAACAGGGGCAAATTATACATGGGATTATTCTAATTTGGGTTATGATACTCAATCTTCTGATACTTTGGTTTCAGTAACTTCTACACCTATAGCTTATCAGTTTTATTTTAATAATGTAGTATTGTATAATAACTGGAAAGCCAATTATGCAATAAAAGGGCAAGCATTTGGAATACCCTCTGCGGTTACAATTGATAATGTTTTCAATTTTTTTAAAGTAACAACTTCTGAATTTTCTAATGTAGGATTTGGTGCAAATATTAATGGAATTCCGTCATCAACAAGAAGAAATCCTATTGATGTAGAATATTCTTTTCCATTAAATTATACCAATACACATCAATCATCATCTGAGTTTGGTGTATCTGTTCCCTCATTTGGACATTATGGTCAATCTATGGTAAGAACAGATACTGTAGATGGATATGGAACTTTAATAACTCCTTTTGGAACTTTTGATTGTTTAAGAGTTAAATCGATTTTAAATAAAACAGACACAACTTATTTAGATGCAATAGGTTTTGGTTCTTTAGTCCCTAGACCAGAAGAAGTAGAGTATAAATGGCTTACCAACAATGGTGGTGTTCCCGTATTAAAAATAACTACCAATGCAGGGAATGTTTCAAATATTCAGTATCAGGATAGTGCAAGAATAATTGGAGTTAATGAGAATGAAATGCTTTCTAATATTAATTTCTTTCCAAATCCAACGACTGATTATATTTCTGTAAATATTCTATCAAAATCTTCTGGGAAAATGACATTTTCTTTTAAGGATTATCTTGGCAGAATTATTTTTGAGGAAGAAAAAACAATTCAATCGGGAAAAAATATAATACTGTTTAGCTTATTGGATAAAAATATTAATAGTGGAGTTTATTTAGTGGAAACATTGTTTAAAGGAAAACTATACAGTCAAAAAATTATATACAAAAAGAAGTAATAATTAGTTCATCTGCTTAACTTTTCAATAATATTAAAATAGTAATTATCTCACTCATTTTAAAGGTTAAAAAAATACATGGTTCATAATTTCATCATTTAAAATGATGATATGAATACACTTATAAAAAAAGAAGAATTACAAGGATTTACTTCTAATGTTCCTTTTTTTTCGGAACCACTTTCCGAAGTTTTAATGTCGGTTTTAAAGCTGAATAAAATTAATGAAGTGTATTCCAATTCATATTCAAACGATCCATTAGTTTTTATTGAATCGGTTTTTTTAGAGTTGAAGATTAGTATTTCTTTTAATCAAGAAGAACTTAATAACATCCCAATAGAAGGAGCTTTTATCACCGTTTCTAATCATCCTTATGGCGGAGTAGATGGATTGATTTTATTGTATTTATTATTGAAAAAAAGACCTGATTTTAAGGTGATGGCTAATTTTTTATTGAAAAGAATATTGCCTATTAATGATAAAGTATTAGCGGTAAATCCATTTGATAATGTTGAGGTTTCAAGCTTCGTTGGTGTTAAGGAATCATTGATACATTTAAAAAAAGGATGTCCTTTGGGAGTTTTTCCAGCAGGTGAGGTATCAACCTTTAATAAAAACTCTAAAACAATTACTGATAAAGTTTGGAATCCGAATATTATAAAATTGATTAAAAAAGTTGAGGTGCCTATTTTGCCAATATATTTTGAAGGGAATAATAGCTTGATGTTTCATCTTTTTGGGTTGATTAACCCTAAATTAAGATCTGCTAAATTACCATCTGAATTATTAAACAAAAAAAATAAAGAAATTAAAGTTGTAATTGGCAAACCTATTTCTGTAAGAGATCAACAGCAAATTGAAAATATTGCTCAATTTGGAAGATATATCAGAACAAGAACATACGCTTTGGCTTCAAATTTTAAAGTGAAAAAATTCTTTCATACACCAGCATTAAATTTTCCTCAGAAACCTCAGCAAATTGTAGAAGAAACACCTAGGCCGTTAATTTTAAACGAAATAAATGAACTAAGAAGTCAATATCAGCTGTTTGAAATAAACAATTTTGAGGCATTTTGTGCGCCTGCTTTTAAAATACCTAATATTTTGAATGAAATAGGGAGACAACGTGAGATTACATTCAGAAAAATAGGTGAAGGAACTAATAAAAGTGTTGATTTAGATGAATATGATGTATATTATCATCACTTATTTTTGTGGGATAAAACAAATGAAAAATTCGTAGGTTCATATAGGATTGGTGCTGGTGCAGAAATTATGTCAAGTTATGGTAGAAAAGGTTTTTATTTAAATTCACTATTTAAGTTAAAAGAGGAATTTTACTCAATTTTAAACCAAAGTCTTGAATTGGGAAGGTCATTTATAGTAGAGGATTACCAGCAAAAATTGTTGCCTTTATTTCTATTATGGAAAGGAATTTTATATTATTTAATAAAAAATAAACAGTATAGATATTTGATAGGTCCGGTAAGTATTAGTAATGAGTACTCAACATTTAGTAAGCAGTTAATTATTGAGTTTATAAAATCGAATTATTACGACTATAAATTATCAAGATATATAAAACCTAGACATCAGTTTACTCCTGTTTTGAAAGATATTGATTTATCTACTATTTTAAATTTAACCAAGGATGATATTTCAAAGTTGGATAAATATGTTAAGGACATCGATCAAAGAAACATGCCAGTTCCTATTTTATTGAAAAAATACTTAAAACAAAATGCTAAAATTATTGGCTTTAATTTAGATCCAAAATTTAACAATTGCTTAGATGGATTTATGGTTTTAGATTTATGTGATGTTCCAGAAGATGTTATCAATTCTTTATCTGAAGAAATTCAAGATAAAGAGTTAATGAGTTTTTTAAAACAAAAAAATAAAGTTGGTTAACGAGTAAAAGGAATTTCTAGAACAGACTTATTTCCAACGCCATCTATTAACTCAATTTTAAACAAATGTTCTCCTTTAGGGAGATTTTCAAAATCGTGGAATAATTGTGCTTTTTTAGCTTCATATTCCATTAATATCCATTTGCCATCAATTTCACCACGGTAAGATTTAATTCCACTTAAATTGTCAGCGATGGTTACAATTAAAGAAGAGTTATTACTCATATTTTTATTATCATAAATATTGTAAGGTTTTATTGTTGGAGGGACTGTGTCTATCATCACGGCAAAACCACCAAAATTTTTAGATTGAGCTGTTAAATAGTTATTTCTCCATTCGCCTCCACGAGAGTAATATTTTCCATTTCTATCAATATTTATCATTACGGCTTTGCTTCTTAATTCTTCTTTTAATCTGCCAACTTTAATAGATACATCTATGTAGTCATGGAGTGGGGTGTAATCATTATGTAGTTGGTAAGTAGGTGTAATTGCCCCAACCATAGTGTCTTTTATTTGATATTCAAATTCTAAGTCTGTGTATAAAGCACATCTAGGTATATGCATGATAAGGTTTCTATCATTAAAAACATTATCATCTAAATATGAAAAAACAGTATCAATTTTTGATTTTAATTTGGCACTATAATTAGGAATTGTAATAGTTTGGATATCAAATTTAAGTGATGAAGAATTGCCATAAGTATCTGTAACTAAGTATTTATTTTTTTTTTGTTTGGAGTTAGTATTAAATGTAATAACACCTTTGTTTTTTTCTTTAGAATAAATAGTTAAATGATTGTTAGGATCAATAAAGCTTTTTTGATAACGAACCTTTTTTCTTATATAAGTCTCATAATCAATTAAAGAATTCAAGGCTCTTGAATCATCAAAACTAAACTCTTTCATTTCTGATTTGTAAATAGTTTCATTCTCAACAGATAATTCTATTGAATAGATTCCATTTCTGTTGCTAACACCATTTAATTTGTCAATGGTTTCAATACCAATTCCAATTTTGCCAAAAGCAGAAATTTGGCTGCCGTATTTTAATTGATATGTTCCATTTATATCTACTACATCAAAATATTGAACTGTATTTTTTCCATTTACCAAACTACTGTCTGTTAAAGGAAAAACAGCAATACTTTTTATAATTGGTTTAATATCATCTTTAATATCAAAACCACAAAGAAGAGGATTAACCGGATGCTCTGATTTTGTTTCACGAACTTCAAAATGTAGATGTGGACCACCTGACCCTCCTGTGTTTCCTGAAAGAGCAATAATTTCTCCTTTTTTTACTTTTAATAAAGTATCTGATGGATACCAGTCAATTTCCCAAGATTCATTTTGGTATTGATATTTTTTGATTTCATCAGCAATCTTCCCTTTAAATTCTTTTAAATGAGCATATACTGTTGTAAAACCATTTGGATGGTCAATGTAAATGCTTTTACCATAGCCCCAAGGAGAAATTTTAATCCTAGAAACAAACCCATCAGCAGAAGCATAAATATTGTAGCCTTCTTGCCCATTGGTTTTCATATCTAATCCTGAATGAAAATGATTAGAACGAAGTTCTCCAAAATTACCTGCTAAGTACAATGGAATTCCTAAAGGTGAACGAAAATATTTTTTTGGAATACTATCTATACATTGACTTTTAATCAAAAAATGAATAAAAAGTAGAGGGATAATGAATAGTATTTTTTTTAGCATTTGAAAAAGAAAAATAATTTTAAATAAGTGTTAAGCAAAGCTATTGAAGTAAGCTAGAGTAAATAGGAAATTTTAAATTTAATATTCACAAAATTTGGTTTAAAAAATATTACCTTTGTGGGAGTTGAATTTTTTTATTGATTTAACAGTTTTTTAATGAAGAATTTATCTGTTCGGGTATCAAGTCTCAAAAATAAGGCCGAAAAATTGGTAAAGAATTACCAATCTATCCGAGAAGAAAATATGAATCTAAATCAAAAGATTGAACAATTAAATAAAGAGTTAAACAAAAAAGAACAACAAATAATGGAATTGAATAATAAGGTTAATTTATTGAAAATTTCAGGAAGTGTTGATAAAGAAAGTACCAAAGATGTGAAGTTGAAAATAAACGAATTGGTACGGGAGATAGATAAATGTATTGCTCAAATTAACAAATAATTAAATCCCTGATGGGAGAGTTATCGATAAAAATAAAAATAGCAAACAGGGTTTATCCTTTAACAG
The DNA here is from genome assembly GCA_020635825.1 of Flavobacteriales bacterium. Taxonomy (GTDB): domain Bacteria; phylum Bacteroidota; class Bacteroidia; order Flavobacteriales_E; family Vicingaceae; genus Vicingus. Next base: position 87,007 of record JACJZA010000012.1, read on the forward strand.
TTGATTCAAGTGAGGAAGAAGGAATAAGAAAAGCTGCAGATAAAATTAATCATTCAATTAATGAATTTGAAAGATTATATGCAGTAAAAGATAAACAAGATTTGTTGGCTATGGCAGCTTTAAAAATAGCATCGAATAACTACGAATTGGAAAATAATGGCATATTAACTAACGTTAATGTGGAGGAGGATTTAATAAAAATCGAACAATTGTTCGATGAACATTTGTAACGTTCTTTAAAATATAGAAAGCAAATACATTTAGAATATCAGTTTTAATTTTTTAAAACTTAAAAATTCCCGTACAATCATTTGTTTGATAAACTAACGTTTTACTTAATTAGAGCAAAGCTCATAAGTAACTGAAAACAGGCCCCTCGTAACTCCGTAAGGAAATTCACTTTTGTGGACATGGGAAGTTTGACCATACTTGGCCGCTCTAATCATTTTATTTTTGGGTTTATCTAAACCACTATGTACGGGTTTTTTTATGCTCAAAAATTAAGTAGGATGTAGTGAAGACTTCATTTTTTAAATTAATTTTTTAATTATTAAAAATGGATGTATTAAGTATTATTATCGGATTAATTATAGGTGCTGTTATAGCAGCTGTAATTGTTGCGCTAGTTTTCAAAAAAGGAGTTGATAAAAAAAGTCACCAAATTATTGAAGACGCTAAGGCAGAAGGTGAAGTGCAACGTAAAGAAAAAATCCTTCAGGCAAAAGAAAAGTTTTTGCAATTAAAAGAAGAGCATGAAAAAGTAATTACCGAAAGAGAGCGTAAAATATCAGATCTTGAAAATCGTGCTAAACAAAAGAATGAATCTGCTTCTAAGCAATTAGAAGATGTTAAAAGAAAAGAGAATGAAATTGATAAAATAAGAGAAAATCTTACCCATCAATTAGATATTATCGAAAAGAAAGAAACAGAATTAGAAAAATCTCATCGTAAACAAGTTGAACAATTAGAAGTCATTTCTGGGTTAAGTCAAGAAGATGCTAAAGCGCAACTAATGGAAGCTTTGAAAGCAGAAGCAAAAACTGAAGCAATGGCTCATATTAAAGACATTGTTGATGAAGCCAAAATCAATGCAAATAAAGAGGCTCGTAAAATAGTTGTTCAGACAATTCAAAGAGTGGCTACTGAACAAGCAGTTGAAAATTCGGTTTCAGTTTTCAATATTGAAAGCGATGAGATTAAAGGTAGAATTATAGGTAGAGAAGGTAGAAACATTAGAGCATTGGAAGCTGCTACAGGTGTAGAGATCATTGTAGATGACACTCCTGAGGCAATTATTCTTTCTTGTTTCGACCCAGTTAGAAGAGAAATAGCTCGTTTGTCATTACATCAATTAGTAACTGACGGTAGAATTCACCCAGCAAGGATTGAAGAGGTGGTAAAGAAAACTCAAAAGCAATTAGAAGAGGAAATTATTGAAGTTGGTAAAAGAACTTGTATTGATTTAGGTATTCATGGACTTCATCCTGAATTAATTAGAATGGTAGGTAGAATGAAGTATCGTTCTTCTTATGGGCAGAACTTGTTACAACACTCTAGAGAGGTAGCTAATTTATGTGCAACTATGGCTTCAGAATTAGGATTAAATCCTAAGGCAGCTAAAAGAGCAGGTTTATTACATGATATAGGTAAAGTGCCGGATGATGAACCTGAATTACCACATGCTATCTTAGGAATGAAACTGGCTGAAAAATTCAAGGAAAAACCAGATATCTGTAATGCAATAGGTGCTCACCATGATGAGATTGAGATGACTTCATTAATATCTCCAATCGTACAGGTTTGTGATGCTATTTCGGGAGCAAGGCCAGGAGCAAGAAGGGAGATTATGGAATCTTATATCCAAAGAATAAAAGATTTAGAAAATATAGGTATGACTTATCCGGGTGTTGAACAAGCATATGCTATTCAAGCAGGTAGAGAGTTGAGAGTAATTGTTGAAAGTGGGAAAGTAAGTGATGCTGAAGCTGATACAATGTCGTTTGAATTAGCTCAAAAAATTCAAACAGAAATGACTTACCCTGGACAAGTAAAAGTGACTGTAATTAGAGAAAAAAGAGCAGTAAATTATGCTAAATAAAAATTAGGTAAAAATCATATCCCCATCCCCGGCTTCGAAAGATAGTCGGGGATTTTTTTTGAAATAATGGTCAAAGTTTTTTGAATAGTAAAATCCTCTTTGTAGATTTTTTTTGAAAATAAACGGGTTTTTGTTTGATTTGATATACTCAATTAATTTTTCATCATAAACACTAAAGAAGTTCAATTTTTCTTTTTGAATGAGGTAATATGTAAAAGCAATAATATTTTTGATTTGGGAAATATCAAAATAAGCATGATGAATACTTAAATGATTATCCCTAATTTGAAAAATAACAAATGCTTCTACTTTTTTTTCAGGAGAATAAAATTTAGCATAAAGGAGTTGATATTTTTTTGCAATACTTGAAAAATAATAGTTAGCACTAATATTATCTATTTCATTCGATTCAATAATCCAAGGGAAGTTAATTATCCAATCTAATTCTGTTTTACTTCGCTTAAAAAGACTATTAGTTTGATGTTTATGAAGGAAATTTTCTGTTTCTGAATCAATTGAGTTTATGAGTTCAATATTTTCGGGCATTAAATATTTTGAAGAAAAACCATCAACTAAAATGTTGAAACAAATATCAATTCTTTTTAATAAAAAGGAAAAAGGGTTTAATTGAGGGAATTTAGTTGTAAATACATAATGGAAATCAAATCGAGAATAAGCTCTTAGTCCATTTAGAAAGGTTTCATTAAAAATATTTGTTTTTGTATATAGATTTTTCGATTCCTTAACCGGTCCCTGAAAAATAATTTGATTGTTCCAATCTTTTAATGAAAGTTCAACCAACTTTTTAGCAATTCCGCTCCCTCTTTTTTGAGGATGAACCCAAACACAACTATACCAACCTACTTTTTCTTCATGATGGTCAATAACTATTTTATCTGCCATTATTAACCTATAGCCTACAACTTTTTTGTTTTCAAAAGCAATGTAAAGTAACTTGTCTTCTTTATCGACACGGGGATTATTAATGTGTGATAAAGCTCTGTGTGGTGTAATAGGGTAGTTCTCTAAATTTTTAAAATCATCAGAATTAATATATTCCTGAAGTTGAGAAGCAGTATATGTTTTTATTTGGAAATTCAAACTAAAAGATGTTTCCGTCTTTTAAAAATAATTTAATACATTAAATGTCTTTCCTTTTTATCGGGGTAGACATCGGATATAGTTACTAAAATTCCTGTTTCTTCAACACCTCCAAAATCAGGGTTAATTGCTGTACCAAACGATTTCATAGTTGGAGATAATTTCATGTAAGAGTTAATGAGTGGTGGAATTTTTTCCCCAAACTGTTTTAAATATTGATTAAGGAACTTTATTGCTTCATCAAAATTTTTTCCTTTTAAATTATTTTTAACTTCTGTTAAATCACTTTCTATTTTTAAAGGATAAATAGGGGTTACTAATTTGTCTTTGTCAGGACAAAAAATGCTCATAAAACAAAGTAGAGCATTTCGTGCTTCCTTATTATAATTAGGATACATAGTAACCTTTCCAAAAAAGTATTTTATATGTGGATGATTCACAACCAAGGCTCCCAATCCATCCCATAAATTATCTAATGCAAACAAACCTTTACGAGATTTTCCTGCTTGATAATCAGGATGAATCCAACTTCTGCCCAATTCAATGGTATAGGGCAGGTATTGATTAATAAATTCATCAGAAAAATTAAAGTAGTTTTTTGTTGAAAGTTCCAGGTTATCTAGTACACTGGAACAATCTATAAAACGATAACCACCGGCAATAACTTTTTCTTCTCTATCATAAATTATTAATTGGTTATAGCAATTTTCTGAAGTATCAAAATCATCAATATCAATTGCTTGACCGGTACCACCGCCTGCCAATCTAAAAGTGATTTCTCTTAATCTACCAATTTCTTTAATTACATTAGGGGCATTATGGTAATTCACGATATATACCTCATTACCTCCTTTGTTTACATTGCGTACAAAGGTTTTTTTATTGAGCTCTTGTTCAATTAAGTTAATATCAATAGGTGGTATGGTATTGCTTTCTAGCATTTAATTCAAAAATAGAAAAATAAGTAATTTTTAAAGCAATGATTATATAGAGTTACCAACAAAATTTGTTAGTATTCAAATATAGTTCGGAAAGTCGATTAGTTTTTATTTGGAATCAAATCTCTCATGGAATGAACTTTGTTTTCCATCCATTTGGCCCATTCACTATCTGATTTAGTTTTATTAAAAGTATCTGCAGGAATTGGTTCTCCAAAAACTATATCAATGGTTTTGTGTTTTTGTTTAAATGTTTCATCAGCTAAATAAAGCATTTCAATGTTTGCTTTTATTCCTAATGCCAATCTTAAATTAGATAAGTGGTAAAAAAAATTAGACAGACTTCCGCCCACATAAACAGGGACAATACTTTTTTGATGTTTTTTAGCTCTGGTAATAAATGTCTTTTTCCATTCTAAATCAGCAATTAATCCTTTCTTTTTTCTACTTACCAATCCGGCAGGAAATACAAATATTGCTTTATCCGAAGCAAACAATTCATCAACTTTAGTCAAAGAATCTTTGGTATTATTTCCATGTTTATTTACCCCAACAAATAATCCGGATAAGTTTTTTAGGTTTAGTAAAATATCATTCACAACAAATTGCATGTCTTTCCTGAAAGGTTCCATTATTGTAACTAGTGCTAATGCATCAATACCCCCTAAAGGATGATTGGAGGCAAAAATATATCCACCGGTAGTTGGGATATTTTCGGTTCCATAGGTATTAATTTTTACATTAAACCTTTCAATAATATCTTTCGCAAATTCATAATCAAATTTGTTTTTATTTTCTTCTAAAACTTGATTAATTTCTTCTTGATGGACAGTCTTTTTTAGATAGTTAAGTAAAAATTTTGGTAGCCATTTAAGAAGCTTTGGATTTTTACTTTTTATTACTTTCTCTATATCAATAAACTTCTCTTGCATGTTTATTTAAACAATTAAACCGTCTTTCATCGTTAATTTTTCATCAGCCATATTTGCTAATTCTTCGTTATGAGTAACAATAATAAAGGTTTGGTTCAATTCATCTCGTAACTTAAAAAATAAATTATGTAAATCTTTTGCTGAATCAGAATCTAAATTACCCGAAGGTTCATCGGCTAATATTACAGCAGGATTATTTATCAAAGCTCTGCAAACAGCAACACGTTGTTGTTCTCCTCCCGAAAGTTCTGAAGGTTTATGATGAGCTCTATTTTCAAGACCAAGGGTTTTTAATAATTCTAAGGCTTTTTTTTCTGCTTCAATTTTAGGTGTTTTATGAATAAATGCCGGTAGACAAATATTTTCTAAAGCAGTAAATTCAGGTAGTAAATGATGGAATTGAAATACAAATCCTATATTCTTATTTCTGAAAAGCGAAAGTTCTTTATCTTTTAATTGCTGAACTTCAATGTTATTGATTGATACGGTTCCAGAATCAGGCTTATCTAAGGTTCCAATAATTTGCAATAAAGTTGATTTTCCTGCTCCTGAAGCTCCAACAATTGAAATTACTTTGCCCTTTTCTATTGTAAGGTTCACGCCTTTTAGGACACTTAAATCTCTGTAAGACTTATGGATATTTTCAATAGTAATCATAAAATGATTACTAAGTTATCATTTAAAATAAAAAGGGGCTAATTAATAAACTAAATATTTATTCAACATATCCATTTTTTATAGCATAAGTAATCATTTCAGCAGTATTTTTTAACCCTAATTTTTTAAGAATGTTTCGTCTGTGAGTTTCAACTGTTCTGTTGCTAATTTCAAGTACTTTGGCAATTTCAATATTAGATATTCCTTTTGTTACTTCTTTTAGTACACTTATTTCTCTTTTACTTAATATAGAGGTTTTTTGGTGCTTGTTAGAATTTGAGGGATTTAATAATTTACTTATTATGGTATTTGAAACACTATTGCAATAATAATTTTTTCCTTCGGCTACTGTTTTAACAGCATCTATTAAATTTTCAGAACTAATGTCTTTTAAAACATATCCTAAAGCACCAGCATTCATCATTTTTGAAATATAGGATTCTTCGGAGTGCATGGTAAGAGCAAGAATATTAATTTTAGAATATAGTTTTTTAATTATTTCAGTAGCATCTACACCGTTAAGTTCGGTCATACTAATATCCATTAAAACAACATCAATATTGTTGTTGTTTTCAAGATATTTCAATGCATCTACACCATTCGAAGCTTCGGCTGTTACTTCAATATTTGGTGCAGAATTTAATATCATTTTAATTCCATCTCTTACAATTTTGTGATCGTCTACTAATAGGGTTTTTATTTTTTCCATTTTTTAGATTTATTAAGTCTTTACTTTATGTTGTTTAGCCATTCAATAGCGTTTTTTTCTTTATTAAAAACTTTAACTGGAGCAATTGATTTTTTCACTTCTAAGAACATTTCAGCTTTTTTTTGTTGTAAAAAAGAGTTATATATAATTGCACAAGCTTTAGTTTCTGGTTGATTTATACTGTAATATTCCATTGCTTCTTTGGTAATATGATTGTCAGATAAATAATTTAACAATGGTAAGGGGTTTTCATTTAAAAAATTATTTAAAACAGATATGTTTTCAATAGCATGATTAAGTTCAATGGTTTCTTTCCAATCATTTCTTTGTTTAATTACAACAATATTATCTGCCCTTAAACCAATTAATGAAGTAGTAGTGGTTATATATTTTACATATGTGTTAGATAATTGTAAATCTTGTTCATCTAGATTATTCTTAGTTAAAGGAATATCAATAATACAACGTGTCCCTTTTTTTTCTTCTAAAAATTTAAAATGAATACTACCATTATAAGATTCAACCCTTGAAATCATGTTATTAATTCCCAAACCTTTTTGTTTTGTTTTTATATTAAATCCTTTTCCATTATCAGATAAATTAATAAATAAATGATTGTTATGAAATGTAAAAGAAATATTAATGGTTGTACATTCTGAATGTTTTATAGAGTTATTAATAAATTCTTGTACTATTCTAAAAGCAACAATTTTAAGGTCTTTTTCTATAGTTGGGATGGTAGATTCATAAAAAAAATCTATTTTAATTTTTTCTTGAGAAATATTTCCACAAAGGGTTTTAATAGATTCTTTAAGGCTGTAGTCTGTTAATGTAGAAGGGAGTATGTTGTAACATATACTTCTTAATTGATTTATGGTTTTAGAAATAATATTTAAGAGGTTATCAATTTTTTTTCTTTTAACATTATCTACTTCACTTTTTAATTGTTCTAGATGAAACTTTATGCCTACCCAAGATTGTCCTAATCCATCATGAAGGTCTTGAGCTATTCTTTTTCTTTCATTTTCTTGAGCAGAAATAGTATTTTTTAATAATAATTGATCTAAATGTTTTTTTAATGATATGTCTTTTATTATAGCCTGATATGATAAGACATTTCCATAATTATTAGTAATAACATTAACTGATAATAAGCAATTTTTTATATGGTCATTCAAATTAAGCTTACATTCCATATTTCTTACTTCATTTTTTAAATTAAATTCGGTTAAGAAATAATCTTTTTCATAATTATTACTAAACAACTCAGGAAAGTGAATAAAGTTGAATAGAGGTTTTTCAGTATTAAATAATTCTAAGGCAGCTTTATTGAAGTCAATTAATCTCCATGATGAGTCAAGCAACATGATGGTATCTGTACTTTCATTAAATACTTTTTGATACTTGTTTTGTAGTTTACTGTTTTGTTCTCTTAATTGGTAGAGTTGGTAGGCATCTTCAATGGTAAGTTTAATTTCAATATCGTTCCAAGGTTTATTTATATAACGATAAATTTGTCCTCTGTTAATAGCGTCAATAACTGAATTAATATCAGAGTAGCCAGTTAATAATATTCTGATAGGATTAGGGTATTGTTTGATTATTGATTCAAAAAATTCTACCCCTGTCATATCAGGCATTCTTTGATCAGCAATAACTACTTCAATAAAAGTATTTTTTAATATTTCAGCTGCTTCTATTACTGAGTTGGCAATAGAAATATCAAAAACTCGTCTAAATGAGGAAGTAAAAGCAGTTAAGTTATCGGCTTCATCATCAAGATATAATACTTTTATTTTTTCCATTTAATTAGAAAGTTTTTTTGGTAAAATAATTATAAAAACACATCCTTCATTTATGTTAGATTGTACTTCAATTTTTCCTTGATGGTTTTGAATAATTGTATAAACAATTGAAAGGCCAAGACCAGTGCCTTGTCCTACTTTTTTGGTAGTAAAAAATGGGTCAAAAATTTTCTTTTGAGTGTCTTTATTCATTCCTATGCCATTATCAGCAATCAATATTAAAATGGAATCTTCTTTTTCTAAGGTTTCAATTGCAATTATTCCTTTGGTAATGTTACTTTTGTTCTCTTCAATTGCTTGAATTGAATTGTTAATGAGATTCATAAATACTTGATTCAACTTACCAGGATAGCATTCTATTTTTGGTAATGGATTTAGTTTCATTTCAAGTTGAATATTATTTAAAGAACTCTTCAAAATCACTAAGGTGGAATTAATTCCTTCATTAATGTCTGCTAATTGCAAATCGCTTTCATCCATCCTTGAAAAGTTCTTCAATCCTGAAACTATTTCAGTAGTTCTTTTTGCTCCATTTTCAATACCACTAATAATTATTTGAAGTTCTTCCTTCAAATAATTATAATCTAATGAGTTTTTGAGAGCTTCTATTTCTTGGAGTTTTTCTCCAATTTCAGTAGAATTTTTTAATTCACTGTATTTATCAATAATGGTAGTCAAATCCTCTATGTCTTGTTTTAGAGGAGGAATATTGGAAGAAACAAAATTAATTGGGTTATTAATTTCATGAGCAACACCGGCAGTTAATTGCCCCAATGAAGCCATTTTTTCAGAATCTACTAACTGTGTTTGAGTTTCTTTTAATTCATGAAGAGTTTGATTTAATTCTTTGGTGCGATCTTCAACCTTTTGTTCTAAAATAATGTTTTGTTCACGAACCAGTTGTTCTTTTTCTTCTAGTGCTTCAAATGCTAATTTTTGTGAAATTTCTTTTTCTTTTTTATAGCTATTAATACGAGCACCTAAAGCAAAAGATAGTAAAACAGTTTCTACTGCGGCCCCTATTTGCATTGAATTGTTTGTAAACGAATTATATGGAAGAACACCTAAGTCTTTTAGTACCCATAGAAAAATACCAGATAAGAAGAGCGACCAAGCAATTAAAAAATATCTTGCAGGTTGGTAACCTTTTCTTAGAATTAATACAGCAAATAATAACATCAATAATGAAACTATCATTGCTGTTAATTCCATAATCATATAACTTGTTTCGTATTTTTTAATGAATGCTAACGATAATACAACTATATAAACTAAAATAATGACATTGAATATTTTACTAGCAATAGGTAAGAACTCTTTTGTTTTAAGAAAATTATTAAAAAAGAAAATACCAAAAATACCTACAAGAGAAGGCAAAATAAACATAGAATGAACAGCTAACCAAGGTAAATTGGGCCAAAAATATTGAAATGTAATTCCTTTAGGACATAACTGGGTGAACATTAGGGTACTAATATAGAGGACGTAAAAGATGTAACTTTTATCCTTCGTTGTAAGATATATAAAGAAATTATATAAGATCATAACTGTCATTATTCCTAAAAAGAGAGCAGAATAGAATAAAAAAGTATTTGAAGATTCAGCAATATTTAATAAAGAACCAATATAAATGGGTGCTTGAATTTGTTCTGTACTCTTAATTTTAACATAATATGTTTTGGTTTCTCCTTTTCTAATATTTAAATTAAAGACATAGTTAGTAAAATTGAATTCTCTTTTTGAAAAAGGATATATTTCCCCTGCGTTTTTTATTTCATACATATTTGTGGAATCTATAAAATTGTAGAACTCAATTTCATCCATAATAGGTTGAGCAAGTTCCATAAATAATTCCTTGTTTGTATTGTTAGAAATAGTAAAACGAATCCAATAACTAGATTGTGTTACCCCAAAATTTGGTATATTTTTATCGGATTGTATAAATAAATTGGAAGCAATTACTTCATCAATTGAATAGATATTTTTTTTATCTTCCAAATAATAAACACTCTTTCCAATTAATTTTTTAGAATCATTTTCAAATATTTGAATCTGTTCAATAGAATTAGCATTTACTTTATCATTGAGATGAAATAAAAACACTAATAGTATTAAGTAGAAGAAACAATTATTTTTCATTTACTTGTCTATTTTTTTTATGTTTAAATCATAATGTACATTAAAAACGCCTTTTTTACCAACTTCTTCTCTTTGTTGAATTAGTTTGGTTCTTAAACCCAGCATACGTTCTTTGTCATATGGGTATGCTGTTTCTAAAGTATATGCATTCATTATACCTAAAACTCGAGTTATATATTCATCTGTAGGATATGGGAACTCTCCATTTTCTCCAAGAGACCTATCAATAACAAATCCAACATTAGTAAACATTTGTAAAGAATATTCTGCACAAATTCCCATGAGTGTTTTGAATTGTAATTGATTGACTATAGAAATAGCTGATCTCACCAAAACAAAGCTGATACCCACTCCTGCAACTTCCTTTGAATTCCATAACCCACATAACTCCCCAACCCCTTCATCAAAATATTTTTTTACCATTTCATGAATTCCTTTGTCTAAAGGACTAATTGCTTCTTCAACCGGAAGTGGTGTTATTCCATCAGCAATTTGTAGTCTTATTCCTCCAATCATTTTATTATTATCAATTCTTTTTGCTACAATACAATAAACATTCGGGTTTGTGTTCCAAATAGGTTTACCAGAAGTAACCATTGGAACCCCATATTCTTTTAAAACAGTGATATGCCCTTCAATATATTGGTCGCACAATATAGGATTGTCAATAGCTTTAAATGTTGTTACTTTATACATTAATTAATGAGTTCTTTTAAATCAACATAAAATCTACCTGAATTAATTTGTTCATCTAATAAAATTCTTCTAGAAACATCACATGTGATGGCTCCTCCTAAAACCACCGAAGAGGCTAGCTGTGGCCATGTACTTATAGTTTTACCAATTTCAGACATTGATTGTTTCAACCTAAACGAAATAGTGTCGAGACCAATGATTGAACTAACAAAAGGTATTTTTTCTTTATTAGACATATTGTTATTAATCAATTTTAAATCTAAATGATCAATTAATCCGTGTAAAATGGGTCTCTGTGGTTCTATATCAAAACGTTCGATATCTATCATGCCCCTATCGTTTGTGTCCATTACAACGGGAATCTTATATTCTTTTGCTTTTTGACGAGCAAATATTTTGGTACTTAATCCATCACATACTTCTACACATAAATCAATTTTTTTTCCATTCGGATAGAAAAAGTCATTTATATTTTCTTCATTCAAACCTTCATGTAAACATGTTATTTGTATATAGGGGTCTATTTCTGCAATTTCTCGAGCAACTATAATGGTTTTTTTAATATTGAAATTGTAAACTCCCGTTTGTATTCTGTTTAGGTTTGACAATTCAATTACATCAAAATCTGCAATAATTAAATGTCCACAGATTCTTTCCATTGCTATGGTTAAGGCAATAGCTTTTCCAACAGATAACCCAATCACACCTATTGTTTTTGTACTCAATTTATTTTCTTCCTCAGGTGTAATTTTATATTGATTTCGATTGGTTCTTACTTCTACAAATTCTTCTTCATTCAATAAATGAACTACCTTATTTAACCATGGATAATAAACCCATGTGCCATATCTTTCAAGAGCTATTCCATTTAGGTGTTCGTTAATTTTTAAAGTAAGCTCTTCATCTGAGAATTTTTTAGAGGGGTGTCTTAGTTTAATTAATTCCTTTAATTGACTATCAATTTCATCAATTGTAACAATTGTGTTAGAATTATTTAATAATTTAACGAAATCTTTTTCATCTTCTTGGATAGATAAATCAAAGAAGATGGGTTTATATGTTTGATTATAAGTGTATTCTATCGAGGATTGAATAATTGATTTTAGATTAGTTTCCATTTTTGTAAATAAAATAGCAGAAAACTTAAAGGTATATAAATAATATTGAAAAATAATCCCTTAAAAAACGTATAAAAAAGCCATAAATAATAGGTATAAATACGTACTTAATAACTTATTTTTTTATTGTTCGTAGATTGAAATCTTAACATAAAATTACTTTTACATGAACCCAATAACTAACAGTAATATATCACAAAAAATTAATGTGTTATATATTGATGATGAAGAAAACAATTTAAATGCTTTCAAAGCGGTTTTTAGAAGAGAGTTTAACGTTTTTGTAGCAGAATCAGCCAAGGAAGGATTAAAAATCATTGATGAAAATGAAATAGAAGTAATATTAAGTGACCAACGTATGCCCGAGATGACAGGGGTAGAATTTTTTGAATCAATTTTAGAAAATCATGCTGATGCTATGCGGATTTTGGTTACAGGTTATTCAGACATAAATACTGTAATTGAGGCCATCAACAAAGGACAGGTTTATCGATATGTTGCAAAGCCATGGTGTAATGATGATTTAAGTATATTAATAAAACAAGCGTATGAAGTTTATCGGTTAAGGAAGGAAAATAAAGAATTAACGGCAACACTTTTACGTGTAAATCAGCAATTAGAGTTTATGTTGAGACAAAAGTTAAGCTCTTTATAAAACTTTAAAAAAACACTTTGAATTACTTATCAAAAAAGCTACTTTTGGTAACTTAATTTACAAAATTATTTAGCATAATGAATATACACGAATATCAAGGAAAATCGTTATTAAAAGGTTTTGGAGTTGCAATACAAGAAGGTATTGTTGCTGATACTCCTGCTCAAGCGGTTGAAGCTGCAAAAGAATTAAATAAACAAACCGGAACAGAGTGGTTTGTGGTTAAAGCACAGATACATGCGGGAGGTAGAGGTAAAGGTGTGGTAACTGAAACGGGTTCGCATGGTGTGGTTTTAGCAAAAGGATTAGATAAGGTAGAAGGTATTGCTGCCGGAATTTTAGGAGGACATTTAGTTACTGCTCAAACTAATGCAAAAGGAAAAAAAGTAAATAAAGTTCTTATTGCTCAAGATGTATATTATCCCGGTGAAGCTCAACCAGAAGAATTTTATATGTCGGTTTTAATGAACAGAGAAACCGGTAGAAACATTATTATGTATTCACCGGAAGGTGGAATGGATATTGAAGCAGTTGCAGAAAAAACTCCTCATTTAATTTTTAAAGAAGAAATCGATCCAAAAGTTGGGTTACAAGGATTTCAAGCCAGAAGAATTGCTTTTAATCTAGGTTTATCCGGAGAAGCATTCAAACAAATGGTAAAATTTGTTTTTGCTCTATATGCAGCATATGAAGGTACAGATGCTTCAATGTTTGAAATTAACCCTGTATTAAAAACTTCTGATAATAGAATTATTGCTGTTGACTCTAAAGTAAACATTGATGATAGTGCTTTGTATAGACATAAAGATATTGCTGAAATGCACGATAAAACGGAAGAAGATCCTACAGAATTAGAAGCAAAAGAAGCTGGATTAAACTTTGTGAAATTAGATGGAAATGTTGGGTGTATGGTAAATGGAGCCGGTTTAGCAATGGCAACTATGGATATCATTAAATTGTCAGGAGGTGAGCCTGCTAATTTCTTAGATGTTGGAGGAACAGCAAATGCTGAAAGAGTTGAAAAAGCGTTTAGAATTATATTAAAAGACCCTAACGTAGATGCTATTTTAGTAAATATTTTTGGTGGTATTGTAAGATGTGATAGGGTAGCACAAGGTGTAGTAGATGCTTATAAAAATATTGGTGATATTCCTGTTCCAATTATTGTTCGTTTACAAGGAACAAATGCTGAAGAAGCTAAGAAATTAATTGATGATTCAGGATTAAAAGTTCATTCAGCTGTATTATTAAAAGAAGCTGCTGATAAAGTAAAAGAAGTATTAGCGTAAAATACAATAGTTATTACATAAAAAAAAGCCGAGCATTGCTCGGCTTCTTTTTATAGATAGGTTTTTAACTAATGATTAACAATTTTCTTTACTACAGTTTCTTTATCAGAAGATATCTTAATAAAGTAAACTCCTTTTTGTGGTAACATAATCTGGTTTCCATTTAAATTAGATTCAATAGTTTGTCCTATGCTGTTGTAAACAGTAACATTAAACTTAATTCCAGAATAAGATTTAATGTTTACAATTCCATTACTTGGATTAGGATAAACTTCAAAATTATCAGCAAAATCATTGAATTTAATTCCTGTTGGACAATCTAACCCGGGAGAAGTTAATAATCCAGCTCTATGGTTAACTACTACATCTCTCATTATTGAAACTTGACCGTTAGTAAAACTATTTTGGCATGTTTGGTCAGAATAATCCATATAATTTTCAACCATATCAGGTAAATCACCAATGGTTCCTATCGTATCATTACAAGAATTTCTTGTTAAATCACATCCTTGTTGAGATTGGTCACAAGTTGGAGTGTCATTTAAACCATCATCATCACCACAAATACTACCTAATAGACCTCCAAATGTATTTTCAGCAGTATGTCTTACTCCTAAATAATGTCCAACTTCATGAGTTACTGTTCTTCCATTAACATCAATACCAGGAATAGTATTTGGATTATTTCTTCCAAATGCACTGTAGTGGATAATTACACCATCAGTTAATTCAGCGGGAACTGAACCGGAAGGCCAATTTGGTAAGCCAACAGGAGGTGTCGCGATACCTAATAATGATGGCGAACTTCCACTATTAATATCACCAATCCATATATTTAAATATTCATCAGTGTTCCATGCATCAGAACCACCTTGATTTGTATTTTGAATACCTGCAATAGAAGCCATATCAGGAATCCCACCTCCACCAAAAGATGAATCTGTTTCAATTCTAACTATTCCATTAGTCATATTGCCATTAGTATCTTTACAAGCTAATTGAAATTGAATGTCCGGTCTACCAGCAATAGGGAAAAATGCTGGACGTAAATTGCTAGTATCAGCATTCGTTCTAGAAAAATCTTCATTTAATACATTAATTTGCTCAAACAAAACGCTATCTGCCAAGTTTTGGTTTGGGCTTGCAGAATTCCAAACTACATGGAAAACAACAGGAATGGTATAAACTACTCCACCTTTTTTAGTGATTTCGGCATTTAAATTGGCTTTTTCTAAAAGATTATTATATAGTGCATTTACTTGTTGTTTGTAATTAGAATAAATGCTGTTTTGATAATCAATTGCATGATTAAAACCACATTGATCACTAATCTGTTGTGCAGAAATTACAGATGTGCAAAATATTGCCAAATAAAATACTGCAAAATGTGTAAAAATCTTTTTCATAGTTTGTTAAGTTTTATTTTAGATAAGTTTAGTTTCGCTTAAAGTTAACAAAGAAAGTAAAATATGTACTAAATCTATAAAAATATAAAGAAATTGAACTGAATTGTTAAATATTTGACTCAAGGTGTTAAAATATTAATACCTAAATAGCTTAGCTTATTTTAGTTAGAAATATTAGTTTTGTAGACGCCTAAAAAGTATAAAAATGTTTGATAGTTTAAGTGATAAGTTAGAAAGAGCCTTTAAGGTTTTAAAAGGTCAAGGACAAGTAACTGAAATTAATGTTGCTGAGACAGTTAAAGAGATAAGACGAGCGTTGTTGGATGCCGATGTAAGTTACAAAGTAGCCAAACAGTTTACCGATAAAGTTAAAGAAAAAGCATTGGGTCAAAATGTAATCAATGCTATTTCTCCCAATCAGTTAATGGTGAAAATTACCCACGATGAATTGACTGATTTGATGGGTGGAGGAATGACTGATATTAACATTAAAGGAAATCCTGCTGTTATTTTAATATCGGGATTACAAGGTTCAGGAAAAACTACTTTTTCTGGAAAGTTAGCTCATCACTTAAAAACCAAAAAAGGAAAATCTCCATTATTGGTTGCTGGCGATGTTTATCGTCCTGCGGCAATAGATCAGCTTCATGTGTTGGGCGAGCAAATTGGAGTGGAAGTATGGAGTGATAAAGAAAATAAAAATCCGGTTGATATTGCTCAGAAAGCTTTAAGTCACGCAAGAAGTAAAGGTCATAATGTGGTAATTGTCGATACTGCTGGTCGTTTAGCAGTAGATGAACAAATGATGAATGAGATTGAGCAAGTAAAAAAAGCCATCAATCCTCAAGAAACATTGTTTGTGGTAGATTCAATGACCGGGCAAGATGCGGTGAATACAGCTAAAACCTTTAACGATAGATTAGATTTTGATGGTGTTGTATTAACCAAATTAGATGGTGATACTAGAGGTGGTGCAGCTTTATCTATCCGTTCGGTTGTTGATAAACCAATTAAGTTTATTGGTACAGGAGAGAAAATGGATGCTTTAGATGTTTTCTATCCTGAGAGAATGGCAGACCGAATATTGGGAATGGGTGATGTTGTAAGTTTAGTAGAGCGTGCTCAAGAACAATATGACGAAGAAGAAGCAAGAAAACTTCAAAAGAAAATTGCTAAAAATCAGTTTGATTTTAACGATTTTATGAGTCAGATTGCCCAAATAAAGAAAATGGGTAATGTAAAGGATTTAATGGGTATGATTCCCGGGGTTGGAAAAGCAATGAAAGGAGTTGATATTGATGATGATGCATTTAAAGGGATTGAAGCGATTATTCATTCCATGACTCCTTATGAAAGAGAGAATCCGAAAGCACTAAACGGGAGTAGAAGAAAAAGAATTGCTGATGGTAGTGGAACAACTATTCAAGAAGTAAATAGGTTAATTAAGCAATTTGACCAAACTAGTAAAATGATGAGAATGATGAGTGATAAGAACAAGATGGCGAAATTAATGAAGAACATGCCTAAACCTAGATAAAGATGGAACCAATTATTGTAAGCGGAAAAGAAGTATCGAACAAAATAAAAGATGAAATTGCTCAGGAAGTTGAGTTAATTAAATCTAAAGGAGGGAAGGTACCACATTTGGCTGCAGTATTGGTAGGAGATGATGGAGCAAGTGTAACTTATGTAAATGGAAAGGTTAAAGCTTGCGAAAGAGTTGGATTTCATTCTACATTAGTAAAATTAGAACCAACAATTACTGAAGAAGAGCTTTTAGCTGAAGTTGAAAAATTAAACCAGAATGATGAAATTGATGGTTTTATCGTTCAATCACCACTTCCTAAACACATTGACGAACAAAAAATAACTGAAGCAATTGACCCTAAAAAAGATGTAGATGGATTTCATCCAATGAGTTTAGGTAAAATGATGTTAGGATTACCATGTTTTTTGCCTGCAACTCCTTTTGGAATTACAGAAATGTTGCGACATTATGACATTCCTACCGAAGGTAAACATTGTGTGGTAATGGGCAGAAGTCATATAGTTGGTTCGCCTATGAGTGTTTTGATGGTTCGAAATGCCTACCCTGGAAATTGTACTGTAACGGTAGTACATAGTAGAACACAAAACTTAAAAGAAATAACTAGACAAGCAGATATTCTTATTGTTGCTATTGGTAAACCACAGTTTGTTACTTCCGATATGGTAAAGGAAGGAGCAACAGTTATAGATGTTGGTATTCATCGAATAGCAGACGATTCTAAAAAATCAGGGTTTAGATTGTTAGGTGATGTAAAGTTTGATGAGGTAGCTCCAAAATGCGCTTACATTTCTCCTGTACCAGGTGGAGTAGGACCAATGACCATTGCCAGTTTATTGAAGAATACTTTGTTGGCAGTTAAGCTGAAAAATTAATAATTACTTACTTTTCCTAATTTATATTTATCTTTTTTTCTTATAGGTTTAGGAAACATTTTTTGTTTATTAGGGTTTAATCTTATTAGCTTCATACAGTTAATACCATCTTTTTCAAAACTATATTTATATTTTTTCCCCTTCCCTTTTGACCACCAGTTTTTTTCTTGTAGAACTAAGATTCCTTTAGATAAATAAAAGTCTGTATAATAGCTGTAATCACTATTTGGTCCGTATTCTTTTTTCTCTTGAAAATAAACTAACTGAGAAAAGACAATTTCACCTTTAATATTATTATTTTGATTTTTAGAATTTACAATTATTATTGGTACTTTATCTTCAAGATTATTAATAGTAAAAGTTGATAAATTTAAAGTGTCTTGATTTTTCCAATCAATAGGATTTTTTAGATCAACAGCAGACATAAAATTGAAATTTGTTGTAGGTGAGTGGATATCTATATTCTTTGAAGATACAAGAACAGAATCACAATCAATTTTATACTTTAAATTTTGTCCAAAGGATACTTTAGTAATTATGAATGTTATTATAATTATAAAATATTTCATAATAATCAATAACCGTATTTATTCTTCCATTTACCTTTTAAAAAGCTTCTCAAACTTTCTTCTTTCGTATTTTTACCCGGTTCGTAAAGTTTGGTTCCTTTTACTTCAGCAGGCAAATATTCTTGTTCTTCAAAATTGCCTTCATAACCATGAGAATATTTATAACCTTCACCATAGCCAATTTCTTTCATTAGTTTAGTTGGAGCATTTCTAATGTGAAGAGGAACCGATAAGTTCCCTGTTTTACGAACTAAATCTTGAGCTAAGTTAATGGCTTGGTAAGACGCATTACTTTTGGGTGAAGTAGCTAAATAAACTGCTGTCTGAGATAAAATAATACGCGCTTCAGGCATTCCTATAACGTTAATGGCTTGAAAACAATTATTAGCAATCACCAATGCCGTTGGGTTTGCATTTCCTATATCTTCAGAAGAAAGAATGAGCATACGACGAGCAATAAATTTAGGATCCTCTCCGCCTTCAAGCATTCTAGCTAACCAATAAACAGCAGCATTTGGGTCGCTTCCTCTTATTGATTTGATAAAAGCAGAGATGATATCATAATGTTGGTCACCAGTTTTATCATACCGAACCATGTTTTGTTGAACAATTTCAACTACTCTGTCATTGGTGATTTCAATGGGTTCTTTGTCAAAACTGTTCACTACAATTTCTAGTGTATTCAATAATTTTCGAGCATCGCCACCAGATAATTGCAATAAAGATTCATGCTCTTTAATTACAATCTTTTTCTTTTTTAGTTCTTCATCTTGTGTTAAAGCAATGTCAATTAACTTTAATAAATCTTCTTTGCTTTGTTCTTTCAAAATATAAACCTGACAACGAGACAGCAAAGCAGAAATAACTTCAAATGAAGGATTTTCGGTAGTTGCCCCAATTAAAGTGATGATTCCCTTTTCAACTGCACCCAGTAATGAATCCTGTTGCGATTTACTAAAACGGTGAATCTCATCAATAAATAACACTGGATTGTTAGTCCCAAAAAACTGTTGAGATTTTGCTTTTTCAATTACTTCTCTCACATCTTTTACTCCTGAATTGATAGCACTGAGTGTGTAAAACGGACGATTTAAATAATTGGCAATAATGTTAGCCAAAGTGGTTTTTCCAACACCGGGAGG
>JACJZA010000013.1 GCA_020635825.1 Flavobacteriales bacterium
TTTAATGAAATTACTTTTTCATGGCTGTAACCTCCCTCGATGATGGCAATAATTTTTTTCATTGACAGTTATTTTGTTCTATCAAATGTATTTAGTTATTTCAATAATTGTTAAAAACCTTTCAAATAAATATTCATAAAATGGTGTTGATAGATTTATCAGAATCGATTAGCTTTACAAACAGATGAGCAAGCAAAAAATCATTGTATCAGTTACTAACGATTTGGTAGCAGACCAACGAGTTGCTAAAGTATGTACTACCCTCACTGAAATGGGGTACAAGGTCTTGTTAATCGGTAGACAATTAAACGGAAGCCTTCCTGTTGCCCGTGATTATGCCACAAAACGATTTAAATTATGGTTTAATAAAGGCCCTTTGTTTTATGCCAACTATAATATTCGCTTGTTTTTGTTTCTTCTATTTAACAAAGTAGATATATTGTGGAGTAATGACCTCGATTCACTTCCTGCTAACTATTTAGCATCTAAAATAAAAGGTAAAAAATTGGTGTACGACAGTCATGAATATTTTACTGAGGTTCCTGAGTTGGTAAAACGACCAAAAGTTCAAAAAGTATGGGAAAAAATTGAGAAAAAGATATTCCCTAAGCTAGAAAATGTAATTACTGTTAGTCATTCCATTGCAAAATGTTACCAAGATAAATACGGCGTAAATGTAAAAGTAGTTCGGAATCTTCCTTTTAGAAACAAAACATTTTTAGAGGTAAAGAATTTACGTGAAGAGGGTAAAAACCTTATCATTTATCAAGGTTCGGTAAATGTAAACAGAGGAATTGAACCTTTGGTTAAGGCCATGCAAAATATTGACAATGCTTTACTTTATATTATTGGTGATGGTGATATTTTCGATCAAATTATTTCTTTGATTTTAGAATTAAACCTAACTGACAAAATAAAAATGTTGGGGAAAATACACTACGAATTATTGCACGATTATACCATGCAAGCAGATATAGGTGTTAGCTTAGAAGAAAATGTTGGATTAAACTATCAGTATGCTTTACCCAATAAGCTTTTCAATTATATTAATTGTGAAGTTCCAGTTTTAGTGTCTAATTTGCCCGAAATGGCTGTTATTGTCAATCTATATAAAGTAGGAGAAACCATAAAAGAAATTAAACCTGAGGCAATAGCTGAAAAAATAAATTCTCTATTTGCTGACCCTGAAAAATTAAAAGAATATAAAGCCAATACCAAAAAAGCAGCTGAAGAACTCAACTGGGAAAAGGAGCAGAAAATTATTCAGGATTTAGTAAATAATCTAAAATGATAAAAGCATGCTTCATATTCATCACTGTAATAATATTGAGTCAGGTTTCTCATTCCCAAACCTATTTTAATAATGAATATAAAAATGATTCAATTGTTTACAATAATGGTGCTGCTATTTATCCCTTAAAAGATTCAAGTGGATATATTACTACGGGAATAGTTACTACAAATGAATCAAGTTATATTGGACTTTTTAGATTGGATATCAATGGAGATACGATTTGGACTAAAGTTTTTGGAAAATATCTTTTTTACCAGAATGGAGGACTAGGAAAACTCATTAGTATTGGAGATACTAATTTTGTATTTGCTGGTATAATGTTTACAGATTCTATTACCCATTCATCAGATAGTGCGTTGATAGCTCTATATAAATTTGATATAGATGGAAATTTTTTATGGGAGAAATACTTTGGTGATTCTAATAAAAAAACTTACGGGAACGATATCCAACAAACTCTTGATAATGGATTTATCATAACTGGTTGGACGACAGGTTGGGGTAATTTTAGTTCAAATAGTTCATTTTTATTAAAAGTAGATAGCTTGGGTAATGAACAATGGCATAAAGTGTATGCTTCAAGTAATCAAAGAGCTGCTTATTCTGTCGATTTAACAAATGATGGATATATTCTATCTGGCACTTACTATTCTTCAATCGCAACCAAACAAGATATTAATGTGATAAGAACAGATAGTCTTGGAAATATAATCTGGAATAAAGTTTATGGAACTCCTGAAGATGACAATTATGGATATGTGGTGAGATATGGAAATACAAATGATTATATTGTTACTGCAACAATTGATGTCACTCCAGGTAATATACTAGCTGATTTTCAGGCATACATTGCAAAAATAGACGGTAGCGGGAATATTATTTGGGATGATACTTTAGGAATTATTCAAAATGGAATACATGATGCATTTTCCAGTAATGCTATTATACTGCCTGATGGCTCTATTATTACCATAGGTGGTACTAATTATTCATCTACTGGAGATGGGGATGATGCGTGGTTGGCAAAATATGATGGTAATGGTAATTTTTTATGGCAACGAATTTTTGATAAATATGGGGCTAATAATGTAAATTATTTTTGGGATGTTCAACATACTCTTGATGGTGGTTTTGTTATGTGTGGAGATTTAACTAATGTTTCCGTTCCCGAACAAAATTTATGGGTTGTGAAAGTTGATAGTATGGGATGTGAAATACCTAATTGCACTGTTGGTGTTGAGGACGAATTAAATTTAAATGAGGTTTTGGTTTATCCTAACCCATCTAATGGAATTATTAATATTGATCAATCACAAAGTAATACTACTTTTCTTTTGATAGATATTACAGGGAAAGAAATGTTGCGAAAAAAATTAACAACTAATTACACCACATTAGACATTAGTTCTTTCCCAAAAGGGATTTACTTTTACCAAACTTTAAATAATTATAATAGAAGTAGTGGTAAATTAATTATACATTAACTGTATAATGAAATCAAATAACCCAACTTGTATAAATTAAACCATCTTAAGTTAGGCTCTTTTTCTTGGAGTTTTTGAAGAATTAACGCTTTATTTTTTCGATAGTAATTCAAAATTTTCTTCTCCACGCCTATTTTTTTCAATAATTTATAATACCTGAAAAGCTTTACAGAATCGTCTATTTTATTTTCATCAATCAGCTTTTTTAAATTACTAATTCCTTCTTCTGTTTTGGCAATATATACTTCAAAATTTTCTAAGCCAATATGACAAAGCGGATTATCAATATGCTGTATTTCTATCCCTCTTTTTTTCAATTCCAAACCAAACAAAGTGTCTTCATGTCCATAGCCAACTAATTGTTCATCTAATTTAATCGCATTGAAAATTGTTTTAGGAATTAAAAAATTATTGGTCATGAAAGAATGATAAGGCTGTTTTTTTCTTTGGGCAACTGAAATCGTTTCTCTATTCATGCCATACCACCACCTAAAATATTCTGAGGTTGATTTAGGAGCTTGACTTTCATAGCATCTTCCTCCATAAGTAATTTTATCAGGATCTATGCTATTAATATATCTTTTGACAAATTGCTTATCAACTGTTTTGGAATCACAATCTAAAAACAACAAATAAGGAAATTGAGATTTTTGAGCTAGCTTATTTCTAATTTTTGAGCGTCCAATATTTTTAGGGAGTTCTTCATAAAAAACGTACTCCATGTTTCCTAACTCTTCATTTTCTTTTTTGATGTCATCATTTGAAAAATCATCTATACAAAGAATTTCATATTCAATTCCACAGCTATCAGCTTGATTTTTTAAATCTTTAATAAAATCAACAACGTTAAAATTATAGATAGGAATTAAAATAGACAGCATAAGGCTATTTTAAAGATTTTCCCCCTCCATTCTATTCTCTTCGGAAGATGGTGAAGTAATGTTTTGAAAAGCAGTATTAGGAGTTCCATTTACCTCAACAACTGTACTTCCTTCACATTTTATAGTTCTTGTAGGAAATTTTTGCATTAAATGAAAATCATGTGTTGCCATTAAAATAGCTTTTCCTTTTTTGCTAATGTCAAACAACAATTTCATAATTTCTTCAGATGTCTCTGGGTCAAGATTTCCTGTTGGCTCATCAGCTAAAATCAAATCCGGCTCATTTAACAAGGCTCTTGCAATTACCACTCTTTGCTGTTCTCCTCCTGATAATTCGTGTGGAAATTTATAACCTTTATTCTCTAGCCCAACACTCTTCAACACTTCATTAATACGTTCTTCTATTTTGGTTTTTTCTTTCCAACCTGTTGCTTTTAACACAAACAACAAATTATCATTCACATTTCTATCTGTCAACAATTGAAAATCTTGAAATACGATTCCTAATTTTCTTCTTAAAAAGGGAACTTTTCTTCTTTTAATTGCATTTAAATCAAAATCAGCGACAGTAGCTTCTCCTTCTTTTAATGGTAAATCCCCATACAAAGTTTTAAGCAAACTACTTTTCCCTGAACCGGTTTTTCCTATTAAATAAACGAACTCTCCGGGCTTAATAGTAATATCAACATTTTGTAATACCAGGTTTTTTTGCTGGTAAATACTGGCTGCTTTCATTTCTATAATCATCCCGGTTAAATTTTAAATGTATAAACACTAACGAAATAAACTTTTGTTTATTAGTAAACAAATATATTATTATTTCCTCCAACAGGCGAGTAATAATAAGCTGGTTAGCAAAATAATTTCAACATCATCACGTTGAAAACTTGAGAAATGATGCCCCATCTGTTGGGGTAATCATTATAATTTTAACCATCAGTAAACCGAAAGAAAAGGAATTGATTTTGAGGCTAAAAAATTTATGGTTCATTCTGTTATTTTTGAGCGTTTTTAGTGTTCAACTAAACGCCCAAAAAACAACCATATATACTAACAACATGGCTGAGTACAATAATGCCATGGAACTTTTCGACAAAGAAAAGTTCAGTGCTGCTCAACATCAATTTGAAGAAATCCTAAATACGTCAACTGATAATAAATCTGAAATAACCGTTAATGCAAAATATTATCAAGCGCTTTGCGCTTTGAATTTGTTTAATACTGATGCTGAAAATCTTTTCATTGAGTTTATCAATCAATATCCTGAAAGTCCTAAAGTTAAAATGGCTTATTTTTATTTAGGAACTTACCATTTTAGAGGTAAAAAATACGAAGACGCATTAACATGGTTCAGCAAAATTGACACCTATGATTTAAGCCCTGAAGAACAAGCTGAGTATCGTTTCAAGGTCGGTTATTGTCATTTTGAAGGAGAACAATACGAAGAAGCTGCCAAACAATTTTATGAAATAAAAGATATCGATAATAAATACAGTCCTCCTGCAAAATATTACTATGCTCATATTGCTTATTTGCAAAAGAAATATGAATCATCATTATCCACTTTTTTACAACTTAACAACGACCCAAAATTTTCACCGATTACTCCTTATTATATTACTCAAATCTATTATCTACAAAACAAGTATGATCAATTAATTGAGTATGCTCCAGCTTTATTAGATACTGCCATCCCTAAAAGAGCGCCAGAAATTGCGCGTTTACTTGGAGAGGCTTACTATAGAACCAACAAGTTTTCAGAAGCAATCCCTTACTTGAAAAGATACCAAAATGAAAAACCTTATGAGGCAACCAGAGCTGAACAATATCAATTAGGGTATGCTTTATACAAAACGGATAGCTGCGAGCAAGCTATTGATTGGTTAAAGAAATCGATAGATGAAAATGATAGCATTTCGCAAACTGCACATTATCATTTAGCTGAATGTTATTTAAAAACCAATCAAAAACAATATGCCAGAAGCTCCTTTAGAGAAGCTTCAAAAATGGATTTTGATGCTCAAATAAAAGAAGATGCACTTTTCAGTTTTGCTAAAATATCTTATGAACTTTCTTATCATCCTTTTAATGATGCCATCAAAGCATTTGAAGAATTTATCAATACCTATCCAAACTCAACAAAACTGAATAATGCCTACGAATATTTGGTAGCAGTTTATTACACTACAAAAAATTACCAGGCAGCAATTAATTCATTAGAAAACATAAAAACCTTAGATGCTCAACTTCAAGAAGCATATCAAAAAATAGCATATTATAGAGGTATAGAATTGTTCAATAATGGAAAATATAATGAAGCCATTGAATACTTTAATAAATCTGACAAATATATAATCAGTGAATCTGTAAAAGCTGACAACACTTATTGGAGAGCTGAAGCCAATTATCGTTTAAACAACTATCCGGAAGCAATAAATGGTTACAAGCAATACATTTATGAACCGGAAGCAATTGGCAAAGATGCTCTAGCAAAATCTTATTACCACATAGGATACTCCTATTTTAAGTTAAAGGAATATAGTAATGCTTTAGGGTGGTACAGAAAGTTTGATCAAAACACTCCAAACAATGAAACTTCTAAAGTTAAAAACGATGCTTTAAATAGAATAGGTGATTGCTTTTTTATTGCTCAAGATTATAAAGCTGCTATTGAGTATTATGATAAGGCTGCCATGATGGGAATTCATCAAATAGACTATTCTTTATATCAAAGCGCTGTAGCTAATGGAGTAGTTGGTCATTACAATGAAAAAGCCAATTTATTAGAAACTTTAATCAACAGAAAAGAAAAAAGTCATTTGATAGATGATGCCATTTTTGAATTAGGAGAAGTACAACTATTACAAAACAAAAACGACAAAGCGTTAAACAACTTTAAATTAATTGTTAGTGAACATTCAAACAGTCCTTATGTAAGTAAATCTTTGGTAAAACAAGGTTTGATTTACTTCAATCAACAAAAAGATGAAAATGCGTTAACGGTATTTAAACAAGTGGTTCAAGATTATCCAAACACTGAAGAATCGAAAGAATCATTAGAAAAAATTAAAAAGATTTATATTGAAAAAGGTGAATTATCTGCTTACGAGCAATACTTAAGTTCGGTTGGCACGCCTGATTCTGCTGCACTTATCTTGGATACTGATTATTACGAAGTGGCACAAAACAGCTACATGAGTGGAAATTGTGATAAAGCCACTAATGAGTTTGCCAAATACTTAGAAAAATACCCAAATGGCAGCTTTGCATTAGATGCTCATTTTTATAAAGCCACCTGCGAACATAAAGCCGGATTTATTAATGAAGCATTAATTGATTACAGCTATGTTTTACAAGTTGGTAAAAATAAGTTTACTGAAATCTCACTTCTTTCGTCTGCAAAAATTAATAAAGAGTTAGGAAAAACTGAAGATGCTCTCAACAACTTTAATCAATTAGAATACTTAGCAGATAACCCTGAAAATGTTTTTAAATCTCAGGTTGAACAAATGAGATTAAACTTCCAATTAAACCACATCGATGCTGCGATTAAATATTGTGAAATTGTGATTAATAAAGATATCGAAGACGCTAATTTAATTACTGAAACACATTTAATTTATGCTAAATGCTTATTAGCTAAAGATGATTACAACTTAGCATTAAAAGAATTTACTACAGCTTCAGGTTCTGCCAATCGTTTTGGGGCAGAAGCAAAATACAATGTGGCTCATATTCTACATTTAAGAGGTGAATACGATAATTGTGAAGCTGAAGTTTTCAGTCTAATTAAGAAATTCAACACTTATGATTATTGGATGGGTAAAGCATTGATTTTACTGTCTGATAATTATGTTGCCAAAGAAGATATTTTCCAAGCTAAGTTTACTTTACAAAACGTGATTGACAATAGTAAATATCCTGAATTAGTGAGTATAGCGAATGAAAAACTTAACATTTTAAAAGAACAAGAAAATCAACGGAAAGCACCTATTGAAGAAGAAAAAATTGAACTCCAATTTGGCTCTGATTTAGACATCGAAAAATTATTTAGTGAACCTGAAAAAATAAAAAAGAAAGAAAAAGAAGAAAAACTTGAAGTTATTGAAGATTCAATTAACGAAAATGAAAGCGATGATGAAAAATAAAAAGCAATACATATCGCTACTTGTCTTATTTTTAGGTCTTTTTGGATTTAACAACTCTAGTTTTGCTCAAACAGAACTTGACACTACCACCATTATTACTGTTAAACCTTTTAACCCAACTTTATCAGACGCTATTAAAATTAAAGACAATCCTAGTATTCAAGATACTGATAAGATAGTACCAACTTTAACTTATGGTTTTTTAAGTAAACAAGTTCCTGTGGATTTTGAAGTATCTCCTATTTTGCCTGCCAAAATTAAGGGTGAGCCTTTAGTAAAATTATATCATGGTTATTCAAAACTTGGTTTTGGAACCAATTCTACTCCTCTAGCAGAATTGTATTTCAATTCAACAAGAAACAAAGAATATTCTTATGGCTTTCATGGAAAACATTTTAGCTCAAAAGGAATTTCAAGTAACGATTATAGTGCTTTTAGCGATAATCAAATTGGTTTGTTTGGTAAAAGATTCTTAAAAGAATTTACATTGAACGCTAATTTTGATTACGACAGAAATGTAATTCATTATTATGGGTTCCCTGAAAATTCAAATCCTGAAATAAATGATGAAGGCGCTTTAAAGCAACGCTTCAATAAGTTTGGTGGTTCAGCAGGATTAACAAGAAACTTTACAGACTCTTCTCAATTTGATTACAATTTTGATTTAAATTATCACCACTTAAGTGCCTATTTAGATGTTGCCGAAAATAGTTTTAATTTAAATGGTAGCTTAAGTAAGTTTCATAAAAAAGAGCTTTATGAAATCAATGTAGTTACTCATTACAATCAGTTAAACAACTTAATTGATGATAACAAAACCATGATAATTGGGTTAAATCCACACATAAAAACCACCTCAGATAAATGGCAGTTCAATGTTGGTTTAGGATTGTACATCAGCCAAATGGATAAAAGCAAATTTCATTTCTACCCACAAGCAGAATTTAAATACGACGTAGTAGAACACATCATTATTCCCTATGTTGGAATTACAGGTGGTGTAACTCCAAATAATTTAAACACTTATTATAACGACAATCCTTTTATAAATACAACTACTTTAGCAATAGCCAACACTAATCAAAAATACAACATTTATGCTGGTATTAGAGGAAGCATCAGCAATCACTTAACGTTTAACACTAGCTTTAGTAAACAAAAGCTTGAAACACTTCCTCTTTTTGTAAAAGACTTTAGCAATGTATTAGAAAATCAGTTTGCCGTTATTTACGATACATTGGCTTTAACTCAAATTAGTGGAGAATTGGCTTACCAAAAACTGGAAAAATTTAAAATAATTTTAAAAGGAGATTACTACGGTTATACTCCTGAAAATGAAATTAAAGCATGGCATAAACCAAGCATGAAAATTAACTTAAATGGTATTTATGATTTAAGTGACAAAATAATTGTGAGAGCAGACATTTTCTTCATCGACAAACAATTTGCTAAAATCTACACCACATTTACAGATGCCTCTAATCAAATCATTACCAAAGCTGAAGCGAAAGAGTTGAAAGGGGTAATTGATGCCAATTTAGGTATTGAATATCGATACACTAAAAAATTATCTGCATTTATTAACTTCAATAACATTGCCTCTACCAAATACCAAAGATGGCAAGACTATCCTACTCAACGATTTATGGTATTGGGTGGCTTAACTTATTCTTTTTAAAATTAATCGTTTCCAAAAAGACTCTATTCTTTATTAAGAAATAAAATAAGTATCTTTATTTAGTATTATTTAATAAATTTTTATGAGATATTTCTATGTTGTTTTATTCTCTTTATTACTAAAATTCAGCTATGCACAATGGATTGATAAAGAATTAGCTGGAGGTTATCCAGTAGATCCTAATAATTGTAGAGTAGATAATTTAGATGGATATGAAAGTTGGTATTCAACTTTAAAAATGATTAATGACAGTACAGGTTATAGACTCTCAAATCAAAGTTATGCAGTACACTACCATGCTACAAGATGGAATCTTATATGTAATTATGGATTTGATACAATTACCCCTAGTAATTGGAATAACTGCAATACATATGGATTTGGCCTTACACCAAATGAAGTTGCTTTACACACTTCTCAAATGTTAAATGATTATACCATTTTTACATTAGAAACAACTCCAAGTTTTTTATCCTTAAAAAATCAATCCGGTTATATAATACAAGTTGAACCTCAATATAATCAATATATTACTAGTTATTATTTTCTTAATTCTACTAATGGTTTTATAAATGTTACTAACAATGATACTAGTTATTTATTAAAATATATTAATGGTAATAATGATACTATTTTTTCTTTACCTAACTCCTTATCATCAAATATTGAGTTTTTTGGTGATTCATTAGGTTTCATGACTATACAGGACTTAGGAACAAATAATATTCAATTACATAAGACTT
This sequence comes from Flavobacteriales bacterium, assembly GCA_020635825.1. Lineage (GTDB taxonomy): Bacteria > Bacteroidota > Bacteroidia > Flavobacteriales_E > Vicingaceae > Vicingus. The sequence continues at coordinate 10,229 of JACJZA010000013.1, forward strand.
CTGATATAGGACAAAATTGGGTTAACGTTTTTGACTCATTGCCCTCTCCCTTAAAAGGATTTGATTTTATATCTGACAGTATTGGCTTTCTTGTTTTAACAAATAACCATATATATAAAACTACAGATAGAGGTAATTCTTGGATTTTTGTATCAATCGATTATAATCGTTTTAAAGGTGTTTACGATTTTTTAACTGAAACAAATTGGTATGCTGTACAAAACACTGATAGCCTTTTTAAAACCTATAATGCTGGATTAGATTGGATTTATGACTCCCTTACTTTAAACCCAATTCACGATATAGAAATAAGAAATGATACTTTAGGTTATGCTATAAGTACAAATTGTCATTTATATATAAAAGGAGGAAAAACAATTTTTGTCAGTATAAATGAACTAGAAAATAATTCTGACTTATTATTTTATCCTAATCCTGTAGATGATATTTTGTATGTTAAAAAGACAAACTCAAATATAGAGGTTAGAATTTTAGATATAAATGGGAAAACATTAATTAATGAAATAAATTCTCTTGAAATTAATACATCCTATTTACCTTCTGGTATTTATATAGTTCAATTAATAAATAATGAAAAAATATCAAACCATAAGTTAATAAAAAGGTAAAGACTTCATTTTTGTTAATTTGCTTCAATTCATTTTCCTACTTTTGCAAGCAATCTTTTTGGGATGGAATACAGTAGTAAAGAAAAACAATTACGTTACGATAAAGCTTATTTAAAAATGGCTAAAGAATGGGCCAAGCTTTCTCATTGTTCAAGAAAACAAGTTGGAGCATTAATTGTAAAAGACCGAATGATTGTTTCTGATGGTTACAATGGTACGCCCACCGGTTTTGATAATTGTTGTGAAGATGAAAATGGAGAAACACACTGGTTTGTATTGCATGCTGAAGCCAATGCCATTTTAAAAGTAGCCAAATCAACTCACGATATTAATGGTGCAACTTTGTACATTACTCTTTCACCTTGCAAAGAATGTAGCAAATTGATTATTCAATCCGGAATTAAAAGGGTAGTCTATTGCAATGGTTATAAAGATGATTCCGGGTTGTCTTTTCTAGAAGAATCAGGAGTAGAAATATGTCAAATTGAAAACCTGAATTAAATGAACAACAATAAAAATTTATTCTACATTTTATTACCGCTCATTTTTGCAGTCTGTGTTGTATTTGGTATTTATTTAGGTGCTTTATTATCTAAAAACAACTCCGAAAAAACTCTTATTTTCCCTAACTCTATAAAGTTTAATACTGCCAATAAAATTAACGAGATACTTAATTTCATTGATGATACTTATGTGGACTCTGTAGACAATAAAAAATTAACTGAGAATTCCATTGCTGCTATTTTAGCTGAACTTGACCCTCATTCTTATTACATTCCTGCTCAAGATTTTAATGGTATGAACGACCCATTAGAAGGTAACTTTGAAGGTATTGGTGTTGAGTTCAGAATTGTGGAAGATACCGTAATGGTGATTTCTGCCATTGCAAATGGACCCTCAGAAAAACTAGGAATTGAAGCCGGCGACCGCATTATTAAAGTGGACACCACCAATATTGCCGGTATTGGAATTACAAACGAAGATGTAATTAAACACTTAAAAGGTCCTAAAGGAACCAAAGTAAACGTCACCATATTAAGAAGAGGAATAAAAAAGAAATTAAAATTCAGTATTGTAAGAGATGAAATCCCCATTTTTAGCATTGATGCACCATATATGATTAATGAAAGTACCGGCTACATTCGAATTACCCGCTTTGCAAAGACTACTTACGAAGAATTTTTTAAAGCCACTAAAAAACTGAAAGAAGAAGGGATGGATAATTTAATTATTGACTTAAGAAGTAATGGTGGTGGCGTTTTAAGTGCTGCTACAGATATTGCTGATGAATTGTTGGTTAAAAACAAAATGATAGTATATACCGAAGGAAGAGCAAGAAGAAAAAAAGAAGTTTATTCTACTAAAAAAGGAATTTTACAAAACATTAATGTTTCTGTTTTAATCAACGAAAACTCAGCATCGGCAAGTGAAATTTTAGCAGGTGCCATTCAAGATAATGATAGAGGAAATATTATTGGTAGACGTTCTTTTGGCAAGGGGTTAGTACAGGAACAAATCATGTGGCCAGATGGCTCTGCTCTCCGATTAACAGTAGCTAGGTATTACACTCCTACAGGAAGATGTATTCAAAAACCTTATCAAGCAGGTGATTTGGAAAGCTACAACATGGAGTCTTATAATCGATATGTGAGTGGTGAGCTATTATCATCTGATAGCATTCATTTCCCCGATTCATTAAAATACTATACCCCTGATGGAAGAATCGTTTACGGCGGTGGAGGTATTATGCCCGACATTTTTGTACCATTAGATACCAATGGCAATACTCCTTACTTTTATGAAATGAGATACAGAGGAATTATTCAAAGCTTTACATTAAACTATGTTGATGGAAATAGAGAAAAGTTAAAAAAAGAATATCAAGATGCTCTGTATTTTAAAAAACACTTTATAGTTAATGATGATTTGTTTAATAGTTTAATTAAATATGCCGAAGAAAACGAATTGACCAGAAATCTAAATGAAATTAAAACCTCGAAAGATTTAATTACTATGAACCTCAAAGCATTTATTAGTAGAGACTTGTGGGGTAACTTTGGTTATTACGTCATCATCAACGAAAACGACAAAACCATACAAACTGCCGTTTCCAGCTTTAACCAATAATTAGATGAAAAAAGATATCAATCCATCTGTAATAAAAGATGTGGCTGTTGCTGTTGTTAAAGAGCAAAATGAGTTAGCTCAGGATGAATGGAACGTCTATTTAATTAACCTTCAAGATAGAGACTTGGAACAAGTTTTAGTTTCATCAAAAGGTTATTTAAAACTAGAATCAGGCGAAGAAACCAAAACCACTTTATTGCGTCATGGATTAGGCAATGTAAAAGCACAGAGTTTTGTGAAAATTGAACCTATTATGGAAAACCTGTTTGGCATCCATAACGAATATTGGGTGAGCTTTTTTCAAGACAATGAGTTGTTGGATAAAAAATACATTTTCTTGGCAGAAACTATCAAAGAAGAAAATTTCACAAACATTCCTCTCATCAAAAAAAAAGGAATTCTAATCAAATAAAAATGGTTTTTTCTTAACTTCATGCAATAAAATCAATTGCCAGAATTATGTTAGAAAACCTTCCTCTCGATAAGATTCTTTTTTTAGACATTGAAACCGTTTCTCAAGTTCCTAACTTTGATTTATTATCACCTGAACTAAAGCTTTTTTGGGAGAAAAAATCGGATAGTATAGAGAAAGAAGGAGAAACAGCTTTTGAAACTTACAATCGAGCAGGAATTTATTCTGAATTTGGTAAAATCATTTGTATTTCTGTTGGTTTTATTAAACCGGAAGGAGGAACCAATACCTTACGAATAAAATCATTTTATGGTGATGACGAAAAAGTACTTTTATCAGAATTTTTTGATTTATTAAATCACCATTTCAATACTCCTCAACATTTATTATGTGCCCATAATGGTAAAGAATTCGACTATCCTTACATTGGTAGAAGAGGTTTAATAAATGGATTAAAAATTCCTAGTATTTTAGATATTGCCGGTAAAAAACCATGGGAAGTAAACCATTTAGATACCATGCAATTATGGAAATTTGGCGATTATAAAAACTATACTTCATTAAGTTTATTAACCACTATTTTTAACATCCCTACACCTAAAGATGATATAGATGGAAGCATGGTAAATGAAGTGTATTGGATAGATAAAGACTTGGAAAGAATTGTGACCTATTGTCAAAAAGATGTAATTGCATTGACTCAATTATTTTTGAGGTTTAAAAATGAATCTTTAATCGAAGAAAAAGATATTATTTACAATTAATTATGAAATTTAAACTTGCAGTAATTGTTATTCTAGCTGTTTTAATGTTTAACAGCTGTACCGATGAAAAATCGGTTTACTTTAATGCTATTCTCAAAACCGAAAAAGGAATGTTTAGAGGAATTGACATTGGAAATAACATAGAAAAAGTAAAACAAACTGAAAATATCGAATATCTTGTTGACAACATGCCTGATTATCTTTATTTTGATTATCAATTAGATATGGGAAATAGTTATACGGTGAGTTATGATTTTTCTGACAATCAACTTTATGAAATTGAAGTTTCTGCTTACTTTGACGTAATTGAAGATGCCAATAAATTGTTCAATGACTTTTCAGCACATTTTAACCAAAAATATGGCAAAGGAAAAGTAGCTGATGATGGATATACAGCTTGGAAAACCAAAGATGAAAATGATAAAAACATTGAAATTGCCATGGTAAACGACAGCCAAGATTATGGCTATTTATCCATCTTAATCAGTGATTTAGATTATTGATTGATAGACAAATTATTGCGCTTTATCTCTCTAAATAAATTAGTTATCTAATCTTTAATAAGTTAACTCTTTTAACATTTGTTTAATCTTAGATAAAACACTAACTTTAGTCCCTTTTCAAATTGAAACTATGGAAAACAGAACGCTGCTAGAAATTAAGAACTTAGTTACCGAATTTCGTACCGAGGAAGAAACTGTAAAAGCTGTAAATGATGTATCGTTTACCTTAAATAAAGGAGAAACGATTGGTATTGTTGGAGAATCAGGGTCAGGAAAATCTGTTACTTCTCTTTCTGCCATGAGATTGATTCCTAATCCTCCCGGAAGAATTGCATCAGGTGAAATCTTATTCCATTCCAAAGAAGGAGTAGTTGATTTGGCTAAAGCTTCTGAAAAGAAAATGAGAAGCCTAAGAGGAAATGAAATTGCCATGATTTTCCAAGAACCAATGACTTCTTTAAATCCTGTTTACACTTGTGGTGACCAGGTAGCAGAAACCATTTTATTGCACCAAAAAGTTTCTAAAAAAGAAGCCAAACAAAGAACCATTGAATTATTTAAAGAAGTACAACTACCTCGTCCAGAGCTAATGTACGATACTTATCCTCACCAAATTTCTGGTGGACAAAAGCAAAGGGTAATGATTGCCATGGCTATGTCTTGTAATCCATCTATTTTGATTGCAGATGAACCTACAACAGCTTTGGATGTAACTGTTCAAAAAACCATTTTAGAGTTGATGAACAAATTACAACACCAACATGACATGGGGATTATGTTTATTACACATGATTTAGGTGTAATTGCAGAATTAGCTGATAAAGTGGTGGTAATGTATAAAGGAAAAGTAGTGGAGCAAGGTTCTGTTTTAGATATTTTTACCAATCCACAACATCCTTACACAAAAGGATTATTGGCTTGTCGTCCACCATTAAACAAACGATTAAAATGGTTACCTACTGTAGCTGATTTTATGACAGTAGATAGCGAGGGGGTAATGCACGAAACCAATAAATCGGTTGAAGAAGTAACAAATAGTCTAATCATTACTCCAGAAGAAACAAAAAAACAACATGATGTTCTTTTTGCTCAAGAGCCTGTTCTTCAAATTAAAAACTTAAAAACATATTTCCCTATCAATAAAGGAATGTTTGGCAAAGCCACTGATTATGTAAAAGCAGTAGATAATGTAAGTTTTGATGTTTATCCAGGAGAAACTTTAGGATTGGTTGGTGAATCGGGTTGTGGTAAAACCACTTTGGGTAGAACTATTTTAAAATTAGTAGAACCTACAGATGGTAGAATTATTTTTGAGGGAAAAGATTTAACTGATCTTGGAACAAAAGAAATGAGAGATTATCGTAAAAAGATGCAAATCATTTTCCAAGACCCTTATTCTTCATTAAACCCAAGAATTACCATTGGTGAAGCCATTATGGAACCAATGCGTGTTCATGGTGTTTTTAACAGCGATCAGGAGCGTAAAGCTCGTGTAATGGAATTACTAAGAAGAGTAAACTTACCTGAGCAACATTTTTATAGATACCCACACGAATTCTCTGGAGGACAACGTCAGCGTATTTGTATCGCTCGTTCGTTGGCATTAAATCCAAAATTCATTATTTGTGATGAGTCAGTTTCAGCATTAGATGTTTCCGTTCAAGCGCAAGTATTAAACTTACTGAACGAACTTAAAGCCGAGTTTGGATTTACTTACATCTTTATTTCTCACGATTTATCGGTGGTGAAATTTATGAGTGATAGAATGGTGGTGATGAATCAAGGTGAGATTGTGGAAATGGGCTTAGCAGATGATATTTACAACAATCCACAAACGGATTACACTAAGAAATTAATTAGTGCTATTCCTAAAGGAGAAATTGACGACATTAAAGCTTCGATTGCTAAAAAAAAAGTAGCAACTGACGTGGAAGCATAAAAAAATAACTTGTTTAAAACTATTAACCCCAACTCTTTCAGTTGGGGTTTTTAATTTCATAAATTTAACTACTCAAAAAACAGTAAAGTGGCTAAAACCAAAGTAAAAACATCTTTTTTTTGTCAGAATTGTGGCGCTCAATATCCTAAATGGGTGGGCAAATGTAGCTCTTGTAACCAATGGAACACCATTGCCGAAGAAATTGTAGCCAAACCCGACAAAAGTGATTTTAAATCCACTTTTAACATTGTTAGAAACAACAAACCTCAATTAATTGAGGAAATACAAATTGCTGATATACCCAGAATAAAATTACCCGGAGCGGAACTCAACAGAGTATTGGGTGGAGGATTAGTCCCAGGTTCTTTGGTTTTGTTTGGTGGAGACCCCGGTATTGGAAAAAGTACTTTGATGTTGCAAATGTCTTTACGACTCAAAGGCAAAAAAACATTGTATGTTTCTGGAGAAGAAAGCGAACAACAAATAAAAATGAGAGCCGAACGAATTGGAAACACCAATCCGGATTGCTACATTTTAACCGAAACTTCTACACAAAATATATTTCATCACATTAAGGAATTGCAACCCGATGTATTGATTATTGATTCTATACAAACCTTAACCACCGCTAGCATCGATTCTTCGCCGGGAAGTATTTCTCAGGTAAGAGAATGTACTGCAGAATTAATGAAATATGCCAAAGAAACGCACACTCCTGTTTTTTTGATTGGACACATTACCAAAGATGGAAACATTGCCGGACCCAAAATTTTAGAACACATGGTGGATGTCGTGTTGCAATTTGAGGGTGACAGAAACCACATTTATCGGTTGTTACGTGCCGTAAAAAATCGTTTTGGTTCTACCAACGAATTAGGCATCTACGAAATGCATGGCGAAGGATTGAAAGAAGTTGAAAACCCGTCGGATATATTAATTAGCAACAAAGATGAATCTTTAAGTGGTTCTGCCATTGCTGCTACTATGGAAGGAAACCGACCATTGCTCATTGAAATACAGTCATTGGTGAGTACGGCTGCTTATGGAACACCTCAGCGTTCTTCCACAGGGTTTGATTTAAGAAGATTAAATATGTTATTGGCGGTGCTGGAAAAAAGATGTGGCTTTAGATTGGCGCAAAAAGATGTGTTTTTAAACATTGCAGGAGGCATTAAAGTAGATGACCCCGCAATAGATTTGGCTGTTATCAGCGCAATTTTATCGAGTAGCGAAGATGTGCCTGTGCCACCCACTGCTTGTTTTGCTGCCGAAGTAGGTTTGTCCGGTGAAATAAGACCGGTAAGCCGAATAGACCAACGCATTACCGAAGCTGAAAAATTAGGCTTTGAAAAAATATTTGTTTCTAAACACAACAAAAAAGGAATGAACAAACTTAACCACCAAATAGAAGTGGTATTTGTGGGGAAAGTAGAAGAAGTGTTTAGAAATTTGTTTGGTTGAAAAATATAGAACGGTATATGTCTTGGTACACATATCTGCTTGTTAGTGACAATTATAACAACACCCAAAACAGTTCCAACATTATGCAATTAAAAAAACAAGAAGTACTTGAATTGTTTTGTAATTCAATTGACAACGCTTACTATTTATATCAAGCGGCAAGTGAGATAGCATTACACTTGAAGAACAAAAAATATCCAAGTTTAGGCCTTGCTGAATTAGCATTAGAAGAATTGGGTAAATCCTATAGCTGTTTAGCTATGTATTCAAAAGCTGACACTACAAAAGATTGGACTTCATTTTGGAAAGAGTGGCGACACCATGACGTAAAAGCTCATAGAGCATTCTTCTATGAATTCTTTTGTTTACTTAGAATTGAATTTAGCGACAAAGAATTGAAGTTTCCAACGATAAGACAAAGTTTTTCAAAAGAAAAAGAAGTTGCGTTCTATGTTGACATAGATAAAGGCAATCGCAAAATACATAAGCCTGAAACAGATATTTCTGACGAAGAATGTTTAAGGAGAGTAACAAGTCTTGTTGGTTTATTTAATGCTTCTTTTTACATCAAAGACTGGTTAACAGAAAGCTATTCGGAAGATTTCAAAAATGCTATTTCCGATTATGCATATCTTACTCTAACAACAGAAATATATCAACAAGATGTTTTAGGTGTTCTATCAAAAATGAAAGGTGACAATACTGAATACAATAGTGGGCTTGATAAAATCATTGAACTTTTTACAAATGATGAAATAAAACCTAAATAAAACAACTGTTACTAACAAAGATATTCCAAGCATACATTGAGTGCTTTGTCAACCGGAACAAAAACTGAATAGTGAACCTACTAGTCAAAGTGTATTTGCATAAATACGGAACCGTCATCAACCAAAAACAACATCAAATCATCCTTTTATTTTAAAAAGCTACCTTTCCTGAAATGGAGTAAACCTTTATTTATGGTAGCAGGTATAAATACAACATAAGGGTAATTATTTAAATTGGTTTCATTTCGTTTTATCTCTCCTTCTTTAAACGAAAAAAGCGCAACTCAAATGAGTTGCGCTTTGCTTTTATAAATAAATATGTTACTTATTCAATTCTTCTTTTACAATGGCAGAAATTACTTTCCCATCGGCTTTTCCATTTAATTTACCCATAGCAGCACCCATTACTTTACCCATATCGGCAGGAGAAGAAGCTCCTGTTTGAGCAATTACCTCTTGGATTACTTTTCTTACTTCTTCCTCACCCATTTGCTCCGGTAAATACACACTCAACACTTCCACCTGAAACAATTCATCTTTCGCCAAATCTTCTCTTCCTTGTTCAATAAATATGGCTGCAGCATCTTTACGTTGTTTTACCAGCTTTTGAATTAGTTTCATACCAGTATCATCGCTAACTTCTCCTTCTCCACCTTTGGTAGCTTCTAAAAGCAATTCTGATTTTACTGCACGCAATGCTGCCAATTTATCTTTATCCTTCGCCAACATGGCTTGTTTTATGTCGTTGTTAATCTGTTCTGTTAAGCTCATATTTTATATTTTTATAATTGTTTCGTAATAACACACCCCTAATTTTGTAATTCTGCTAAAGCAGAAACAAAATATTTCCCCTCTTGAGAGGGGACTGAAATAAAAAAAGTCGTTTCAAAATTAATGAAACGACTTTTAAAGTAGATAAATCACCTCCCTTTTAATTATTAATCGACATTATCGTGCAAAAACGAGTTATCGTCTTTTAATCTTGGTTTTCCATCTTCATCATCAGATAAAGTAAATCTTGAAATATTATTTTCAGATGAATGTGGAATAGATTCTAAAGTAATTGAACGTCTTTTATACGCCGGTTCTTTTTCTAAGTCGTTAATTCCTGATGGAGTTTTCATTTTCATTCCCAACTCCTTAATTTTCATAATTCTTTCTTGCGAACGCTTCATTTGATCTTCATCAGGTATTCTGTTGGTATAAACAGGTCCTTCTGCTTCGCTTTTCACGTCTTCTTTTTTCTCAAACTGAAATGGATCGTTGTTGCTTTCTTCTTTCTTATTTTCAACTTCCTCAATCTCATCGTTTAAGTTCCAAACGATGGTTTGTTTTGTCTCTTCAACGGTGCTTTCATCTTCACTTACTATTTCATTCTCTTCGTCAAGCGAATAAGAAATAAAAGTTTCTTCTTCTTCCTCTACCATTTCTTCTTGTTCAAAAGTTGGCTCTACCATTTCTTCTTCTACCATCTCTTGCTCTTCTTCCATTTGAACAGCTTCTCTTTTAGTTTCAATAACTGTATCGTCATCATCTAAACTAAATACCACTTTAGGAGCTTCTTCTGCAACTACATTTTGTGGAGTTTCAGTTTCTTCTTCTTCAAACCCAAAAGTTGATTGAACTTCTTGAATTTTTAAATATGGTTCTTGAATTGAATTTTCAGCAGTTGGCTCTTCAGTTTTGGGTTGTTCATTCACTACAGGAGTTTCATTCTCTAAAGTGTGAACAATTTTCTCCGGCTTTGCACCAAATTCCATCACATTATTTTCAGATTTTCCAAAACCTGTAGCAATTACTGTAACCGAAATTTCGTTTCCTAAACTTTCATCGGTTCCATTACCCCAAATCAATTCAGCAGTATATCCAGCCTCATTTTGGATATAATCTGTAATCTCATCGATTTCGTCCATAGTAATTTCATCGTGACCAGAAGTAACATTTAACAATATGAAATTTGCCCCTTTAATTTCATTATCGTTTAACAATGGAGATGCTAATGCACTCGACACAGCTTTAATTGCTCTATCTTCACCTTCGGCAGTTGCAGAACCCATAATAGCAGTTCCTCCATCTTTCATTACCGTTTTAACATCTTCAAAATCCACGTTGATGTATCCTGCTACGGTTATAATTTCTGCAATACCTTTTGCAGCTACCGTTAAAATATCATCCGCTTTCGAGAAAGCTTCACCCATTTTTAGGTTACCATGCAACATTCTTAATTTATCGTTATTGATAACCAGTAATGTATCAACATTGTCTCTTAATGATTGTAACCCTTCATCAGCTTGTTGTTTTCTTCTTCTACCCTCAAACGAAAAAGGAACAGTAACAATACCTACCGTTAAGATTCCCATTTCTCTAGCTGTTTTAGCAATTACAGGAGCTGCTCCTGTACCAGTTCCACCACCCATTCCGGCAGTAATGAACACCATTTTGGTATTGGTTTCTAAAATAGCTTTAATGTTCTCAATATCTTCAATAGCTGCATTTTTTCCAACTTCAGGATTAGCACCTGCACCCAAACCTTCAGTAAGAGTTGTACCTAACTGAATTTTATTAGGAATTGGACTTAAATCCAATGCTTGAGCATCGGTATTACAGATAACAAAATCTACACCTGTAATTCCTTGGTTGTACATGTGGTTAACGGCATTGCTACCTCCGCCACCTACACCTATCACTTTAATGATTGAGGCTTGATCTTTTGGTAAATCGAATTTCATAACTTTTTAGGGCTTTTATAATTGTTACTTTATTTTATCATTAATTATTTTCTCCATCTTCAAAAAACTTTTGAGTGGCTCCCAATATTTTATCAAAGAATCCACCTTTATCTTTTTTAGAATGACTTACTACTTCTCCGGTATTAGAAGATTTTTTATGCTGTAACGCTTCAAAACCTTTAATTACCAATCCAACACCTGTTGCATACATTGGGCTGGTAATTTCTTCCGAATTCCCTTTTGCCAAATGTTCATTTGGATAACCAATTCTGGTGTCCATTCCGGTTACATACTCAATTAATTGAGTAATGTGTTTCAACTGAGAACCTCCACCAGTGACAACAATTCCACAAATCAATTTGTTCTCGTATCCTGAATTTTTTATTTCGTAATAAATGTGCTCTAATATTTCTTCCATTCTTGCCTGGATGATATGAGCTAAATTTTTTAATGAAATTTCTTTTGCAGGTCTTCCTCTCAATCCTGGTATTGAAACTATTTCGTTTTCTTGACTTTCGCTCGCTAATGCAGAACCAAATTTTACTTTCAATAATTCTGCTTGGTTTTTAATAATTCCACAACCTTCTTTAATGTCTTCAGTAATGACATTACCTCCAAATGGAATTACAGCAGTATGGCGAATAATGCCATCTTGGAATATAGCAATATCAGTTGTTCCACCACCTATATCAACTAAAACAACACCAGCTTCTTTTTCTTCATTGCTTAGCACAGCTTCAGATGACGCCAATGGTTCTAAAATCAAATCGTCTACCTCTAATCCTGCTTTATGAACACATTTATAGATGTTTTTAGCTGCAGCAACTTGACCTGTAATGATATGAAAGTTTGCCTCTAAACGAACCCCTGCCATCCCAATTGGGTCTTTAATACCTTGTTCGTTATCGATGATATATTCTTGAGGTAATACGTGAATAATTTCTTCACCAGGAAGCATTACCAACTTATACATGTCATCAATCAACATGTTAATATCGTTCTGATTGATTTCATCATCAACACTATGTCGAACACGAATTCCTCTATGTTGTAAACTCTTAATATGCTGACCTGCAATTCCAACATTCACCACTTTTATCTCTACTCCTGATTTGTTTTCAGCATCGTCAATTGCCAAACGGATAGAATCAACCGTTTTATCGATATTTGAAACCACTCCCCTAGACACACCAATTGATTCTGAGCGTCCCATACCCAAAATTTCTAATTTACCATGTTCGTTTTTTCTACCAACAATGGCTACTATTTTGGTTGTCCCTATATCTAAACCTACTACTATTTCTGATGATGCGGCTTCCATATCTAATTATATATTTTGGTGCAAACAATTTGATTTTTAAACTTTAGATTAATTGCTGAATATTCGTTCCAGCCGGTTTTTGGCAATCCTTTTTGGTAAAAAATCATGAGTTTGCTAAACTTTTTGTCTAAAAAATCTATTCCACCTAATACAATTTTATGATTTCCTACCTTTGGTATGAGTTCGAACTCTAAATCTTTATTAACATAGACTTGTTCAATTTGGGCGCTCCAAAATGGCGATTTCTGTATATAATCAGACAAAATAAAAATATCGTCTAACAAAGTTTTAGGTTGTAAACTATCAGGTAAAAATTGATAATTAAGTTGGTATCTGGCAGCAAAAGGTTCATTTAAATGACCGCTTACCACCAACAATCTTGCAGTATATTTATTAGACAAAGGCATTACATTTCCAAACTCATCTAAATAATAGCTATCGTTTTTTGAAAAAATTCGAACAATTGGCAATCTCTGTTTTACTCTTACATGAATTTGTCCATCAATGGTTTTATAAACCTGAGCATCTTTAATCGCCGGATTGTTATTTATCCTTTTTTCTATTTCTAAAATATTGAACTGAGCGAGGTTTTTTAATACTGTATCATTAGAATTAATCACATGAACTTTTACATCATCCTCATCTACAAATCTATTTTCAGTTTCGTAGTCAATATCAATTCTTACATTATTTGGTTTTAATAACTGTTCGTTTTGGTTTTTGTTTACAAACCCCAATAGGACTATAAGACCAACACTTATCAGCACCCACAAAATGATATTTACAATCTTCATCATTAATTGGAAGTTGTGTTCGTTAATGCTAATAGTGCTTTGGTTAATGGATCAACAAAAGCATCAATATCTCCTGCTCCAAGGGTTAACAAAACATCAGGTTTTTTTGAAACTACACTCTCCACTAAATCTTGTTTACTAATCAAAGATTTGGTTTGGCAAGTTGATTTTTCTAAAATAAGTTGAGATGTAATTCCGGGAATTGGTAATTCTCTTGCAGGATAGATATCCATTAAAATTAAGTCATCCAGCAATGATAAACTTTCTGCAAATCCATCTATAAAATCTCTAGTACGTGAGTATAGGTGAGGCTGGAAAATACCTGTGATTTTTTTATCCGGGTAAAGTTCTTTGATAGATTGAATACAAAATTTCAATTCTTCAGGATGGTGAGCATAATCATCAATATATACCAAATTTGGTTGGTTGATATGATATTCAAACCTTCTTTTTACCCCTTGAAACGAAGCCAAAGCTTTTTTGATTTCTTCATCATCAGCTCCCATTTCTTTCGCAATAGCATAGGCACCAACAGCATTTTCCACATTATGAATACCAGGAAAACTTAAATAAACTTCGTTAGAATTAATATTGGCAACATATTTTCCATTCTGCACTTGAATACTTTGAGCTTGATAATCAGCTTTTTCGTTAATCGAATATGTTTTAGTGTTTTCAAAATGTAATTGTTGCTGAATTGTGGGCTTTGTGATTAATATTCCTTTATCCTCAATCTTATTGACAAATTCCTGATATGATTTTCTCATTTCATCATGATTGCCATAAATATCTAAATGGTCTGCATCAATTGATGTAACTAAAGCAATATTGGGTTTTAAGGTTAAAAAAGAACGATCAAACTCGTCTGCTTCCACCACTACAACTTTAGCCTTTTCATTTAATATTAAATTGGAATTAAAATTTAAACTAATTCCTCCTAAAAATGCAATGCAATCAATGCCACAAGAAGTTAGCACATGTGCAACCATAGTTGATGTAGTCGTTTTACCATGAGTCCCCGCAATTGCAATGGTAAAATAGCTTTTAGTTATTAAACCAAGCACCTCAGAACGTTTTAATAAATCTATATTGTTATTTCTAAAATACTGTAATTCCTTATGTTCTTTAGGAATAGCAGGAGTGTAAACAACTAAACTATTCTCATTATTCGATTTAAATTCATTTGGAATTTTGTTTACATCCTCATCAAAATGAATAACAATTCCTTCGTTTTGCAACTGCTGAGTTAGAAAAGTAGGAGTTTTATCATAACCATACACCTTGCAACCTTGTGCTAAGAAAAAACGAGCCAAGGCACTCATTCCAATGCCTCCAACACCTAAAAAATAAACTCTATGTATCTGTTCTAACTTCAATTATCGTTTAATTAATTTAACCACTTCTGATGCAATAATATCAGCGGAATCTTTATATGCCAATCTGGCAATATTTTGTTTTAGTTTTTCTTGTAGTTGTTCATCTTGAATTAATTTCTCCAACTCATGTATTAATTCCGATTTAGCCTCCATATCCTTCACTAAAATAGCAGCATTGTTATTTACCAATGCCATAGCATTTTTAGTTTGATGATCTTCTGCAACATTTGGAGAAGGAACCAATATGCTTGGTTTTGCCGTTAAACATAGTTCTGAAACAGACAAGGCACCTGCTCTTGAAATAACTACATCGGCTATTGCGTAGGCATAATCCATTTTTGCTATAAAAGGCATGGTGTAAATACCTTTTCCTTCGAATTTCTTTACAGCCTCTGCAGCTTTATCAGCATACCACTTTCCTGTTTGCCAAACCAATTGAACATTATTTTCAGCAAAAAAGTTAAGTCCAGCATCAATACTTTCATTAATCGTTCTTGCACCTAAACTTCCCCCAATAATCAAGACTGTTTTTTTATTACCATCTAATTTAAAATGTTCTAATCCTCTCTCTCTTTTACTGCTTATATTTTTAATATCTTGACGAACAGGATTTCCAGTTAAAATAATTTTATCTTTTGGAAAGAATTGATTCATTCCATCATAAGCCACACAAATAGTTTGAACTTTTTTTGCAAGTATTTTATTGGTAATTCCAGGATAAGAATTTTGTTCTTGTAATAAAGCAGGAATTCCCATTTTAGTGGCTGCCTTCAATAAAGGCCCACTTGCATAACCACCAACTCCAACTACAACATCAGGTTTAAATTCTTTAATGACTTTTTTAGCTTTCATTAAACTAGCCATTAATTTAAATGGAACTTTAAAATTTTGAAATGTAAGTCTTCTTTGAAGCCCCATAATGGGTAAGCCTATTATTTTGTATCCTGCTGCAGGAACCTTTTCCATTTCCATTTTCCCTTCAGCTCCTACAAATAAAATATCAACATCAGGATACCTTTCTTTCAATGCATTAGCAATGGCAATGGCAGGAAAAATATGCCCACCGGTACCTCCTCCACTAATGATAACTTTAAACTTCGACATTGCTTACATTTTTTAATGAAGAACCTGAAGATTCTGTTGTTTTACTAACACTTAAAATAATTCCTATGGCTAAACAAGTAAACCAAATGGATGTTCCACCCATACTTACCAATGGCAATGGTTGACCAGTAACGGGAAAAAGATTTACTGCCACTGCCATATTTATCATAGCTTGAAACACTAAACTAAAAGACAGACCAATGGCTAACAAAGAACCAAATGTTTGTTCAGATTTGGAGGCAATCCTTATGCCTCGAAAAAATAAAATGAGGTAAAGAACAATTACGAATATACCACCTAACAATCCATATTCTTCAAGAATTATTGCATAAATAAAATCTGAATAAGGATGTGGTAAAAAGTTTCTTTGGATACTTTTCCCGGGACCGTTTCCTATGTATCCACCTCTTGCAATGGCTATTTTGGCTTGGTCTGCTTGGTAATTGGCATCTTTTGATCCATCTCCTGAGAATGTTTCGATACGTTTTGCCCAAGTTCCCATCCTAGGTAATAAGTCAGGATTAGATTTGCCTATTAACAATAAAATCAAGAGGGTTCCAACACCGATTCCAATCAGAGACAATATATATTTTAAGTTAATTCTACCAATAAACATGATAATCAAACTCGTAGTAAATAGCATAGCAGCGGTAGAAAAGTTTGCCGGAAGTATTAAACCACAAACCAACATTACCGGTATCATAATAGGAACAAATGCTTCTTTAAAATCTTTAATTTGATCTTGCCTCTTTGATAACAAGCGAGCCAAATACATGATTAAAGCCAATTTAGCCAAATCGGAAGTTTGAAAAGTTTGATTAATAACAGGAATCACCAACCATCGGCTGGCATCATTAATATTCGCTCCTGTTACCAACGTTAATAAAAGTAATGGAATGGAGAGATATAAAGCTATTTGAGAAATACGTGAATAATATTTATAATTCACATTGTGAGCCAACAACATTAATCCAAACCCAACCAATAAAATAATGGCATGTTTAAATAAATAATAAAGTGTGTCTCCATCTTTGTATTTATATGCCAATGTAACTATAGAACTATAGACCGTTAAAACAGACAAAATGGCCAGAAGTAAAACAACCGACCAAACTACTTTATCTCCTTTGATATATTTGTCTATAAAATTCATTGTTTTATTAAGTGATTACCAATTCTATGATATCAGTAAAACTTTTTGACGATTCTATTTTTGAAACACAAATAACATCTTTACAAAGGTTTGAACTATTTAATGCTATTTGAATGGCATCTTGAAGATTTGAAGCAGAAATGATAAGTGTATCATAATTCTTTGTTTGCTCTACAGCTTCATTTACATTATCTCCAATAACTATTAACTGACTAATACAGGTTTTAAATCTATCTTTTACTTGTTCGATAAAATCTTTTGCATCTTCTTTTAAAAGAATAACAGCACAATTATTCTTTTGTTCGCAATGATGCATTAATTCTTGAATGGTTGAATAGTAAAATGTTTGACCGGGTGTATTAATCAGAATTTCCATAATTATAATGCTTTTACAGCTGATTTAAATTGATGTCCTCTGTCTTCATAGTTTTCGAATAAATCGAAACTTGCACAAGCAGGAGATAATAAAACAGTATCTCCGGTTTTTCCATAACTATAGGCTAAATTCACAGCCTCTTGAGCCGAATTTGCATCTACTATATTTTCAATAATATCTTCAAATGCTTCATGAATTTTAGTATTGTCTTTTCCTAAGCAAACAATTGCTTTAACTTTTTCAGAAACCATTTCTTTCAACATTTCATAATCGTTTCCTTTATCTACTCCTCCAACAATCCAGATGATTGGATGTTCAAATGATTCTAGAGCATACCATGTAGAATTAATATTTGTAGCTTTTGAATCATTCACGAAATCAATTCCATGAATTTTTGCTACAAATTCCAAACGGTGCTCAATGTTTTGAAAATCTGATAAACTTTCTCTGATAATTTCTTTTTTGAGTTCTAAAACTCTGCCTGCTATGCCTGATGCCATAGAGTTGTACAAGTTGTGCTTTCCTTGTAATGCTAAACTTTGAATCGTCATTTCAAATAATTTATTTGTGTTAATAATTAATTTTTCGTCTTTTATATATGCACCGTTTTCGGTGTTTGTTTTAATACTAAATGGATGTTGAATTGCTTTTGGTTTATGCTTTTTTAGATAGTTTATGATTGTTTCGTCATCAGCACAATAAATAAAATGGTCGTGCTCATTTTGATTTTGAAGTATTCTAAACTTAGAGCTTACATAATTTTCAAATTGATAATTATATCTATCCAAATGGTCGGGTGTAATGTTTAATAAAATGGCTATATCCACTTTAAAATCATACATTCCGTCTAACTGAAAACTACTCAGTTCCAACACATAAATATCCTTATCGTTTTCAGCCACTTGTTTTGCTAAACTCTCACCCACATTCCCTGCTAAACCGACATTTAACCCAGCTTTTTTAAGCATATGATAGGTTAGCATAGTAGTAGTTGTTTTACCGTTACTTCCTGTAATTCCTATAAATTTTGCTTTGGTAAATCTTCCTGCAAATTCTATTTCTGAAACCACTTCAATTCCTTGTTCTTTTAATTTTAAAATCAATGGAATATTATCAGGAATTCCCGGACTCTTAACTACAACAGAAGCATTTAAAATCTTACTTTCTGTATGCATACCTTCCTCAAATTCAACCCCAAGATGTTTAAGAACGTTTTGGTATTTTTCTTGTATTTTTCCTTTATCAGAAATAAATACTTGATACCCTTTTTTCAACCCAAGAATTGCTGCTCCAACTCCACTTTCACCAGCTCCCAGTATGGCAACTCTTTTCACTTCTTATCTAATTTTAAGTGTCACAAATGTTAATAGTGCCAACATAATTCCTACAATCCAAAACCTTGACACAATCTTTGCTTCGTGCATGTTTTTTTTCTGAAAATGATGGTGCAATGGAGCCATCAAAAACACCCTTTTTCCTTCTCCATATTTTTTCTTGGTGTATTTGAAATAGCCCACTTGAATCATTACAGAAAGATTTTCTATTAAAAAGATTCCACACAACAATGGGATCAATAATTCTTTTCGAACAGCTAATGAGAAAACTGCTATTATTCCTCCTAGAGAAAGGCTCCCTGTATCTCCCATAAAAACTTGAGCCGGATATGAATTGTACCACAAGAATCCAACACAAGCTCCTACAAATGCAGCTATATAGATTACCAATTCTCCTGAATTGGGGATGTACATAATATTTAAATAATCAGCGAAAACAGTATTACCCGATACATACGCAAACACAGCTAACGTTACTCCAATAATCGCAGACGTACCTGTTGCTAATCCATCCAATCCATCAGTCATGTTTGCCCCATTAGATACGGCAGTAATGATGATGATAACAATTAAGATAAAAACAATTCCACCAATAATTCCTGAATTATCACCCAACCAAGATGTAATTGCTGAATAATTAAACTCATTGTTTTTAACAAAAGGAATTGTAGTTACAGTAGATTTTACTTCTTCCCACTTGTAATTTTCCACCACTTGTGTTTCAACATCATTTTGAATTTCGTAACTGATATGAGCTGGAGCATCTTCATGGTAAATTTTTTGTTTCACCACTACATCATCATTAAAGTATAACACAGTACCTACAACGACTCCCACAGCAATTTGACCCATTACTTTAAACTTCCCTGCTAGCCCTTCCTTATTCTTTTTAAATACTTTGATGTAATCATCAATAAAACCTATGGCACCTAGCATTACTGTAGAAACCAACATGAGTATAATATATATGTTATCTAATTTGGCAAACAATAAGGTTGGAATAAGAATGGAGGCTAAAATGATTAATCCACCCATGGTTGGAGTACCTTGTTTTTGAATTTGACCTTCTAATCCTAAATCGCGAACTATTTCTCCAACTTGTAATAATTGTAATTTTTGAATAATTCGTTTTCCTATTACCATAGAAATTAGAAGCGATACAATTACCGCAAAAGCTGCTCTGAATGAAATGTATTCAAAAACTCCTGCTCCGGGAACATCTAATTCGTTTAAGTATTTAAATAAGTAATACAGCATTATTTAAGTATTTCAAATGTTTGGTTAAGAATTTGTAAATCATCAAAAGGCATTTTAATTCCTTTTATTTCCTGATATTTTTCATGCCCTTTTCCAGCCACTAAAATGATATCTCCATCCTCAGCTAATGAACAAGCTGTTTTAATTGCTTCTTCTCTATTTGTAATCGCCAATACTTTTTTAAAGTGAATTGCCTCTACTCCTGCTCTCATGTCTTTAATAATTTCTTCAGGATCTTCTGTTCTTGGATTATCTGAAGTTAAAATCACTTTATCACTCATATCACAAGCTATTTGAGCCATTACCGGTCTTTTCTCTTTATCCCTATCTCCTCCACAACCGACAACAGTTATTACTTGTTCATTTCCTGTTCTTAAATCATTAATGGTTTTTAATACATTTTTCAATGCGTCTGGAGTATGTGCATAATCAACTATTCCTGCAACATTGTTGTTTGATTTTATATATTGAAATCGGCCATCAACCGATGTGAGCTTACTAATTGATTTTAATATCTCTAACTTCTCTATTCCTAATAATTCAGCTACACTATAAATTGCTAGCATGTTGTAAGCATTAAATCCGCCTATTAGTTTAGTCCAAACCTCTTGCCCACAAATATTTAGAAGCATTCCCGAAAAATCATTTTCAACAATTTTACAAGTGTAATCAGCCATCGATTTCATGGCATAAGAATATTGATGTGCTTTAGTGTTTTGCAGCATCACCATTCCATTTTTATCATCTTTATTTACTAAAGCAAAAGCATTTTCTGAGAGGTTATCAAAAAACATTTTTTTAGCCTTGATATACTCGTTAAAGGTTTTATGATAATCTAAATGATCGTGGGTGATATTTGTAAAAACAGCACCTTTAAATTCAACTCCTGCTATTCTATTTTGATGGATAGCATGAGAACTAACCTCCATAAAACAGTATTGACAGTCCTCATCTGCCATCTTTCTTAATAGCTCATTTAATTGAATAGCATCTGGAGTTGTATGTGTTGATGGGATTGGCTTAACACCTATTTTGTTTACCACAGTAGATAATAAGCCAGATTTATACCCTAATTGTGTAAATAAATCGTGAAGTAAAGTTGCAGTTGTTGTTTTACCATTAGTTCCTGTTACACCAATCAGTTTTATTTCTGCTGATGGGTTGTCATAAAAATTCGAAGCAATAATTCCTAAGGCATTGCTACTATCTAGAACTTCTACATAAGTAACTCCAGGAACAATTGTTCTAGGCATTATTTGGCAAACAATTGCTTGAGCTCCTTTTTCAATAGCTGTATCAATAAAATTATGACCATCTACTTGAGTACCTTTTACAGCCACAAATAGGCTTAATTTTTCTACTAATCTAGAATCAAAACATACTTTCTCCACTGCTACTTGAGTAGAACCAACCACATTTACAATTCCTGTTTTGTATAATATGTCTTTTAGTAATTTCATTACGATAATTCCAATAATATTTTAGCTCCTTTCACTATTTTTTCTCCTGGATTAATTGATTGTTGTTTAACAGTCCCCTCTCCAACAAATCTCACAGACAAACCTTGATTTTCAAGTAAATAAACGGCATCTTTAATGCTCATTCCTGTCACATCAGGAACATAAATAGGTGCAATTTTTTTATAATAAATTGTTACTTCATTTTCACCTGTATTCACTTTTACCCAATCGTTTACTTTTTTGGTGGTTTTAGTCTTAATTGCCAAGTCTCCATAAACCTTAGTTAAATCATTATAATTACCATCTTTTGCATAAGGTAATTTTGAATGAGCTTGTGATTCTCTTTTAGCTAATTCTTTATGAATGGATATACTGCTAGCATAAACCTTGTCTGCTACTTCCTTGAAAATTGGACCTGCAACTAAATTTCCATAGTAAACATTTCTTGAAGGAGCATTTACAACTACAATACATGTATATTTTGGATTATCAGCTGGGAAATAACCTACAAATGAAGCTTGATGACTAATTTTTGACTCATATTTATACCCATACTTATCATTCGCAATTTGAGCTGTCCCTGTTTTTCCAGCAATTTTGTAAACCGGATTTTTAAGGTTTTTAGCTGTTCCTTCTTCTACAACACCTAACAACATCTCCTGAGCCATTTTAATGGTTTTTTGAGAACAGATTGAATTGCTTATTACCTCTGTTTGAAATTCTTTCACCACTTTCCCTCTGTCTTTCACATATTTCACAAACTTTGGCTTTACCATTTTACCATTATTAGCAACTGCATTATAAAAGGTTAATATTTGTAAGGGTGTAACATGAGTTTCATAACCTATTGACATCCAAGGTAACGAGACCCCAGACCAACTAGGATCATCTGTACTTTTAATTAAAGGAGTCCCTTCTCCTGCAATCTCAATTCCTAATTTTTTATTTAGATTCATCTTATAAAGCCTATCAACAAACTGCTGAGGTTTATCTGAATAATTTTGATTAATCAATTTCGATATTGCCACATTTGATGACACTTCAAACGACCTTTTAACTGAAATAACTCCATACCCACCTTTATGTGAATCTTTCATTGTTTTATCGTAAAAATTGGTAGTACCATCTTCAGTATCTACCATATCATCAAGAGTTAAATAACCATCTTCAAATGCAGCCATCAAAGCTGGTAATTTAAATACTGAACCCGGCTCTGTGCTTTCTCCAATTACGTAGTTGTAACTTTCGTAGTAATGCCCTTGTTTATTTCTTGTAAGATTAGCTATAGCTTTAATTTCACCGGTTGACACCTCCATTAAAGCAACACAACCATGATCCGCTTCATGTTCTTCCAATTGTCTTTGCAAAGCACTTTCTGCTACATCTTGAATATTAATATCTATTGAAGTATAAACATCATTCCCATCCTGAGGCTCCACCTCATTTTCATCACTAATAGGCATCCAGATTCCACCGGCAATTTTTTGCATTAACCTCTTCCCATTTACCCCACTTAAATCTTTCGTATAAGCACCCTCCAGACCTACCGGCTTTATACCTTCTCTTTCATAACCAATAGTTCTTGCTGCCAAATGATTGAAAGGTCTTACTCTTTTGTTCTGTTGAGTATAAATAAAACCTCCCTTAAATTTTCCTCTTCTAAAAATGCAAAAATCTTTGAGTTGCTTTAATTCAGTATATTTTACATTTCTCTTAATTAAGTGATAACGAGCGCCTTTTTTTCTTGCAGAAATTAACTCAGATTTGTATTTGCTCTTTGGTTTATCTTTAAATAATGTACTAAGTTGATATGCTAATGAATCAACCTCTTCATAAAAAACATCATCTGACAAGGCTTCTGTATTAGCATCAAATCTCACTTCATAAATTGGAACAGATGTTGCCAACAAACTACCATCTGCGGCATATAGATTCCCTCTTACCGCCTCAATGTTTTTAAATCCCATAGTTAGATCTTGAGCTTTTTCTCTCCATTCTGCACCCTGAACAACCTGAACATTAACCGTTTGCCCCAAAATAACCAAAGCAAAAATTGCTAAAAAGGCATACACCAAATACACTCTAGATAATATGTCTTTCTTTAGGTTTTTCATTTAATCTTTATTGGTAATTTTTTCATAATCACCTTTATTCACTAAAATTTTACTCGGTGGAATAATCGATTCCTTTACTCCAAAATCAATAGTAGCCTGAGCCACTTGAGATTGCTTACTTTGAAAATTTAATTCTGATTTGATGGTAATGTATTCTGACCTTAATTCTTTGAGCTCAGTTCCTACCTTATACAATTCTCTTACTGTCTTTTCTGAGTAATAACCGTTAGCTATATAAAGAATACCTAAAAGAGTTAAAAAGAACACAAAAGGTATTGAGGAAATAACTTTTTCTCTACTTAAAAAACTTCCTGAAAATATTGAAGACAATGATTTAACTACCTTACCGGCATTCTTTTTTTCTTCTATTTTTTCTTCGTTCTTTTTGTAAGTATTCATTATCTACAGCTTTTCAGCTATTCTCAATTTTGCACTTCTTGCTCTATTATTCTGGACCAATTCCTCTTGTGAAGAAACTATTGGTTTTTTATTTATTAGTTTAAAGTCCAGTTGAGGATTACCAAAAAAATCCTTCTCCAACTCTCCTTCAAAATTTCCTTTTCTTAAAAAATTTTTCACCAATCTATCTTCCAAAGAATGATAAGTGATAATTACCAGCCTTCCATCTGGTCGCAACACCTCTTTTGATTGACTTAACAAATCTTTCAAAACATCCAACTCTGCATTCACTTCAATCCTCAATGCCTGAAAGACCTGTGCTAAATATTTATTTTTCTGCTTTCCCGAAACACACTGCTCAACCACTGCAACCAATTGCTGAGTATTTCTTATTCTCCCTCCTAATCTTGCAGAAACTATTTCAAAGACCAATTTTCTAGCATTCTTCACCTCTCCATATTCTCTAAAAATTCGAATTAACTCCTCTTCATCATACTCATTAATTATTTTCTCAGCTGTCAATTCACTTTTTTGATTCATCCTCATATCTAAAGGACCCTCAAACCGTATTGAAAACCCTCTTGAACCTTCATCAAATTGATGAGATGAAACCCCCAAATCAGCCAACAACCCATCTATTTTTTCAATTCCGTACATTTTTAGATAATTCTTTAAATACCTAAAATTTTGAGGAATTAATTGAAATCTATCATCTTCAATCTTGTTATTAATTACATCAGCATCCTGATCAAAAGCAATCAATTTTCCCCCATCCAATCTTTTCAATATTTCTCTAGCGTGTCCACCTCCACCAAAAGTCACATCCACATAAACCCCATCTTTTTTTAAATCGAGCCCATCAATTGACTCATTCAACATCACTGGATTATGATAAGTCATCTTCTCCTCTATTTTCAGCATTCCCCATTACTTCTTCAGCTAGTGCAGCAAAATCATCAGGCTCATCGGTCAATAATCCTTCATAAGTTGTCTTATCCCATATTTCAATTCTATTTGAATAAGCAAACAATACCACGTCTTTCTCAGCACTTGCATACTCTAACATTCTTTTTGGCAACAAAATTCTTCCAGTATTATCCAACCCCATCTCAGAAGCCCCTCTATAGAAATACCTTATAAACTCTCTATTCTTTCTAACATATTGATTCAACTTATTCACCTCTGCACTTATATGTTCCCACTCATTTTTAGGATACAACACCAAACATTTTTCAAAACCTCGATTTAGAACAAATCTCTCCTGAGCTGCCGGATCAAGCTGCTTACGCAAACCAGAAGGCATCATTAACCTTCCCTTTGCATCAATCTTACATTCAAATTCACCGATAAAACCCATTATTCAACCACCTTAAAATCAGGCTCTTAATTTTTAATTTGTAAATATAGCTCAATTTTTACCACTTCCTACCACTTTTTACCACTTTGTTGATAACTTTTAACGAATAGAAATTACTTTTGTTGCATAATAGTTTGATTTTAAAGCTCATTAGAACTTTAGTACAAAGTGGGAGAAATTAAAAATGTACTGATGATTATTAAACAGATTTTTGTTGAAACATCTAAAGGGTTTCGGCTTCCTGCTTTTTGAATTTGTTTACTTTTGGCTAGATGATTTTAAACTATTTGATTTAAAATCACTGATAAACTTGATATTTTAATCTTAACTATAATGAATATTACATCTGCTGAATTTGTTATCAGCAACACCAAATTATCTTTATGTCCTTCACCCGATAAACAAGAATATGCTTTTATTGGAAGATCGAATGTTGGAAAATCTTCTTTAATTAATTATTTAACCAATAATAAAAACCTTGCTAAAACCTCAGGAAGACCAGGCAAAACACAATTGATTAATCATTTTCTGATTAACAAAGAATGGTACTTGGTTGATTTACCGGGTTATGGGTATGCAAAAGCATCAAAAAAATCCAGAAACAAATGGGAACAGTTTATTTCAGACTATATATTAAAACGTGAAAATCTTACCAATTTGTTTGTTTTAATTGATTCTCGATTACCTGCACAACAAATTGATTTAGATTTTATGGAATGGCTAGGAATAAAAAGCATTCCATTTTCTATCATTTTCACGAAAATTGATAAATTATCAAGCACTCAATTAAATAAAAATTTAATGGCTTATAAAAAGGAGATGTTAAAATACTGGGAAGAAATGCCGATACATTTCACATCTTCATCTTCAGGTAAAATTGGAAAAGAAGCTATTTTAAACTATATTGATTCTATCAATAATTTAAACATAAAAAAAGGCTAGATTTTCTAGCCTTTTTAAAATTATAATTATTTACTATCTCGAGTTCCAGTTTTCATTGACTGTGTTTCTCTTTTTTCTTTAGCAACAAGTCTTTTGTATTGAGCATACTGCTCTTCAGTTAATATTTCTTTGATTTTAGCATCTAATTCTTCCTTGTATTTTTTCTTATCTTCTCTATTGTCAGCTGCTTGAATTAATTCTGCATATTTAACACCAATCTCTCTAGCTTGTTTTGATTGGTTATCATCTAATTTTAATTCGGTAATGTACTTTTCAATTTTAACTTTTACATCTTCATTGTTGTTTGCTTTTACATCAACAACAGAAACAACCAATAATAATGATAATAATGCGAATACAGTTTTTAAAGTTTTCATACGTTATGTTTTTAAATGAGTGATAAATATACCAATTTAATCTTTTTTCTTCTTAGATTTTTTTTTCTCTTTTTCTTCAATTAAAATTTTCTTTTGATTCTCATTCAAAATCGAAGCAATTTTTGTACCACGACTTTGTTTTAACTTATCCTGTTCTTTTTCTAAAATTTTGATTCTATCGTCAATTTCTTCTTTTTTTATGTAATATTCTTTATAATATTTTTTAACATCCTGAAACTGAGAATCGGTTAAATCGAGCATTTTATCAAGTTCTTTTGTTTTCTCTTCACTCTTTTTTTCAATTTTTTCAGCCAACTTATCTTGTTTAGCTTCTTGAGCTAAAGTTATTGAGTAACTCATCAACAACAATACGCCTAAACACAATATATTTTTTCTAATTTTCATATAACATCTATTTTAAGTTAAAATTAGTTAAATATTAACTCCTATTTAAAAATCCTTAAAATAAACTTCCTTTAATCCAAGTTTAAAAAATAAAATATTCAGTAACTTTGAAGCTTAAGTTAATTCACTAAATGGCAGAATACACTACAGGAAATCTTTTAAACCAAGTCACTTATCCTCAAGATTTAAGAGATAAAATTACCGAAGAACAACTTCCTCAGTTTTGTAACGAATTAAGAGATTTTATTATTGATGTCGTTTCTCAAAAAGGTGGCCATTTTGGCGCTAGCTTAGGTGTTGTTGAGCTAACTACAGCTCTTCATTATGTTTTTAATACGCCTTATGACAAATTGGTTTGGGATGTAGGTCATCAAGCTTATGGTCATAAAATAATCTGTGGACGAAGAGAAATTTTTCATACCAACAGAGTTTATAAAGGAATAAGTGGGTTCCCCAAACCTTCAGAAAGTGAATACGATGCATTTGCAGTTGGTCATTCTTCTACTTCCATTTCAGCCGCTCTTGGAATGGCAGTAGCTTCTCGTCATTTAAATGAAAACAATCGACAACATATAGCCATTATTGGTGATGGCTCTATGACTGCTGGATTAGCCTTTGAAGGATTAAATCATGGAGGAGTTGAAAACACCAATTTATTAGTTGTTTTAAACGACAACTGTATGGCGATTGACCCTAATGTAGGTGCTTTAAAAGAGTATTTAACTGACATAACTACTTCTCATACTTACAACAAAGTAAAGGATGAGGTATGGAATTTACTAGGAGCTATCAGTAAATTTGGACCTAATGCTCAAGCCATTGTACAAAAAATAGAAAACGGAATCAAATCTACTTTATTGAAACAAAGTAATTTATTTGAATCATTAAACTTTAGATACTTTGGTCCGGTTGATGGTCATGATGTGATTCATCTTTCAAAGATATTAAACGACTTAAAGGATATCCCAGGTCCAAAAATTTTACATTGTATAACTGAAAAAGGTAAAGGTTATGAACCTGCCGAATTAGGTGATTCAACCAAATGGCATGCTCCCGGATTGTTCAATAAAGATACGGGTGAGATTATTAAAATAACTCCTAAAAATCCTGAGCCTCCTAAATTCCAAGATGTTTTTGGACACACTATTGTAGAATTAGCCGAGAAAAATGATAAAATAGTTGGAGTAACTCCAGCCATGCCTTCGGGCTGTTCTTTAAACATTATGATGAAAGCTATGCCCGATAGAGCTTTTGATGTTGGGATTGCTGAACAACATGCTGTTACTTTTTCAGCAGGAATGGCTGCGCAAGGATTAATTCCATTTTGCAACATTTATTCTTCCTTTATGCAACGTGCTTATGATCAAGTAATACATGATGTTGCATTACAAAAATTACCTGTAATTTTTTGTTTAGATAGAGGGGGATTAGTTGGTGCAGATGGCCCAACTCACCATGGAGCTTATGATTTAGCTTATTTTAGATGTATCCCTAACATGATAGTTTCTGCTCCTTTAAATGAAGAAGAATTAAGAAACTTAATGTACACTGCACAATCAGGAAACTTTGGCCCCTTCTCTATTCGTTATCCAAGAGGTAATGGTTCTATGGTTGAATGGAAAACCCCTTTCAAAAAAATTAAAATTGGTACTGGACAGCGCTTAAAAACCGGAGACGATATTGCAATATTATCTATTGGAGCTATTGGCACAGAAGCAGCTAAAGCAATTGAAAAACTAGAAAAAGAAGGATTAAGTGTTGCTCATTATGACATGAGATTTATCAAACCTTTAGATGAAATTTTACTTCATGAAGTGTTCTCTAAATTTGATAAAATCATCACGCTAGAAGATGGTTGTATCATAGGTGGATTAGGAAGTGCTGTATTAGAATTTATGGCAGATAATAATTACCAAGCATCTGTAAAACGTCTAGGTATTCCTGATAAATTCATAGAACATGGAACTCAGGATGAGTTATATAATGAATGTTTTTATGATGTAAATGCCATAGTTGAAACTGCAAAATCATTTGGTATAAAATCTAAAAAAGCTTTGGCTTAATTGCTGTGAAGCTAAACCTGCAAATACAAGATAAGTACACATGGTTAATTAAAGAAAAACCTTGTGTTATTTCAGGACCTTGTAGTGTTGAATCCGAAAAACAAGTTTTAAAGACTGTTCAAGCCATTTCAAAATCCGGAAAAGTTAACATTATTCGTGGTGGTATTTGGAAACCAAGAACTCGACCTAATTCTTTTGAAGGAATAGGTGAAATTGGACTAAAATGGCTCAAAGATGCTGGTCGTGCTGTTAATTTACCAGTAGCTACCGAAGTTGCCAATGCAGAACATGTTGAAGCTTGTTTAAAAAATGAAATAGATATTCTTTGGATTGGTGCGAGGACAACTGTTAGCCCTTTTGCTGTTCAAGAAATTGCTGATGCATTAAAAGGAATTGATATTCCTGTTTTTGTAAAAAATCCCATCAATCCCGATTTTAATTTATGGATTGGCGCATTAGAACGAATAAATGCTGCAGGCATTAATAAAATTGGTGCAATTCATAGAGGCTTCTCTTCTTTTGATAAATCATCTTACCGTAATTTACCCATGTGGGAATTACCCATTGAATTGAAAATGATTTGTCCTGATTTACCGATTATTTGCGATCCAAGTCATATTGCAGGAAGTAAGGATTTAATCTTTCAGGTAGCTCAAAAGGCCATGGACATGGAAATGGATGGAGTGATGATTGAAAGTCACATTCATCCCTCTGATGCAAAAAGTGATGCAGAACAACAACTCACTCCTGAAGAATTAATTACATTATTAAATCAGCTGCAAGTAAGAAAAAGTGGTTGCAACAATGAAGAATTTACTAACAACTTAGAACAACTAAGAATAGTAATTGACGAATTGGATGAAGAACTCATCAATAAATTTGCTTCAAGAATGGCAATTATTGAAAAGATAGGGACATATAAAAAGGAAAATGAAGTAACCATTCTTCAAATAGAACGTTGGGAAAAAATATTAAAAAACAGAACATTTTTAGCTGAGAAAGTAGGTTTAAGCAACGACTTCATTAAAAAAATGTTGGAGTTATTGCATCAAGAATCAATTAGAATACAAACCGAAATAATGAACAAAAAGTAAATGGCTTTTCGTTGGGAAATTAAAGAAAAAGCTGATGAGCAAAAAGTTAAGGAGTTGTCCGAACAACTCAATAATTTAGATTTTACGCTTACCAATATTTTAATTCAACGAGGCATTGATACTTTCGAAAAAGCCAAAGATTTTTTTCGCCCTAGTTTAGAACAAATTCATGATCCTTTTTTAATGAAGGATATGAAGAATGCGGTTAACAGATTAAACGAAGCCATTGAAAACAACGAAAAAGTATTAATCTATGGTGATTATGATGTGGACGGAACCACTTCTGTTGCTTTGGTTTATTCTTATCTTAAAAATTTCTATCCCCATTTAGAATATTACATTCCAGACAGATACACAGAAGGTTATGGAGTTTCTTTTCAAGGAATTGACTACGCATCAGAAAATGATTTCAAACTCATTATTAGTTTAGATTGTGGAATTAAAGCCATTGAAAAAGTGGCCTATGCTTCAGAAAAAGGCATCGATTTTATCATTTGCGACCATCACCGACCGGGAAATGAAATCCCAAAAGCTATTGCTGTACTTGATCCTAAAAGAGAAGATTGTGAATATCCTTACAAAGAACTTTCAGGTTGTGGAGTAGGTTTTAAATTGATGCAAGCATGGACGAAAAACAATGAAAAAGACGAGCAATTTTTATTTCAATATTTAGATTTATTAGCTGTAAGCACTTGTGCGGATATTGTCCCCATTACCGGTGAAAACAGGGTTTTTGTTTATTATGGATTAAAACAAATTAATGAAAATCCACGACTGGGAATTAAAACGATGATTGAGCTAGCAGGACTAAAAAAAGAACTAACGGTAATGGATGTGGTTTTTACCATTGCTCCGAGAATAAATGCTGCCGGACGAATTGAAAGTGGTAGAAAAGCAGTGGAAATGTTGGTGGAAGAAAACAACGAAAAATCGAAAGCATTTGGTGGCAACATTAACGAAATGAACACTGACCGTAAAGATTTAGACCGAGAAATTACGGCTGAAGCTTTGCGAATGATAGCAGAAAATACAGCTTTGCAAAACAAAAAAACAACGGTACTTTTTCAAGAAAACTGGCACAAAGGAGTGATTGGAATTGTTGCTTCCCGATTGATAGAAACACACTACCGCCCAACCATTATTTTAACTGAATCGAATGGAAAAGCAACTGGCTCGGCACGTTCGGTAAGTGGTTTTGATGTGTACAATGCCATTGATGCTTGTAGCGATTTATTGGAACAATTTGGCGGACATAAATATGCTGCAGGATTGACATTGAAACTGGAAAATTTAGATGCTTTTATTGAAAAATTTGAAGAGGTAGTAACTGAGCAAATTGAAGACCATATGCTTACTCCTCAGATAAACATTGATGCTGAATTAAAACTTGACCAAATAAACGACAGCTTTTATAAAATACTGAAACAATTTGCTCCTACCGGACCCGGAAATATGCGACCGGTGTTTATGAGTGAGAATGTTTTTTGTACAGCCAACAGCCGAATTGTAGGTGAAAACCATTTAAAAATAGAAGTTTTTCAAGAAGAAAACCCTGACCTTAAATTTTCGTGCATTGGCTTTAATTTTGGGGACAAACTAGATGAGTTAGCCGAAGGTGTTCCTTTTAGTATGGTGTACAACATTGAAGAAAATACCTGGAATGGAATTACTAACATTCAGTTGAATATTAAGGATTTGAGAGTTTAGAAGAATTTGTTATGTTTTGTCATCCTGAGTTTATCGAAGAATAATCAAAGCATAGATAAATTTTAGAACTTATTCTTTTGCCTTACTCTTCGATAAACTCAGAGTAACAAAAGAATAAAATATCACTTAGAATTATTTTTCAAATTCGACAATTCTAAAAGTAAATCAAAATCATTATTGATTAGTGCTTTCTTCTTTTTCCTACTCCAACCTTTAATTTGTTTTTCTTTTTCAATAGCTTGGTTAATGTCATTATAATATTCAAACCACACTAATTTTACCGGTCGTTTTCGATAAGTATATGCTTGTTTATCTTCTCCTAGATTATGTTCAATTACTCTTCGTTCGATATCATTGGTTACTCCAGTATAATAAGAATTATCCGAACATTGAAGAATATAAACGTAATAGGTTTTCATATCTAATTATTTTCATTGTCATAGTGAGTTTATCGAACAATAAACAATGAAAATAAAAGTAGTTAATTTTGTCTTATGCTTCGATAAACTCAGCATGACAAAATTCTTACTGGAGAAAACACTTGGAATGGAATCACCACGATTCAGTTGAATCTAAAGGATTTGAGGGTTCAGGCAAAGACCAAATTCCAAAAGGATAGATTAAAAGTTTTATTATTAGTAGCCACTCCATCTTTTCACTTTTTTTAAGAAACAATTTGTATATCAAATAAAAATTAAGACATATAGAAATAGGGAAAATAATGAGATTTAAATACATTACTATTTCATAAATATGAAATATTGCAAAAAAAAGTCGAGCACCAAACGATATTGATAAAAACATTACTGCACCGTCTATTATTAATAGTATAAGTGGAATTAAATAATTCAATCTAATAATTGTCTTTTTATCACCCCTTTCATTTAGAATACATTTCTTATTCAAAAAAGTAAACCATATCCATAGTGAAAACAAATAGATAATTAAAAAATCATCTAATCCCCAATAGAAAAACAATAGATTAATTATAAAAACAATACTAAAAACTATTTTATTAAGTAGATTCAAAATTTAGATTTTCCTTTTCAACTCAAAGTGTTTTCCTAGATACACTCTACGTACTTGCTCGTCATTAGCTAAATCTTCGGCGGTACCCGCTTTAAGTATGCTTCCCTCAAACAATAAATAAGCTCTATCAGTAATACTTAAGGTTTCTTGTACATTGTGGTCGGTAATTAAAATACCAATGTTTTTGTGTTTTAATTTGGCTACTATGCTTTGTATATCTTCCACCGCAATAGGGTCAACTCCAGCAAATGGTTCATCCAACAAAATAAAACTTGGATTAGAGGCTAAAGCACGTGCTATTTCAGTTCTTCGTTTCTCTCCACCACTCAAATTATGTCCTAAATTTTTACGCACATGATTCAAACTAAATTCATCCAACAGTTCTTCTAATCGTTCTTTTTGCTCTTGTTTGGTCAAGGGCATCATTTCCAAAATAGCAGCAATGTTATCTTCTACACTCAACTTTCTAAAAACAGATACCTCTTGTGGTAAATAGCCAATTCCCATTTTAGCACGCTTGTACATTGGAGCATTGGTAATTTCTTTATCGTCTAAAAAAACTTTTCCTTCGTTAGGTTTTATCAAGCCCACAATCATGTAAAAAGAAGTCGTTTTTCCTGCTCCATTAGGACCAAGTAAACCAACAATCTCTCCTTGTTTTACATCAATAGAAACACCTTTTACAACCTCTCTTTTTCCGTAACGTTTTTTTATGTCCTCGGCTCTAAGTATCATTAGTTAAAAATAAAGATAATTGCTAAAATAACGTGGTTATTGGTTTTTAATTACTCTTTTGGAAACAAAAATGCTGAATTCATATAACAACAAAAGAGGTATGGCCATTAACACCTGACTAGATACATCGGGAGGGGTAATAATGGCAGACAATATCAACACGATAACAATAGCATGCTTACGATATTTTCTCATAAACTCTGGCGTTATCAAACCTACTTTGGATAAAAAATAAATGATG
Organism: Flavobacteriales bacterium; assembly: GCA_020635825.1. Classification (GTDB taxonomy): domain Bacteria; phylum Bacteroidota; class Bacteroidia; order Flavobacteriales_E; family Vicingaceae; genus Vicingus. Next base: position 44,201 of record JACJZA010000013.1, read on the forward strand.
AGTGGTAATTGAAAAACCAATCCACAAGCCAATGTAATTGTGGTTACCGTAGATATAAATGAACTCAAACTAATTTGGTTATAAACCAGTTCACTCACCTTATAATTCCCTAAAAATTGAACCGATAAAGGGGAAATAAAGTAATAACCAAATAAAATTCCAACCGCAAATAAAACCGAACCAGAGAAGATTAATCCTCTTGCATATTTACGTTCTTTTTCGGCAAGTGCCGGACTAATAAATCTCCAAATTTCAAAAAGGATGTAAGGAAAAGCAATGATGATTCCACCTATAATGGAAACAATAATATGCATCGTAAACTGACCACTCATGGTAATATTGATTAAGTTAAAATCAATATCTTCCATACATAAAGCATCTCCTCTTCCTAGCCAATGTGAAATTTTACAAAACAGTTGATAAGTCCAGAAATCAGCATTTTTCTGTGCTAAAATAATCTTATCAAATACAAAAGATTTAAACGCAAAAATGAGAATGGTAAAAACCCCAATTGCAATACTAGCACGAACCAAATGCCACCTCAACACCTCTAGGTGTTCTAAAAATGACATATCCCCTCTATTTTTTTCTTCTGAACTCATTGGGGTACAAATGTAATAAAGTTCAAGTAAGGAAGACTATTTGACTAATAGTACTTTTCGTCCTTACTTATTTTGATATCGTTAACAAATTGCTTGATTTTTTGCTCATCTTGTTTTTTACAAACCAACAAAACATCATTTGTATCAACTACAATGTAATCATCAAGCCCTTGTAACACTACTAATTTATCTTTAGGGACATTCACAATATTATTTGCAGAGTCGTACATCATTACTTCTTTTCCAACAATGGCGTTATTGTGATTGTCATGTTCTAAGTGTGTATAAATAGAACCCCATGTTCCTAAATCTGACCAACCAATATCTGCACTAATTACAAAAACATTGGTTGATTTCTCCATAATTCCGTAATCAATGGAAATATTTTTACAAGTAGAATAAGCATTTTTAATAAAGTCGCCTTCAGCATCAGTATTGTATTTCCCTACACCTTCTTTAAAAATAGAATTCATATTGGGTAATAAATTTTCAAATGCTTTATTTATGCTCTTCAAACTCCATATAAACATTCCAGAATTCCAACTAAATTCTCCGCTTGCAACAAACTGTTGTGCCAATTCTAAGTTAGGTTTCTCAGTAAAAGTTTTAACCTTTTTAATGTCATCATTATGAGAAGCATGATTACTATCAAACTGAATATAACCATAACCGGTATCAGGTCGGCTAGGAGTTATCCCCAAAGTAACCAAACAATCATTTTTTGCTGTAAAGTCAAGAGCCATATTAATCACTCTAACAAACTCTTCTTCCTTTAAAATAAGATGATCTGCAGGAGCTACCACAATATTTGCTTCTGGGTTTTTTTCAGCTATTTTGTAATTAGCATAAGCAATACATGGAGCTGTATTTCTTCTACTTGGTTCGCAAATTACCTGTTCTTTAGTAATTCCTGGTAATTGTTCCAATATTAAATCTTCATAGATTTCATTGGTAACAATGTAAATATTTTCCTCAGGACAAATTCTTTTTAATCTGCTGTATGTTTGCTGAATCAATGTTTGTCCTGTACCAAGTATGTCAAGGAATTGTTTGGGGTGCTGGGTTCTACTCATTGGCCAGAATCTACTACCAATTCCACCGGCCATTATCACACAATAATTATTTTTATTCAAACCGTTTCTTTTTAATTTAATTTACTCAAGGCAGCTTTTAATTGCCCAAATAAGGTATCTATTTCTTCAGCAACAGAAGTTCCTACCGATAAACGATACCAAGTTGAATCTTTATCTGCACCAAAAGCATTAAAAGGAACGATGGCTAATTTTGCCTCATCTAAAAGGTACTGAGTTACATCAGCAGTATTTTCTAATAAAGTACCGTTTTCTGTTCTTTTACCAACCAAATTAAAATTAACGGTTAGATAAATAGCTGCCTCAGGAATAATTACATCTACATCAAATCCTTCATCTTTTAAATCTTTCATTCCTTTGTAAAATGCTTGTAACCTTTGGTTAATATCACTTTTAAAAGAAGCAAGATAAGTATCAATTGCTTTATCGTTCATTAAATAGTTGGCAGAGGCTACTTGCTCGGCTTTTGGCGACCAAGCACCAACATGACTCAAAATCGATTTCATTTTATCGATGATTTTTTGGGGACCGAATGCCCAACCAACTCTAACTCCAGTTGCAGCAAATGCTTTTGAAATACCATCAATATAGATAGTGTAATTTTTCATATCAGGGCACAAAGTAACTGGATCAACATGTCTTGTTTCTCCATGAGTGAGCACCCAATAAATTTGATCATATAATAAATAAACCGGCTTTCTTGAGTCACCACGTTTTTTGTTTTCTTCAATGATTAAATCACAAATATCTTTTAACCCTTTTTCTGTAAATGTAGTTCCCGTAGGGTTTAAAGGAGAACAAACAGCCACCATAGTTGCTTCGCTGATGTAGGGTTTTAACTCTTCAGCAGTTGGCATAAATTTATTCTCAGGGGTTGTTTGCACTAATATTTGTTGACCTCTTGACAAGTGCGTATAATGGTTATTATTCCATGATGGAACCGGGAACAACACTTTATCTTGAGGATCTATTAACGTTTGATAAACAGCATAAATTAAAGGTCTAGCTCCACCAGAAATCAATATTTGATTAGCATTGTATTCTAATCCTTCTCTTGTATGAAGAAAACGAGATACTGCCTCTCTTAATTCTTGGATACCATTTGCTGGTGGATAATTGGTTTCATCGTTTTGATAAGCTTTAATAATTTCATCCTTTAATTCTGAAGGAATTGGAAATATCTTTGAGTTAAAATCACCAATTGTTAAGTTGTAAATTTTTTCGCCTTGAGCCATCTTGGCTTTTACTTCTCCGGCTAACTTAATAATCTCTGAACCAATTAGGTTTTCAGCCATTTCTGACACTTTCTGATTTACAATTGGGGCATGTAACGACGTATCCATAATTTTTGTTTTTTCGTGTAAGGCGAAATTAATAAAAACACTTTAGTCAAATCTTGTTTTTAAGTGTGTTAGTTATTAACAATCATGTTGATGAACCTCAGCGATTCCATGTACTAAATATTGTTTTTTTGAATGAACATCTGTACACAAAAAACGTGTTCTCCTTTTCTCTCCTTTTACAAACTTTCTATTTTGATTGATGGAAAAAATAGCCCCTTGTGGTAATTCGTTTAAATAAATAGTATTGGAAGGAGGACTATATTGATTGAGAACTTTCATCAACTCAACATCTCTCACTGATGAAGCTGCTGGATTTTTTGCATGATTTTCTAACACTTCATAAATATCTTTTGGAAAAATATTTTTTTGCAATAATTCATTTAATAATTCAGAAAATTGGTTTTTCCATTCTTTTCCATGGGGTTTTACTCTTCTTTTATGTTTTTTATGAATCAATAAATGAGCAAATTCGTGTGTCAACGTAATTAAAAACGAATAGGGATTTAAATTTCCATTCACAGAAATTTGAGGTCGCTCAAATAAATTTCCAGCTCGAAAATCGCCTAATTTAGAACTGCGTTTTTTAGTAATTTTTATGGTAAATGAATAGGGTTGAAACCAATTTTGAAGGATAGGAATGGCTTGCTCAGGGATATAATCGAATACTTTCATTAGGAGAAAATAGTGTAAACAATTAAACTAGAAAAATAGGCTAACAATCCCATATAAACTACTTGGATAATCGGCCATTTAATAGAGTTTGTTTCTCGGTAAACTACGGCTAAAGTTGCCATACATTGCATGGCAAAAGCGTAAAAAATTAATAGCGAATAAGTAGTTGCTTTTGTATACAATTTTCCACCTGTGTTTGGGTTTTTGGCTTGCATCATTTTTTGTCGAATAGTAGTAGTATTATCTTCATCTCCAACACTATACAAAGTTGCCATAGTTCCAACAAAAACTTCACGAGCAGCAAATGAAGTAACCAAAGAAATTCCTATTTTCCAATCAAATCCTAATGGTTTTATAACTGGTTCTATTGTTTTACCAATTATTCCTGCATAAGATGCTTCCAGTTTCTCTGATGCTTCTTGACTTTGTAGTTCTTCAGAATTATCTGATTGTTCAATGTTAGCATATTTAACTTCAATTTTTTCAAATTCATCTGAAGGTCCATAAGAAGAAAGTCCCCACAGAATAATAGAAATAGCGATAATTATTTTACCGGCATCAAACAAAAACACTTTTACTTTTCCAATAATTTCAATTCCTACACTTTTCCATCTAGGCATTCTATAAATTGGCATTTCTAACATAAATGAGCTTTTCTCTTTCGATTTAATCAACATTTTCATCACCCATGCAGATAACAAAGCTGCAACAAACCCAATTAAATAAAGCCCCATCATTAAAACACCTTGTACATTAAAAATACCCCATGAACTTTCCTTAGGGATAACCAATGCTATCAATAAAGTATATACAGGAATTCTAGCAGAACAACTTATCAGCGGAGCAACCATAATAGTAATCAGCCTTTCTTTCACATTGCTTATGGTGCGAGCACCCATTATTGCAGGAACAGCACAAGCAGTACTGCTTAATAAAGGAATAATGGATTTACCATTTAACCCAAAACTTCTTAAAATCCTGTCCATTAAAAAACTTACTCGTGCCATGTAGCCTGTATCTTCCAAAATAATAATAAAGGCAAACAACATGGTAATTTGAGGAACAAACACTACAATTCCTCCCAATCCGGCTATGATACCATTTACGATTAAATCATTCAACATCCCATCGGGTAACGCATTACCTAATTTTTCACCAAGAAATAAAAACCCATTTTCTATTAATTCCATCGGGTAACTTGCCCATGAAAAAATAGCTTGAAAAATTAAAAACAAAAGCGTCAAAAATATAAGATATCCGTACACTTTATGGGTTAAAATATTATCAATTTTTCGAGTTAATATTGCCAATTTATCTTCTCCATTTACAATCAAACATTCATTTACTATTTGATTAATTTTATTGTAACGAAGCATTGTTTCATCAATCACATTTGATGATGTCTTTTGCTCAATAAATTTTGTTGATTTGGATTGATAATTTGCAATCGCATATTTCAATTCCTCAATTCCTTTACCGATTCTAGAATTGAGAGGAATTACAGGAATTCCCAACAGCATAGAAAGTTTTTGGACTTTAATTTCATGATTGTTGCGTTGGAGCAAATCCATCATATTTAACACCAACACCACTTTTTTACCTAAATCAATAATTTGAGTAAGCAATAATAAATTTCTTTTCAAATTAGTTGCATCAGCAACAACCACTATTATTTCATCACCAGTAGCTTTTTCAACATATTCTTGAGTTACCTTTTCATCTTCTGAGTTTGCTGACAAACTATAAGTTCCTGGTAAGTCAATTATTTTAACCTTATTATTTTTAATAGAAAAAGACCCTGATTTTTTATCGACAGTTACACCCGGGAAATTGCCCACTTTTTGATTTAAACCGGTTAAAGCATTAAATAATGAACTTTTTCCTGTATTGGGATTCCCTACCAATAACACTTTAGTTTCTTTATGTACCTCTTCTTTGCTCAGTTTAATTTATTTTAGATATTTCAATTTTTTGAGCATCGGACTTACGGATACTAATGTAATTGGTTCCGGAAGTAATTAATATCGGATCTTTTAAAGGAGCAATTCTTTCTACTGAAATTTCCTCACCCAAAATAAAACCCATGGTCAACATCTGCAAAGCCAAATTTTCATCTTTGATTTGCCTAATGATTCCTTTTTCTTTCTCCTTTAAATTATCTAATGTTACTTCCATAAAGCTATTTAGAATTAATCTAAATAAGCTTCAAAAGTAGGTGATTTTTTCTATTAATTCAATGATAAATATCAGAAAGGTGCTATTAAACTCTTTTTGATTCAGTTTGATTATGATGACTCCACTTAGGACATGTGTTACACCTGTTTTTCTTTCTTAAAAAACAGGACGATAAAACTAGCATTAAAATAAATAAAGTTATAAGATACAATCGTTTGTTCATCATACTCCAAAGGTAAAAAATATATATCAAAGACGTGCTTTAATATTTCAACAAGAATTATTTACTTTTATAGCTTGAAAAGATTATGTTAAAAGCATTTCACAACATAGGAAAGTATTTTATGCTCTTAAACAGAGTATTTAAAAGACCTGATAATTACAAATTATATAGAAGGCAGATTGCTCATGAAATGATGAGTTTAGGGATAGGCTCTTTGGGACTTATTTCCATTATTTCAATTTTTATGGGTGCTGTTGTTACCATCCAAACTGCATCAAACATTGATAGCCCATTAATACCAGCATACGCAATTGGTTACGCAACAAGACAATCTTTTATTTTAGAATTAGCACCTACTGTAATGTGTTTAATTCTTGCAGGTAAAATTGGCTCTAACATAGCTTCTGAAATAGGCACAATGAGAATTTCTGAACAAATTGACGCGCTTGAAATTATGGGTGTTAATTCAGCATCTTATTTGATTTTTCCAAAAATTATTGCTGCGTTATTAATTGTTCCTGTAATTATTATTTACAGTATGTTTTTAGGGATGTTAGGTGGATATATAGTAGCTGCTTACTCAAACTTTACTACAGTTAATAATTACATTTTAGGAATCAGATGGTCTTTTGATGCATTTGGGGTTATATATGCTCTTATTAAAACTTTATTTTTTGCATTTATTATTACAAGTGTACCTGCGTTTTATGGTTATTATACTCGAGGCGGAGCGCTAGAAATTGGTCGTTCAAGTACAAAGTCTGTTGTTTATAGTAGTATTTGTATTCTAATTATCAACTATATTCTAACTCAATTACTATTAATATAAATGATTGAGGTAAAAAACATACATAAGAGCTTTAATGAGCATCATGTTTTAAATGATGTTTCAGTAATTTTTAAGCGTGGGGAGATTAACCTTGTGATTGGAGCCAGTGGCTCAGGAAAATCTGTCTTAACTAAATGTATCGTTGGATTACATGAAGTTGATAGTGGAAATATTGAATACGATGGAAGGGATTTTACCAAAATGAATTTTAAACAAAAAAAAGAAATACGATCTGAAATAGGAATGTTGTTTCAAGGTTCTGCGCTTTTCGATTCCTTAACGGTAGAAGAAAACATTAAGTTTCCTTTAGAAATGTACACTAAACAGTCTCGTGAAGAAATGTTGGATAGAGTGAATACTTGTTTAAAGAGAGTTGAGCTAGAGAATGTAAATCATTTATATCCTGCGGAGTTGAGTGGCGGAATGCAAAAACGTGTTGGTATAGCCAGAGCCATAGCGGTTAGTCCAAAATACTTGTTTTGTGATGAACCAAACTCAGGATTAGATCCTAAAACAGGAATTGTTATTGATAACCTTATCTATGATTTGACTAAAGAGTTTGACATTACCACTATTTGTGTTACACACGATATGAATTCGGTAATGGAAACAGGAGAAAATATTGTTTTCTTACATCAAGGTCAAAAATGGTGGGAAGGAGATAAAGAAAGCATCTTAAAAACAGACAATAAAGAATTGTGTGACTTTGTTTACGCTTCCCGAATTATGCAAAAATTCAAAACGCTTTAAGCTGATTTTTTATAGTTGCGGAACCAACTTTTTATTTTCATTTGAATTACACCAAAAACAGCTTCCTTAAAAATACCTCCACTCATTTTTGATACCCCTTCTTGTCGGTCGGTAAAAATGATGGGAACTTCTTTAATGATGAAACCAAATTTCCAAGCGGTAAATTTCATCTCAATTTGAAAGGCATAACCTTTAAATTTAATGGCATCCAAATCGATGGTTTCCAACACTTTTCTGGTATAACATTTAAAACCTGAAGTAGTATCTCTTACCGGCATTCCGGTAATAAAACGGACATAAGCCGAAGCATAGTAAGACATTAAAACTCGTCCCATAGGCCAATTCACCACATTTACACCTTTGATATATCGAGAACCAATAGACATATCAGCACCTTCAACAGCACAAGCATTGTAAAGTTTTAATAAATCTTCAGGATTATGTGAAAAATCGCAATCCATTTCAAAAACATACTGATATTGCTTTTTTAGAGACCATTTAAACCCATGAATATAGGCAGTACCTAATCCTAGTTTCCCTTTTCTTTCCTCTATGTGTAATTTATTAGGAAACTCGTTTTGAAGTTGCTTGACAATGTTTGCAGTACCATCAGGTGAACCATCATCAATAATTAAAACATGAAAGTCTTTCTCTAAAGAAAACACTTTGCGAATCATCGCTTCCACGTTTTCTTTTTCATTGTAAGTAGGTATTATTACAACAGAATCAGACATTTATTCATTTTTAATTCGATTGTAAAGATATAAAAAACCGTTTCAAAAAAAATGAGCGATTAAATATTCGCTCATTTTTTATAGTTTTTTAACTATTTTAACTTTATTGTATTAATGAAAATTTATTAAGTCTATTTACATGTTTTTTTGAGTCTTTTGACTAAATAGGGTTTATGATTTTCACCATATAATATCATAATTTTCTCATAATTTGAATCTACCAAATGATTGAATAAATTTTGATTTCTAAAATTACTAACTACATTATTTTTAGTTTTATAAATATCTATTTCTTCATTTGAATTTACTTTGATAACTCCAAATTTAGATTCATAATATTCTACAATGTCTGTTATTGAAACATCAGCATTAATATCTAGAGAATCTTTACCCATCAATTCTCCATTAGGTTGTTTCATTAACCCTTTGAAGTTTTTAGATACTTTATCAAAATCATATTTCCTATCTCCAGTTATTTTAAAATACTTTTTTAAAATAAGCCTTTGTTTTAGAACTCCTAAATTTTTAGTATCATCTTTAATTCCTTCATAATAAAGAACAAAACCTTGATCACGTAAAGAATCTAATGCCAATTTTATGTTATTGTAGTAGTTTTCTGTTCCAATATGATGAGTTCCTATAAAATATATCTCTTTATTTAATCCATTCTTGATAGATGAAATGTCCACCGATTCATCGTAAACTAGCTTTTTAAACTTTCTTAATTGTATTTGTTTACAAGAAAATAAAAAAGATGTTAAGGTTAAAAGAAAAAATATTTGATGTACAAAATACTTTTTCACTATGATTATTTTATCGCTCCATTTTTTATCTCATCTACAATTGATGGGTCTAACAATGTACTGGTATCTCCTAAATTTGAAGTATCACCTTCAGCAATTTTTCTTAAAATACGTCTCATAATTTTACCTGAACGTGTTTTAGGCAATCCTGAAACAACTTGAATTTTATCGGGTTTGGCAATTGGACCAATCTCTTTTGTTATGGTAGCTAACAATTCTGTTCTTAATTCGTCTTCATTTACTTCTTTAGCACAAATTACATAAGCATATATTCCTTGTCCTTTTATATCATGAGGAAAACCAACCACCGCCGATTCAATTACTAAAGGATGCTGATCAAGTGCATCTTCTACTTCGGCTGTTCCCATTCGGTGTCCGGAAACATTAATTACATCATCTACCCTACCTGTAATTCTATACAATCCATTTTCATCTCTTTTACAACCATCACCCGTAAAATATTTTCCTTTATAAGTAGAAAAATAAGTTTGACGACATCTCTCATGATCACCATAAGTTGTTCTTAACATAGATGGCCATGGGTATTTAATACATAAATTCCCCTCTACTCCATTTCCTTCTATTTCATTTCCTTCTCCATCTACCAAACAAGGTTGAATGCCTGGTAAAGGCAGAGTAGCATAGCTGGGTTTTATGGGAGTTAATCCTGCTAATGGAGAAATCATAATTCCACCTGTTTCGGTTTGCCACCAAGTATCTACAATCGGACACTTTTCTTTTCCTATATTTTTATGATACCATTCCCAAGCCTCTTCATTGATTGGTTCTCCAACACTTCCAAGCACTTTTAAAGAACTTAAATCATGCTTGTTGACAAAATCCAAACTACATGCTTCTAATGCTCTTATGGCAGTTGGTGCAGTATAAAATATATTGACTTTATGTTTTTCTACTACTTCCCAAAATCTTCCGGCATCAGGCCAAGTAGGAACACCTTCAAACATTAATGTAGTTGCACCCGATAACAAAGGTCCGTAAACAATGTAAGAATGACCAGTAATCCAACCTATATCTGCAGTACACCAATAAACATCTCCTTCGTTGTATTGAAATACATTTTGAAAACTGTACGCCGTGTAAACCATATAACCGCCGGTAGTATGAACCACCCCTTTTGGTTTACCTGTAGAACCAGAAGTATATAATATAAACAACATATCCTCAGCATCCATTTCTGCTGCTTCGTTTACAGAATTGACCTTACTTACTTCCTCATGCCACCATAAATCTCGTTCTGGTTTCATTGTAACTTCGGCTCCAGTTCTTTTTAAAATAATGGATTTTTTTATAGAAGGGCAGGTCTCCAATGCCTCATCTACTATACTTTTTATGGCAATGGTTTTATTACCTCTATAAGCTTCGTCTGAAGTTAAAACAATATTACATTCTGCATCATTAATTCTGTCAGCTAATGCCTTTGCTGAAAAGCCTGCAAACACTACCGAATGAATGGCTCCTATTCTTGCACAAGCCAAAGTAGCAATTGCTAATTCGGGCACCATAGGCATATACAAACAAATTCTATCCCCTTTTTTAGCCCCATTTTTCAACAGCACATTAGAAAATTCACATACTTTTTGGTGTAATTCGCTATAAGTTAAATTAACAACTTCTTCATTCGGATTATTGGGCTCCCAAATAATGGCGACTTTGTTACCAAGGCTTTCTAAATGTCTATCTAAACAATTTTCGGTTATGTTTAATTTTCCATTTACAAACCATTTTACATTAGGTTCTTCAAAATTCCATTCTAAAACATTATCCCATTTTTCTCTCCAATAAAAATGTTTTGCTTTTTCTTCCCAAAATTCTTTAGGTTGATTTATACTCTTATTGTATTCTGCCTGATATTCTTCGAAAGAATTTATTTTTAAACTCATATTGATTTTATTGATTCCACTATCTAAAAGTACTCATTTTATAAATAAAAAAGTCCTGATATTGCTATCAGGACTTTTAACTATTTAATATGCTAAACTATTATTGAGCTACAATAAATTTATTAGTTGTAATTAAACTTCCATCTTTAGTAAAAATTGAATAGAAGTAAATTCCATTATTTAACTCAGTAGTAGATAATGTTAATTTATTTCTTAAAGAAGAAGCTTGTTTAATTGTTTTTCCGGTAATATCAAAAATTTGAACTTGGTAATTATTAGTGCTTAATTCAAAAGAGATATTATCTTTTACCGGATTTGGATAAACTGATACTTTAATGTTTTTAATTTCTTCAATTGAAGTAGAAATAACCACATCGTTCATATCTCTTGGTAATAATTTAAATACACTAAATGAGTAATCCATAACTCCCGTAACATTATAATCTACAGATTGAGTTGGAGCAAAAACATACATTTTATCATCTACTACCAATGCCCCAGAACCATCATTAATTGTCCATTCTCCGAAACCATTTACAGTAGTATCAGCAGTACAAGTAGCACCATTAACTTTTACTAAAACACCTTCGTATTGCTCATCATTAGCACCTAAAGTTGTTAAAACAGTTGGAGTTGGTAATGTATTACCTGTACTATTTACAGCATAAGCTGTTGGATTTTTTATCTCTGTTAAATTAAAATACTCTTCTACGTTTCCTGAAATCGTTACTTCATCCCCTATATTTGGAATATTAACAAAATCCAAAACAAAAATACCATTCCAAGGACCATTCCCATCTTGTAAATAATAACCATTGTATTGTACAGCAGTAACAATACCTGTAGTTTCTACAAATTCTCCATTGTGAGGTGAATCGTAAGGAGGTGTAGTTGTAAATTGAATTTGATTAATAGTGTAAGGAGTAGCAACAGGAGGTGCTGTCGATCCAATATAAATAGAATCTAAAATAATATCATTAACATCATCTGTACTTCTCAATGAAAGAATAAATTCAGCTGAATCACATGTAGCAGCAACAGTAACTGTTTGCATTAATTCTACTAAAGAACCATTAGATTCAACAGCCATATCAAAATAAGAGTTATAAGTATAGGTAGTAGTAGTAACATTCTTATAACCCGTTCTAATTTCACCAGATAAACCTTTCACCCAGATTTTAATTTCGTAAGTTTCATTAGGAGTAACATCATAAACAAAAGTAGTTACCCTTTTATGAGAAGTAGAAGTATTTTTTAATTGTGCAGCACTAGTACCATATGTATCAGCTGATACTTCGGTAATATTACCTAAAGCAAGACTTGTTGCCGGTCCAACCATATCTGTTGGAAGCCCTGCATTCCAAGAACTTAGGTTGCTTTGGAAAACCACCTGTGCATTGGCAGCTGTTCCTACAACCATTAAACCTAAAAATAATTTGTAAAGTTTTTTCATAGTGAGTTGTTTTTGTGTGAGTTATAAATTTAAAAATTTTTATTTAATTATTCTAATATCATCAATTTCCCATGTACTACCATTTGAGTTACTTCCAGTATATTTAAATGCAATGGTAACATTTGAACCAATATAGGAAGATAAACTAAAATCTCCTGAGGAAACAAAACCCCAACCAGAAGTAACATCTAAACTAATTGGCAATACTGTCCAACTTGTTGTTGTAACATCTCCGGTATAATTAGTAGTAATATATGCTATTAGTGGATCTCCGGTATAATTATAATCACTTCTCATTGACATTACCGGATTTGAAGATGAAGTTAAATCTATGGTTGGTGAAACTAACCATGTTTCACATGGAATATTTGAACCACCAATATAATTTTTAATTACAGCATAAGGCGAAGTAGCTCCTCCAGCAGAAGACGTAGACCAGTCAACATTTCCAATTACATTTTGCTGAACCCACCCACCAGAAGTAATGCTTTCATCATTAAAATTTTTTACAAATGGTGATGGATTAGGCATATTTAATTCGTCAGGATCACGAACAATTAATTGTAATCCATCATTATATTGAGCTACCACGCCTATAAAAGTTCCACTTCCAGGTAAAATATCATTTGCAAAATTGGCATAACCACTTGTTCTAACATCAATTTGAGTAGTATCAGAAATATAATCTGATAAAACTCGAGTAACACTTACTTGATTATCTCCATCAGCAAATGTAGCAACCCCACCTTCTTCGAAAAAAACACTATCCAAACGGATTAACTTTGCTTGATACCCTTCCTTATCATTAAGTAAATCTGAAATAGTTACCAACTTAGGAGTTTTATAATTTTGAGTACTTATCTTTTTAATGCTGTTATCGGCATGTAAAGAATCTACTTGCAACATTTGATTGTACTTTAAAATAATCGCTCCATTTATGTTTACTTGGATAGAGTCTCCTATATACAATCCGCTGTTCGATTGAAAACGCATGTATAAACCTCCTGTTGCATCTTCCATGTATGCTTCTTTGTATAAGTTACCAGTGGTTTCATCAGCAGTCACTACTCCATAAACAGAAATATCTTGAGTAATTTTTACACTTTCACCGGGAACATACAATGCTCTTACTTCAGCAATAGTTTTAACATCACCGGTAGGTACAGTTTTAACCGGTGGAGCATCGTACTCTTTTTTACAAGAAACCAACAAAATGGCAACTACCATCAACAAACCTAATGTATATTTTAAATTTTTCATATTTCTATTTTTTTCTAATCTAGTTATCTTGTACTATTACATCATCTATTTCCCAAGTACTAGAATTTGATGTCGATCCAATCAACCTAAACGCTATATGCACATTTGCTTGTTTAAAAGCATTTAAATCAATACTTCCAGAACTTGTCCACGACGACCATGTACCAGTATTTGAATCCCAATTGGCTAAAGAAGTTAAATCTGTCCAAGTAGCCGTATTAGGATTGCTCACTCCATCATAATCTGTTGAAATCATTACGTTTAATGGTGGTAAAACATCATATCTTACAACATTTCTAAAGTTTAAATCAGGATTAACAGCATTCACTAAATTAATTGATGGTGAGATTAACCACGACTCACATAAAACAGCACTACCATCATAATTTGAAACTGAAGCTGCTGAATTAGTAGCAGCATAAATTTCCCAAGCAGTATTAACTGTTCCTGATAATGAATGGGTAGTCCATCCACAAGATAATAAATCTTGATCGTTAAAGTCTTTTTGAAGGTAAGCACAATTGATAAATCTAGCGCCATTCATAGTTCCTTCTTTAGGGTCTCTTATTGTAAGCTGTATATCTCCATTATATTGAGATACTACACCTATTATAGAACCTTTTCCCATTGGCAATGATTGATTTACAAAACTTGCATAACCACTAGATCTAACAATCAATGAATTTCCTAATGTATCTTCTATTAATCTACTTTCATCAGACTGATCGATTGCATTGGCCCAAGTGTTAAGAACTCCCGGACAAGAATATAAATCTGAACATTGAAATTCCACATCATCTATTCTTACCAATTTTGCCTGATATTTTGAAAAAACTCCATTTAAATTATCAATACTATCAATAGATACTACCTCAGGAGTTAATGCTTGCCCACCCAGTTGCTTTATCAAATTCTTCTCCGGGTCTATATCAGCTACAGCTATCATATTTTTATAAGCATATAATTTTGCTCCTTTTAAGGATACTCTGATCTTATCTCCAATAAAAAATGTATTAGAGCTTGATGAAGTTAACTCAAGCTTTATTGCATTCGTTTCATCCTGAATGAACAATGTTTTATATATATTTCCAGACCGTTCATCAGCAGTCACTATTCCATAAATTGATAAATCCAAATCAATTATTGAATCTATACCAACATACATATTTCTTAATGAATCAATAGAAATAATGTTTCCTGTTGGCAAATCTTTTACCGGTGGAGAATCATAATCTTTTTTACAAGCTGTAACAGCAACAGCTAATAAAATCAATAAAAATATATTTTGTGTTTTCTTCATCATCTTAAATTTCTTTCATCAATTAAAAAGTAAAACTTACCATAGCAAAATAGGTTCTTCCATACATGTAACCAATTCTTGGAGGAAATCTATCAATGTCTTGTTTATCGTAACGCAATTGTTCAAATCCTCCGGTTGCTAAATCTTGTTCATCTAATACGTTGGTTACATTTAAGTTTAATCTTAAATAGTATTTCCCTTTAATTCTCCATGATTTACCTGCAAATAAGTTTAAGGTAAATCCGTTGTCTAATTTAGTTTGTTTTAGGTTTTCTTCAACTTGTGGGTCAGAGCTTACAAAACCAGCTAAGTTTTCTTCTGTTCTTCTATCTGGATTGGCATCTAAATAAATATCTGCAAAATAGTTATAGTTAACTCCAACAAACCAAAACTTAGGCGAGCTGTACTTTAACCCTAATGATGCAGCAGTATGAGGCATTCCTCCAACTTTGTAATTCTCAAAGTAAACGATTTTGTTTTCAGCTAATAATTTTGTTGAATTATCTTGTGATATTGTTACTGATGGACGTGAACTATAAATATAGCTTCCTGTTGTAAAAGCTCCTGTAGCTTCAATTGTTTGAGTAACTTTTACTTCCGCACCTAATTCCACTCCCATGTAATCGTTATCAACTCCTGTCATCATATAGTTTACAAAAGTATTTAACTCATCGTGATAAAAGCTTCGTGCCCAAGTACGGTCTTTAATTTTAGTGTAAAAACCTGTTGCTCTCACTTTAATATTTGGATATCTCACTAAGTAATTAAGGTCAGCAGACATTACTGTTTCAGATTTTAAGTTGTTAACTATTTGGTCTCTTGTTCTTGGAGACACAAAAGCGTTTCTTGTTTGTGGTGCTCTTGTCATCATTGCACCATTTGCAGAAATCATATGACGACCGGTAATTTTATAAATCGCACCACCTTTTACACCATAGTTAAAGAAACTTTCTTTTTTAGAATCACCATAAGAGTTATCAGGAAACAAGCCATTTTTTACATTACCTGTTCTCCAAAAACTGGTGTTTGATAAGTTTAAAGCAGCAAACCAATCTACTTTAGCTGAAGTTCCTTCAGCTTGTCCAAATACATTATAAGTATTAATGTTGATATCGTAATCATAACCAAATTTATCACCTTTATAAATGACATGATTAGGAACATCTGTATTGCTTTGCGCAACCGATTCATCAGCAAAATCCCTTTCTGCAAACTGGTCAACATCTACCCAAAAATCAGCTCCTAATAAATCTTCCATTACTTTGAAGTTTTTACTCTTATACATACTAGCATATAAACCTCCGGAAAGTAAAATATTTTCGTTGTACTGATGAGTTAAAACGGAATTAAATCCATATCTCAATTGATCTGAACGTTGGTCTTCAATAATGTACTTAGCTCTGTTTCCTGTAACTGTATTCCCTGCAACACCGTTCGCATCCTCAACAGAATAAAGGTTTTTGGTGTTTGCAAAATACATTTGGTCAAAATTCAACTGCTGTGTATTAACATCATTTTGCCATAAATCAGTGTACAAAGCATACAACGCTTCATCTCCAGGATTACTATAATAACTTGGTAAATTTTTATAATAATCAGGACGAGGATCTGCAGCGTTGTACCAATTTAAACGTGTTTGTCCGTTTCTACCAAAAGTATAGAAAAGAGAAGTGTTTAATTTAGTTGAAGTGTTGATATTGAAATAATGATTTAACATCATCATAGGTAAGTGAGTATTTCTAACTCTACTATTTCTTTTCTCCCCATTTTGATAACCCCAGTAAGAATTGTAATTATTATTCCCTGTTAAGTCGTAAGTTTCTTGAACGGAGATACTTTGTCCTCCCGAGATGGTTGGAGCACCCAACCCAACAAATCCTAAGCTATGTTTGTTATTAAATTTTTTCTCAACTGATAAAAAATAACTTCCTGCTCTGTAAAAAGTCCCTTCTACATAACCTTCAGTTGAATATCTAACAGAACCCGAAACAGTAACAGCTAAACCATTACTCATCATTCCTGTTGATGAAGTAAACATTAAACGATGAGCATACGAACGATTAGCAAAAGCATATGATATTCTTGAGCCTTTTCTTTGTTCTGAAGCTCTTGCTGCAATATTTGAATACCCTCCAATTCCTGTAAATGAGTATTGTGATGATGCAATTCCGTTTTTTACTTCTTGATAACGAGTAATATCATTTAACCCTCCCCAATAAGCATAAATTGCTCTTCCGGTTTCAGGATTGTTCAATGTTACCCCATTCATCATTGCTGTAAAATTATCAGCATCGTAGCCTCTAATTCTGTAACGAGCAGCACTAAAATTAAACCCTGCTATATTGGTAAAAACATCTCTTGACGATTGCAATAATCCCGAAACATCTTGATTATCGGTTTCATCATCCAATAAATCGATTGATGTACTAAATTGAGGAACAAAATTGGTATCTAAACCATCTCCCGACTGAGTTGTATCTGTTTGAGCTTTTAAACTAAAACTAAATAGAATTGAAGCAAAAGCAGCTACCTTAAAAACCTTCATCTAATCTGTATAAAAAAATTATTGTTTTAACTAAAGCGGTTTGAAGTCTTATTGAGGCGCTTCATAGGATGTTCACTTTATTTTTTCTCAGCCGTAAAATTAAGGGTAATATTTTATAAATATTTCACAATCACGATTTTGTTAATAATTTATTAACGTCCAATTTACCTTACAAGAAAGTTGCACAGTATTTGGTATGTTAGAAATAGTTAGCTTTGTCAAAATTTTTTAAATTATGAAGAGAATTATTTTACCTTTTATTCTATTAACATCCTTTGTTTATTCATCAATCAGTGTTGTTGCTCAAGAAACTGAGAAAAAAGAATATTATGTTTCTGGTATTGGTTTTTACAATTTAGAAAACTTATTCGATACCATTTTAGATCTTGATCCTAACAAAATTTTACAAGACGATTTTACTCCAGAAGGCCC
Source organism: Flavobacteriales bacterium (assembly GCA_020635825.1). Taxonomy (GTDB): domain Bacteria; phylum Bacteroidota; class Bacteroidia; order Flavobacteriales_E; family Vicingaceae; genus Vicingus. The sequence goes on from JACJZA010000013.1 coordinate 62,314, forward strand.
TAAAGCCTGGACATCAGAAAGATACCATGAAAAACTAAACAACTTAGCACGAGTAATTTCAGAACTAGGAACAGAAATTAGCCCTGATGGAGTAGCTATTTTAGGTGTTTCAGAAGTTGAAAACAAAGAAGTATTGGAAGATTTAGTAAAAGAAGAAAAAATAAAATCAAGAAATTATCAAATTGTGCATCATGAATCTCCGGACAGACGTGGAATTGATGTTGGTTTTTTATACAACCCTAATTATTTTAAAGTTGAATCGAGCCAAACTTATGCTTTGAAAATGCCTAATGATTCTAACTTTTTTACGAGAGACCAGTTAGTAGTAAATGGCTATTTAAATGGAGAAATGATTCATGTAATTGTTGCTCACTGGCCATCGAGAAGTGGTGGTGAAAAAAGAAGTGCCCCAAAAAGAAATGCTGCAGGAGAATTAGCTCGTACCATTATCGATTCTATTCAAAATGTGGAACCGGACGCTAAAATTTTATTTATGGGCGATTTAAACGACGATCCCATTAATGCCAGTGTAAAAAAGTACTTAAACACTTCTGCTGTAAAAGAAGAAACCCAAAAAGACCAACTATATAATCCTTGGGAAAATTTTTACAAAAAAGGGATAGGAACTTTGGCTTACAGAGACACGTGGAATTTGTTTGACCAAATTATTTTATCTCCAGGATTGATTGATGATGATTACTCTACTTTTAAATTTCATTCGGCAAAAGTTTACAATAAAGGCTACATGAAGCAAAGTTCAGGCAGATATGCGGGATACCCACTTCGTTCTTATGCCGGAGGAGCTTATACTGCCGGGTATAGCGACCACTTTCCTGTGTATGTATTTTTGATTAAGGAGAAGTAATATTTATCTGTTTACAGATATTTTTAGCACTTCTTGCTCTCCATTACTAAAGGTTAATTGGAATAAATAATTTCCATTGGGAATGGATGCAACATTTATTTTTAATGCCTCTTCTTTTCTGATGATAGTATTTTCTGAAAGCACCTGTTTTCCCAGCATGTCGAACACATTAATTTGAACAGCTCCATTAACCCTATTTTTTAAAGGGATGGTTAGCCAATTTGAACTTGGGTTAGGGTATGGAATTATTTCAGGCTCTTGAGTATTTTCTTGAACAGATGGAGTAATAAATTCTTGAGCAAAACCGACAGAAATTGAAGGAGACCAATTACTACCAAATCCACCTACTTGAAATACATCAAACGGTTCATAAATATTATATCTTAAAGTAGAAATTGGTTGACGATAATGATTTATAGTTTCTTTGTAATCAATATTATCATCATAGCTTAAAGCCAGAGAATCGCTTTCTGAATAAAGACAAAATAAATATCTATTTCCTTGAATAGGCATTATTGTATTATCAAAAGAGGCAAATACAGTTTCTCCTATTTTACTATCATCATAATAAAAATAATAAGAGGAAGCCAATTCAGTTAAACTCCACGTATTTTGAATAATTGAATCATTAATATCAACAAAATTATCATTCCATTTATAGGCTTTCAATTCTATTATTTCATTTGCCATGCTATTTCCTACTGGATAACAAGAAAATTTCAAACCTATAACACCCCACATATAACTTGGTAAATCCTCATCTGCATAATAGTGCACACAAGCTTCCCAGAAATCAACATCCCACTCTAAATATCCAAAATCTTTAGATGATTTTTTGTCTGTACTAATAGGCTCCCCTAAACTATTAGTTCTTGATTTTGAATATGCTTTAAAATAAGTATATTGATGGTCAGGTGTAACCACTCCACTTGTAATTTTAAATTGACTAGAAAAAATATTATTTTCAATATCATCATCATTAAGATTATTTATTACATATGTTATAGTATATAAACCAGTATTATAATATGACTGCGTAAAAGTTCCTAAATCAACATATTGAGTATCTACAAAAGTGGTATCAGGAGCATTAAAATTTAAACTAGTAGAAGTATTTGTATAAAGTGTATCTAAATTACGTTCTAAAAAAACAGAAACCGTAACATTGTTTTGAGGATTAACCCCATAATTATAGAGCCTTAATCCAAAATCAATATTATAAGGAGAACCATACATACTCGATGTCATATATGAAGGAATTGAATAACTTTCAGTCCAAATTGCATCTCCCTTTGTAGATGCCACATCGTTATTATATCTATTTACTGAAGTACCTAAATACCCTATTACACCCGTACAAACAGTATCTAAATAATTTACCAGCTCAGCGCCATCCTCTTCTCCAATCATAATCAATGGAATATTAACTTCTGTACCAAATATTCCACCAAGCATGGTAATAGGGCCTCCAGTATGGTTAATTATTATTGCAGCAATCGCTCCCCTTTTTTGCACATTATAGGCTTTAAGCCCAAACTCGCAAATACCTCTATACATCACAGCAATTTTACCTGTTAAATCCTGCTCGAATGTAGAAGAATCACAAGCATCATGAATACTAGGGTCTCCATATATGTTTATTTCACCGTAATTTGTTTTATCGTTCACCAACACCAAGCAAGCTTCAACTGAATTGTTTTGCAAATACATATTAGGACAATTCCAATCGGTTGAAGCCCCATCTAAATTTCCGGCATATTCAAAATCCATATACCCAACAAAAGTAGAGTCAACATCATTATTTACAATATCAAAAACTACCTGTGCTTTGATTGGTATCACCAACAACATAAAACTCAGAATATACAAATATGACTTCATTATCAAAAAATGAATTTTATATAAAGATAAAAAAATAAAGTAGTTTTGTACCCCCTTTTTTCATTAAAGGTCATTTTTTAACTATTACGCACAACAACATGAAAAAACTTTACATTTTTACATTCATTATTTTATTCCCTTTAGTTTATAAAGCCCAAGACACTATTACTGTTATGGCTTATAACATATTGAATTACCCTTTGTCTAATTCTACAAAAGCTGACACATTAAAGCCAATTGTTCTAGATATTAAACCAGATATTTTTTTAATTACCGAATTAACCAGCGGAACGGGTGCAACTACTATTCTAAATGATGCTCTAAACGTAAATGGGATTACTTATTACCAAAAAGCTAATTATATGGATGGTCCAGACACGGACAACATGTTGTTTTTCAATAGTAATAAATTAAAACTAAAATCTCAATATGAAATTCCAACCGTTTTAAGAAACATTAGCGAATATGTATTGTATTATGATGATGGAAATTTAACTCCAGGAACAGACACTACTTTTATTCACTGTTACATGGCACATTTAAAAGCTAGTAATACTCCTTCAGATTCCATTCAACGAAACCAAGAGGCCACTTCTTTTAAAAATTATTTAGACAATAAAGCTCAACCTATTGAAAACATAATTATGGGTGGAGACTTTAATCTTTACACCAGTACTGAAGCAGCTTATAATACACTTTTAAATGGCGGAAGCGTAGCTTTAAACGACCCTATAAATACTCCTGGAGAATGGCACAACGATTTTAATTATCGTTTTGTTCACACACAAAGTACTAGAACTTTTATTGAGTCTGATGGTGGAGCATCGGGAGGTTTAGATGACCGCTTTGATTTTCTTTTAACCGGAACAGACATTATTAATGGCACAAATCATTTAGAATATATTACAGGAACCTATAAAGCTTATGGTAATGATGGAAACCATTACAATAAAGCGATTAACGGAACTCCTACTAATACAGCAGTTCCAGCCAATATTGCGAATGCATTGTACTATATGTCCGACCACTTACCTGTGGTAATGAAAATGTATTACGAAGGTCCGACAGGAATTGAAGATTTAACGGACAACAACCTTTGGAAAGGTTTTTATTCTAATGATTATTTCAAATTTGTATCAACTGAAAACGAAAATAAATTAACCGTTGAAGTACTTGATTTAGTTGGAAAAACAGTTAAAAAAGAAAGTGTTTTCAATCAAAAATCTTTCAACTTAAATTTATCTGAATACACCAACGGACTTTATTTTGTTAAGGTTAACAATCAAAAATTCCAAAAAACTTTTAGAATAGTTAAGTATTAATTTACAACTATTCACTAATTTCACACGTCTTTACAGCCACAAACAGATTTTGAGACAGGGTGAATATTTATTCTAAAAAACAACGTTGGAAATTACTTTTAGCCGGAGCAGCAATACTTATTGTGATGGCTTCTCTTTGGTATACCAATATTTTAGTAAAACAAATAGCCGACGAAGAAAGGGAGAAAGTTCAGCTTTGGGCAGAAGCCATTCAAAGCAAAGCCAAATTAGTAAACTATACCAGTGAACTTTTTACTAAAATATCAAACGAAGAAAGAAACCGAATAGAGATTTGGGCAGAAGCCAGTAAAAGAGCATTTACTGCCAACAATAATGATGATATTTCTTTTTACATCGAAATTATTGCCGGAAATACTACCATTCCTGTAATAGTAATTGATGAACAAGGCAATATTGTGAATCATAGAAATTTTGATTCTGAAAAAACTAAAGACCCCAATTATTTAAAACAGGAATTGGAGGCCATGAAAGCAACTTATCCTCCAATAGATTTGGATATAAAGCTTTCACGCTATGAAACGTTAAAGCAACAACTATACTATAAAGACTCTAAAATATTTTCAGAGCTTAAAAAAGTAATGGACGACCTTATTGAGTCCTTTATTTCTGAAATAGTTATCAATTCAGCTTCTGTTCCTGTAATTTATACAGATAGTTCTCAAACCAATATTATCGAATACGGAAATCTTAATCCAAACAAGGTAAATAACCCTGATTATTTAACCCAAACCATTGAAGAAATGAAACTGCAAAATGAGCCTATTGCGGTTACCATTGATAATAAAACCATCAACTACATTTTCTATAAAGACTCTGAGCTTTTACAACAATTGAAATATTACCCTTTTATTCAATTTTTTATCATTGGTTTATTTTTAATCATCGCTTACTATTTGTTTAGCACTTCTAGAAAAGTAGAGCAAAATCAGGTTTGGGTAGGTATGGCAAAAGAAACGGCTCATCAATTAGGGACACCTTTGTCTTCTCTAATTGCTTGGGTTGAATATTTAGAAGCGAAAGATACGGATGAAAATACCATCAATGAGTTAAGAAAAGATATCAACCGTTTAGAAATGATAACAGAACGTTTTTCTAAAATTGGTTCTGTACCTAAGCTAGAAAGCGAAAATTTAACCGAAGTTGTGGAGCATACTTTAGATTATTTGAAAGTAAGAATCTCTAAAAAAGTCAACATCATTTTTGATAATACAAATGAAGTTTTTGCACAAGTCAATCCTTCTTTGTTTAGTTGGGTATTGGAAAACATTATAAAAAATGCGGTGGATGCGATGAAAGGAGAAGGGAACATTAATATTAACTTGGTAGACCAATCTCAATACATTTATGTCGATATTGCTGATACAGGACCAGGTATACCACGAGCTAAACACAAAACCATTTTTGAACCCGGATTTACTACTAAGCAAAGAGGTTGGGGATTAGGATTATCACTCACCAAACGAATAATAGAAAACTATCATTCTGGAAAAATATTCGTAAAACAATCTGATGCGATGGGCACAGTTTTTAGAATTGTGTTGAATAAATAATTGTGGCAGGCATTTATATTCATATTCCTTTTTGCAAACAGAAATGCAGTTATTGCGATTTTCATTTTTCAACATCATTAAAACACAAAGACGATTTAATTCAAGCTTTAATAAAAGAAATTGAGCAGAAAAAAGAATTGATTTCAGAACCTATTTCTACCATTTATTTTGGTGGTGGTACTCCTTCGTTAATGACTAATGATGATTTTTTATTGATTAATGAAACCCTTCTGAAAAATTACAACATTATTGAAAAGCCTGAATTTACTGTAGAATGTAATCCGGATGATTTAGACAAACAAAAGTTAATCGATTTAAAAAATTCTGGTGTTAATCGTTTGAGTATAGGAACACAATCATTTTTTGATGATGATTTACAATTCTTTAATCGAGCACACAATTCCAAACAAGCAAAAGAAAGTATTTTATTAGCTCAAGATATTGGTTTTGAAAACATAACCATTGATTTAATTTACGGAACACCTACTCTTGACATGAAAAAATGGGAGGAAAACCTAAATCAAATCGAAAAGCTGAAAATTCCTCATTTGTCGGCTTACACTTTAACTGTTGAGCCAAAAACAACCTTGCATCACATGGTAAAAACAAATCAAACACAATTACCAACCGATGAAGAAACCATTGAACAGTTTAAAACTTTAATGAATCGAACAAAAGAAATAGGGTTGACTCAATATGAAGTTTCCAATTTTGGCAAAGAAGGCTTTTATTCTCAACACAATAGCAATTATTGGAAAGGAATTAATTATTTGGGATTTGGTCCTTCAGCACATTCATTTATAGAAAACAAAAGATTTTGGAATGTATCAAACAACATCAAATACATTGAAGCAATTAGCAAAAACCTCAACTATTTTGAAAAAGAATTAATAGATGAAAAAACCGCTTACAATGAATACATTCTAACTCGTTTACGAACCATTTGGGGGGTAAACCTAAGCTTTCTTAAAACTACATTTAATCAAAAAATTGTTGAACATTTTCAGAAAGAAATCCATCCATATTTAAATTCTTCTTATCTTCAAACTGAAAATGAATCCATAACATTAACTAAAGAAGGTATATTTATAGCTGATAAAATTTCTTCCGATTTATTTTATGTTTAAGAATGAAAACAACCATTGAATATAGAAATCGAACCTTTAAAATTGATTTATCTCAACCCATAGACATTTCAATGCCAATAAGAGGCACCAAAGCAAATGTAACCGCTTGGTATGTAAACCCACCAGAATTTACCCCTGTTATGGAAAATGGTTTTATAGGAGATGTGAATTTAGGTGGAGCCGTTAATTTTAGAAATATTTTCTTTAATCCTCATGGACATGGAACTCATACAGAATGTGTGGGTCATATTAGTAAAGAACCATATACTATTAATCAATGTTTAAAACGGTTCTTTTTTTATGCCAAACTAGTAACTATTAATCCATACAATGTAAACGGAGATAGTGTTATTACTTTAGAACAAATAAAAAAAGTTTGGAATAATAATGAAGCAGATGCAATTATTATAAGAACGCTACCTAATTCCGACCAAAAACTTACCAAACAGTATTCAAACACCAACCCAACTTATATACATCATGAAGCTATGCAGTATTTGGTGGATAACGGTGTAGAACATTTTTTAATCGACATGCCTTCTGTAGATAGAGAGAATGACGAAGGAAAACTTTTGGCTCATCATGTATTTTGGAATTACCCTGAAAATCTTCAAATTAAAAGAACCATTACTGAAATGATTTATGTTGAAAATTCGATTGTGGATGATTACTATATTCTTCAGTTTCAGATTGCAAGTTTTGAAAACGATGCTTCTCCCAGCAAACCAACTTTGTATAAAATAAATAATTAATATTTTCATTTTTCGAATCTTGTTTCCAATTTTAATTTTGTTATTTTTGAACAAACAAAAGATAATTTTACATGAAGCTAGATTCAATCGACCTCAAAATATTAAAAAAATTACAAGAAAACGGGAAAATAACCAACCTACAACTTTCAAAAGATATTGGTCTATCTCCAGCTCCAACTCTTGAAAGGGTTAAAAAACTGGAGAATAATGGATTTATTGAAAGTTATCATGCTTTGGTAAATGAAGAAAAGCTGGAATTGGGAATTACAGCTTTCATGCAAATTTCTTTAATCCGTCAGCGCGACAATGCTATTAATGATTTCTTAGCTCAAATAGAAAAAATTGATGAAGTAATGGAATGTTATAATGTTACCGGGCAGGCAGATTATTTATTAAAAATCATTGTAAAAGACATCAAACATTTTGATTATTTGGTTAAAGAAAAATTATCTCCAATAGAACAAATTTTAAATATGCAATCAATGATTGTGATTAATAGAGATAAATATTCGAAGGTACTTCCTTACACTTACAAATAATGAACATTGAGGAATATCGAGATTACTGCATTGCCAAAAAAGGAGTTACTGAAGGATTTCCATTTGACAAAAGCACCTTGGTTTTTAAAGTAATGGGAAAGATGTTTGCCTTGGCAGACGTTGACAACTTCGATTTTATTAATTTGAAATGCGACCCGGAAAAAGCGATAGAATTAAGAGAGAGTTATAACGGTATTAAACCAGGTTACCACATGAGTAAATCTCATTGGAATTCAGTTTATGTAAATACAGATGTTCCCGACCAATTAATATTTCAATTAATTGATAATTCCTACCAATTAATTGTTTCTTCATTAACCAAGAAATTACAAGCCGAATTAAAAAGCTTATAGTAATTTTGTACCATAAAAACGGATTATGAAAGAAAAAATGAAAAGACTGTTAGGATATTTCCTACAAGGCTTACTTTATACCCTCCCAATTGCAGCAACTATTTATGTAGTTGTAGAAGCTATTATATTGATTGACGGGATAATACCTGTAAAATTTCCTGGTTTGGGATTACTAATTTTAATTCTGGCTATCACCTTAGTAGGGTTTTTAGGTAGCACTATTATTGTCCAACAGTTTTTTAGTTTGGAGAAGATTCTAGACAGAATTCCTTTAATTAAAATTATTTATACTTCGGTAAAGGATTTACTCTCAGCATTTGTTGGTAAGAAAAAAAGATTTACAAAACCTGTTTTGGTTAAAATGGAAGGAGGGGTTGAGCGTCTTGGCTTTGTAACACAAGAAGATTTAACTGACATAGGTATTCCAACAACAAAAATTGGTGTATACATTCCTTTTTCATATGCTGTAACAGGTAATTTAATTATTGTCCCCAGAGAAAATGTTACTCCCATTGATGCGAACTCTGCTGATATAATGAAATTTGTTATTTCAGGTGGTGTTACCGAATTGGAAGACCATGATGAAGAGGAGGACTAAATACCTCCAATAATATTGTATCGATGTGCTATTGATACAGCTTCAGCTCTTCCTTTCACCAATAATTTAGAATAAATCCTGCGCAAATGGGTTTTTATAGTTGCTTTTGACACAAACAATTTTTCAGCTATTTCATTATCCGTCCAACCCAAAGCTAAATAAGAAAGCACTTCCATTTCACGCTGACTGAGCGATAATAATTCATCGGGTAATTCCTGCTCTCTTTTTTCAGAATAAACCTTACTGAGAATTTCCGATTTATCTTGTAATTCCTTATCAACAGCAGCTTTATCTTTCTCCAATACTTTGTTCTTGTTTTCGATTAGTATGTTTTGCGCTTTCAACAGCAAACTAATCCTCCTCTTCTGAAAATATCCTATTCCTGCAAAAACAAGCACTAAACAAGCCCCCATCAATAGTGAAAGAAATAATTTTCTTCTACTGGATTCAATTGCTATATCATGATTTTGCTTTTCGATTAATCTCTTTTGTTTTTGAAGTTCTACTTCTTTTTTCTCATTCTGGTACTTAGCCTCTGCTTCAGCTAATGACTCGGCATTCTCCAATGTTAAAATAGAGTCTTTTACCTGGCTGTATTCTTTGAAATATTCCAGTGCCTTGTTATTTTTCCCCAGCTTCTCATTGATCTCCGACAACAATAAATAAGCATTTTTCAAGAGGTCGTTCGATTCAATTTGTTTGGCCATCTCCAAACTTTCAGAACAATATTTTTCTGCTTCGGTTAATTTTCTACTGTTCAAATAAGCTCTTCCTATGTTATTCAATGAAGTAGCTATACCAGCATTGTCTTGCATCTCCTTTCTAATTGCCAAACCTTTGAACAGATAATCCAATGCTTCTTTATTTTGATTCAGGAAAATGAGCGCAAATCCAATGTTATTGTATGACCTGCCAATGGCTCTTTTTCGATCTAATTTGATATTGATCTCCAAAGCTCTTTTATGAAACTCAAGTGATTTTCGATATTCATTCAGGTTAAAATAGACTATCGCAATATTATTGGTGGTTGCTGCTATCCCTGCATCGTTACCTAACTTTTCCTTTATTCTTAATGAAGCACCATAATATTCCAGTGCTTTATCATACATTTTCTGAAGATCATAAATAATACCTATGTTATTCAAATACAAGGACTGTCCTTCTTCATCTCCCAACTGCTCCATTATTTTCAAAGCTTCAATAAAGTTGAGAACCGATTGCTCATAATCTCCTTTATTGGCATATACTTTCCCCAGTTTATTGTATGAAATGGCTATGTTCTTAGGATTATTCGAGTTCTTTTTTAGTTTTAATCCGAGGTTCAAGTGATGGATGGCTTCTTCAAAGTCACCTAAATTTCTGTACACCTCTCCCAGGTCATCATAAAAATAAATTTCAGAAGTATCTTTTAATTGGTGAGACAGAGCCAATCCTTCCCTCGCATATTTTAATGCTTCTTCATTATCTAATAATAACAATTCTGAAGTAAGTTCTTTAAGCACTTCAATCTTTTTCAAACCTTCTACTTGCTCCAAGATCAATTTTAAACTGTCTGCTTTTTCAATGGCATAACTAAAAGAGAGAGCTCCTAAAAAGAAAAACGTGAAAAATATGTTCCTGAAAAATTGCATCGTACCAAATGTAAAAAGGTTTTATCAAAAACGGAACTTTTTTCAAAAATCATCCTTTTGGATGACAAGCAGCCCTCTTTATTCATAGAGCTTTGTGGGTATAAATCAATAAAATTAAAAACTATGAAAAAAATGATGATTATCGCTATTTCAATGATGTGTTTCCATTCATTTTCAATGGCACAAAACAAAATGGAAGTATCTTATTCCATATTAAAGAACGGAAAAGAAACTGAACATGTTAAAGAAGTAAATGCTTCTGACATGGGAATGCTATTTGTTAACCTGCTGCATGTTCCCGATCTAAGTGGTTACGATATGATAACAGCAGTTGTAAGATTTAAAGGAAGAAATCATTCCGGAGGGTACATTCAGTTTTCAGCAGATGAATTTGCCGCTAAGTTGAAAAGTTCAAAGCGAACTCCGGGAATGAAATACCTTCTTTTAGCAGTGGTAAATAAAATCGACAATCCTGATAACGGGAACGGTTTCTTTACCATTGATGAATACCCTTTTGAACCTTTCGGATATAAATACCTTTTCTCAAAAGAAGGTGCAGGCAATATAGACAACTTCCAACTGGAATTTGAACTAAGAGGTCAAAAAATTATTAAATATGAAACAGTTTGGGAAAATGGAAAATCAGTTACCAAACCTGTTTACGGAGACTTTACCTCGTTAAGTCCTAAAGCTGAAGTAACAGTAAATACTGACGCTAATGTAGCTGCAAAACCAAGAAGCAGCAAAGTAGGTGATCCTAACGACCTAAAAAAAATGTTCGGAAAATAATTAACCATTCTTTTAAAACGATACAATCATGAAACACATTAAACTTTTTTTACAAAGCTTTATGATCATTGCCTTGTTTTCTTCCAACGATATAATTGCTCAAAATCAATTTATTTATGAATGGGCATTCCGTTCAGCAATAAATGGAGCGGATGAACAAATTAACGATGCTGTTTACGACAGCCAGGAAAATGTATATCAAACCGGTATTCAGAACTTAACCGGAGGAAAAGTATTAATTGAAAAAATCAATGTTTCTGGGGCTGTTCAATGGACTAAATATTTTAGCGGAGGTGCAGGCTCTTATAACACAGGAACATCCATTACACTAGATACAAGTAACAATGTTCTTGTTTGCGGATCATTCCAAAACAGCATGGGGGTTACCGGAGGTCCTTCTCTTACATCAAACGGTAACGATGACATATTTTTAAGTAAATACGATGCTTCGGGAACTCACCAATGGAGTTTTTCATTGGGAGGGCCAAGTCTTGATCAAGCGTTCTCAGTGGCCACTGATCAAAATAACAATGTTTTTATAACCGGTTATTTTATTGGAACAGTAGATTTTGACCCTAGCGGAAATACTGCTAATTTAACAAGTGCCGGTGCTGAAGACATTTTCCTGGCAAAGTACGATGCTAATGGAAATTATTTGTGGGCCATCAATGCAGGGTCTATTGATGGTAGCAATTTTGGCTATGGAGTAGTTACAGATCCATCAGGAAATGTTTACATCTCTGGGCAATTTTTCGGAACGGTGGATTTTGACCCTTCGGGATTTACCAACTCGCTAACATCAAATGGTTCTGCCGATATTTTTGTTGCGAAATATGATTCGAATGGAAATTATGACTGGGCATTTAACATCGGTTCAACAGGTGGTGATTTTGCAAAAAATATGTCTGTTGATCAAAACGGTGCTATTTACATCACCGGAAATTTTAACGGAATGGTAGACTTTAATCCGGGAACAGGAACTGATGAATTAACAACTACCCTTATGCATGGCTTTTTAGCTAAATATGATTTTGACGGAAATTATGAATGGGCCATCAACATAGGCGACCAAGCCTCAAGCATGACAAATGCTTATGGAATTTCCAATACGGTAACTGATGAAATCGTGATCAGTGGTTCTTTTTTAAATAGTATCGATATTGATCCAGATACAGGTACGGAAACATTAACATCTAACGGTAGTCATGATATATTTGCAGCAGTATATTCAAATACTGGAGCTTTTATCAAAGCAGTAAGTTTTGGTAGTACCGGCATTGATTTCGGATATGCCACCGACCAAAGCAGTTCTGGGAAAATATTTATTGGTGGGGCTTTTCAGAACACCGTAGATTTTGATCCGGGAACAGGTATGGCTAATATGAATGCGGGAACAATAGGTTACGATGCTTTTTCTGCTCAATACGGTCTACCACCATGCTCTGCTCCTGATCTGACAACTATAACAGCAACCAATCTTACTATTTGTTCAGGAGACAGTACTACTATATCTGTTTCGAGCGGAAACCTAAACGATGCTGACAACTGGTACTGGTATTCATCAAGCTGTGGAGGCACTCTTATAGATACAGGGTCTTCTATTGTTGTATCTCCTTCAGACACAACTGCGTATTTTGTCAGAGGTGAAGGCAATTGTGTTACTCCCGGAAGTTGCAGTACTATTACTATTAATGTAAACGAGCCTGCTTCAGGCACTGATACTCAAACTGCTTGTGATAGTTTTATATGGATTGATGGGAACACCTATACTTCAACAAACAATACCGCGACACATACCATTACAGCAGGAGCTGCAAATGGGTGCGACAGTATTGTTACACTGAATTTGACAATTAACATTTCTCCTGTAGTAACACTTGACCCATTTAGTTCTGATACCATCTGTGATGGTTCAGGTTCGGTAAGTTTACCCACAGGTACTCCTTCAGGAGGAATTTATTCCGGAACAGGAATTAATGGAACTGATTTCGATCCTTCTTTATCAGGTATAGGAACATTCGACATTATATATAGCTATACAGATGGAAATTCATGTTCTAATGCAGACACCTCTACTATTACAGTAAGCATTTGTACGGGAATTGAAAATGATCTTAGCAGAACAAATGTCATCATTGCTCCCAATCCGTTTAACAACTACCTAAACATAACAGGATTGCCGGAAGGGAAATCTGTTATAAACATTCTTGATGTAAGTGGCAAGTTAGTAGTTGAATTCACAGTTCAAAGTAACAACCAGACTATTTCTACCGAACAACTTACTACAGGAATCTATTTTATAAAAGTAGTTTCCAGCAACAATATATTTACTACAAAACTTATCAAACAATAAGTTTTTAAAAAAAAGGGGGTTGATAAATCAACCCCCTTTTTTTATTCATTGGCAAAAACAGTAAACGAAATCATTCCTTGATTTACATTGAGATAATCTAACTCAATAGAAATAGCTCCATCTTGGCTTGACCATTCATACAAGTCATTGGTGTTTTTTGCTTTTCCAAATCTTTCATCTGCTTCAATTACCGATTTAATTTCATCAGTAACAAATTGTGCATCCAGTTCCTTTGAGAAATACGTATCTAATCCCACTTCATAACATCCGGCAGCATCAAAAAAATAGGTAATCACAAAATTATCTTCCTCACCTATTTGGTATTCATATTCTAAATAGTCTTCTTCCTCTTTAATAAGTGATTTTTTATCCTCTAACTTTCTAATCTCAGTTAAGCTTTTATTTAAATCATCAACGCGCTGTAGTATGGTTTTTTTCTTAATTACTTCATCATAATATGTTTCAGTAGTATTACATGAAACAACAAACAAAAAAAGAATAAAAACACTAGGAATAAATTTTTTCATCGCATCAGATTTAATATCAAACCAAAGATAGCTTTTTTATCATTGATAACTATTTTGTGTGCGTTTTTGAATTACATTTGATTCGTGTTAGAAAAATATAAATATCATATTTGGTTACACGTAACTGTGCTCATTTTTGGGTTGACAGGAATTTTGGGGAAATTAATTACCACCAACTCTTATTTATTGGTCTGGTACCGTGTAGGAATTGCACTAGGGGCTTTGCTTCTTTATTTTTTCTTTACAAAACATTCATTAAAAATAGAAAGAAAAACACTCTATAAAATTCTTCTTACGGGAATTATTATTGCTGTTCATTGGATTACTTTTTTTGAAGCGATCAAACAATCAAATGTGTCGGTGGCTTTAGTTTGTTTTTCGAGTGGAACTCTATTTACTTCTTTAATAGAACCTCTATATTTTAAAAGAAGAATAAAACCTTATGAACTCATTTTTGGAGTTTTAATAATGGTAGGACTTTATTTTATTTTCAATTTCGAATTTCAATATATAGTAGGAATTGTTTTGAGTTTAATTTCTGCGGCTTTATCATCTTGGTTTACTGTTTTGAATGGAATTTATATTAAAAATACGAGCTCCAAAACCATCACCTTTTATGAATTATTAGGTGCTTTTTTAATTATTTCTATTTACCTGTCTGCTCAAACTAAATTTGATTATTCATCTTTTTTAATTCCTATTGAAGATTTAAAATGGTTGTTAATTTTGGGAATACTTTGTACTGCCTTTGCATTTTTAATGAGTACCGAAGTAATGAAAGTAATTTCGCCCTATACGGTTACTATTTCAGTGAACCTAGAACCTATCTATTCTATTATTTTAGCGTTGATTATTTGGCCAGAAAGTGAAACTATGACTTATGGATTTTATATGGGAACCATCATAGTGATTGCTACTATTTTTTTAAATGCAATGTTTAAGAAGAAAGCTACTTTATGATTTATAAGCCTCTCTAATAATTACTTTTTGAAGCTCACGTTTAATAATTAAATCTGCTATTACTTCATCGGTATCAGCATTAGCTATCTCTTTCAATTTTCGATTTAAAAAATCCTCGTCTAGATCTATGCGATATAAAAGAGCTAAGAGTTTGGGATAATTATCGTTTAGCATTTCATCTACCAAAGGCAATATTTGTTGATACAATTGTTGGTAAGGCGATAATTCTGATGTTTCTTGAAACTGTATTGCAATATTAAACCAATTAAAATCCTTTTGAATTTGTAGCACTACTTTCTCTAATAAATCGGTTCTATGGTAATAAGCAGACAGCTCACTTAAGGTTGGTAAATGTGTCATCTTTTTTCAAAATGCAATCGAAGCCGTTCAACAGGTCGATTATTTAAAATATGTTGCTCGAAAATATCCTCAACATCTTCCAAATTAACTCCACCATAAAAAACACCTTCTGGATAAACAACCATAATCGGTCCTTTTTCACATATATCGAAACAACTTGTTCGTTGTGCACGAACTCTCATTCTTAGTTTATGCTCTTGAATCAACTCCTTAAACCTTGCAGCTATTTCATTGCCAGTTGTTTCTCCACAGCTAACTCTAGGAGCATTTTCATCTCGCTGATTATTGCATATAAATATGTGTTTTTCGTATTTCATATTAATTTTCGCGCTGCATTAATTTTTTAGCAAAATCTTCAAATACTTTCTTTTTATCTTCATATACATCAATAGAATCCAAATGAGAGATTGCTGTATTGTAAAATAAGTTCATTTCGTCAACAGCAATCTGCTTAATATTTAAAGAATTGAATATGGTTTTTACCCTTTCTACTTTCATGTTTTTATTGAGAGAAGTAGAGTTTAAACAAAATTCTAACTCATTTTTTAAATTGCCTGTTGCTAGCTCTTTTGCTTTTAATAGTAAATAAGTTTTTTTATTGGCAATCACATCTCCACCTACTTGTTTCCCAAATTTTTCAGGGTCACCATATAAATCCAAAATATCATCCATCAACTGAAATGCTATTCCTAAGTTTCTTCCAAACTCATAAATATGAATGGCATCATCTTTTTTAGCGTCTGCTAAAATTGCTCCTATTTTCATGCTAGCAGCTAAAAGAACAGCCGTTTTTAACTCAATCATTTTCAAGTAATCATCAATTGAAACATTTTCCTGAGTTTCGAAATCCATATCAAACTGTTGTCCTTCGCAAACCTCAACTGCTGTTTTATTGAACAATGTCAAAATTTCAGACAAATATTTTTCATCCGACTTTGCAAGTAATTGAATAGCGTTAACAAACATTACATCACCTGAAAGAATGGCTATGTTTGAGTTCCATTTTTTAAAAACAGTTGGCTTTCCTCTTCTTAATGGAGCATCATCCATAATATCATCATGCAAAAGGGTAAAATTGTGAAACACTTCTATAGCAAGAGCAGCATTCATTGCTTGAACTGTTTTTCCTCCAAACATATCGTTTGCCAATAATAAAAGTGCCGGTCGAATTCTTTTTCCACCTATTTTAAAAGCATAATCAATAGGTTGGTATAAATTTTTAGGTTCTTTATTTTTTGTAAAATTTTCTAACTCCTGATTGACCAAAGAAATATAATGCGCTATTTTTTCCATTATTGTAATATATAGCTGGTATTTTTTAATATTTCTTTAATTCCTTCTTCTAATCCCATAAGTTCTTGATTACTAAGCAATAGTTTCATTTTACTTATATCAGGATGTCTTCTGGTCATATCTCCCTCAGGAAGAGGTGGTAAGTATACAATTTTAGAACTTGAATTGGTCAACGAGATAATCAGTTTTGCCAATTCAATAATTTGGGTTTCCTGATTATTTCCTATATTAATGGTATCATTCGCATGTTCATCAGAAAAAGCTGCATTAATACATGCTTGAACATTGTTTTTTACAAAACAAAATGTTCTGGTTTGGGTTCCCTCACCATAAATTGTAATGTCTTCATTTTTTAATGCGGCATTAATAAACTTAGAAATTACAAAATCTTTACTCTGCTTTGGTCCGAAAGTGTTGAAGAATCTAAAAATAGTGTAATCTAAACCATATTCTTGTTTATATGATTTTAAAAATGCTTCTCCCACATTTTTTACAATAGCATAGGGCAATCTTGAATTTAGAGGAGTTGTTTCTTCATTTTGAGGGAACTCAACTGGTTCTCCATATACTTCTGAAGACGAAGCATACATTACTCTTTTTACTCCTGTGTTTTTGGACAAATCAAGAATGTTTTTGATTCCAGTAATGTCATTTAATACTCTAACAGGATTTTGTAAGGTACGTTGCACCCCAACTAAAGCAGCATAATGAAAAACATAATCGAAGGAAAAGGTATGGAAAACACTGGTAATTTCACCAATGTTATTCACGTCGCATTGAATAAATTTTAAGTTACTTTTTGGTGCTTCAGGAAGTTTACTTTTAGACCCAGTTTGTAAATTATCAACCACTACCACAAAATTTGTAGCATCTTGAATTAGCTCTTCAACTAAAGAACTACCTATAAATCCTGCACCTCCGGTTACTAATATTATTCGATTAAAGTTATTAAAATTGCTCATGTACAATCTCCATTAAATAAGCTCCATAACCACTTTTAATTAACGGCTGGGCTAATTGTTCCAATTGATTTTTATTGATAAATCCTTTTCTGTATGCAATCTCCTCCAAACAACCTATTTTAAGCCCTTGTCTTTCTTCAATTACTTGTACATATTGACCAGCTTGCATTAGTGAAGCATGAGTCCCAGTATCTAGCCATGCTGTTCCTCTATCTAAAATACCTACTTCTAATTTACCTTTTTCTAAGTATATTTTATTTACATCAGTAATCTCATACTCCCCTCTTGCACTAGGCTTAAGATTTTTAGCAATCTCAATTACTTCGTTGTTGTAAAAATACAAACCTGGAACTGCAAAGTGTGACTTTGGCTTTTCAGGTTTTTCTTCAATGGAAATCGCTTTTAAGTTCTTATCAAATTCTACCACTCCATATCTTTCCGGGTCGGAAACATGGTATGCAAAAACAACCCCTCCATCTGGATTGGTTTTTTCCATCAACAATTGCTCTAAACCAGTGCCATAAAAAATATTATCCCCTAATATTAAAGCAACTTTATCCTCTCCTATAAAATCTTCTCCAATAACAAATGCTTGAGCTAGTCCATTAGGAATCTCTTGTATTGCATATTCAAATCGACATCCAAATTGACTTCCATCCCCAAGTAATTTCATAAATGCAGGATTATCATGTGGTGTAGTAATGATTAATATCTCATTAATACCTGCATTCATTAAAACCGAAAGTGGATAATAAATCATTGGCTTATCGTAAACAGGCATTAATTGCTTACTAACAGCTAATGTTAGTGGGTGTAATCGGGTTCCTGACCCTCCGGCTAATACAATTCCTTTCATTAGTTAAGATACTTTATGATTTTCTAATTCTTTAATTTCTAATTCATCCAATTCTATATCTTCATCTTCGTCAAATATTTCAATCAACGGCTCCTTTTTAAATGCTTTAGTTGTTAATGCTTTATCTAATGATAATAATAAAGAAGGTAACAAGACTAAATCAGCTAAAATGGCCATCAACAATGTAAGAGACACTAAAAACCCTAAAGCAACTGTTCCTCCAAAACTAGATACTGTAAACACTCCAAAACCAAAAAACAAAATAGTGGAAGTATAAATCATGCTAAAGCCTGTTTCTTTTAAAGCTGCTAATACTGCACGTTTTATTCCTATTCTATGTTGTTTTAATTCTTGCCGATATTTAGCTAAAAAATGAATGGTATCATCTACAGAAATACCAAATGCAATACTAAAAATTAATATGGTTGATGGTTTAATAGGAATTCCAATAAAACCCATTAAAGCTGCTGTTGTTATTAAAGGAAGTAAATTAGGAATTAATGAAACTACAACCATTCTCACAGAAGAAAACAAAACAGACATCAATGAAGCAATTAACAATATAGCTAATGCTAAACTGGTAAAAAGGTTTTCCACCAAATAATCAGTTCCTTTCAAAAAGACTACGCTAGTACCAGTTAAAGTCACTTTATACTCTTGAGGTGGGAAAATAGAATCAATTTTGGGTTTAATTTCTTCTAATAAAGCATCCATTTCCTTTGTTCCAATATCAGCCATTTGAAAACTTACTCTAGTAATTTGATTAGTACTATCAATAAAAGAAGAGAAGTCTTTATTTGTTTTATCCTTTTGAACATAACTTTTTAATTTTTTTAACTCAGTCGCCGGAGGAAGGATATAAAACTTAGTTTTTCCTTTTTTATACGCTTGATATGAAAACTGAATTGCTTCTACAACCGATAATGGTTTAGAAAATTCTTTATATTCCATTAAATCTTTTTGTAGCTTTTTAATCTTATACAATGTTTTCCCATTATCGGCAAAAACTCCTCCTTTTTTCTTTGTATCAATAATTATCTCAAAAGGCATAACACCTTTAAAGTTTTTCTCAAAGAATTTCAAATCGGTAACAATTGGATCGTCATCGGGTAAATCGTCAATTATGTTTCCTGTAGTAGTCATTAAGGAAATCCCATAAATACCTAACCCAAGAATAACAACAGCGACGATGTAAACTTTTTTTCGGTGAAAACTAACCAAGTTAACCAAAACATCTACTGCTTTACCCATAATCTTGTTCTCCAAATGCTTGGTATGTTTAGGTTTTGGGGGTGATAAAAAACTAAAAATGATTGGTATTAATAAAATTGACAAAATAAATACCATAAAAATATCTATGGCTGCTACAATCCCAAATTCAACTAATAAAGCACTTTTAGTAAAAATAAAAGTGGCAAACCCTAAAGCAGTAGTGGTATTTGTTAAAAATATAGCATTACCTGTTTTTTGAATAACTCTACTTAGTGATTTTACTTGATTACCATGTTTTTTATATTCCGAATGGTATTTATTCAGTAGAAAAATGCAGTTAGGAATTCCAATAACTATAATTAATGGAGGAATTAATCCTGTTAAAATGGTAATTTCAAAATCGAAAAGCACTAAAATACCTAAAGACCAAACTACTCCAATACAAACCACTAACATAGAATACATGGTTGCTTTAAAAGATCTAAAAAACAAATACAACAATAAAGAAGTAATCAGAATGGAAAGAAGTAAAAATATTTTAATCTCTGAAGCCACTTTAGTGGATGAGTTTGCTCTAATGTATGGTAAACCAGATTTATAAACTTTGAAGTTAGTTGTTTCTTCAAATTTTGCTATAGCTTCATCTATTTTATCAAATAACCCTTTCCGATACTTTGAATCTAAAACTTCTCGATTTAGAGTAATAGCCATTAAAGTTGCATTAGAGGAATCTGCAAACAAAAAACCTTCATAAAAAGGATAACCGTTTAATACTTTTTTTAATGAGTCAACTTCTAGTTGATTTGTAGGTCTTTGTTTTACAATTTGTTCGAAGTCAAATTTTTTAGCAGCAGCATTTTTTTTCAGCAAATAAGCATTAGCAATAGACAGTGCTTCAGGAACCCCATTTACCATCTGGATTTCACCATCTTTTTTAAATTCAACTTTTATATCTTTTATTTCCTTTGTTAAATCATACCACGCATTAAAATTGTTGAGTTGATAGAGTTCTGGATTATTTATTCCAACCACAACTATACTCCCATCATTCCCAAAAGTTGATTTAAAATTTTTATACTCGATAAAAGTTGAATCTGTTTGAGGTAACAATTGAGCCATTTGATAACTCATTCGAGCAAACTGCGCCAAATAACCCATAATTAGAGTAATCACTCCAATTATTATTATAAAAGTAAGTCTGTTTTTAAGTATAATTTTTGAAAGGTTAAACCACATATTTTCGCCTTCAATAAAAGGATATAAATATCCTAAAATAAAAAGGAACTCAGGTAATTTCCAAGTTCCTTCTCATAGGTGTTTTTCTATTATTATTTTACTGTTTTAGTTTTTTTTACGTGTATTAAATTTTGAATATGCATCACACTAGGTTGATATCCTGAAATGGTTGTTTGCAACAATCGATAGTTTTCATTATACCATAATGGAATAATTGGCGCATCATTTAACATCATTTGCTCCGCTTTTAAACATAGTTCATTTTTTCTCGCTTCATCTATTGAAGAAATGGCATCATCATAAAGCTTATCATATTCTTTATTTACATATCTTGATGAATTAGGATATGAAGATTCCGTTAAAGATGAAGGAACAAAACCACCATAGCTTATTGATAAGAAATTATCAGGCGTAGGATAGTCGGCAAGCCAAGCAGCAATAGACATATCTGCTCTTCCTTCACTTTCAGCTTTTAATTTTTCTCCAAAATCTACTGATACAATTTCAATATTAATATTAAGCGCTGCTCTCAATTCTTTTTGAATTTCTAAAGCCACTCTTAATGATTGGTTTTCGCCACTATTAAACAACTTTAGTGTTGGGAAATTTTCTCCATTTGCAAAACCAGCTTCAGAAAGTAATTGTTTTGCTTTTTCAACATTATATTCTATTCCGATTACTGATTCATAATCATATCCTTTTACAGCAGGAGGAACAATACCATTGTTAGCGGCACCATATGCTTCTCCATTCAAAATCACATCAACAATCTTATTTTTATTAATACTCATTGCAATGGCTTTTCTAACTTTTACATTATCTAATGGTTTAGATTGAGTGTTTAATTGCAAATAAGATGTTACTAGTTCCGGGTATCTTCCTAATACATATTTTGGAGGTTTTGCTTCAAAATCTGAAATTTGATTTTCAACAACATCTTTGATTGAGGCCGATGGTAAATCTACTATTACATCTAGTTGACCTGCTTCAAACATTTCTAATCTTTTTTGACTATCCTTTACATAATGAACAATTACTGAATCCAAATATGGCAATGAATTACCCTCTTTATCCTTTTGATGATAATTTTGATTTCTGATTAAAACTGTTGTATTTTTTATATCATTCACATATTTAAAAGGCCCTGTACCAATGTAACATTTACCTTCTCCTTCAAAGGCTTCATGAGGAACAATTGCAGTATTAATTACAGCAAGTGAATACAAGAAATTTGAATATGGTTTAACCAATGTAATTTGAATTGTATAATCGTCAATGATTTTTAACCCTTCAATTTCTGAAGTAGCTTCGTCATCATGAAAAACATCAACCCCAAGTATTTTACCTTTTAATTGACTATAAGCATAATTATTCTCATGTTTAGCTGAAGCTCTCTTTAAAGAATATACAACATCTGAAGACGTTAACTCTCTACCTTTACCCCCTTCAAAACATTTACTATCATGAAAATAAACACCTTTTTTAATTTTAAAAGTGTAAACTTTTCCAGTTTCATCTATTTCCCATGATTCAGCCAATAAAGGTTCCAAATTCAAGTCCTTTTCATTTATTTTTAACAACCCCTCGTATATTTGACCTAAAACCTGAAACGAAAATCCGTCTATTACTTGAACAGGATCCAATCCTTGAATATTCTCACTTAAAGCCAAATTAAATGTTCCTCCATTTGTTGAAACTGTTTGTTTTTTCTCTTCTGAATCAGGTTTTTCATCACTTCCACAAGAAAACAAAACCGCTCCAACGAATAGTGCAGGAATAATAAATTTCATTTTTTTCATAGTCTTTCTCTTAAAGCATCAAATGTACAAAAATTGAGTTTTGTAATAAAGTACATTTCGATATTAAATATAAATAATAAAAATCCATTTATAAAACTTTTTATTTCATCCTTATTTAAAGTCGTTTTATCATTTTGAATAATGACTTAATCTAAATTTTTGTTGTTTTGGAAACATTTTTTTTATTTTTTGTTTCTTATGTGTTTTTTGTTTCCTACGTTTGCATAAAATTTAACACATGAACAAATTAACCAAATTTATTACCGAAGCCACTCAACTCTTTACCAAATATGGCATTAAGAGTTTAACCATGGATGATATTGCAAGGCATTTAGGCATGTCTAAAAAAACAGTTTACCAATTGGTAAAAGATAAAAAAGACTTGGTAAAAAAAGGAATGCAATTCATGATTACTGATGAACAAACAAGAATTTCAGAAATTTTTAAAGCAAGCAATTCAGCTATTGAAGAAATGATTGGACTTACCAAATGCATCAGCACAAAATTAGGAGATATTCACCCATCAGTAATTTATGATTTACAAAAATACCATCCTGAAGCTTGGAAAATAATGCAAAACCATAAAGAAGAATTTGTTTACAATCTTATGCTAAATAATTTAAAAAGAGGGATAAAAGAAGGATATTATAGAAAAAATCTTAATCCAGAATTGATTGCCAGTATTTATATCAATATGATGGATAATATTTTAAATCCGGAAATTTTGTTCAATAGTTCTTTAACCCTTGAACAACTTCATACAGAAATAATTACCTACCACATTAAAGGTATTGCCAATGAAAAAGGTGTTGAAGTTTTAAAAGAGCTTATGAAAAAAGAAGAAAACACTAAGTTATCATTTGACTAATCTTATATACAATAAAATGAAATCATATTTAATTATTTTACTATTTTCAATCAGCTACTTGTCTTCTTTTAGTCAAGAAAAAAATAGCTTCTCATTAACCGAAGCCCAAAAATTTGCTTTGGAAAACAATTACCAAAAAGTGAATGCAGAAAACGATTTACTAATTGCCAAAAAGAAAGTATGGGAAACAACAGGAATTGGATTACCTCAGGTAACTGCTGAAGCGAAATTTCAAAATTTTATTGAACTTCCAACTACATTGGTTCCCGCATCTACATTTGACCCAACTGCCCCTTCTGACCAATATGCAGAATTAAAGTTTGGTACAGACTACAATACAACAGCATCCATTACAGCCTCTCAATTATTGTTTGATGGTTCATATTTGGTTGGATTAAAAGCTTCAAGGGTTTATAAAGAATATGCTGAGAAAAATGTGGCAAAAACAGAACTTCAAGTAAAAGAAGATGTGGGTCAGGCTTACTTCTTAGTTTTAGTTGCTGAAGAAAACAAGAAAATACTATCTGAAGTTGCTCAAACCACTACTAAATTATTGGATGAAACAATCAGAATATATGAAGAAGGTTTAATAGAGGAGCAAAGTGTTGATCAATTAAAATTAACGTTAAATGACATCAATAACTCTTTAGCCGAAGCTGACAGACAAATAGCTATCTCTAAAAATTTATTAAAATTTCAAATTGGATTTGACATTAATAATGAAATTGTTTTAACTGATAAAATTGATGCTTTGCTTGCATTTACTGATAGTGAAAATTCGCTTACTTCTAATTTCGATTTCAACAACCATGTTGAATTTCAAAGCATCAAAGTAAATGAGCGGTTAATGAAGTTAAATTTCAATAAAGAAAAATTTTCATTTGCTCCTTCGGTAGCTGCATTTTTCAATTACCAAAAACAAAACATGAGCAACCAATTTGATGCTTTTAGTGGTGGAAAATGGTATCCACAAACTTTATGGGGAATATCTGTTAGCCTGCCTATAATTGCAGGTGGTTCTCGCTTAGCTAAAACAGGACAAGCTAAAGTTGAATACTTAAAAGCACAAACTAATTCCAAACAAGTTGAACAAAGTTTAATTCTTCAAGCTCAAAAGAGTCGTTCGGAATACATTTCAGCTTTAAGCATTTATTATAATCAAAAAGATGGTTTAGCTCTTGCAGAAAAAATTAATAATCAAGCCATTAAAAAATATAATGAAGGAATAATCTCCAGCTTAAATCTTTCTCAAACTCAAAATCAATATTTAGAGTCAGAAGGTAAATACATTAAATCTTTACTGGATTTATTCAACGCAAAATCGAATTTAAACAAAGCTTTGGGAACAAATTAATTAAGATCAACCTAACAAAATAATATCTCATAAAATGAAAAAAATAATAGCATTAGTAAGTATTTCAGTCATCATTGCTTCTTGTGGTTCTCATTCTGATATGAATGTGGATGTGATGAACTTACAACAAAAAAAGGATTCATTAAAATCTGTTTACAATGATATTGCCAACCAAATTGCTCAAATCGACGAACAATTAAAAGCAATGGATACAACCATACAGTTGCCACTTGTAACAACTCAAATGGTAAGTATTAAACCATTTAGCCATTTTGTTGAAGTGCAAGGAAATGTAGAAACAGGTGGCAATGCTTTAGTTTATCCTGAAGCAAACGGAACCATCACTCAAATTGCAACAAGAGAAGGAAATAAAGTAACTAAAGGTGATGTGATTTTAAGAATAGATGCTGGTATGTTACAATCTACATTAAAGGAAGTGGAAACCCAATCGGATTTAGCAAATCAAATCTTTGAAAAACAAGAGCGTTTGTGGAAAGATAAAATTGGTTCAGAAATAGATTATTTACAAGCAAAAACTAATAAAGAAGCTCTAGATCAAAAGCTAAAAACTTTGCGCGAACAAATTGACATGTACACCGTTAAAGCGCCATTTACAGGTGTTATTGATGAAATAATACCAAAAATTGGTGAAGCTGCTAACCCTATGATGCCTGTTGCAAGAATTATTAACTACGATGATAAATACATTAAAGCAGATATTTCTGAAGATTATGTTACTAATATTTCTGAAGGTTCCTTGGCTAAAGTATTCTTCTCTTCTTTAAACAAAGAGTATGAAGCAAAGGTAGATAGAACAGGTGATTACATAAATCCTAATAATAGAACTTTTAAAATTCACATTTCTTTAAATGATATTGATGCACCTTTAAAACCAAATTTATTGGCAGATGTAAGAGTGCAAGATTTTAAAAATGATAGTGCGGTGGTAATTCCAAGCAGCATTATTCAGCAAGATAGAACCGGTAACGATTATATTTATTTATTAGAAGACAATAATGGAAAAAAAGTGGCTAAAAAAGCCATTCTTAAAACCGGTCTTTCTTATAAAAATGAAACTATTGTTTTATCAGGTTTAAAAGGAAATGAACAATACATAGACAAGGGAGCCAGAAGTATTCAAACAGGTGACGAAGTAGAAATTATTTCAGAAAAATAATCCATTTAGCTTATTTCTCAATTACTAAAAAATGCAAAATAAAGAACACAATACATCCAAATTAAAAAAATTTGGACTCTCAACTTTATCTGTAAACAATAAGACAACCGTTTTTGTTCTTACATTTATTGTACTAATAGCAGGAGCAGCATCATATATTTCGATGCCTCGAGAGGCCTTTCCTGAAGTAGTTACTCCTGAAATTTATGTAGGAACTCCTTACCCTGGAAACTCGGCTGAAGACATAGAAAAACTAATCACTAGACCCATTGAAAAAGAAATTAATTCAATTACTGGAATTGATAAAATTACGTCTTCTTCTATTCAGGGTTATTCTTCTATTCGAGTGATTTTTGACTTTAGCGTAACTCCTGACGAAGCTCTTCAAGAAGTTAAAGATGCCGTGGACAAAGCAAAAAGTGACCCCGAATTCCCAGATGATTTACCAACAGACCCTGATGTGTTTGAAATGAATTTTTCAGAGTTAACACCTGTAATGAATGTCAATCTCTCAGGTGATTTTTCTATGGATTTATTGGAAGATTATGCGGAAATAATTGAAGATAAAATTGAAGCATTACCTCAAGTAACTAAGGTGGACATTAGAGGCATTCAGGAAAAAGAAGTAAAAATTAAAGTGGATGTCCAAAAAATGGAATCCATGGAAATTAGCTTCAATGATATTGAAAATGCAGTTGTTTCTGAAAACATGACCATCTCCGGAGGTGACATTTTAGTTGATGATGTAAAAAGAACGGTAAGAACCATTGGTGATTTTAATGATTGGAGAGAAATCGAAAATCTCATTATTAAACAAGAAAAACAAAACATAGTTTATTTAAGAGATGTTGCTGTTATTGATTTTGAAGGAAAGGACAGAGAATCATTTGCAAGAGAATTTGGAAAACCAGTTGTAATGTGTGATGTGTTCAAAAGAAGTGGAGAAAATTTAATAGACGCTTCTGATGCCATCAATAAAATTATTGCCAATTTAAAAGAAAACGAATTTCCTGAAAGTTTAACAGTGACCATTACCTCTGATATGTCTGAACAAACTAGAACACAAGTAGGGGAACTAGAAAACAGCATCATTTTTGGGATGTTATTAGTTATTGGAGTACTTCTGTTTTTCTTAGGGCTTAGAAATGCACTTTTTGTAGGTGTGGCTATTCCTATGTCAATGTTTATAGCCTTCATGATTTTAAGTTCATTGGGTGTAACTTTAAACATGATGGTATTGTTTTCATTAGTATTAGCACTAGGTATGTTGGTTGATAACGGAATTGTAATTGTAGAAAACATCTACCGTTTAATGGACGAAGGTTATTCAGCAAAGAAAGCAGCCATCTATGGCGCAGGAGAAGTAGCATGGCCTATTATTGCATCTACTGCTACTACTTTAGCAGCTTTTATTCCATTAGCAATTTGGCCGGGATTAATGGGTGAATTTATGAAATACTTACCCATTACTTTAATTATTGTGTTAGGTTCTTCATTATTTGTTGCCTTAGTTATAAATCCTGTTCTTACAGCTGCTTTTATGAAATTAGAAGAGAAACCGGCTAACAAAAGAAAAGTGTTAATCATATCTATTTCTCTAACTGTTCTTGGCTTACTATTCTCTTTTTCCGGTTCAATGGGATTTGGAAACTTATTGATTGCTACTGCTTTAATTATAATAGTGAGCACCTATTTTTTTACTCCAGCTACTAAAAAATTCCAGGATGGAGTATTACCAAAATTAGAAAGAATGTATGAACGTTTTTTGAGTTATGCTTTACGTGGAAAAAACCCTCGAAAATTTATTTTTGGAACCATTGGTTTATTGATTTTCTCATTTGTTTTAATGGGAGTAGCTACTCCCAAAGTAGAATTTTTTCCGGTAAACATGCCTAATTACCTGAATATTTTTGTTGAGTTACCTATAGGTAGCGATATTGAAGCCACCAACAAAGTGGCCATAGAAATTGAAAACAGAGTAATGAACTATTTTGATGAAGAAATAGAAGTGAGAGGTGAAAAAATGAAACGAAGTTTTGTGATTGAATCAATTATTGGGCAAGTAGGACAAGGAACTTCAGACCCAAATCAAGGTGTTTCTATGGGTAACACACCTCAAAAAGCAAGGATTACTGTTTCATTTGTTCCTTTTAAAGAAAGAAAAGGAGTTAGCACAAACCAAATCATGAATGAAGTTAGAGATTTGGTAAAAGGAATTCCAGGCACTCAAATTTCTGTTGATAAAGATCCTGCTGGTCCTCCAACAGGCCCACCGATTAACATCGAAATTTCAGGAGAAGATTATGAATTGTTGATTGATGAAGCAGAAAAAATGAAGCAATTCATCACCAAGCAGAATATTCCTGGTGTGGAAAAATTAAAACTAGATATACAAACCGGTAAACCCGAATTGGTAATTAATATCGACCGTCAAAAAGCAAAAAGATTTAACCTTTCTACTGCTCAAATTGGTTCAGCAATCAGAACTGCTTTGTTTGGTAAAGAAATTTCTACTTATAAAGAAGGTGAAGATGATTATGATATTGTGTTGAGAATGGATGATGAAAGAAGATACAATATTGACAACTTAATGAACCAGCGTATCACCTTTAGAGACCCTACTAATGGTAAAATAAATCAGGTACCAATTTCTGCTGTTGCAAAAGCTGAAAAATCTTCAACTTACAGCGCAATTAATAGAAAGAATTTAGACAGAATGATTACCATCCAATCAAATGTGTTGGAAGGATACAATGCTAACGAAGTAGTTGCTGCCATTAAAAAATCATTAGAAAATTACCAAGTGGAAGACAATCATAAATGGAAATTTACAGGACAACAAGAAGACCAAGCTAAAGAAATGGCTTTCTTAAGTACAGCTTTAATGATTGCTGTGTTTTTAATCTTCTTAATAATAGTTGCTCAATTTAACTCAGTTTCGGCACCTGTAATTATTGTAACAGCTGTATTCTTTAGTTTAATTGGTGTATTATTAGGCTTGGTGATTTTTCAAATGGATTTTATCATCATGATGACAATGATTGGTATCATTTCATTGGCAGGAATTGTAGTAAACAATGCCATTGTATTAATTGATTATACCAAACTTTTAATAGAAAGACGCAAAGAAGAATTGGGAATGGAAGAAGATGAAAAGTTAAGCATTGAAGAAATTACTAAAACCATTATAGATGGAGGTAAAACAAGACTTCGTCCTGTATTGTTAACTGCCATCACAACTATTCTAGGTTTGTTACCAATGGCGGTAGGAATGAACATTGATTTCTTTACATTGTTTACGGAGTTAAACCCTCAAATATATTTTGGTGGAGATAACGTGGTATTCTGGGGACCTATGTCATGGACCATTATTTTTGGATTAACATTTGCTACTTTCCTTACATTGGTAATCGTACCGGTGATGTTTTTATTAATTGAAAAGTTTAAAATCAGAATTAGAAGAAAAGTAAAAACTGCATAAATGAGTTTGGTTTTTAGGTTAATAATAGTTAGTTTTTTAGGATTGGGCACTACAATTTGTAGTGCTCAATCCTATTTTGAGAAGGGATTAGACTACTATAACAACAGAGCCGAAAAACACGAAGAACTAAAAGTAGATTCAACAAATATTAACCAAGCAATTTTCTATTTTGAAAAAGAATTGCACGAGGATAAGAACGCCGAATCTGTAACTGAGTTTTTACTTAAAAGTTATTATTATAAAGCCGCCTTTGTAGTTAGAAGCAAAGACGAACAAAAATTGTTTTATAAAAAAGGAACTGAATTGGGAGAAAAATCGATTACTACTTATCCTAAAAATAAAGGAATTTTATTGTGGTACATTGCCAATTTTAGCAAATATGGAGAAGCTAATGGAATAATTAGTTCGGTTAAAGAAGGTTTAGCAGACAAAATAAAAAGACATACTGAGCAACTTCTAGAACTCGATGCTTCATTTGAAAGTGGAGCAGCTCATAAAATTTTAGGAGTTATCAATTATAAAGTACCCAACATTCCCTTTATGATTACTTGGCCTTCAAAAGAAAAAGCCGAAGAGCATTTAAAAAAAGCATTGGCAGTTAACCCCAAATCTATTTCCAATATTTATTATTATGCCGAATTTTTATCGGAAGTAAAACGAAAAGAAGAAGCTAAAATATTACTTCAAAAAGTGATGAATACTTCTCCTCGAAAAGAAGCTTTAATTGAAGATTTATACGATATTAGTATGGCTAAAAAGCTAATTGACAAACTGGAAAACTAACTTTTTATCTTAATAAAGTTAAAAAGCTTTTATATGATTCTTTATTACCTTCTTTTGTTTGATAAGAGATAATATAATAATATGTGCCCACTGGAACATTTTGCCCTGTTGAAGTAGTCCCGTCCCAAATTGTAATTTGTGATTGATAGTTTACAGTGTGTACATCCTCAATATTAAACTTCGATTCTTTTAACATTTCTCCCCATCTATTATAAACTTTTACATTTAATGTTTCAATTAAATTTGTACCATAAAATTGAATTACAAACTGGTCGTTAATCCCATCTTTATTGGGGGTAAAAACGTTAGGCGTAAAGATTACAATACTGTCAGGTATAATAATTAAAGAGTCTTTTGGCTCGATAAAATCCAGACAACTATTTTGCAACAGTTCATTATTAAAAAAGTATTTTCTTATAGAATCCATTCGTTCTTGCATAATAGGAATCCCAGCTTTATTCCCCGGATCCTGATAATCTCTTGCAAAAACAAAAGCTAAATCCATCTCTACCATTCCATTTACTGGTAAAGTAAATGGACCACTAGCACCAACTCCTCTACGATCTTCTGGAATAAGCGATGTTTCTTCCCATAGATTTGGACTAGCTACAACACCTCCTGTACTCCAATTAAGTGAATCCGTATCCATTGGATAAATATATTTAGAAGTTAATGTACTTCCATTTGAAAATGAAACTCCATTACCTCCCCATGTAATTGAAGTATTATTTCTCCACTTTCCTTGTAAATAGCCATAATAATCATAAATACTTAATGGTTCACCACTTACACTAATAGTATCGTTGTAAGCATATGTAATAAAATGCTCCATCCCAAAATATTCATTGTCAACAATTCCATCTCCACAACCAGTACACAGAGCAGGATAAGGAACTCCTCCTGAATCTATAGCATTTTGAATATTAATGGTTAATGGGTTATCTATTCCATCATCATCTTTTTTAGGTCCTTTTAAAATCATGATTCCTTGTACAGGAGGATTTGAACCATAACCAGGCACTGCTGCATTAGCTTCATCAAAAGTATCTGAATTATAAGAAAAGAATGCACTCCTTGAAACATCGCACCCAAAATAATCATCATACATATTTCCAATATCAAAATCTACCCATTCGCCCATATAAACTTCACTAATATCATCATTTGATCGGTTATAAATTTTATAGTTTACAAAAACAGTATTATTAAGTGCCGAATCATTGATACATCCATACGAATAGACTAATCCATGTATTTCTGATCTTAATGTTTTTTCTGAATAAAATGTAGAATCTCTTTCATTATTAACCATAAAAAAAATAGCCTGATTACCTTTAATTAAAGGATAATCACCATTTAATGGATTATAAATACCATCGTTATCTACATCTACAAAAGAAGCTAAATTAGCAGCTTGCCCTTTACTCACATCACCATGTGCAGGCCAATTGGCAATAACTTCAATAGCTTGATAACCGGGATTCATATAATTGGCAATATGGTCATCAATTTCGGTTTGGGTTATTTTCCATACCCGATCCCATTGGTAGCTATAATATTCATAATAAGCAGGATCCATAATGGGGCCTGCATTTCCTTGCTTATTATCAAAAGAAGCATATGTTTTGATATTAGAGACCAATTCGTTATTAGAATTTTTTCCAACAATCCAAGGGTTAACAGAATAAATCGTATTTAAATTGGATGATTTTGGAACTGTAAAACCAGGCAATGGAGTTAATCCATAATAAGGAGGTCTACCAAACAGTCTATTTTTATGTACAATGGCATCTATGTTATTAATATCTAAATTTTCAAATGACTTTCTCATCACATAAACATAAATGGTTGCCGTGTCAAAATTATTAGGATTTACATTATTTGCTAAAGTATATTTTAAAGTATCTAACCCAAAAAACCCACTAGGAGGAGTATAAACGAATTTATTTAGTTTTATCCATGATGCCAATCCAGTCTGATAAGTTGAAACAACTTGTGCAGCACCACTATAAATAAGCGTGTCTATTATTAAAAAATTACTATTGGGATCTGAGTCATTTGAAATAATATTATTTCTTATTACTGTTAAAGGAGTGTCGAAATGACAATAAAAAGTATCATTAACTGCAATTGGTAAAGTTTGTGCATTTGCATGGTTTATCAACAAAAAAACAAATACAACTATGTAAACTATCTTTTTCATGAAAATGATACTAATTAACATTTAGTTTACGCTAATTTAGAGGATTAGTTTTATTAAATATAAAAAATTGTATAGGGTTTAGTAAACGGTTGTTTTTGAAAATAATCGGTCAACTATAATTCCTTATAATTATCTTTCAATCTTTGATTAAACAACCAATCCAAAGCAGATTGTTCGTCATTAAACACTTGCATTATATGTGCTGGTTTTTGAATTTTCAATATAAAATTGGCGATTATTTTATGCGCAATCGATTTTACAACTATGGCTTCTGCTTTTTTAAACGAAGAACGTTTATTAGCAAAAGCATTACGCACTTCTAAAGATGTATTAGAACCTTCGTTAAAAACGACTAAAAAATAGAGTTGCTTATCTCCAAATAA
Source organism: Flavobacteriales bacterium (assembly GCA_020635825.1). Classification (GTDB taxonomy): domain Bacteria; phylum Bacteroidota; class Bacteroidia; order Flavobacteriales_E; family Vicingaceae; genus Vicingus. The sequence goes on from JACJZA010000013.1 coordinate 95,549, forward strand.
AGAAAGATACGCCTGATAATTTTCTTCTAAATCATCCAATTCAGCTTCAATATCCTTTTTCACTTCTACTCTCACCATATCTTCATCTAACTTGGAAATGTAAGATATTCTGGTTTCTATTTTTTGAGTTTCAGACATGGGTTCTTCACTTACGTAAATTTAAACAATTAGTTTTTTACAACATGCCAACAAATCAGTTCTTGTGTCTCTTCAACCGTATTTTTATTAGTTATATTTGCAAAAAATTATTTAGATGTACTGCAATAGCTTAACTCAATACAGCAGGTTTAAAACCAGAGAAGTAATGGTAGGAAATATTGGAATAGGTGGAAATAATCCTATTCGAGTACAATCCATGACTACTACCGACACCATGGACACACAAGGAACCGTTGAGCAAGCTATTAGAATGATTGATGCAGGTTGTGAAATTGTTCGAATTACAGCACCTAGTAAGAAAGAAGCTGAAAATTTAGCAAACATAAAAGCAGAACTTAGAAAAAGAGGTTACGATACGCCCTTAGTTGCAGATATACACTTTACCCCCAATGCGGCTGAAATTGCAGCTAAAATTGTAGAGAAAGTCCGCATTAATCCAGGAAATTATGCCGACAAAAAGAAATTTGAAGAAATTGAGTATACCGATGAATCATATCAAGAAGAATTAGCTAGAATTAGAGAACGATTCATTCCCTTAATTAAAATTTGTAAAGAACATGGAACTGCCATGCGTATTGGCACCAACCATGGTTCCTTATCTGATAGAATTATGAGCCGTTATGGAGATACTCCTCTTGGTATGGTTGAGTCAGCCATGGAATTCTTAAGAATCTGTCGTGAGTTCGATTATCATAACATCGTTCTTTCCATGAAAGCAAGTAACACCTTAGTGGTGGTGCAAGCTTACAGATTGCTAGTAAACAAAATGATAGCTGAAGGAATGAATTACCCTTTGCATTTAGGAGTTACAGAAGCTGGTGATGGTGAGGATGGCAGAATTAAATCGGCTGTTGGGATTGGTACTTTATTAGAAGATGGCTTAGGAGATACCATTCGTGTTTCCTTAACCGAAGAACCAGAGTTTGAAATTCCTGTTGCCAGAGAATTAGTAGATAGATATAAAAATAGAGCTAATAATGATGTTATTCCCTCTATTCATGAAAACCCTATCAACTCTTTTGAATATCAAAAGAGAGAGAGTAATGAAGTGCTAAATATTGGAGGAAAAAATGTACCTGTTGTTGTTCATGATTTTTGCTTAAAAGAAAAAATTACTCCTGCTTCATTTTTTGCTTTGGGTTATAATTATTCTGTTCCTTTAGACAAGTGGAATATAAATGACATGGCTTGTGATTATTTGTTTTTAGGAGATAAAGTGATCGATTTTGAAGTGCCAGGAACATTAGGAATTATTTACAATTACAAAGTTTGGTTAGAAAACCAAACGACATTCAATGCTTATCCTTTTTTAACTGTAAAGGAGTATTTATCTGCCCCCACCCTTTCTGATAAAATGAACATGATTTATGTGTCTTTATCCGAATTATCTGAAGACTTAATCAGCCAACTTAAAAAAGATAAAACAGCTGTTTTAATGATTGATACTTATCATCCTCATGGAATGGCTGAGCAACGTCGATTGTTTGTTGAGCTAATGAATAACAATTGTAAAACTCCTGTGATTATTGGCAGAGCTTATGGTGATTTGTCATCAGAACAGTTGCAACTTTATGCTTCAACCGATATGGGATCTTTATTAGTTGATGGTTTAGGAGATGGTGTTTTTATTGCTGCGGAGAATTGCGGTAGTGATAAAATGATAAATGATACCGCTTTTGGCATTTTACAAGCAACTCGAACAAGAATATCTAAAACCGAATACATTTCTTGTCCTAGCTGTGGAAGAACTTTGTTTGATTTACAAGAAACCACTGCTAAAATACGTGCAGTAACATCTCACCTTAAAGGGGTGAAAATTGGCATTATGGGTTGCATTGTGAATGGACCCGGCGAAATGGCTGATGCCGATTATGGTTACGTAGGAACCGGCGTTGGAAAAATTACACTCTACAAAGAAAAAGAGGTAGTAAAAAGAAATGTTCCAGAACAAGAAGCTGTAGAAGAACTAATCAATTTAATTAAAGAGCACGGAGATTGGGTGGATGCGTCTATAGAAGAGTAAAAACAACCATTTATTGTTTGATTATTTTCCCTATTATTTTATTTGAACCATCTATTATTTGAATAAAATAAATCCCTTTTGCTTGTTGACTTAAATCCACAATCGTATTTGTTTGAGTTACCATTTGGTTAACAACTACTTCACCGAACAAATTGAACACTTTTAATTGTGCAGATTGTTGTTTTAACTCATGAAATACAGTTACTTGTTCGTTAAATGGATTTGGATAAACTTGTAGTCTGTTTTCGTTTTCTTGAATATCGCTTACACTAGCCAAAATCCCTCCACAAACACTTTGAAAATCATTTAAAAAATAACTTCTGATGGAATCTATTCTTTCTTGCATCACCACTACAGGTGCTAAATTGTCGTTTGGAGCATTATAATCTCTACCAAAAACAAAAGCCAAAGTCATTTCTGTTGATGTACCTGCAGAAAATGTGAAAGGACCTGTTGAACCCACTCCTCTTCTATCACCGGGAGTATTTCCTATAGATGCTTCATCCCATACAGATGGAGTTTGTGGCACTCCATTGGTTCCCCAAAACAAAGGGTCTGTAATACCCGGAAAAATATATTTAGCAGGACTACCTGTTCCGGTTCCTAAAGGGTTTCCATCTCCGCCCCAAATCATTTGATTTCCATTTGTCCATTTACCTGTTAAATAGTTATAAAAATCATTGGCATTATTAGGGTCTCCATTTCCATTAATTTGTGCGCCAATATTGTAATACATAAAATGCTCCATACCCAAGTATTCATTATCGATAATACTATCACCATAACCAACCCCCAATCCGGCATAAGGAATCCCATCCTCACTTAACGCTATGGGAATATTGGTAGTCAATGGATTGTCCATTCCATCATTATCTTTTTTAGGTCCTTTTAAAAATACGACACTTTGTGCCGCAGGATATATATCGTAACCAGATATTCCATTTGCATCTTCATCATTTCCATCTCCATTATAACCATAAAATGCCCCACGAGATATATCACAACCGATATAATCATCACTAGAGTTTCCAATATCCATGTCAGCCCAGAATCCCATGTAAACATCATGGTAATCTTCTGCAGAACGGTTATATACTTTATAATCTAAAAAAATAGTGTTATTAATGGCTGAGTCATTGGAACAGTCGTAGGCATAAGCCATCCCATGTATTTCAATCCCTAAAGGAGAAGGAGTATAATTATGTACAATTCGTTCATCATTCTTTATAAAATATACTGCTTGTTGACCTTTTATTTTAGGATAGTCACCATTCATCGGATTATAAACACCATCTAAATCCACATCTACAAATGGAGCTAAATTAAATGCTTGCCCTTTACTGGTATCTCCATGAGCCGGCCAGTTTTCAATTACTTCAATAGCTTGATAGCCTCCTGTTGTGTAATTAGCTATATGATAATCAATGTCTGTTTGGCTCACTTTCCAAACTCTATCCCACTCATAGCTGTATTTTTCATAGGAATTACTGTCCATTAATGGTCCTGCATCTCCTGTAAAAAATGGTAACTCAAATGATTCAAAATACAAAGGACTATATCCTTTTTTAGTTCCATTTTGGTCAATTCCTGCAATCCAAAAATTAGCCGCATAAATGGTTGAATAATAAGGATCGTTTACATCATTTTGTTTTGGAACTGAAAATGCAGCTATTGAAAATGTTTTATTATGAAACAAAACTTCTTTGTCAACCAATGCATTTACATTATTTATATCTAGATTTTCATATTCTTTCCTCTTTACATAA
>JACJZA010000014.1 GCA_020635825.1 Flavobacteriales bacterium
TGGTTTAAATGAATTGAAGATTGACTACAACTTAACATTATCAACAATCCAAAAAGGTAAACTCGTTTTTTCATTTAATGTTCCTCCGTTCCTAAATGACCATTTTCAAACCCTTCTTTTATCAATTCCTTCAATACTTCAATATTAATATCTGCCAATTTATTTACATACAAACAACCTTTACCAGTTTTGTATTTTCCTAATCGACTTAAAATATTATCAGCTTTAGAAATATCACAGCCCATTAAATACAAAGAAATATTTGCTTTTCGTGGTGAAAAACCAACTTTAAACCAATCGCCTTCTCGTCCGCTGGCATATTTATAATGTACATCTCCAAAACCAATAATACTCGTTCCCCACATTTTAGGCTGCTCTTTTGTAATTGATTTCATCATTTCCAGAATTTCAAAAGCATCTCTCTTTTTCCCTTCATGTTCTACAGAATTAAGAAAAGTCTCTACACTTGCTTTTGTCTTTTGCGTTTTGTTTTCTGCCATTTTATTGTGATTATATGATTTGCGATGAAGTAAAAATAATAAAAAGTACTTGCCATTCTGAACAATATTTTAACTGAAATTTATTTCATATTAAAATGAAATGATGAATCTTCTCCTTTGAGTAGCTTCTTCATTTTATTTTTCAGTATTGTCCATAATTCCATTAAACTTCGACAGGCTCAGTGTGACATTACTCATCTATGATAAAAAGAAAAATTATCACTCAGAATGACAGCTAGTAAGATTTTTCCCAGTCTTTATAAACGGGTTCGTAGCCTTGTTCTCGAATCATTTTATCAATCAATATAGTTGGTCTATCATCTGAAATCTCAAACTGTTCTAGGGATTGAGGGTCTACAACATAACCTCCGGGATTGGTTTTGCTTTCGGCACTAAAAGTGGTTGCCCCTAGTTTTATAATATTGTTTCTAAACTTTTCTGATTCACGTGTGGAAATAGACAATTCCAATTCTTCATTTAACAAACGATAAGCACAAATTAATTGCACTAAATTTTTATCTGTTACCTCTACTTTTGGCTCTAACCCTCCAGCATGTGGTCGCAACCTAGGAAAAGAAATAGAATATTTCGTTTGCCAGTATTTTTTTTCTAAATAATTTAAATGTAAAGCAGTAAAAAAGCTATCAGTTCTCCAATCTTCCAACCCTAACAAAGCTCCTAACCCAATTTTATATATTTCAGCTTTACCTAATCTATCAGGTGTTTCTAGTCGGTAATCAAAATTAGATTTCTTGCCTTTAGGGTGATGTATTTTATAATCATCTTTATGGTACGTTTCCTGATATACCAAAACAGTATTTACTCCTGCTTTTATTAACCTTTCATATTCATTTTGATCTAAAGGTTGAACTTCAATAGATATATGTGAGAAATAAGGTCGAGCCAACTTTACTGCATTTTCCAAATAATCAACTCCTACTGTTTGATTAGCTTCTCCAGTAACCAACAAAATATGGTCATAACCTAATGATTTAATGTGCTGTATTTCTTTTAAAATCTCAGCATCAGTCAAGGTTCTTCTCGGAATTTTATTGGTAAAACTAAACCCACAATAAGTACATATATTCTGACATTCATTACTCAGATACATCGGAATATACATTTGAACCGTTTTACCAAAACGTTTTTGAGTTAACTGATGGCTCATTTGTGCCATTTGCTCCAAATAAGTTTCTGCAGCTGGTGATATTAAGGCTTTGAAGTCTTCTAAATCTCTTTTGGTTTTAGACAAAGCTCGTTCAACATCTACAATGGTTTTATTATAAATGCTTTTTTTGACCTCGTCCCAATTGTATGTGTCGAATAATTCTGTAAAGGTTTGCATAGATAGCAGCTATTAAGAATTTAAGGAGGTTATATTACTTTTACTATCAATTTTCCGACAATATAATATATATATAAATGAAACTCCTGAATACAAAAACAATGATAGCATTTTTAGACACTCATTAATTGATACTTTTTCAATGTCCTTAACATCTGTGACAATTATCATAAATAAGCTAATAGTAGATAAAGCAAATACTAATGGAAGAATAGCTATTCCAATTGTAAAATAAATAAGCAATAAGTTTCTAATTATTCCTTTTTTAAAACTATTCAACCTAATTATTTTAATCATCCCAAATGGACCATAAAATAAAATTAGAAAATGAGCTATGATACTAATTGGAAATATAAACCATATGAAATCAAGGAAATTTTCAACCTTTATATTAAAGTGAAAATAATATAATCCCCACATTCCAAAGACAATAATTAAAAATATAAATATTACTTTTAGTAATCTATTCATTTTCTACAATTATTAACTTTTTAATCAATCTAAAAAACTAGTTAAAGGACTACTAGCTACAGCCTGATTTGTTTTAGCTCCTAATCTTGCTTTGTATGCCATTCTTCCTGCTTCAACTCCCATTTTAAATGCTTTTGCCATTTCAATTGGATTATCAGAGATTGCAATAGCAGTATTCACCAACACAGCATCAGCCCCAATTTCCATAGCTTTTGCCGCATCCGATGGAGAACCAATTCCTGCATCTATTACCACTGGCACATTACTTTGTTCAATAATAATTTCTAAAAAGTCTATTGTTTTTAATCCTTTATTGCTCCCGATAGTAGAACCTAACGGCATTACAGCAGCAGTTCCTATTTCTTCTAATCGTTTACACAAAACCGGATCTGCATGAATGTATGGTAATACAATAAATCCTTTTTTCACCAATTCTTCAGCAGCTTTTAAGGTCTCAATAGGATCTGGCATTAAATATTTAGGATCGGGGTGAATTTCTAACTTTAACCAATTTGTTTCCAAAGCTTCTCTTGCTAATTCGGCAGCAAATACAGCTTCTTTGGCTGTTCTCACACCAGATGTATTGGGTAATAAATTAATATGAGGATGATTCAAATGCTTTAAAATATCATCATTTGAATTGTATGCGTCTACTCGTTTTAAAGCTACGGTTATCAATTCTGAACCTGAAGCCACTAATGATTCTTCCATTAATTCAACAGAACTGAATTTACCTGTTCCGGTAAATAATCTGGAGTTGAAAGTTTTATCTGCAATTTTTAGCATCATATTATATTTTAGTTGTCATTCAGAATGACAATTCCATTTTAGCTTCTATTTTTTTATTTAATTCTTCAACCAACTCAAAATTATTCGTTAATAAACCTGAAACTGCAATTCCATTTATTCCTGTTTTCATTAATTCAGAAACATCATCCATTTCAATTCCCCCAATGGCAATAATAGGAGGAACCTTATAATTCAATTTTGAGTCTTTTAATAGGTCGAACAATTGTTGTGAAATTTTATAATATCCTTCAACACCTAAAAAAGGACTTAGGTTTTTCTTTGTTTCGGTGTACTGAAAAGGACCTAAACCAATATAATCTATGCCCATGTTAATCAGATTTTGAACATCTTCAATGGTATTTGCAGTTCCCCCTATAATTTTATCTGTCCCAATTATTTTTCTTGCTTCATGTGGGTCTATATCAGTTTTTCCTAAATGAATCCCATCTGCACCAGACTGAACTGCTACTTCTACATTATCGTTAATAATCAATTTTGCATCGTACAAATCACAAATAATTCTAGCTTCTTTGGCAATTTTTAAATAATCATCAGTAGACTTTTCCTTCACTCGAAGTTGAATCCACTTTACTCCGGAAATACAAGCTTCTCTTACACAATCAATGTGAGTAAGTGTTTCTGTTTCTTGGGTAATATATTGTAATTTTTCTATCATTTTCGTTAGTAGTTAAAGTTATCAGAATTGAGGAGTTAAGAAGATTGTTTTTCAGTTCTCACACCTTCTCATATTCTTAACTTCTGTATTCTCAAATTTTGTGATACCCTAATAATTCATTCGTACTACTTAAATATTTTTCGATATATCGTTTGCTTCTTAAAGCTGCCTTTAACATTGGATATCCATTCGCTAAATTAGCTGTCAGTGCTGAAGAAAAAACACATCCTGAACCATGTTTAGAATAAATCGGTTTTTTATTTTTAGGGTTTAAAGGATAAATCTTCCCTTCAAAAAACAAATAATCTTTTCCTAGTTCTTCTTCATTGTGTCCTCCTTTTAGATACACATTGGTAAATTGACTTAATTCCTCTGCTCCCTTTTTTGCATCTTCATTTCCTGAAAGCTGTTTTACTTCTTGCCAATTAGGAGTAATTACATAAACCGATGTCAAAACTTCTTTTAATTCGGATAGATTATGTTGGAAATCAAACCCGGCACTAGCTGATAGAATTGGATCCCATATTATTTTGGGTACTGTATATTGTGTGTTTAGAGTTGAAATTATTTTTATTAAAAATGATATTGATGGAATCAAACCAATCTTCACATACTCATATTGATGTAGTTTTAAAAGAATATTCAACTGTTCAAAAACTTGATTCTCGTTAACCCAATAAGGAGTAATAAATTCAACCTCATTTTGAATGGTATTAGCTGTGTTTATCGCGAATCCTAAACATTTAAAAGCTTCAAAAGTTTTAATATCAGCCAAAATTCCAGCTCCACCACTTGGATCAAACCCCGCAATCGTTAATATTTTAACTCTTCCTTTATTCATATTTTCTCCAAACAGAACCTAAAAAAGCTCCTCCGTCAAAACCCATTTCAATTAATTCTGAATAGTTTTCCTCATTAACCCCTCCTAATCCAATCACTTTTATTTTTCTATCCTTTTTTAAGAATTGTCTCAATTCTTCTTTGTCAAATTTTGCTTTGTATCCTTGTTTTGAAATACTATCAAACACTGGACTTAAAAAACAGTACTCTTTTTCTCCATCTAACTTTTCAACCTCTTCAAAAGAGTGACAAGAACCTTTAAAGTTTTGATGAATTACTGTTTTAGTTCTAACTTCATCACTTAATCCACTTAACAAATTCATTACTTCTTCTTCACTCCAACGCGGCTTTCTTAAATGAAATAAATCCCATTTTCCTGAAGTCATTTCTTTGTTGATTAATTCAACTTCATTCTCCAATTGAGTAGGATATGAAAAGAGCACCCTCATTTAATCAGAATTACTTGATTCCTAGTATTAATAAACTGACCAAATGCAAAAAATGCTTTATCAATTTTTCTCATATCAGTAATACCAATCGACTTCACAAATGGCAAAAAGTCATTGAAATAAAATTCAAACTTCTTTTTATCAGATATAGTGTTGGTAATATTTCTATACTCTTTACCATGAATATAATTATATGCTCTATTTATATGTTGGTCATAAATTGGATATTCATTAGGTCTAATTATATGCAATAAAAATATTTTCCACACAAAAGATACATTTTGAAATTCGTTGAGAAAAAATTCTAAATCAAATTGTTTTAACCCCTTTTGATGATTTATAATTTTAAGCTTAGAAATAACCTTTTCCTCCAAAGATTTTGTTTTAAGTTTACTTAATTTCATTCCATTCTTCCAAGCAAACAACTTATGTAAATCGTCATTAATAAAAGCACTTTTATTTATACTTTCTTCATATAAATTTTCATCTGGATAAGAATACAATTTACACCAGTAATCAATAAATGATTCTAGGTTAACTTTTTCATTTATAAAAATTGGCAAATCCATTTCTTACACACCCCTAACCCCTCTCAAGAGGGGAATTATTTCTATGAATAATTCTGAATTCTTCATTCTCAATTCTTAACTTCTAAAGATAAACCTCACTTCCTTTGTCAGTAAACTCTTTCGATTTTTCTTTCATTCCTTCTTCCAATGCTTTTTGCTCATCCATTTCTTTTTTAGCAGCAAAATCTCTTACTTCCTGAGTAATTTTCATAGAACAGAAATGAGGTCCACACATCGAACAGAAATGAGCAATCTTAGCCCCTTCTGCAGGTAAAGTCTCATCATGATATTCACGGGCAGTATCGGGATCTAATGATAAGTTAAACTGGTCATTCCATCTGAATTCAAAACGTGCTTTACTTAATGCATTATCTCTAATTTGAGCACCTGGATGTCCTTTTGCCAAATCTGCAGCATGAGCAGCTAATTTATAAGTAATTACACCCGTTTTTACATCCTTTTTATCTGGCAAACCTAAATGCTCTTTTGGTGTTACATAACACAACATGGCTGTTCCATACCAACCAATTTGTGCAGCACCAATCGCAGAAGTAATATGGTCATAACCTGGAGCTATATCTGTTGTTAATGGCCCTAAGGTATAAAATGGCGCTTCAAAACAATCTCTTAATTGTTTATCCATGTTCTCTTTTATCATGTGCATTGGCACGTGTCCCGGACCTTCAATCATTACTTGAACATCATGTTTCCATGCTATTTTAGTTAACTCTCCTAAAGTTTGTAATTCGCCAAATTGAGCTTCATCATTAGCATCTGCAATACTTCCGGGACGTAAGCCATCTCCTAATGAGAAAGCAACATCATAAGCCTTCATAATTTCGCAAATCTCTTCAAAGTGAGTATACAAGAAATTTTCTTTGTGATGCGCTAAACACCATTTAGCCATAATTGAACCACCTCGAGAAACTATTCCTGTAACTCTTTTCGCTGTCATAGGCACATATCTCAATAAAACACCAGCATGAATCGTGAAATAACTTACTCCTTGTTCAGCCTGCTCTATCAACGTATCTCTAAAAATTTCCCAAGTTAAATCTTCCGCTTTTCCTTTTACTTTTTCTAAAGCTTGATAAATTGGAACCGTTCCGATTGGCACCGGTGAATTTCTAATGATCCACTCTCTAGTTTCATGAATGTTATCTCCGGTAGAAAGATCCATGATGGTATCAGCTCCCCAACGACAAGCCCAAACGGCTTTTTCTACTTCTTCTTCAATGCTTGAAGTTACCGCACTGTTACCAATATTCGCATTAATTTTCACTAAAAAGTTACGACCAATAATCATCGGTTCACTTTCGGGATGGTTAATGTTATTTGGAATAATAGCTCTACCTGCAGCAATTTCATCCCGTACAAATTCTGGAGTAATTTCACCAACAGGGGTGTTGGCTCCAAAGCTATTTCCGGGATGTTGTCCAATAGTATCTTTGTAATCTTGTAATCGTTGATTTTCACGAATAGCTACATATTCCATTTCAGGAGTAATAATTCCCTTTTTAGCATAATGCATTTGAGAAACATTTGCTCCAGCTTTGGCTCTTAAAGGTTTTTTGATATGTTCAAAACGTAAGTAATCTAAATCAGAATTGGTCAATCTTTCTTTCCCATAATCAGAAGAAATTTCATTCAATTGCTCCACATCACCTCTGTCTAAAATCCATTGCTGACGAATAGGTTCTATCCCTTTTTTAACATCAATTTCAATATTTAAATCAGTAAATGGGCCTGATGTATCATACACCGTTATTGAATTGTTTTTTGTTGTTGTTCCGTTAAATTTATCTACCGTATCCTCCAAACTAATTTCACGCATTGCCACTTTTATATCGTGGATTTTTCCTTTTACATAGATTTTTTTTGATGCCGGAAATGGTGTTCTGGTAATTGCTTCCTGGCTTGGAATTTTGTCTTTTCTCATATTTTTTTGTTTTGAGTGATGTGTTTTGTGTCATGAGTCAACACTCAGAACACAATACTCAACACCAGTTATCCGCCTTGTGTAGCAGTAATGATTATTATATTATCGTTTTCTTTTAATTCTGTTTTTTGCCAATCATTTTTTGAAATCACCTGATTATTTAACGCAATAGCTATTCCCTTTGAGGAAATATTTTGCTCCATAATCAACTGTTCTACAGTTGTAGATTCGTTGATTTGAATTGTATTGTTATTTAATGTGACATCCATGTTTATAACCTTTTGTCATTCTGAATCTAGTTTTACAGAAAATTTATTTTCGTTGTAAAACAAAATGAAGAATCTAATAACAATGATTCTTCGCAATATTTTGTCTCATCCTTCGATAAACTCAGGATGACAAAATTTTACTCAGAAAGACATTTAACTTTAGGAATGAAGGAAGATAATCCTCCTTTTAAGAAACTTTTCCCTTCGCCCGCATTACCGGTTTCAGGTTAAAAGGGTATAATCTCAGTCTTACGACACCCCTAAAGCTTTTCCAAAAGTAGTAAATTAAAATGCCTAAATTTGAATTGTTAGTAACTTACTACTATTATGAAAAAGATTTTTGTATTAGCTATTTTCATTATTAGTACCTATAACTTATTTGGACAAAAAAATGTTTTCAAAGTTCATGGTATTCCTTTTGCTTGGGGAGAAATTAGAATGGGCTACGAACGTTCATTGAACAGTGCACTTTCTTTACAAGTTAATTTTGGAGGATTCTTTTCTGATAAAGTACCTAATTTTATTTACGACATTGACTTAGTAGAAGATTACAATAATAGTATTGCTGTTAAAAACAACTTATCAGGTTATAGTTTAAGCGCCGATTTAAAAATCTATCCTAAACTATCTTCTCCTAAAAAGTTCTACATTGCTCCTTATATAAAACACAACCATTACGATATCACACTTTCTTCAAGTTTTGAATATGATGCAAATGTGGCTGAATACGTTGATTTAACTTCTGACCAGCAAGATGTAGGATATTATAACTCTGATGGCACCTATCACTTTGAAGCGACAGGCGTATTAAGAGGATCCATAAATCAAATTGGTGTTGGAGCATCTATTGGAATGCAATATATCATAGCCAAACATATAGCCATCGATTTAAATTTATTTGGAATTGGAATTGAATACGATTATGCTCAAGCTGAATTGACTACAGATATTGGGTTAGATTATGATAAATGGATGCCATATGTTGAAGAAGACATAAGAGACATCCCTTTTATTGGTGATAAAGTAGAGATTAGTACCGGAAAAGATAAAATTAAATTAAAAGCACCTTTGATTTTACCGACCTATAGAGGCAGTATTGCAATTGGAATTGCTTTTTAATGATAAATAAAAAAAGCTCAGAAATTTCTGAGCTTTTTTTATTTATAGTATTTGGTTTGTTAAACTGCTTCCACTAATCCTTTAATAATGTTATTTAACACTTGACTAGGTCTCATTGCTTTAGATGTTAACTCTTCATTTGGAATATAATAACCATCTATGTTTTGTGCTTTCCCTTGAGATTGAATTAACTCATTGTTAATGCTTGCTTCATTTTCTATCATTGCGTTTGCAATTGGAGTAAATTCCGCTTTTAATTCAGCATTATCATTTTGAGCAGCCAAAGCTTCTGCCCAATACATTGCTAAATAAAAATGAGAACCTCTGTTGTCTATCTGACCCAATTTACGAGCAGGGGATTTATCATTCTCTAAAAACTTTTCTGTGGCTTTATCCAATGTGTCAGCTAAAACTTGAGCTTTTTTATTTCCAGTTGTATTAGCTACATGCTCTAAAGAAACTCCTAAGGCTAAAAACTCACCCAATGAATCCCAGCGAAGATATCCCTCTTCAATAAATTGTTCTATATGTTTTGGTGCAGAACCTCCGGCACCGGTTTCAAACAACCCACCTCCATTCATTAATGGAACTATTGAAAGCATTTTTGCTGATGTTCCAACCTCAAGAATAGGGAACAAATCTGTTAAATAGTCTCTCAACACATTTCCCGTAACAGAAATAGTATCCTTACCTGCCTTTACTCTTTCCAAAGTGTAATTTGTTGCTTCAATTGGTGATTTAATTAAAATCTCTAATCCCGATGTATCGTGATTTGATAAATATTTTTCAACCTTTTTTATTAATTCTCTATCATGAGCTCTATTATTATCTAACCAAAAAACTGCAGGAACTCCTGTTGCTCTAGCTCTACTAACCGCCAATTTCACCCAATCTTGAATTGGAGCATCTTTTACTTGACACATTCTAAAGATATCTCCTTCTTCAACATTTTGTTCTAACAATACCGCTCCATTTTTATCAACTGCCTGTACTTTACCACTTGCATTTATTTGGAAAGTTTTATCATGAGAACCATACTCTTCAGCTTTTTGAGCCATTAAACCAACATTTGGCACTGTTCCCATAGTAGTTGGGTCAAATGCCCCATTCTTTTTACAAAAATCTATTGTTGCTTGGTACACTCCAGCATAACATCTATCGGGGATAACGGCTTTTGTGTCTTGCTGTTTTCCTTCTTTATTCCACATTTGTCCAGAAGTACGAATCATTGCTGGCATAGATGCATCAATAATCACATCACTCGGCACATGTAAATTGGTAATTCCTTTTTCAGAATTAACCATAGCCACTGCTGGTCGATTTTTATACAATTCCTCTATATCTGCTTTTATTTCTGCCTCCTTTGAATGACCTACTAATTTATTATATACATCACCTAATCCATTATTAGGATTGATTCCTAATTCATTAAACAAATCGGCATATTTTTCGAAAACAGGAGCATAAAAAACAGAAACAAAAGCTCCAAAAATAATTGGGTCGGAAACTTTCATCATGGTTGCTTTCAGATGAACAGAAAACAACACATTATTAGCTTTTGCATCAGCAATTTCTTTAGCAACAAAATCTTTTAATGAGTTAATACTCATCACCGAACTATCAATAATTTCACCAGCTTTAAGTGGAGAATAATCTTTTAATGTTTTAGGCGATCCATCATTTCCAACAAACTGAATTTTAAATTCTGTTGTTGAATCAACAGTTAAAGATTTTTCACTACCATAAAAATCATTAGCTGACATGCTTGCAACATGCGTTTTAGAGTCAGCACTCCATGCTCCCATACTATGAGGATGTTTCTTAGCATAATTTTTCACTGCTTTTGGCGCACGTCTATCTGAATTTCCTTCTCTTAAAACAGGGTTTACAGCAGATCCTAATACTTTCGTATATTTTGCTTTTGTTGCATCATCACTAGGATAATCTGGTACTGCATAACCTTTTGATTGTAACTCTTTAATGGCTGCTGTTAATTGGGGGATAGAAGCAGAAATATTAGGTAATTTAATAATGTTGGCTTCGGGGGTTTTTGCTAACTCTCCTAATTCAGCCAATGCATCACCCATTTTTTGATCTTCAGTCAAACATTCAGGGAAATTTGCCAAAATCCTTGCTGCCAAAGAAATATCTTTAGTTTCTACTTCAATATCTGAAGAAGCTGTAAAAGCTTTAACAATAGGTAAAAAAGAATAGGTGGCCAACATTGGAGCCTCATCAGTTTTTGTGTAATAAATTTTTGATTTTTCTGCCATTTTTATGCTGTTTTTGATGTGAAAATTATCTTCTGAAATTCGATTGCGAAGCTACTTATTTTAACGCTTTTATTCAAGCGATTTCTTTCTCTTGTGAAGAAATTATTTTAGTTTTGAATTGTTGTGAAAATATCTCTAAAAATTATTCACAATTATTTGTTTGAATATTCAAATAAATTTTACGTAATTTGCACTCCTCAAAAATTTAAAGAGAAAAGAAATGGCTAGAGTTTGTCAAATAACAGGAAAGAAAGTGATTACAGGAAACAATGTTTCTCACTCAAATGTAAAAACTAAAAGAAAGTTTCAACCAAACTTATTTACTAAGAAATTTTACATTGCTGAAGAAGATAAATGGGTTACTTTAAAAGTTTCTGCTGCAGGTTTAAGAACAATTGATAAAAAAGGAATTGTTGCCAGCATGAAAGAAGCAAAAGAAAAAGGTTACCTATAAAAATAAAATAATTTTATTATTGGTATAAACGTTGTTACTTTAGTGGCAACGTTTTTTTGTTTAAAGCTATGCGTAAATTTATTTTATTTTTATTTCCAATTTGTTTACTTTCTTATAGCTTATTGGCTCAAGATAACCCTATTTCGTTGCCAAACGAAAAACCCGAATTAGTTAATTTAGATTACGATAATGATCTACTTACAAAGGAGTTTTTTGCCAAAAACAGAAATGCACTTCGTCAACTAATGCCTGACAATTCGGTAGCTGTTTTTTTTGCTAACCCTGTTCGAAATCGCTCTAACGATGTAGATTACGAATATCATCAAGACCCTAATTTTTATTATTTAAGTGGATTAAGAGAGCCTAATGCTATTTTATTGATTTATAAAAACACCCAAAATTTTGGAAATGGAGCAAAAACAGATGAAGTAATTTTTCTTCAAAAAAGAGACCCAAGCGATGAATTGTGGACAGGAAAAAGACAAGGAACCGAAGGTGTTAAAGAGTTTTTAGGAATTAAAACTGCTTGTACCGGTGAAGAGTTTGCTGCTTTTGAAACAGACTTTCAATCGTTCGAACATATTTTAATCACTCCATTACCTGATGATGTTAGGAATAGTGATTCAAAAGATGATTTATTCAGTCTTATTAATTCTTTCAAATTAAAAACAGAAAAAACAACTGAAAAAATTGATGATACATCACTAAACAAAATGATGGCTACTTTGCGACAAATAAAAAGTGAAGAAGAAATTGTGTTAATGAAAAAAGCTATCGAAATGACTTGTGATGCTCAAATTGAGTTAATGAAAGCTTTAAAACCCGGAATGAAAGAATATCAATCGGAAGCGATTGTAGAATATGTTTTTAAGAAAAATGGAGCTGAATATCCTGGCTTCCCATCTATTTTAGGAGGTGGTGAAAACACTTGTATTTTACACTATACTTCGAATAGAAAACCATTAAAAGGTGATGATTTATTGGTGAGTGACATTGGTGCTGAATACCATGGCTATACCGCAGATGTTACTCGTACACTTCCCACAGATGGGGTTTTCTCTGAAGAAGAAAAAATTATTTATAACATTGTTTATGAAGCTCAACAAGCAGGAATTGAAAAATGCAAACCCGGAAATAAATTCTGGGATCCACACAATGCTGCTACCGAAGTAATTGCAAATCGTTTAATGGAGTTAGGCATTATTGATAAAAAATACAAAGTGCGAGAATACTTTATGCATGGCACATCTCATTATTTAGGGCTGGATGTACACGATGCAGGAATGTATTCTCCTTTGGAAAAAGGAAATGTAATTACCGTTGAACCAGGAATTTATATTGCAGAAGGTAGCAATTGCGACCCTAAATGGTGGAACATCGGTGTACGTATTGAAGATGATATTTTAATTACAGATGGTGACCCCATTACCTTATCAGCTAAAGCTCCAAGAAAAATAGAAGAAATTGAAGCGTTGATGAAAGAGGAAAGTAATTTTGATGAGTAAATTTTTTCTTTGTCATTCTGAGCATAGCTTTATTAAAATTTTATAATTTTAAGATAAAGCACAGCGAAGAATCTATCTAAGATAACAGATTCTTCAGGTCATTTTGCATCATTACTAAAGTAATGGCAAAATTTAGTTCAGAATGACAAAAACTCAAAGAATAATAAAAAGTATTAGATTATTTACAATCTTTTTTCCCAATTGAAATAATTCTTTTAATTAGAATCTTCTTGTTTCTTCTCAATCAAAAGACCATTATTATCATAATATTTCCATATTCCCACTTTCATCTGTGCATAATATTTACCTGTTTCTAAAACTGTTTTATTAGAATTATATTTTATATATGTACCATCCAATAATCCAAACTTATAATTACTTATACATTCTATATTTCCATTAACAAAATAATCTATCCATTTACCCTCTTTTTTTAAATCTCTAAATGAACCAACTGTCTTGTAGTTTCCATTTTCATAAAACTCTTTATAGTCCTTATCAAACTCTCCCTCTTTATAATAGCATTGCACCTTGAGATTTCCATTTTTATAATATTCACTCCAATTCCCTTCTTTGTTTCCATAATTATATCTTCCACGAATTTTTACTAATCCATCACTAAAGTATTCAGTATAATTACTATCTAACTTATTATTTTTATAATAACCAACTATTCTAAAACTCTCATTTATATTATAACTCTCCCACAACCCTTCTTTTTTGTTTGATTTATAATGAATTTTTTCTTTTAACTTTAATGTCTTTTTATCCATTAAAAAATAAATTGAATCTCCTTTAAAATATTCATAAAGTTTACCATCTTCTCTATATTTTTTATATTTCATAATTAAACCCTTTTTGGAAGGATTAGGATAATAATATTCCTGCATTAATTTTCCATCTTGATAATATTCGGAGAAATATGTTGTATCACAACCATTCTCTCTCTTTAATAGGGTTTTTATCTTTCCACTAGGAAAGAACTCTTTCCTATAAGGTGAGCAATCCTCACTATAGGAATAATCTATTTCCAACTTTGGCCGATTATTTGAAAAATAATATTTCCATAAACCTGTCTTCCTTCCATCTTCGTACACTCCATAAAATTCAACGTTACCATTTTTATAGTATTTTATTATTTCTCCTGTATATCTTTCATCCCCTAAATACATATAAGGCCCATGCTTCTTTATAATTGGAATCCATAAAGAACCATCAGTCGTAGACCAATATTTTTCATATTTTTCTTGTAAATTTTCATAGAGTAAAATGTCTTTATCATCCCTATAATAAAAATCACAAGAGAATAATAACCCAAAAAAGAAAGAGAAAAATAGAGTTTTAATTCGCCACATCAGACATAAACTTGATACGAAGCATACGCATTTCTTCTTCAGAAAATGAATCTTCAAATTCATCCAATGCTTCTTCTACGTCATCACTTTCTGCTTCCATAAAGTATTCGAATACTTCTTCCTGATCAGCTTCATCAACAATTTCATCAATTTGGTAATCGATATTTACTTTAGTACCTGATTGCACAATCATTTCCAATTCACTCAACACATCTTCTAATTTAATGCCTTTAGCATCGGCAATATCTTCTAAGGGCATTTTACGGTCGATACATTGTACCACAAACACTTTCAATCCGCTTTTGTTTACCACAGATTTCACCACCATATCTAAAGGTCGGTCAATATCGTTCTCTTCTACATATTGCTCAATTACTTCTAAAAATTCTTGACCAAATTTTTCAGCTTTTCCTTGTCCTACTCCTGTAATAGATTTCAATTCCTCCATAGTAATTGGATAACGAGTTGCCATATCTTCCAATGATGGGTCTTGGAAAATTACATAAGGAGGAAATCCTTTTTCTTTTGCAATGGACTTTCTTAAATCTTTTAAAATTTTGAATAAATTTTCGTCAGCAGCCCCTCCACCTTTTTGAGGTACAATTACATCTCCATCATCTACATCGCTGTAATCGTGTGCTTTTACCAACATCACTGAAACAGGATTCTTAATAAATTCTCTCCCTTTATCACTTACTTTCAATACACCATAGTTTTCAATCTCTTTGGTAATCAATCCTTCAATTATACTTTGTCGAATTACTGCATCCCAATATTTTTCATCTTTATCTTCAGATTTTCCTTTTCCAAACATAGGGTGCTTGTCATGGCCAAAAGATTTAATATCAGCACTTCCTTTACCCGCAACAAAATTGGCAATGTATTTTGCTTTGAATACTTCATTTAAAGCCGAAACACATTCTAATAATATTTTAATATCATCTTTTCCTTCAAACTTATCTTTTGGATGCGCACAGTTATCGCACATTCCTTTATCTGCACAATCAGATGATTTATATTTTTCTCCAAAATAATGCAACAACTGTCTTCTTCTACAAACCGCAGTTTCTGCATAAGAAACCATTTCAAAAATCAACTGCATACCTATTTCCATCTCTGCAACAGGTTTCCCGTGCAAAAATTTCTCAAGTTTTTCTATGTCCTTGTAACTGTAAAAAGCGATACAATGTCCTTCTCCTCCATCACGACCGGCTCTTCCCGTTTCTTGGTAATAACTTTCTAAACTTTTAGGAATATCATGATGAATCACAAAACGAACATCCGGTTTATCGATTCCCATTCCAAATGCAATGGTCGCAACAATTACATCTGCTTCTTCCATCAAAAACATGTCTTGGTGTTTTGCTCTTGAATTAGAGTCTAATCCGGCATGATAAGGCAATGCTTTAATTCCATTTACTTGTAACAATTCTGCAATTTCTTCTACTTTTTTTCTACTCAAACAATACACTATTCCACTCTGCCCTTCATGTTGCCTAATAACTTTAATGATTTCTTTTTTTACATCCTTTTTAGGACGTACTTCATACATTAAGTTATCTCTATTAAATGACGCTTTAAAAACTGTAGCATCTGTCATTCCCAAATTCTTTTGAATATCTTCCTGAACTTTTGGAGTAGCAGTTGCTGTTAAAGCGATAATTGGCACTCTATCAATTTCCTCAATAATTGTTCTTAATCTTCGGTATTCAGGTCTAAAATCATGCCCCCACTCAGAAATACAATGAGCTTCATCAATGGCAAAAAATGAAATTGGAATACTTTTTAAAAATTCTATGTTTTCTTCTTTGGTTAAAGATTCAGGAGCCACATAAAGCAACTTTGTAATTCCATCAGCAACATCTTGTTTTACTTTTCTTGCCTCAGTTTTATTAAGTGATGAGTTATAAAAATGAGCTACCCCATCTTCATTGGCAATACCTCTAATGGCATCTACCTGATTTTTCATCAAAGCAATTAATGGAGAAACAACAATCGCTGTTCCTTCTGATATTAAGGCGGGAAGTTGGTAACATAAGGATTTTCCACCTCCTGTTGGCATAATTACAAAAGTGTCTTTGCCATTCATTAAGTTTGAAATTACCTTTTCTTGCTCACCTTTAAACTTATCAAAACCAAAGTGTTGTTTTAAATAATCGGTAAGCGGAGCTTCTAGTATTTGCATTATATAGTTATTTGGGTAAATGATTACATTTGTATTTTAAAGATACAACATAATTTTGGTTTAGTTTGATAATTTTTTCAAAAAATAACACCTTTTTTAGCCTAAATATTGTTTCTAAACTTCGAATAAATGGCATTAGCTGACGAAATAAAAAAAAACGCAATTGAAGCATTAAAAATTGAGGCTCAATCTGTTGAGCAATTAATCGCTTTTATTAATGATGATTTTGTAAACACCATTGATTTAATACTAAAATCAAATGGGCGTGTAGTCGTTACGGGAATTGGTAAAAGTGCCATTATAGCACAAAAAATTGTCGCCACATTAAACTCTACCGGAACTCCTGCTATTTTTATGCACGCTGCCGATGCTATTCATGGTGATTTAGGAAATGTGCAACAAGATGATGTAGTGATTTGTATTTCTAAAAGTGGTAATACTCCTGAAATAAAAGTATTGGTTCCTTTGGTAAAAAGTTTTGATAATAAACTAATTGCCATTACCGGAAACCCGGATTCATTTTTAGGCAAACAAGCCCATTTCATACTAAACACTTTTGTAGAAACGGAGGCTTGCCCCAATAATTTAGCTCCAACAAGTAGTACTACTGCGCAAATGGCAATGGGAGATGCTCTTGCTGTTTGTTTATTAAAACAAAGAGGATTTACCGATAAAGATTTTGCTAAATATCATCCCGGAGGTGCTTTAGGTAAAAAACTATACTTGCGTGTGGCAGATGTTTACATTAACAATGCAAAACCACAAGTAGAATCTAAACATTCTTTAAAAGATGTGATTATCGAAATTTCCTCGAAAAGATTAGGGATAACTGCCGTTGTGGAAAATGAAAAATTATTAGGTGTAGTTACTGATGGAGATTTAAGAAGAATGTTGGAAAAAAACCAAGACATCACCACTCTTACCGCTCAAGACATTATGAGTAAAACCCCTAAAACCATAGAACCTGAAACTTTAGCCATTGAAGCTTTACACTTAATGGAAAACAACAACATTACTCAATTAATAGTTGCTGAAAACAACAATTATTTAGGAGTGATTCATCTGCATGATTTGCTAAAAGAAGGGATTATCTAAGGACATTTATCCGCTCAGAATCCAACTTAATAAAGATAAACAGCAAAATTGTAAAAGACCACAAAGAAGACCCTCCATAACTTATAAAAGGCAAGGGAATTCCAATTACAGGAGCCAAGCCTATAGTCATCCCGATGTTGATCAAAAAATGAAAAAACAGAATGGAAGCAACTGCATAGCCATAAATTCTTGAAAAAATGGAACGTTGCCGTTCTGCTAAAAAGATAATACGCAAAAACAATCCAATATAAAGCGCCACTAAAAAGAAAGAACCTAAAAATCCCCACTCTTCCCCTATTGTACAAAAAATAAAATCGGTGCTTTGCTCCGGTACAAAATCAAATTTTGTTTGAGTTCCTTGCAAAAATCCTTTACCTACAAATTCACCAGAGCCAATAGCAATTAAACTTTGATTTACATTGTAACCTGCCCCATGCGGGTCGGATTCTATGCCTAACAACACATTGATTCTTTTTGATTGGTGAGGCTCTAATACTTTTTCAAATATATAATCGACGCTAAAAATTAATCCCAAAGACATAATTAAAGCAAAGGAAATTACCATCCATGCTTTTTTTAACTTTCTTGTCCAATAAATCAACAAAGCTGCAACCATAGTCAGAATAATCATTAACAATTGATCTCCTGATAATGTTATACTATCAAAAAAAGTAAAATCGTTTATTCTCAACAACAATGATAAAACAAACAGAAACGCCACATACAAACCTAAAAGTAAAATATTACCTGAAAGTCCTTCTCTATAAAGCACAAACACAAATGAAGCATAAACTAAAGTTGAACCTGTATCGTTTTGCAATAAAATCAGCACAGCCGGTATCCCAATTATTACAGAAGCAATTACTTTGGTTCTTAAATCTTTCATATTGATATTCAACGTAGAAAGATATTTTGCCAAAGCTAATCCGGTAGCAAACTTGGCAAATTCAGAAGGTTGTAATGCAAAACCACCTATTTGAAACCAAGATTTTGCCCCTTTTATTTCTGCCCCCACTAATAGTACCGCTATTAGAAGCAGAATAACGCTACCATAGATTGGGTAAGCGAAAGAAGTAAAAAATTGACCTTCAAATATTAAAATAATGATTGCCAACACAAGTGCTAACCCTATCCACAACAATTGTTTTCCATAACGTTGCGAAATATCAAAAATACTGTGATGTTCTTCGTTGTAAACAGCTGCATAAATACTAATCCACCCTATTAAAACAAGAGCTAAATAAATCAAAACAGTTATCCAATCTATGTTTGCAAATATGTTCCGTTGGTTTCTCATTTTTTAGGTTTCACATCCATTAAATTTGCCTCTAAAATTCTTGTCTCTTTTGCTTGATCTTTTATTTTTCCAGTTAAGTATTTTTCCATCATTAAACTGGCTAATGGTGCTGCCCATGTACCACCGAAACCTGCATTTTCTATGTAAACAGCAATGGCAATTTTAGGGCTATCCATTGGGGCAAATGCCATAAAAATAGAGTGGTCTTCACCATGTGGGTTTTGTGCTGTTCCTGTTTTTCCGCATACTGCAATACTATCAATTTTAGCCCTTCTTGCTGTTCCTCCTGCTTCTTCTATTACTTTATTCATTCCCGTAATGACCGGAGGAAAATATTTTTGTTCAATGCCCACATCATTTTTAATTCTATAAATAGAGGGAATGGTATCTGTATTTTTTATTTCTTTGATTAAATGAGGTGTATAATAATATCCTCTATTTGCTAGTATCGCCCCTAAGTTGGCCATTTGTAAAGGAATAACACCTATCTCCCCCTGACCAATACTTAAAGAGTAAATAGTACTGAAAGCCCAACGACCTTCACCATACCACTTGTTATAAAAATTAACGTCGGGAATAAATCCACTTTTTATTGCAGGTAAATCTGTAGCTAATCGTTGACCTAATCCAAATTTCTTTACTTGTTTATTCCATTTAGCCAACCCAATTTCACTATCCTTAAATATGCTTTTTGATTTATCTTGCATTAGTATACGTTTAAAAACACTATAATAATAAGGGTTACAAGACATTTTAATGGATTGTTCTACATTTTGAGCAGCAGGATGATTATGACAACCTACGTAACTTTTTATACATGGAAAACCTGAATGTTCAGTAATAACTCCATCTTGCATACCAATTAATGCCTGAAGAGTTTTGAATGTTGAACCCGGAGGATATTGTGCCATTAATGCACGATTAAATAGTGGGTTTAAACTATCTTTACTTAACACCGGATAATTCTTCTTTACATCTCTACCGACCAATAAATTAGGGTCATAATTTGGAGAAGAAACCAATGCAAGAATTTCTCCTGTTTCTGGCTCAATAGCCACAATACTTCCCTTTTTATTTTTCATTAACAACTCACCATACTCCTGAAGTTCAGCATCTAAAGTTGTAATTATTGTTTGACCAGTTACTGCAAGGGTATCCAAATTCCCATCTTCATAACTACCTTTTTCGCGATTGTGTACATCCACTAAAATTCTTTTCACTCCCCTTTTTCCTCTAAGCAACTCTTCATAAGCCAATTCTAGCCCACTTTTTCCAATGTAATCGCCGGATTTATAATACTTGTTTTTTTCTACAGTAGCGGCATCTACTTCACCAATATAACCCAATACGTGTGCAGCACTTTTTCTAGGATATTTTCTAAGGGTTCTCCTTTGGACATAAAATCCGGAATAAGCAAATAGTTTTTCTTGAATTTGCGCATAAGATTCTGCTGATATTTCTTTTTCAAAAACAGAAGGTTTGTAGCGGGAATAATTTCTCGCTGTAGTTAATTTTTGAATAAAATCTTCGTAAGGAATACCCAATAAATCACAAAATCCTAATGTATCCATTTCTGCAACTTGGCGAGGAACGACCATTAAATCATAAGCTGCTTCATTGTAAACCAAAAGCTTTCCTTTTCTGTCATAGATGAGTCCACGAGCTGGATATTCGGTAATGACACGAAGAACATTATGATCTGAGTCTGCTTTGTATTTCCTATTTATTACTTGAACGTTGAATAATCGAATTAAATAAACGAAGCCAACGATAAGAAAAATGAGTCCGACAATAAATTTTCTTTCATTCAGATTGTTCATTTTCTAACTCCAGGTTTATAATTGAAAAGTTGAACAATAAATATTAAAACCAACGTGAAAAATGAACTCAATAGAGCCCTTCCAAGCGTAGAAAAAAATTGTGAAAACTTAAAAGACTCAACGAAAAACAAAAAAAAGTGATGAAGAAACACCAGTGAAATGGAATAAATAATAAACCAGTTGAGTCCCATGTATTGTATATTAGGTTCTGTTCCAAACTCATAACCCCCTCTTGGTTCAATCAACTTTAAAACATATTTACGTGCAAAAGCTAAAAATATGGTTGCTGAAGTATGAACACCTAAAGTGCTTGTAAAAGTATCAATGGTTATTCCTAAAAGAAACGCAACTATTAAAGTAATCCAAGGTGGAGTTTCGAATGGCAACAATAAAATGAATAAAACATATAAATATGGGTTGATATATCCTCCTAATTCAATGTTGTTAAGTATTAATCCTTGAGTTAACACTAACACAATAAAAATAAAAAAGTATTTAATCACATCCCTTATCATGATGGTTCTTAATCATTCAGTTTTTCTAAAGCTTTTTTTTCTTCTTTTAATAGTGACTTAATAATGTAAACGTGAGATACGTTTAGATAGTCTTCTGTAAATTCTACTTTAATATTATAAAAATTGTTTCCTTTTGGTAGTTCAAACTCTTTGATGGTTCCAATTAGAATATTTTCTGGAAAAATGGACGAATATCCACTAGTTACAATGGTATCACCTATTACCAGTTTAACATGATTAGGGATGTCTTTTAGTTCTGCTTCTCTATAATTTCCTCCTTCCCAAACCAAAGATCCAAAATACCCTGATTTTTTAATCTTGGCACTTATTTTATTTTTTTCGTGTAAAACAGACATCACTGAACCAAAATGATCGGATACATTTTTAATAATTCCTACCACACCTTTAGGGGAAATAACTCCCATTTCTGCTTCAATGCCATTAATAGCTCCTTTATCAATGGTTAAATAATTTTGCCTTTTATTAGTAGAGTTATTAATGACTTTTGCTGAACTATAAACATAACTCTGCATAAAGGTTGTATCATTTATTTGAACCAATCTACCAAACACTTTCATAAAAGAAGAAAGACTGGTGGATTGCAATTTTGCATTCTGTTGGGCTAACTTTTGATTCTCTTCTTTTAGGTTAAAATAGTCGTTAATGTTATTAACTGTAGAATAAAGGTTTCCAACTAAAAAATTAGAAGAATTAAAGAAGCTGGAACTTTGATAGTTGTTATTTTGAACCAATAAGGAAAAAGCAACTACTTCAAGTAGTAGAAAAAGGAAAATAAAAGAATTTTTGGTTAAAAACCGAAATAAGTTCCTCATTCTACATTCTTAGTTTTTTAATGAACTATTTAATTAAAAATGGCAGCTTGCTTACATTTTTCAACGCTATCCCTGTCCCCCTTGCCACAGCTCTCAACGGGTCTTCTGCAATGTGAACAGGCAATTTGGTTTTCATAGAGATACGCTTATCCAAACCTCTTAACATAGATCCTCCACCTGCAAGGTAAAGACCTGTTTTGTAAATATCTGCTGAAAGCTCTGGAGGTGTCATCTCTAAAGCACTTAAAACAGCTTCTTCAATTTTAGCAATGGATTTATCCAGCGCATGAGCTATTTCACTGTAAGAAACCGTAATTTCTTTGGGGGTTCCCGTCATTAAATCACGACCTTGTACCGCATAATCTTCTGGTGGATTTTCTAATTCTGTTAATGCAGAACCACACTCTATTTTTATTTGCTCAGCAGAACGTTCTCCAATTAATAGGTTATGTTGTCTTCTCATGTAGTCAACAATATCATTGGTAAAATCATCCCCAGCTACTCTTATCGATTTATCACAAACAATTCCTCCTAAAGCAATTACAGCAATCTCTGAAGTACCACCCCCTATATCAATAATCATATTCCCCATCGGTTCAAGTACATCAATACCAATACCAATAGCTGCTGCCATAGGTTCATGAATCAAATAAACTTCTTTTCCTCCGGCATGCTCTGCAGAATCTTTTACGGCTCTTTTCTCCACTTCAGTAATTCCTGAAGGAATACAAATTACCATCTTTAACGAAGGAGTAATGATTTGTTTTTTAGGATTAATCATTTTAATCATTCCTCTAATCATGTGCTCTGCAGCATCAAAATCTGCAATTACACCATCTTTAAGAGGACGAATGGTTTTAATGTCTTCATGGGTTTTCCCATGCATTTGCATAGCTTTTTTCCCCACAGCAATTACCTTACCCGACATACGGTCTTTCGCAACAATAGAAGGTTCATCTACCACAACTTTATCATTATGTATGATTAGGGTATTTGCCGTTCCAAGGTCGATAGCAATTTCCTGTGTTAAAAAACTAAATAATCCCATGCGCGTTGTTATAAAAAGTTAGGTTCTTGAGCTTAGTAAAAATATGATTAAAAAATGCATTTATCAATATTCCCTTAATAAAAGATAAACACTTTTTTGTTGATTAATCTTAATGTCTAAAGTGTCTGATTCCAGTAGTAACCATTGCCATATCATTTGCATCACAATAATCAATTGACTCTTGATCTTTTATAGAACCACCAGGCTGCACAACTGCAGTAATTCCTGCGTTTTTCGCTAATTCCACACAATCAGGAAAAGGGAAAAATGCATCGGAAGCCATTACTGCTCCATTTAAATCAAAACCAAAAGCATTGGCTTTTATTACTGCTTGTTTTAAGGCATCTACTCGTGATGTTTGTCCTGTTCCACTTGCTAATAATTGTTCATTTTTTGCAAATACAATAGTGTTTGACTTTGTGTGTTTTACCAATTTATTGGCAAATTCCAAATCTTTAATTTCTTGGTCTGTTGGTGCTTTTTTAGTAACGACTGTAAAGTCATTTCTATTAGCAGTTTTCATATCTTTATCCTGAGCCAAAACCCCATTTAAAATAGTTCTGAACTGTTTTTTAGGCAACTCCACTTTATTTTGAACCAAAATAATTCTGTTTTTCTTTTGTTTCAGCATATCTAAAGCAGCATCTTCATACGCTGGCGCAATTACTACCTCACAGAATAAGTTATTAATTTCTTCAGCAGTCGCTAAATCAATTTTTTTGTTGGTAATGATAATTCCTCCAAAAGCAGATACAGGATCTCCTGCCAATGCATCTTTCCATGCATCCAACAAATTATCTCTGGTTGCTAATCCACATGCATTGTTGTGTTTTAATACTGCAAATGTTGGTTTATCAGGAAATTCTGCCATTAAGTTTACAGCGGCATCGACATCTAATAAATTATTGTAAGATAATTCTTTACCATGCAATTTATCAAACATCGCTTCTAAATCACCATAGAAAACACCTTCTTGATGAGGGTTTTCTCCATATCTTAAAACTTGAGATTGAGTAATACTTTGTTTAAAGTATTTTTCTTCATCATTATTGAACCAATTAAAAATTGCTGTATCGTAATGAGAAGAAACATTGAAAGCTAATTTTGCTAAATGTTTTCTATCTTCAATATCAGTTGTTCCATTTTTATCTTGTAATAAATTCAACACATATTCATACTGGTTTCTTGAAGAAACAATTACCACATCTTTGTAGTTTTTTGCTGCCGCTCTAATTAAAGAAATTCCACCTATGTCAATTTTTTCAATAATGTCTTGTTCTCCTGCTCCTGATTCAACTGTATCTTCAAATGGATATAAATCAACAATTACTAAGTCAATTTCAGGAATTTCATATTCTGTTAGTTGAGCCACATCACTATCTAATTCTCTTCGACTCAAAATTCCTCCAAAAATTTTAGGGTGTAAGGTTTTTACTCTTCCTCCCAAAATAGAAGGATAAGAAGTTAAATTTTCCACAGGAGTTACAGCCACATTTAATTCTTCAATAAAACTTTGAGTTCCTCCGGTTGAGTAAATATTTACCCCCAATTTATTTAATTGATGAATAATTGGCTCCAAGTTATCTTTATGAAAAACGGAGATTAATGCATTTTTGATTTTTTTCTGACTCATTTTTATTTAATTGAAAGTGAGAAAGTTGAATTTAAAAAATATACATCCAACCTTGTAAATTTTAAAGGTGCAATTTTAACCCTTTTTAACCCCTTTGCCAACTATGAATGATGCATTTTTTTGCTTTGTTGATAAATGATTGAAATTGTTTAAAAGTCAACCCTTTTAAGAGCTATTTAGTAAATTTGTAAAAAATTGAAGTATGATAATTTACAACGTAACTGTAAACATAGACGAAGATGTTCATGAGGATTGGATTAACTGGATGAAAACAGTTCATATTCCAGATGTAATGAATACCGGTTTTTTCTTGGAAAACAAAATATGTAAAGTATTGAGCACACAAGAAGACGAAACAGGACACACCTATGCCATACAGTATACTTGTGCCAACATGGAAGATTTGGATGAGTACCAAGAAAACCATGCCCCTCAGTTACAAAAAGAACATTTTGAAAGATACGATGGTAAATTTGTAGCTTTTAGAACGTTGTTGGAAATTGTTTAATATATGAAATCGCCAATCTTTAGAATTTTATCTTTTTCTCTTTTGATAATTCAATTATATGTGATTATTTCTTACATATATTTATTTTATAGAATAGTTATTAGTGAAATGGATTTAGCACTAGGTATAATCTTTATAGCAATTTTTTTAATCTTGGCTTTTTATATTATCCTACTAATCTTTAACATAAAAGCAATTCAAATAAAAGACAACAACTTTGTAAAGAACATGATAATTTCTGCTTTGACCATTACACCAATCATTCTTGATATAGTATTTTCAAGTGGTAAAATTTTCTATAGTGGAATTTGGGTAAATTAAGAAACTTTTCTCAATTTAAAAATTCGCTCTCCTGAATCATTAAAAGGACCTTCTATTAAATTCCTATTTTTATCTAAAAGCTGAATGCGAATGGTGTTCTGATTTTTTGACAAACCTTCTATTCGATAAGCTGCCCATTTTTCAATCAAAAATTCTGCATCGTTAATGCTTACTTTTACTTTATTTCCGTCTTTAGCAATGGAAGTATTCACTAAATAAAAATCTAAAATTGGTTCGCTAGTATTTTCTAGAGGTAAATAATAAAACAAATGGGATTGTTTCATATTAAACAAGCTTTCCATATCGCCAATTACTACATTTTTAAGAACATTAGCCTTATTAGTTTTAACACTAATTTTATTGGGATGGGTTAAAAAACTTAAAAACACATTATTGCCATATAAAAACTCTTTTTCAAAAGTATTTTGACTGAAATAATTTAAAGTGTAATTGTTTTCGATGGTAGCAATCTGATAATCAGTTATTCCTTTTACATCATAAACCAACTGATTTTTACCTTCTTTAAACTGCTTGGCCTGCAATTCAATTGAAATATTTGAGTTATTGTCTGCTTTAATTTCGGTAAGCTTGATTCCTTTATTCTCCAACACCACCACTTCATCATCAGTAACTGGCTCAATAATTACAGCTTCTTCTTGGCTAATTTTAGGAGCTTCAACTTTTGACAAAGTATCTTGTTTTGGTTTTTCTGGCTCAGTGTTTCTTTCATTATTTCCACATGAAAACAAAAAACAAGAAACAAAAACCAAGAAACTAACAACCAACTTTCTCATTTACTCAAAATTTAAAAGCACTTGATTTTTCTCTACAGCATCTCCTTTGTTTACAGCTATTTTTTTAATAACACCATCTGTTGGAGACTTTATCACATTTTCCATTTTCATCGCTTCTAATATCAATAAAGCATCGCCTTTTTGAACAGATTGGCCAACTTCTACATCAATTTCTAAAACCAATCCAGGCATAGGCGCTTTTAGGTCGGAAACTTTTGCACTTGCTAAATTGTCCATCCCTAAGCTCTTCAACAATTCGTCAAATTTATCTTTTATTGAAAATTTGTATTTGTCACCATTTACTTTTATAAAAACTTCTTTTTCTTCCAGTTTCAATTTTAAAACCTCAACATTGTAAGATTTGTTGTCTTTAATAAGATGAAAAGTTTTATCGTTGATTTGAGCAACATCCAAAGAAAATTCCTTTTCATTAATTGTCCCTGAATTAGCATTTTTATCGAATGCTATTTTAAATTCTTCTTTGTTTTCACCAACTACTTTCAGTTCGTTCATCGTTTTTTTGTTTTTAGGTTCCCAAAAATAACCATTTCAATAAAAATAAGAACTTTGATTTTTTTAAAATCTTAAGAGAAAGAAAAGAGCTTATGGAATTAAATTTTAAAAAACTCGGAGCAGGCGAACCATTAATTATTTTACATGGTCTTTTTGGCTCGCTCGATAATTGGATGACCTTAGCTAAAACTTTTGCTGAACATTTTGAGGTTTTTGTAATTGACCAACGAAACCATGGTCAATCTTCACATAGTACTGAGTTTAATTACGAAGTAATGGCTGATGATTTGTATGAGTTTATTATGCAACACCACATTGTTGATCCCATTATTTTGGGACATTCAATGGGAGGAAAAACAGCCATGCAATTTGCCATGAATTACCCAACCAGATTGTCAAAATTAATTGTTGCTGATATTGCTCCAAAATCTTATCCCGTCCATCATCGAGAAATAATCGACAGTCTTTATCAATTGAATTTTGAAACCATCAAAACACGAGGTGAAGCTGATGAGATTTTAAGTCAATTTATATCTGACAATTCTACTAGACAATTTTTATTGAAAAACCTTTATTGGGAAGAAAAATCAAAATTAGCATGGCGATTTAATTTGCCTGTTATTGATAATAATATTCAAGTAATTGGAGAAGGTTTAAAAAACATTCAAGTATTTGAAAAACCAACCTTATTTGTTCGTGGAGCTCTTTCTAATTATGTTTTAGAAAGTGATTTTGAAGAAATTCATCGAGTTTTTACCAATGTGAAAATTGAAAGCATCGAAAACTCCGGACATTGGGTACACGCTGAAAATCCAAAACGTTTTTTAGATATTGTTTCATCTTTTTTATTATCTTAGTTGAAGTTTAGCTTAAATAAACTGCAACTAATTTTATTGGATTATCGTCTTTTATAAACGTGTAACTGTTCATATAATGTTGTGAATGCAGTAACATATTTGTATTATTGTCGTAATCTTAGCATTGTTTTGAACATAATTTGTAATTAATGAATTTCAAAAGATATTTTTTCACAATCATTTCTTTCTTCTTGCTTAGTGTCTCTTATGGAGGAGATTTTTATTGGGTAAACAACGGAGGTAATTGGAATGATGCTTCTCATTGGTCTAACACAAGTGGTGGTAAAGGAGGAGTTGGTGTACCAACACAAAATGATAACGTTTTTATTAATCGTTTTTCTTTTACTCAACCCAATCAAACAATAAATATAACTTCAAATGTTGACGTAAAAAATATTACAATCACTGATAAAACTGGTGATTTTATTCTAAAAGGTAGTAAATCAATTTCATTAAACATTTATGGTTCTGCTTATGTTTATCCCGAATTTACAAACTTATATGAAGGTAATATCAGAATAAAAGGAACCTCGTCAAGCAATCATGAGCTTCATTTTGGTTGGTTTGTATGGAAAGCAAATTTTTATTTAGAAAGTGATGGAAAGTATACTTTAACCAGTCCATTACAAAATCATAAGAATAACATTTATTTTGAAAAGGGTGAGTTAACGACTAATGGTCATGATATTTTATGTAATGATTTTTACTCAACTACCTCAAACAAAAGGAAATTAAATGCAAAATCTTCGACTTTTGTTATTTTTAATAAATGGCAAACTACTGAGAATAAGTTCAAACATGATTTAAATCTAACTAAGATTTATATTATGAATTCAAATGAAGGTAGTTTCAGTAAAGACAATGGAAGCTATAGTGCTATTCAATCAACTAATTCGGAAAATCAAAAATCTATCACTAGTGTAACTGTAGATAATGATACTGTATCGTGTGGTAATAATTGTGATGGTGTTTTAATTGCTGAGGTAGTTTCTACCTGCCCACCACACACAATCGATTGGGTACCAGGAACTCCCACTGGAGATGGAACTGATACAATTACTGGATTATGCCCTGGATCTTATCAAGCTATTGTTTCAGATTGTGATTTTCCTGCTTTAGCGTTTGGTAGTGCAACTGTATCTGGTCACTTGCCTATTATTCCTGCAATTGAAATAGTTACTCCTACAACCTGTAAAGACTCTTGTGATGGTTCGATAGTTTTAACAGTAAGTGTTGAGGGTTATGCTTTAGGAACAACTACATTTGATTGGACTCCTTTAACTGGAAATGTATCAAACGTAGCAACAAACACTACTTACACCAATTTGTGTCAAGGAGTTTATTCCGTTAGGGTTCAAGATGGTTTTGGTTGTGATACTACATTTACTTATACTGTAAATGAACCAGACAGTGTATTACCAAATATTTCAACAACAGATATTCCTTGCTTTGGCGATTGTTCAGGTATAGCGACATCAAATCCTACTGGTGGTAATGGAAGTTATTCATATCTATGGTCAACAACTGATACTTCTAGTCAAATTACTGGATTATGTGTTGGAAATTATGACTTAACAGTAACTGATGGGAATGGGTGTGTTGGCTTTGAATCTGTAAGTATAACTGAAATTCCAGCCATGATTATTGACACTGCTTCAACACCTGTCTCTTGTGGCGGTTTATGTGATGGTGTAGCCTTAGCGAGTATTACTGGAGGAGGAACCGGTCCATTTACTCATAATTGGAGTACTGGAGTAGTTGAAGTTGCAAATAGCTCTTCCATTACAGTTTGTGCTGGCGTTTATACTGATTCTATTGTAGATGCTAATGGTTGTGATACGGTCATTACTTATGTAATAACAGAACCTGATACATTGTTTACCTCTACAAATTTTTCTAATGTTACGTGTTTTAATGCTTGTGATGGGATAGCAGTTACAAATACTACTGGAGGTAATCCTAACTACTCATATGTTTGGACCTCTATACCAAATGGTCAAGTTACAACAGGTCAAGGGACTGATTCTATTTCAGGTTTATGTCCCGGAACATACATTGTAGATATTACAGATGCAAAAAACTGTACTGTTACTGATACAGTTGAAATTACTGAACCTGATTTATTAGTTGTAAATCCAAGTTCAACAGATATTAGCTGTCCAGGATTCTGTAATGGTACAGCAAATGCTGCACCAACAGGAGGAACCACTCCTTATACTTATTCTTGGAATACTATTCCAATTCAAACTACACCAGGAGTAAACAGTCTTTGTCCTGGCACATATATCATAACAGTTACGGATTCAAATAATTGTATAGCCATAGACAGTGTTACTATTGTAGAACCTATTCCTTTAAATTTAAACATGAGCAGTTCAGATATGAGTTGCAATGGAGTATGTGATGGGACTGCAGGAGTGAATGTTACGGGAGGAGTTACTCCATACTCATATAATTGGGTTTCTAATCCTGCTGGTCAAGTCACTACAGGTCAAGGGACTGATGCTATCTCGAATCTTTGTGCTGGCACATATACCGTAACAGTGACTGATTCTAACAACTGTACCATGAACAACAATGTGGTTGTTAATGAACCCGCTCCGATTGCTATTAATTTATCTACCTCAAATATAACTTGTAATGGAGTTTGTAACGGCTCTGCAAGTGTTGCTCCCGCAGGTGGAAATGGTCCATTTACAGTTTCCTGGGATAGTTCTCCATTTGGGATAGCAACCACTATTAATGGGCTGTGCGCAGGCAATCATACTGTTGATGTAAGAGATAATAACGGATGTATTGAAAGTGTTAATTTTACAATTAATGAACCATCCTTATTAATTACTAATACTTTAGGAACCGACCTTTTATGTAATAGTGTATGTTCAGGTACTGTGACTACAAATCCATCCGGTGGCACTGCGCCATATTCATACAGTTGGACTGGACCTAATAGCCCACATCCAAACTCTCCTAATTTAATTAACTTATGTGCTGGAACTTACATTGTTACTATTACTGATGATTCTTTATGTACTGTTGTTGATTCTGTAACAATTGACGAACCAAATCCTATTGATGCAAATGCACAATTCACAAATATGAGTTGTAATGGTGTTTGTAATGGAACTGCAATTTCTCTACCAATAGGAGGAACTGCTCCCTATTCATATTCTTGGTCTTCTGGACCAACATCTCAGTCTATTAACGGATTGTGTAGTGGTCAGTATATTGTAACAGTGACTGATTCTAATAATTGTATTGATGCAGATACAGTAGATATTGTGAATCCAACTCCATTAACTGTAAATGCAGTAAGTGTAAATGCGAGTTGCGGAACTATTTGTGATGGCGAAGCAATTGCTAACCCTTCGGGTGGAACATTACCTTATCAGTTTAATTGGAACTCTGGAAGTACCTCACAAAATTCAACTGGGCTATGTGCAGGCACCTATGGAGTTACTGTTACTGACTCTAATGGATGTACTGCTGTAGATTCAGTAACAATAAACAATTTAATTATCATAAGCATTGTAACCGATACTATTGGGATAAGTTGTAATGGTGCATGCGATGGTCAAGCTACAGCGAATCCAAGTGGAGGGGTTTTACCTTACTCTTATAGTTGGAGCACAATTCCTCCACAAACAAATCAAACTGCAACTGGATTATGTCCAGGATCCTATACTGTAACTGTTACAGACTCTAATGGTTGTGCTTCTACTTCTTCTGTAGATATGCCTGTTGATCCATCTGTTCTTATTCCTAATGGAACTTCAACAAATGTATCCTGTAATGGTGATTGTGATGGCTCTTTAGCTTCTGCTCCATCTGGTGGCGTTCCTCCTTATAATATTGTTTGGTCTGTACCTGACACGACAAATTTATGTCCTGGAACTTATACAGTAACTGTTACAGATGCAAATAATTGCTCTCAAACTGACACTTTAGTTGTTAATGAACCTGATTCAATAACTGCTAATCCAGTCTTAACTCATGTTGATTGTAATGGAAATTGTAATGGTGCTATAACACTAAATGCCACAGGAGGTACAGGATCTTTATCATATCTATGGGCACATGGACCTACTACTGCAAATATTTCTGGACTGTGTGCTGGTAATTATTCTGTTACTGTTACTGACTCTACTAGTTGTTCAAGAGTATTTAGCTTTACGATAAATGAACCATCTGTGTTAACTGCTACACCATTAAGTACAGATGCTAGTTGTTTTGGTATTTGTGATGGTACTGCTTCTGTGTTAATAGGAGGAGGAACAACTCCTTACACTTATTTTTGGTCTCCAGATGGTGAAACTACCGACAGTATTTTTAATAAATGTGCAGGAGTATACCAAGTAACTGTGAGAGATAGTAATAATTGTATAGTAAATCAAAATGTTACTATTGACGAACCAAATGAACTAATAGCTAATCTATCTGGTACAACCATTGCTTGTAACGGTAATTGTGATGGAAGTGTTTTAGCTAGCCCATCTGGAGGAACATCTCCTTATGGTTATTCTTGGACTGGATTACCAGATATAACTCCAAGTATCAATAATTTATGTACAGGTACTTATACTGTTACCATTAGCGACGATAATGGATGTTCTGTAATTGATAGCTATGATGTAACTTCTCCACCTATGCTTGATGTAACACTTGATAGTACAAATATTACATGTAATGGTTCAGATGATGGAACTGGTACAGTAACTCCAAATGGTGGAACGCCACCTTACACTTATATTTGGGTACCTTCAAACCAAACAACACCAAATGCTACTGGTCTTACACCTGGTGTTCATACTGTTACAGTAACTGACTCACTCGGATGTTTCTTTACTGGTTCAATAAATATACAGGAGCCAGCAAACATAGATGATAATGAAGTAATTACAAACGCTAATTGTGGTTTTAATGATGGGGTAATAATTATGAATCCTTCTGGAGGAACACCTCCTTATTCTCACTCTTGGTCTAATGGGGCTTCAACTCCAAATATTAATGGGCTTGCCGTTGGTTTTTATACAGATACTATTACGGATTTTAATGGTTGTATTGCTATTTTTACTATACCTATCAGTAATCCTACTGGACCTACCGGAGTAACTGCAACAGTAAATGATGCGACATGTTTCGGAGCTTGTGATGGGAATGCTAACGTAATTCCAATTGGAGGAACACCTGGATATTCTTATAATTGGATGCCGGGTGGACAATCTGATTCAACTATTACCGGACAATGCGCTGGAACCTATAATCTTACTATCACAGACGCAGCTAATTGTCAGTTAAATACATTTGTAGTTATTGGTGAAGCTGATAGTATTACTGCGAACTTAGTAACCAGTACTACAAGCTGTAACGGTACATGTGATGGTACAGCTAGCGTCACTCCTTCAGGAGGAACTGCACCATATTCTTATTCTTGGTCTAATGGCTCTGCGTCTTCTTCAACTTCTGGATTATGTGCTGGTGCTGCAAGTGTAACAATTACAGATTTTAATGGTTGTAGTAAAACAGTAAATTTCACTATTACAAGTCCAAATGCTTTAAGTATTTCAACTTCTTCAACCGATGCATTATGTAATGCGAGCTGTGATGGAACAGCTACAGTAAATCCTGTAGATGGTACATCTCCTTATTCTTACCAATGGAATGATCCATTAAATCAAACTACACCAACAGCTATTGGCTTGTGTGTAGGATCCTATGATATTACTGTTACTGATAATAATGGATGTTCGGCAACTGAAACTGTTATTATTGGAGAACCTAGTTTAATACTTGCTAACGAAACAGTTACTGATGCTACTTGTGGCGCTAATGATGGTGGGGCAACGTTAACTCCTTCTGGAGGTACACCTAACTACACTTATTTATGGGACTTTGGTGCTACATCAGCTACAGTAAATGGATTATCTGCGGGAACTTATATGGTGGATATTACTGATAATAATAGCTGTACTCAAACTTTCCCAATAGCAATAAGTAATGTTAATGGACCAACCATTAATACCTCACAAAACAATGCCACATGTAACGGTGTTTGCGATGGAGATGCTACTGTTTCGGTTTTATCAGGAACACCAAATTATAACTATTTGTGGACACCTGGAAATCAAACCACTACGTCAATAACAGGATTATGTGCTGGTAATTATACAGTTGAAGTAACAGACGGTTTAGGTTGTATTACAACAGAAATTGTTACCATAACTGATAACTCATTAATAACAGCGAGTGTTACTACAATAGATGCTACTTGTAATGGAACTTGTAATGGTTCTGCAATAGTGGTTCCTTCGGGAGGAGTACCTCCTTATCAATATAACTGGAATACCGGACATACGACAAATGCAGTTGGTGGACTTTGTGCTGGAAATTATTCAGTAACGATTACTGATGCTCTTGGATGTTCTACTACAGAAAATATATCCATTTCTGAATCGAATTTGTTAACTCTTTCAACTACGTCTGTAGATGCTAACTGTAATGGTGGTTGTGACGGAGAAGCCTCTGTGACAGCTAATGGCGGTACAGCACCTTTTTCATATTTCTGGTCAAATGGTTCTACCACTCCCGATGTTGTTGGTTTATGTGCCGGAATTTACAATGTAGATGTAACTGATATAAATGGTTGTACCAACTCTACTTCAGTTAATATAGGAGAAGGTGTTGTAATAACTGCTACAATATCAACTAATGATGCTACTTGTGGAATTTGTGATGGTAGCGGAACTATAACTCCTGCCGGAGGTTCTGGTGCTCCATATTCTATTTTATGGTTACCAGGTGGTCAAAGTTCGACCACAGTTAACAATTTATGTCCTGGAGCATATAATGTAGAAATATCAGATAATGCAGGTTGTACTGAATCATTTAATGTATTAATAAGTAATCCTAATGGGCCGGATATAACTGCCGCATCAGATAGTGTTTCATGTTTTGGTAGTTGTGATGGAAATGCATGGGTAAACATTAATTCTGGAAATGCACCTTATATCTATCAGTGGGATGACCCATTATTACAAGTAACTGATACATCCAATAACTTATGTGGAGGTTTATATAATATAGTTGTACAAGATGCTAATGGGTGTATTTCTGTAGATTCAACAACCCTTTATGAGCCACAAGAAATTCTAGCAAATATTACTTCTTCTCCTGAAACATGTACAGGTGCAGGAGACGGAACTGCTACAGCAAATCCTACAGGAGGAATTGGTAATTATCAATATGCATGGAGTAATGGTCAAAATTCTCAAACAGCAACCGGACTAGCTGTAGGAACTTATGGAGTAACAATAACTGATGATAATGGTTGTTCGATTATAGATAGTGTTATCATAACGTCACCTACAATAATTAGCATCACCATGAGTTCAACATCTTCTACTTGTAATGGAGATTGTGACGGGACTGCTTTAGCAACCGCTTCAGGTGGAACACCTCCTTATTCATATTCATGGGATGATCCATCTAATCAACAAAACTCATTAGCTGCAGGTCTGTGTCCTAACTTGTATACAGTTACTGTAACAGATAATAATGGATGTACAGCTACAGATACTGTTTCTACATTTAATCCTTCTACTTTATCTACCAGTTCAGTTTCTACTGCAATTAATTGTGCTGGAAATTGTGACGGGTCAATTACTACCACTCCAGTTGGCGGTGTTCCTCCTTATCAATATGTATGGAGTGATGGGCAAACTACTCAAACTGCTACTGGATTATGTGCCGGAACTTATAATGTAGTTGTTATAGACGCTAATAACTGTACTGTATCTGATACCATTACATTAAATGATGCACCAGCTCTTAATGATAGTACAACTGTGAATGGTCCAACTTGTGGTTTATGTGATGGTTCTGCTACTGCAAATCCTACAGGAGGAGTTGGTCCTTATACTTTCTTATGGGGTAACGGTCAAGCGACTCAAACTGTTGTTGGTATTTGCGCAGGAATTATTACTTTAGAAATTACTGACCAGGGTACAGGTTGTGTTTATGATTTTAATGTAATTGTAAACAATAGTACCGGCCCTAATTTAAGTATGACATCAACGGATGAAACTTGTCCCGGTGCATGTAATGGTACTGCCACAGTAAGCGCAAGTGGAGGTTTAGCACCTTACACCTATACATGGAATACTTCACCAGCTCAGACTGATTCTTTAGCTACAGGATTATGTACAGGAAGTTATAATGTAACCGTTGAAGATGCTCAAGGTTGTATATCATTGGATACTGTTACTATTTCAACTAATGGTTTAAATTTATCAATTACAAATGTTACCCCTGAAAGCTGTTATGGAAATTGTGATGGGCAAGCTACTGTAGTGGTTGGATCAGGGTCATCGCCATTTAATTATTTATGGACTCCTACTGGACAATCAACTCCAACTGCAACTGCATTATGTGTTGGTTCTTATATAGTTACTGTAACGGATAACTTAAACTGTTCAGATTC
The DNA here is from genome assembly GCA_020635825.1 of Flavobacteriales bacterium. Lineage (GTDB taxonomy): Bacteria > Bacteroidota > Bacteroidia > Flavobacteriales_E > Vicingaceae > Vicingus. Next base: position 36,452 of record JACJZA010000014.1, read on the forward strand.
GATTAGTACAAATATTACAGGACCTGATTCTTTAGATGTAAATATTATAGAAAACACTCCTATCGGTTGTAATGGTTCATGCGATGGAAGATTAACTGCTCAAGTAGTTGGTGGCTCTGCTCCTTATTCATTCTTATGGAGTGATGGACAAACAACACAAACAGCAATTGATTTGTGTGCAGGTACTTATACCGTTGATATTACTGATGATAATGGTTGTACAAAAATTGCTACTTTCACCATTAATGAACCTACTGCTATTGCTGCAAACGAATCCATTACAGAACCATCTTGTAATCAATGTAATGGTAGTATTAGTTTAGCTCCGTCAGGAGGTATAGGTCCATATTCATTTAATTGGTCTAATGGTCAAGTTACTAACCCTATCATCAACTTATGTGCAGGTGCTTATACTGTTGAAATTACAGATAATGCAACAGGTTGTATGGTTTCTGTGCCAATAGCACTTAGCAATAGTAATGCTCCTGATCCAAATGTTACTTCCACTCCTATTAGCTGTAATGGGGTTTGTGATGGAACATTAACATCCACTCCAATTGGAGGAACTGCTCCATATACATACCTATGGAATCCAACAGGTCAAACTTCTGCAACTGCAAGCAACTTATGCGCAAATATTTATACTGTTGAAGTAACTGATAGCTTAGGTTGTATTGGTGTTGCTGTTGATACTCTTTCAGAACCCAACTTATTATTAGTAAATGCTACATCAACTAACATACTTTGTAATGGTGTTTGTGATGGTACAGCTATGGTAAATGTAAGTGGAGGTAATTCTCCTTACAATACAGCAGTTTGGATGCCTGGAACAATTAGTGGAGATAATATTACTAATTTATGTGCAGGAACTTATTACGTAAGTGTTACTGACTCTATTGGGTGTTCTGCAACAGATAGTGTTGTGATTACTGAACCAACTGCAATTACAATTAACTATTCAACTACTGATGCTACTTGTAGTGCCAATTGTGATGGACGAGCTATTGTAACTCCATCTGGAGGAATAGGTCCTTATAGTTATAGTTGGTCGCCAGGTAATCAGAGTATTGCAACACCTACCACTTTATGTATAGGTGCTAACACTGTAGCTGTAACCGACCAAAACAATTGTACTGCTCAAGAAGTAATAAATATTGCTTCTACTGATACCGTTGATGCACAAACTGAAGCAGATTTTAATGTTTGTTTTGGAGATAACTTTGATTTAAATGGTATTTCTACCGGGACAGTATCTCAAGTAGAATGGTTCGAACTACCTGGAATGAATTCTTTAGGAACTTCAGATACAGTTTCAGTAACAGCTACTTCTGTTGGTACCACATGTTATGTATTCGAAGCAATTGGTGCATGTAATGATTTTGATACTGTTTGTGTAACGGTTGAAGCATTGCCAATTATTGATGCAGGTACAGATGTTACCATTATTGAGGAAACCAGTACGGTGTTAAATGCTACCGGAGGCGTTACTTATGTTTGGACTCCTTCAACTGGATTGAATGATTCTACTTTAGCGAACCCAACAGCAACTCCTTTAGTAACGACTGTTTACTATGTAACTGGAACTTCTGTTTCAGGCTGTTCGGCTACTGATAGTGTAACTGTAACCGTTATCCCTTCCATTAAATTCCCTGATGGTATTACACCAAATGGTGATGGTAAAAACGATACTTGGGTAATTGATTACATTGAACAATATCCTGATGCAGTAGTAGAGATTTATAACCGTTGGGGTGAATTATTGTTCCATTCTGAAGATTACCAAAACGATTGGGATGGGACTTACAATGGTGAAAATTTACCGGTGGGTACTTATTATTACATAATCGATCTGCATGATGATAAAACAAAACCATTTACAGGTCCATTAACAGTATTAAGATAGTTTGACTATATGAAAAGAATTATTCTCATATCATTTTTAGTATTTAGTGGAACTCTGTTTGCACAACAGCTTCCTCATTTTAGTCAGTACTATTTAAATGATTATTTGATAAACCCTGCCATTGCAGGAACAAGACCTTATTTTGAAGGTAAATCTGCTCACCGTTACCAGTGGGAAGGAATTACCGATGCACCTAGAACTTATACTTTGAGTGCACACGGACCTACCAAAAACCAAAAAATGGGATTGGGTGGATATTTATTTACCGACCATGTGGGACCAACTCGTAGAACAGGCTTTAATTTATCTTATGCTTATCATTTAAAAATTAATGAATCATTAAACCTCTCACTTGGTTTATCAGCAGGAGTTTTACAATTTATGATTGATGGTTCAAAAATTACCCTTCGTGAGAGTGATGATGATATTATTACTAATGGCGTGCAATCGGTATTATTGCCCGATGCTGGTTTTGGTTTTTACTTGTATCACGAAAAGTATTACTTTGGGTTCTCAGCGCCACAGTTGTTAAATAGCCGTGTTACTTTCTTTAAAGATGGTAGAAACCCTGAAGGAACGTTACCCAGCCACTTTTTTGTAAATGGTGGTTATCGTTTTGTGTTGGATGAAGACTTTACCATAGAACCATCTGTTTTTGTGAAATATGTAAAACCTGCACCTGTACAAGTGGAAGGTACCTTGCGCGTTATCTACCAAGATAAATTATGGCTTGCTGGAACTTACCGAGATAAAGATGCCATTACTGCTTCGTTGGGTTATTTAATTAACAACAGTTTTACCATTGCTTATGCTTACGATTTTACTACTACCAATCTTAAAAATTATAGTAACGGGACTCACGAGTTGATGGTAGGAGTACGTTTTTACAACCTCAATAAAAAAGACACACAAGCTTCGTTTGAGTAAAACATAGTGCGAATAAGTAACATATGTTATATATCCGCACGTTATGTGGCATAAAAAAAGACATATGAAAAAACAAATACTTTACTTGACACTTGTGGCTTCACTTGTCGCCTGTAGTACTAACGACAATTCAGGTGATACGACAAAAAATAATCTTGAATTAACTGGACTTGAGAAATACAACAAAAACGACTACAAAGGAGCAATAGCGGCCTACGACAAGCACATTTCACAATTTCCCAATGACACTTCTGCTTATTTCAACAGAGCAAGGGCAAAAGCAATGCTCGGTGACTTTAACGGGTCTCTACAAGACAACACCAAATCACTCAAATTAGACCCGACCTACCAAAAAGCCTATTATAATCGAGCATTGGACAAAATTGAATTAGATGACATTCAAGGTGCAATTGACGACTACACTCAACTAATTGATATCAAACCTGACAACCTATCAGAAATCTATCAAAAGAGAGGATCCCAAAAAAACCAACTTGATGACCGCATTGGAGCGCTAGAAGATTTAACCAAAGCCCTTGAAATTGACCCAAACAATACTGACGCATACGTTAGTCGGGCTTTGATAAATATGGACAATGCCCCAGAGACAGCAAAGCTTGACTTGAACAAGGCATTAGAACTTGATAAGCAAAATGGTAGTGCCTATTTCGTTCGAGGCGTTGTCAACCTAAAACTTAAAAACAAACAAAGCGGATGCTCGGATCTTCAACAAGCAATTGTTTTGAATTATGAGCCAGCAAAGGCATATCACGACAAGTATTGTGTCCTCCCTCCAAATACACATCTACTTAGAGATGTGATTGACTTTGGAAACTACACATTACAAGTAACAACTTTTGAGGAAAAGGCTTATTACAATTCTGAGTTCCGACCAGAGAGCAGCAACAAACTTGTTGCAGTTGAATTCCTTATGTCAAATACAGGGCAATCAAAAATAGAGTACAATGCCCTTGAGTTCAACCTAATGGATGAAAACTCATACGAATACAAAACAGTAACATTTGGTTTCAAAAATCCATATTTTAGTTCAGGAAACATCCAACCAGAGCGTAAGGCAAGAGGTTGGATAACATTTGAAGTTCCAAAAGAATCTAAAAAGTTTGAGGTCAAATACACTCCCGGATTGTTCACAGGAACAACTGACTACTTCATCCGACTGTTTGATGACATTGAATGATAGAAAATTAAAAACACGTACTTAAAAATATACCCTAGTAATCTTAAATCAGAGCCAATGGAATACAACAAGGATTCTGCAAAAAACGAATATCTTCAAATCCCACTTGGTTGGGATGCTCCTGAGTTTAATCTTAGGATTACTTATGTAGCAGACAACAAATCGGTAAGGTTGAATAAATCGGACGGTAAAAATCATATTTATCCAGGACCAGAATTTGATCATCAACATATTCCAAAACTAATTGAAGCCCTAGCAAAAATTTATAATGACAAGAATTAGAATAAAAAGCCACATAACAAAACCTATACGCAATACCCTTCGGGATACTGAGCATAGCTAACCGTTAGAAAAACGCCCTTACCTGCACTCCACCAATGTGTATCATTTTACTTTCATTTGATTTACGCCCGTTATAGTTTAAACTCAACTGCATGTACTTCGATAAGTTTTGTTGGTAAACTACTTCCCAAGTAATGTTTTGTCCTTTTTGTAAGCCTTCCAGCATTTCGTAGTTTAAATTTTGGTTGTTCAGTTCATCGGTGTTTTTGTTTTCAATAAAATTAATTCCTGCTAAAAAACTCCCTTTTGCAGCCATGTTGTAACGCATTTCTCCACCCACTTTTTGTGCCATCAATTCTTGTCCACCATAAGCAGCATCGTTGTATTTTTCTCGGTAATTGTACAAGAGCGTAAACCTAAATTTTACATTGGGCTGAATGATTAATTTAGGCTCCGCCTCATATTGCATTAGGTAATAATTTTGGTTGGTAAAAAATTGCGATTTATTCGATTTTACTCCGTTTGCAAGCATGGTGTTTATGGTTACCGTACGAGAAACATTCCATCTCAATTTTAAAGTTCTGATAAAGTATCGTCGAGTTTCCAATCCGTTGGTTAGTAAGGATCTGTCTTGGTTGTCTTGATAAGTATAATCAGCACTCCATTTGGTGCTGGTACGGTTAAAATAAATGGTGTTTAAAAATCCTAAGTTCAGCGTTACTAAACTACTATCATCTCCAATTCCCACAAAAGGATTGTAATAATCATCTTTGTTTAACACTTTTCTTCCCACTCGGTAATTGGTTCTATTGGCAAACCTTGAAACCAATTTTTTAAACCCGGTTGCTGTTCCCCATTTTGTTTCAGGGTTCAAAAACAAACCTTGGTTAAAATCGTTGGTATAAGTTCTAATGTAATTATTGGTGGGTGTAAAAATTTTAATAAAATTAGCTTGATCCTGATAAACTGCTACTTCAAATTCATTCAAATCGTTTACTCCATTTCCGTTTAAATCTCCCAAATAAGTATAAGTTCCTTGTCCGGGTTGTACCTCAGCATAGGAAAATTCCTTTTTTACTTCCAATCCCGAACCTACCTGATAATAAGTATTTAAAGTAATGGCACTTTTTAAAATTCTACCTACATACTCTACTCTCGATAAAATGTTTTCGTCAGGCTTATTGGTAGATAAAGTAGGTTCTACAATATTTAATTTTCGATAAGTAAATCTTGTTCTAAGTGTATGATTTTTATTTTGTAACCACCCATAAGTTGCTTCAATGTCTTCTGCTTTGGTGGTTGGTACCAACTTATTGATTAAAGCGGCATTATCGGTTCTTTGTTGATAACTCAATGAGTATTGATTCACCGAACTGTCGGCATTTTGAACAAATCCACGCCAAGTAAAAAACTGAAAACTAGCCGCATTTAATGAATCGGACTGATTGATAAAAAATCGGTTCTGTTCTAATTCTTCATGCACTCCTACTACCAACCATCCAACATTTTGTTTCAGGGTAACATAGTTTCTAAAAAAACGAGTGTTGTTTAATCCTTCAGTAAACAAATAGCTTCCAATAATATCAGCATTAAATCCTCTGTGATTGATATTTGCCAAAAGGTTGTTTTTAACCCCTTTGTGTTCTCCTTCGTTTTGCAACACATCAATTTGGTAAATAAAAGCACCTTTTTTTTCCTTTTCCAATCCCAATTTTGCCATGGCTATATGTTGGTTAGATGAAAAAACCAAATTAGAAGTATTCCAATCTCGTTGAAATTCAATATTTCTAAATGGTCCTAAAAAGGTAAAATTCTTTTCTACAAATTCATAACCCAAACCGGTTACTAAGTTCCAATCATCAGGTTTTTCTTGATTAATGCTCATTTTATTTTCTGAAAGCACTTTTAGAGCATAACCCACATTATCGCTACTGTTTCGTGAAGAAAAGGTGTTTTTATCATAATTTGATACCGCTCCTTCCCAGCTTAATCTAGATTTTTTAGAAAATGTGTATTCTCCTCCTAATGTAACCATTTGTTGCTGTTTGGGGCTAATCAACAATATTACAGGTTCATAGTTGCCTTGAGGAATTCCGGCAATCGGCTCCACCCATTGGTAAACTTTACCATTAGCCGAACTTTGTATTTGTATATAATTACCATTGTTGTTTCCTACTTGCGAAAATCCAAGCTGATAAATTGCACTATCGGGGTCTGTAGAATACACAAAAACAGAATCATATCCCAATGTATCTATCATTTTATAAAGCACTTGGTTTTCTGAAAAACCAACTAAATTAATGTTAGGAACGACTGCATTTTCAACACTATCACCCACCTCTGCCAATACTCTTTTTTGTTCATCAGTTAAATCTTGTTGTAAGGGTTGGTTTTTTAAATCTTGTTCGGAATAAATATTTAAATCCAACTTTAATTTTCCTTTTTCAAAAGCTGTGCTGCTGTAATAAAGAGTACGAGAATAATTTCTGTCAGAATATTCAAAAGTTACATTAATACGTTTGTCTTTGGTAATTAAAAAATTGGCAGTAAAAGTAATTTCCGCCGTATTGTAATCAATCACATAATCATGTTCATTTCCTCTTTTTAATAAAACTCCATCTACCCAAACCTGTTCGGTTCCTGAAAGCACAATGATAAAAGTTTCGTTTTCTGTTCCTTTTAAACGATAAGGTCCCTGATTACCTTCAATTCCTTGAAATGTGTTTCTTGCAAATTTCCCTTTCGCAATTGCTGCACTTACCATGGGAGTTATTCTAAAAGAATCATCATTTTTAGAATTTAAATCAACTTGGAAACTTCCACCTTTTGCTTTTTTATTGTATTTCAAAAAATAACTTTTAGGTTGTTGAACATAAAAATCTCCGGCAGTCAATTTCCATTGGTCATTAAATAATTCAATAAAAACCTTATCAAAATCTTGAAGTTGTTGGGTATTACCTTCAGCCTGAATTGGAATATTATCATCTGAGATAGAAGCTAAAATATTAACATCGTTGGTTACCTTACCTGACAACTGAAGGTTAAGGTTACTATTTACAGCTAAATCTTGATTGTTTCCAAAAGTTACCCCCCTTGAAATACTACCACTTTTATTCAAACCATCTGTGTAAAAAACATCTTCTGTAGCCGGCACATATTCAAATAAAAATGGATTCACAATCATAGAATCTGACTTTTCGATCTGATTTATTTTTTTATGCTGATATGTTTCGGTAAAATTTAAAGGAAGTACTCGGTAAGAGACCCTGATTTTTTTATTCTTCAACTCTTCATTCTTAATGATTAGAACAGATTTTTCATAGATCATTTCATAAAATGACTGATTAATTTGAGTTTCACCTTCAAAAATTATCTCCGATTTTGGAATAATAGCCAAACTATCCAAATGAATAGAATCGCTTGAAATTAGAATGTTCCTTGTTTTATAATTAGAAAGCCCTTGACCTTTTAAATTATTGACCAACAACACAATAAACAATATATAAATCCAATTTTTCAAGAATTGTTTTCTAAATCTAAAAGGCAAAAATTAATGCAAAGAGTAACTGAAAAGTAATATAATCATTCGTAACTCAAAAATAGATAAACGTTCTTCATCTAAAAAAATTTATAGTTTAACTAATTTATTATAGGATATTCTCATGTAATAATTATATTTGTGTTTCATTGACTTGAGATATTATAATACTATTATGAAAAAAATATTTTATTTTTTAATTGGAGCAACAATCATTTTAACTGGTTGTGGTGGTAATGAAAATGCAAAGAATGGTAATTCACAAGCTGCTAATGGCGGTGTTAAATACGGTGGTGTATTTAAAATAAACGAAACTGAAGATTTTAGAAGTTTATATCCATTAAACGTAACTGAAGTTGTAGCTCACAGAATTACTAATCAAGTATATCAAGGATTGGTAAAATTAGACCAAGAAAACTTATCTGTAATTCCTGCTTTAGCAGAAAAATGGGACGTAAATGAAGATGCTACCTCTTTTACTTTTCATTTGAGAAAAGGAGTGAAATTTCATGATAATGCTTGTTTTGCTGATGGAAAAGGAAGAGAGTTTAAAGCTTCTGATGTAAAATATTGCTTAGATAAAGCTTGTGAAAGTGCTCCTGAAAATCAAATGTTTTGGTTGTTTAAAGATAAAGTAAAAGGTGCTAATGAATATCATCAATCTACTATAGACAAAGCTCCTTTAGCTGGTGGTGTAGAAGGTGTTAAAGTTATTGATGACTACACTATTCAAATTGACCTAAACTATTCTTTTGCTGGATTTCTTAAAATTTTAAGCCATTCTGCATGTTGGGTTTACCCTAAAGAAGCCTATGATATGTATGGTATTGACATGAGAATCAATTGTGTTGGTACAGGACCATTTAGAGTAAAAACAATTAAAGAATCTGAAACTGTAATTCTTGAAAACAATCCTGATTATTGGGGTATTGACGAATTCGGCAACAAGCTTCCTTACTTAGATGGAATTAAGTTTTCATTTATTAAAGAGAAAAAAGCTGAGTTATTAGAATTCAGAAAAGGAAACTTAGATATGGTTTACAGACTTCCTCTTGAAATGATTAAAGATGTTGTCGGTGAATTAGAAGATGCTAAAAAAGGTGGTAATAAGCCTTATGTTATGCAAGTTGTTCCTGCAATGAGTGTGGTATACTTAGGAATGCAAAATAAATTAGCCCCTTTTGACAATGTTGATGTTAGAAAAGCTTTCAACTATGCTATCGATAAAAATTCAATTGTAACTTATACTTTACAGGGAGACGGAAGACCAGGTGTTCATGGAATTGTTCCTCCATTCAAAGGATATGATTATGAAAATGTAAAAGGATATGAGTTTGATGCTGAGAAAGCAAAAGAACATTTAGCAAAAGCAGGTTATCCAAATGGTAAAGGTTTCCCTGAAATCACTTTACAAATAAACTCTGGTGGTGGTGATAGAAATGTTCAAATTGCTGAAGTAGTACAAAAAATGTTAAGTGAAAACTTAGGTATTTCAGTAAAAATTGAACAATTACAATTTCCTCAACATTTAGAAAATTTAGAAACCGGTAAAGCATTATTCTGGAGATCAGGTTGGATTGCAGATTATCCGGATCCGGAAAATTTCTTGAACTTATTATACGGTGGTCACGTTCCTGCTGAGATTTCTACTAAATCGTTTATTAACTCAGTAAGATATCAAAATGAGGCTTTCGATGCTAAATTTAACGAAGCATTAAGAGAAGTTGATGAAGCAAAACGTTATGAATTGTTTAGACAAGCTGACCAAATAGCTGTTGATGATGCTGCTACTTTACCCATTTTCTATGATGAAAATACAAGATTAATTCAAGTTTATGTTAAAAACTTCCCATCAAATGCGATGGAATACAGAGATATGACTGCCGTTTATTTTGATAAAGAAGGCGAATAATCAAAAAACAATAGTTAATAAAAAAGCACCAACATAAAATTGGTGCTTTTTTTATTTCATTTCTTTGCTGATATATTTTTCAACCTACATTGAAGTCATTTTTTTTAATAATAGGAATTCTTTTCTCTCTGCATATTAATGCACAAATTTTAGACATCAATAAACCATTGTTTAGTGATGAACCTTTTTTTAATGAAAAATTTATTCGTGCCAATAAAGTTAAATCAATTCAAGGGGCACGTTCAAGCAAAAAAGTGAAAGATATTATTAGGACTAAAGGATTGAATTTTTTTTATGTGTTTGATGTAAATGGTTTGCTTTCCAAACAAATGGCGACCTTCCACAACACAACCAATCAGTGTAAAGACACCAACTTAATTGAATATTCATATACACCAAATAAATTACTAAAATTTACCAGGAAAAGTGACGCCTATGGATTCTACTCTAATCGGTATTTCTACGACCATCAAAATAGATTGATAAAGCAAACTTATCATCGAGAAGAAAATGTATGTTCATCTAAAAATAATTTTCAATTAGGAAAAGAATATGAAATATCTGCCGATAGTTTTTCTTACCAAAAGCTAAGTGATGAACAAGTAAAAAAAATCTTTTATAACAACTATCACAAGCCTTATAAAGAAGAAATCAGTTATTATGATGACTTGGGTTATTTAAAAGAAATTTACTCTAAATTTTTAATTGGAAATAAAAAGAGTAAAACCACTTATGAATATGACGAAAAAGGGAGAATGATTAAAATGATTCACTTTTCCGACTTAAGTAAAAACAGCTATTCTACTGAGGAATATTTTTATGATAATCTGGATAATATTCTAGAAATAAAAATCTATGAAAATGACAAATACATTACATCTAAGCAGTTTTTGTATGATAAGAAAACCTTCTTGTTAACTGCTCAAATCATTCAAGATGTTCCAACTGAATTTATTCGTATCATTCAGTATCAATACACCTTTTACAACGGAGAAACTACTTCACTGAGTTTTGAAGAAAATTAAAAAGGAGTTCAAAGAACTCCTTTTTAATTATATACTATTTGTTTTTACGTGTTTAATTAAGGATAATATGCCTAAAATCATTAATATAAATCCAATAATGATAACTATATATGAATGTTCATTGCCAATAATTTTAAGATAGGAACCTATTGTAAGGGCTAATGCTCCTTTAATAAAAAAAAGAGCAGTTATAACTTTTCTAAACATTTTATTAATACCAGAAAAAACGTTCGTTTAACTTAATCTTTCTTATAATTGTTATTAAACCTATTAAAAACATTAAAGATAATAAGATATGAGCATAATTATCTTCACCTAGTTTGTAAAAGTTCATCGACAATTTATCTAATATTATGTTTAATACAAGAGGAATTATAGACCAAAGAAATGGCTTAGATTTAAAAGTTTCAATAGGCTCTCTTAAAAATAAGATAATTTGAGAACCAAGAAACATAGTCGTTCCTACTCCAATTAAAATATAATTCAATAAAGAGCTATCCATTCCAAAGAAAGAGATAATTAATAAAACTAGACCACCCCAATATAAAAAAGAATTTTTTTCTCGTGAAAGCATAACATTCATATTTTACATTGTATTACACCCTGATTCACCTCCACCATTTAAACCACAACCAATAGCACAACAAGAAGCAGCAGCTATAGACCATCCTAGATTTAATGTAGGTATATTTATGACACCACAGGCTATATCACAAGCAACATGATTGGTACAATTTTGTTTTGCAGTTTGATAACAATTATCAAAACAGCTTCTCTGAGTTCCATTTTCATTAACGATTATTTCCTTAATAGTATTATCTAAAAAAATAACTTGCGAAAGAAATTCTCCGTTTGGAGCGTGATATTTCACTTCTCCAGAAATTCTACCAAAAGTAACATCACCTATTTTTTCAGGTGAATTTACCTTAATACTCTCGGATGCCACTAAAGAATAAAATTGATAATTGTTCGGTTGGCTTGAAATTATATAACCAACTAATCCTAACTCAACTGTATTTGTTTTATTGAAAGATGGAATTGCAATTGCATCACCTCCAATATACTTTACCATCCTTGCATTATGTAAATCTAACTGACCAAATACATTGGAATTATATTCAGCAAACTCCGCGCTCATCCTAAATGCAACATATAAAGGATCATTAAAGTCAATTAATTCTGTACTTATTACTATTCCTTGATATAAAGGATGTTCTTCTACTGTACCAATTTTATCTCCATGATTTAAATGAGCTAATAACGCATTTTCGTTAATATTTAATGTTTGCCCATTATGCACAACATTTACTTTTGTTGTTTTGAAAGTACTTAATTCTTGATTATTATTAGAACTTAAAGAATTATCCCCAATTTCTTCTTTACTACAAGAGTAAATTACAAGACCTACAATAAGAATTGCAGCTCCAAAAATTAATTTTTTCATGTTTTTTAGTTTAATGGTTAATTAAACCGAAGATAAGATAAGATAAGATAAGATATAATCAAAATAATTTTATGAAAAAATTATCACAACTATTTATTTTATAGGTATTTATACGCTAATAATAAGGAGAAATCATTAAATAAACCAACACCCCACTCACTGCTACATAAAACCACAAAGGAAAAGCAATTTTTGCCATTTTTTTATGCGAAATAAAAGATTTTGAAAGTGCCCTAGTATATGAAATCAATACTAAAGGAATAATTACTATTGATAAAATAATATGAGTAATAAGAACAAAATAATAGACATATTTCATCATTCCATCACCTCCATAAGTGGTTGTGTCAGAAGTCATATGATATGCTACATACATCACTAAAAACAAAAGAGATAACACCAAACTAGTTTTCATCAATGTTTCATGAAGTTTTTGCTTTTTATTCTTAATGGCAATTACTGCTGTCATTAATAATATGGCAGTTAAACCATTAATAGTTGCATAAATAGGAGGTAAAAAGCTTAATGGCTCTACATTAGGAATTTTAATTCCAAAAAGAGCAGCAACAGCCAATGGCAATACAATTGAAACAATAATAGTTATTTTTTTATACTTGTTTTCAATTTGAGCTTCCATTATGCTTTATCAATAAGAATTACTAAAAGAGATAAGATTAAATATAGATAGGACATTAACATAATTCTTAATGCATACTTATCATCTAAGGTCTTCATTAATTTAAATGAAGGATATACCATTAAAGCAGAAAAAATAAACAATCCAATAGTTGCTACTCTTCCTGTAACGTTATAATATTCCGGTAAAAAACTTGAGGTTAAAAGTAAAATGCTACTGATAAAAATAATAATGGCACTGGTTCGATTTTTTTTATCATAAGGTAACATTTTAAACCCTGCCTTTTGATATTCAGGATGCAAACGCCAAGCGATAGCCCAAAAGTGAGGAAACTGCCAAAAAAACTGAATGGCAAACAACATTCCTGCTTCAAAACTAAATGCGCCTGTAGCAGCTACCCATCCTAACATTGGGGGAATAGCTCCTGGGAAAGCTCCAATAAATACAGCATATGGTGAAATTCTTTTTAAGGGAGTGTAAACAGCAGCATACATAAAAATAGCTAACAATCCTAGCACACCACTTAATTGATTTAAAAACACCCAAAGAACGGTAATTCCAATTATTCCTGACAAAAATGCCACAACCGTAACCTCAATTACATTCAATTTATTCTGTGGCAATGGACGAACTTTTGTTCGTTCCATGAGCTTGTCATAATTTCTTTCAATAATTTGATTGAAAGCATTTGCAGAACCTGTTACTAAAAAACCACCCAACATCAACCAAAAAACATCAGGTAAATGGTATTCTGTAACTCCAATAAAATATCCAAAAACGGCTGAAATAACTACAAAAACAGTAATCTTAAACTTTAAAATTTGGGCATAGCATTTTATCTTTTCAGAAAAGGTAATAGCATCTATTTTTTCAGTTTTCACGTGGGTCATAATATTCCTTAAAAGGAGCGACAAATATACAGAATAGGCTGAATAAACTAAAATGTAATATTTACTATTGATTTTTTAACTCATCTTTCTTTCTTCTTGGTTAAATAACTACATTTGTCGGTTATATAAGTCAAAATGTCCGACTTTAAGAATTGGTAATGTTTTTGACTGGCAAACACTTTTCATTAAATAAAATAAAAGATGGCTGGAGCTGGATTATTAAATAAAATTTTAAAAACTTTTTTAGGAAGTAAAACCGATAGAGATTTAAAAGAATTATCGCCCATTATAAATGATACTAATGCAGTTTATCAAAACTTAGCAAATATTAGCAATGATGATTTAAGAGCTAAAACAACAGAATTTAAAGCTAAAATTGCTGCAAAAACTAAAGAGCAAGAAGAAGAAATAGCTGCGTTAAAAAATCAAATTGAAGAAGACAATTCTTTATCTATTCACGATAAAGAAGACATCTACAAAAAAATTGATGAATTAGACAAAAAAGTACTTGAGCAAATTGAAGAAGTACTTCTTGAAATTCAAGCCGAAGCTTTTGCTGTGATAAAAGAAACATCGCGAAGATTTTCAGAAAATAAAACCCTAGAAGTTACAGCCTCTCAAATGGATAAAGATTTAGCTGCCATTAAGGGGAATGTTGAAATTTCAGGTGACAAAGCCATTTATCAAAACTCTTGGTTAGCTGCCGGTAATGAAGTAACATGGAACATGGTTCATTACGATGTACAATTAATAGGTGGTAGTGTGCTTCATCAAGGTAAAATTGCCGAAATGCAAACAGGAGAGGGGAAAACGTTAGTGGGAACACTTCCTGTTTATTTAAATGCTTTGGCTGGAAAAGGTGTTCACTTGGTTACGGTGAATGATTACTTAGCAAAAAGGGATTCAGAGTGGATGGCTCCTTTGTTTGAGTTTCATGGATTAACTGTTGATTGTATTGACAAGCATGAACCAAATTCACCTAATAGAAGAAAAGCATATTTAGCTGATATTACTTATGGAACAAATAATGAGTTTGGGTTCGACTATCTAAGAGATAACATGACTCGTTCTCCTGAAGAATTAGTACAAAGAAAACACCATTATGCCATTGTCGATGAGGTCGATTCTGTATTAATTGATGATGCTCGTACACCATTAATTATTTCAGGACCTACTCCTAAAGGTGATAAACATGAATTTCATGACTTAAAGCCAAGAGTAGAACGTTTAATGTCAGAACAAAAAAAGTTTGTTACTGAAGCTTTAAGTGAAGCCAAAAAATTATTACAACCACTTATTGATGGAGAAAAGATATCTAAAGAAGACCAAGAAAAAGGTGGGTTGGCTTTATTAAGAGCACACCGAGGTTTACCAAAAAATAAAGCATTAATTAAGTTTTTAAGTGAACATGGAATCAAAGCCATGTTACAAAAAACAGAAAATCACTACATGCAAGATCAAGGCAAAGAAATGCCAAAAGCAGATGCAGAGCTTTACTTTGTGGTAGATGAAAAAACAAATTCTATTGAATTAACAGAAAAAGGGATTGACTTAATTACCGGCACTGGTGATGATCCTAAATTTTTCGTTTTACCTGATATTGGTTCTGAAGTGGCTGAAATTGAAAAATCGGGAGGCTCAGAAAATGATAAATTGATAAAAAAAGACCAAATAATACAAGATTACTCAGTTAAAGCAGAAAGAATACACACCATTAACCAATTATTAAAAGCATACGCTATGTTCGAAAAGGATGTAGAGTATGTGGTAATGGATAACAAAGTAAAAATTGTGGATGAGCAGACTGGTCGTATAATGGAA
Organism: Flavobacteriales bacterium; assembly: GCA_020635825.1. Classification (GTDB taxonomy): domain Bacteria; phylum Bacteroidota; class Bacteroidia; order Flavobacteriales_E; family Vicingaceae; genus Vicingus. The sequence continues at coordinate 52,029 of JACJZA010000014.1, forward strand.
GGGAGAAGATATTCTGATGGATTACACCAAGCTATTGAAGCAAAAGAAAATGTGAAAGTTGAAGCTGCGACTCAAACTTACGCTACTGTTACTTTACAGAACTATTTCAGAATGTACCACAAGTTAGCAGGTATGACGGGTACTGCTGAAACTGAATCACAAGAGTTTTGGGACATCTACAAATTAGATGTGGTAATAATCCCAACCAACAGACCTATTTCACGTGATGATAGAGAAGATTTAGTTTATAAAACTAAAAGAGAAAAATATACAGCAGTTATTGATGAAATAGTAACTCTGGTAGGTCAAAAACGCCCTGTTTTAGTAGGGACTACATCAGTAGAAATTTCTGAACTTTTAAGCCGAATGCTTAAAATGAAAGGAATTCAGCATAATGTATTAAATGCTAAAATGCACCAAAGAGAAGCAGAAATTGTTGCTGATGCAGGTAAACCCGGTGCTGTTACCATTGCCACTAATATGGCTGGTCGTGGTACCGATATTAAATTAGGAGAAGGTGTAAAAGAAGCAGGTGGTTTAGCCATTATTGGTACCGAACGTCACGATTCTCGTCGTGTTGACAGACAGTTGAGAGGTCGTGCCGGACGTCAAGGAGATCCTGGTTCTTCTCAATTCTTTGTTTCTCTTGAAGATGATTTAATGCGTTTATTTAATTCTGAAAGAATTATTAAACTAATGGATAGAATGGGCTTAGAAGAAGGTGAAGTTATCCAACATTCGATGGTAACCAAATCGATAGAAAGAGCTCAGAAAAAAGTAGAAGAGAACAACTTTGGTATTCGTAAACGACTATTAGAGTATGATGATATTATGAACTCTCAACGTGAGGTGGTTTATACAAAACGTAGAAATGCCTTGTTTGGAGAAAGATTAGGCGTTGAAATTTCGAACATGATTTACGATGTATGTGAAGCTGTTGTGAGTGAAGGAATGGAAATGGGAGACTTTGAACATTTTGAAATTGAACTGATTCGTCAACTTTCTATCCAATCGCCATTCAACGAAGAACAATTTATGAATGGGAATGAACAAGAAATGATTGAAGAATTGCATGATTTAGCACTTCAACATTATATTCAAAAATCGGCGGCAATTGCTCAAATGGCATTCCCGGTAATTAAAGATGTTTTTGAAAACCAAGGAGCTCAATACGAAAACATTTTAGTTCCGATGACAGACGGAATGAAAGTGTTGAATGTTTCTACTCCATTAGAAAAAACTTATAAAAACGAATGTAAAGAGTTAATTAAATCAACCGAGAAAAGTGTGATATTAGCCATGATTGATGAGCATTGGAAAGAACACTTAAGAGAGATGGATGATTTAAAACAATCGGTACAAAGTGCTGTATACGAACAAAAAGATCCACTACTTATCTACAAATTCGAAGCCTTTAAATTATTTAATGGCATGTTGTTGAAGGTAAATAAAGAAGTAGTAAGCTTTTTAATGAAATGTGGGTTACCAAAACCAAAAGAAGGAAATCCTGAAATTGAAACCAAACAAGAGCAAACTCCACCAAAAACGGATATGGACAAATTACAAATGAGCCGTCCTGAAAATTATGCAGCTCAACAACCAAGACCGAATCAAGGAGGAGCTCCACAACCACCACAACAAGCTCCTAAAGCAGAACCGGTAAGAGTAGAGAAAAAAGTGGGCAGAAATGACCCTTGCCCTTGTGGAAGTGGTAAAAAATACAAACAATGTCACGGTAAATAACTCCAAAAAGGCTTTGAAAAATTTCAAAGCCTTTTTTTATTTTTGAACTCTTCTATAAAAACTATTGTGTTTATAAAAAAATACATATTATCGTTATTTTTTATCTTATCTACTTTTTCTAGATTACATTCTCAATCAATTGAAGATAATATTTTCGAAGCGGAATTAATGGGAGGAAGGGTTGTTCCTAATTATTCTAAAAACTTTCCTAATTCAAGTATTCAGTCAGCCATCTCTATTAGTTTTGCAAAAGCAAATAAAGATACTTCAGGTTGGGGTAAATACTACAATTTTCCGGAATCAGGATTTTCTGTATTTGCATCTAATTTGGGCAATAATCATATTTATGGAAATCAATTTAGCTTACTGCCATACATTTCATTTAAGTTAAAAGAAAAAGAAAACCCTTGGTTTTTAAAAGTTGGCATTGGTATGTCTTACTTTACTAGCTATTTTGACAGTTTAAATAATCCAAGAAATGTCGCGATAGGTTCTTCTTTTACTTGGGCATTTGAAGCCTTTTTATACAAAACCATTTACAAAAGTAATAACATAATTTATCGAATTGGGGGTGGATATTCACATGCCTCCAACGGTCACACTCAATTACCAAATTTTGGATTAAATTCTGCTTTAGTTAGTTTATCTGCTCAATTTCATTCCAACAATGAAAGCAAGTCTAATTTTGAAATTCCTGCAAAACAAAATAAATCACCAAAACACTATTTTTTGCAATTTAGAAATGGAGTAGGATTTCATGAATTAGGAGCTACAGCTGAACCAATAGGTGGAACCAAAAGAGAAGTTTTTACAACAGCTATTTCCGGTGGAATAATCTTCAATAATCACTTGAAAGTAAGAACAGGGTTTGCTTATCGCTATTATGAACAATACTATCATTACATTTTTAAAAACCAAACCAAAGAATATTTGAATCATATATATTGGTCGGCTTCAAATGTTTATTTTTTTGCAGGTTGTGAGTTATTAATAAGCCATTTTAGTTTAGATGTTTCAGGTGGATTAAACCTTTATAAACCTTTTTACAAGGAATTTAATTCTGTTTATGAAAAAAACAGAGGATTTAGATATGAAATAAAAAAATGGCTAAACTCTAGAATGGGACTGAATTTGTATTTACTCAACACCAATAAAAACCCTACCCATAATGTGTTTATGGGAGCTCATATCAATGCAAATTTTGGTCAAGCCGATTTTACAGAGTTTAATCTTGGCTATGTTTTAACATGGTAACTACTAATGTGTTAAAAATCCAATCTTCTGAAGATTTGTTTTAAAAAGATTCTATTTTTTTTGTTAAATTGCGTGTTCTTAAAAACACTAACTATAATTAGATTAAACTAAAAACTCATGAAAAACAGAATTACACTTTTAGTAGGTTTGCTTATATGCAATCTGGCATTTGCACAAACTTACAGCCCCAACTTTTTAGATGGCAGTATTTTGTTCAAATTAAAAAAATCAAAAAGCACGGTTGAAACCATGCGCGAAAGCAAAGAATCATTGGTAAAATATGAGAACTTTGTTGATTATCCTGAAATTTTTAAGCCATTGAGAAATTACTCTTTAGCTGAAATTTCAAGACCAATTTATTATACCGACAAAAAAGAACTTCAAGACATCTATCGTTTAAAGTTCAACAACTTTGAAGAAATTGATGAGATTGTTGAAGTTTTAAAAAACTTAGACGCTGTTGAATATGCAGAAAAAGAACCTATCTACAAGTTAGATTTTGTTCCAAATGACCCATTGTATAGTGGAACAGGAAAATGGTATCATGATTTAGTTGGTTCTGAAGCTGCTTGGGATATTAGCCAAGGAAGCAATTCAATAAAAATTGCAATTGTAGATAATGCTGTTTATGCTGACCATGTTGACTTAACAACATTTAAACAAAGAGACGTTGCCGATGGCGATAATGACGCTACCCCTCCTGCTGGTGGTGGATGGGCTCATGGAACTCACTGTGCTGGTTTAGCAACTGCTGATATTAATAATTCTATTGGTGTTGCTTCTTTAGGTGCTAATTGTGAATTAATCGGAGTTAAAGCTACGCCTGATAACGCACCTAGTGGAGATGCAATTTATTATGGTTTTGATGGTGTTGCTTGGGCTTGTGCAAATGGAGCTAATGTAGTAAGTATGTCTTATGGAGGTACTACTGCTAGTACTTCAATGCAAAACCTAATCAATAGTTATCCTGAAGTTGTGTTCTTAGCTGCTGCTGGTAATGATGGTAATACTGTTTTACAATACCCAGGTGCTTATGATAATGTAATTTGTGTTGGTTCTGTTAATGGAAATAACTCTCCTTCTAGTTTTACTAATTACAACGGTGCTACTTCATTTGTTGATATTGCTTCTCCAGGTGGAGGTGCTGGGTCAAATAGCTTTGGTGGGTTAAACAGCACTTATTATAATGGAACAAGTGGAACTTATGCAGCAATTTCGGGTACTTCAATGGCTACTCCATTTGCTGCCGGATTAGTGGGGTCTATGTTGAGCCTTAACCCAACCTTAACTCCTGCTCAAATTGAAGCTTGTTTAATTTCAACCGGTGTACCAACAGGTGGAACAAAAGATATAGGTCCTAGAATTGATGCTGCTGCTGCACTTAACTGTGTTGCTGCAACTTTAACCGGTGATCCATTACCTCAATTTGCTGGTTCTCCAACTGCTATTTATGAAGGACAAAGTGTAACATTTGTTGATCAATCTACTAATGGTGGAGGTTCTCCAATTACTGATTGGCAATGGAGTTTCCCCGGAGGTTCTCCTTCTAGTCATAATGGACAAACTCCTCCTCCTGTAACTTATGCTACTGCTGGACAATATACTGTTGAGTTAACTGTTACAAATGCTCAAAGTGCTCAAACTAAAACTCGTGTAGATTATATTAATGTAACCATTGAACCTTATGGAGCTTGGATTATTCAAAATACAGGATTCCCTAATGCCTCAACCGGTGTTGGACATATTGATATTGTTGATGCTAATAATGTATGGGCTCTTGCATATGATGGTTCAGGTGGTGGTGCAAATTACCAATACATGACTAAAACTGCTGATGGTGGTAACACTTGGTCTCCACAAGCTATCAATGTTGGAAACACTGGTTTAGGTATTTCAATGATTTCTGCGATTGATGACATGACTGCTTGGTTAGTAGCTTATCCAACCGCTGGTGGTCAAACTGGTGGTATTTGGAAAACGACTAATGGTGGTTCTACTTGGACAAGACAAAATTCTGCTACTTATAATGATGCAGCATCTTTCTCTAATGTGGTTCATTTCTGGGATGCTAATAATGGGTTTTGCCAAGGTGACCCTATAAATGGAGAGTATGAGTTATATACTACTACTGATGGTGGTGCTACTTGGGTTCCAGTCCCAGGTGCAGACATTCCTAATCCAACTGCTGGCGAATATGGTTATGTTAGAGATATTGAAGTAGTTGGTGATACTGTATGGTATGGAACAAATGCAGGAAGATTATATCATTCTACTGATAGAGGGTATACTTGGGCTGTTTATACAACTCCTGTTACAGATATGGGTGAAGCTCAATATTCTTTCACAAGTGGTTCTGTAGGATTATTAGAAACTGGTGGAGCAATTTACAAAACAACAAATGCTGGTGCTACTTGGACACCTGTTACAACAACCGGTTCTATTTTTAGCACAGGGTTCTGTTATATTGAAGGAACTGATATAGTATTCTCTACTGGTACCGGTTCTTCTTATAGTGAAGATGGTGGTGTAACCTGGAATATAATTGATACAGATCAACATACCTATTGTGAATTCTTGAATCCTTCTATTGGTTGGTCAGGGTATTTTACAGTTAGTGCAAATGAGCACGGTATATGGAAATGGAACAACTTAAATTCTAATTTAGATGCTGACTTTTCTGGTTCTCCTTTAAATGTTTGTGTTGGAGATACTGTCCAATTTACTGATTTAACAACTGGTGGTAATGTTACTAGCTGGTTCTGGTCATTCTTTGGAGGAAATTCTCCTGATAATACAGTTCAAAACCCAATTGCTACATACCCTGCTGCAGGTCAATATAGTGTTCAATTAACTGTTACTGATAGCTTAGGTTCAACTACTGTTTCAAAAGGGGCATACATTAATGTTGTTGACCCACCAGCTACTCCATTAGTCGTTGGAGGACCAGCAACAGTTTGTCAAGATTCACTTGCAACATATGGTTGCCCATCTGTAGCTGGTGTATTCTATGTATGGCAATTACCTGCTGACTGGTTAGGTTCAAGTACTTCGAACAATATTACTGCAACTGTTGGTACTTTATCAGGAAATGTTAGCGTTGCTGCATCAAATGTTTGTGGATTAAGTAATTTTAAATCTAAAGCAGTAACTGTTAACAATTGTGGCCCTGTAGGAATAGATGAAGTAAATGATGATGTATTTACTCTTTATCCAAATCCTGCTACAAACTCAATCACTATTTCAGTTGATTCAAAATTATTGAACAATACTATTCAATTATATGATGTATTAGGTAATCAAGTTTATAGTGCTACTATTAAAAACAACATTGAAACAATTGATATTTCTTCGTTTGCTAAAGGAATGTATTTCGTTAAAATTAACGGAATTGATAACCCTTATAAAGTAATCAAAGAATAAATTCGATGTATTATTTATAAAAAAGGGAGCAATAAAATTGCTCCCTTTTTTATTTTAGAAGAACTCTTATCCTGCCCAACCTTCTCTATCTAAACTTCTATATTGAATGGCTTCAGCAACATGTTGTGTTTTTATATCTTTTGAATTTTCTAAATCAGCAATGGTTCTACTAACTTTTAAAATTCTATCGTATGCTCGAGCAGACAGACCTAATTTGTCCATAGCTTTTTTAAGTAAATCTTGAGCATCTTGATTAATCACACAAATTTCACGAAGTTGTTTTGCATTCATTTGTGCATTGGAATGGATTCCTTTGCTTTTTATAAATCTTTTTTCTTGAACTTTTCTAGCTAAAATAACTCTATCTCTAATTTCACTACTTGATTCAGATGTTGTTTTAGTATTACTTAATTCTGAAAATGCAACAGGAGTTACTTCTACATGCAAATCAATTCTATCGAGAAGCGGTCCCGAAATTTTACTTAAATATTTTTGTACCACACCAGGAGAACAAACACAAACTTTCTCAGGGTGATTGTAATAACCGCATGGACAAGGATTCATTGATGCAACTAACATAAAACTAGCAGGATATTCCACTGTAAACTTAGCTCTTGAAATAGATACATTTCTATCCTCCAATGGTTGCCTCAACACCTCTAAAACTGTTCTTTTAAACTCGGGGAGTTCATCCAAAAATAACACGCCATTATGTGCCAATGAAATTTCTCCGGGCTGAGGAAATCCACCCCCTCCAACTAAAGCAACATCAGATATAGTATGGTGAGGTGAACGAAATGGACGAACACTTATTAATGAGGTTTCTTTGGCTAATTTTCCACCTACTGAATGGATTTTAGTAGTTTCTAAAGCTTCATTCAATGACAATGGGGGTAAAATAGTAGGCAAGCGTTTTGCCAACATAGTTTTCCCTGCACCTGGAGGACCAATTAAAATAACATTATGACCTCCAGCAGCTGCAATTTCTAAAGCTCTTTTAATGTTTTCTTGACCTTTAACATCAGCAAAATCAAAATCTACATTATTTAAATTCTCATAAAATTCTTTCCGAGTATCAATTTCTGTTTTTTTCAATTCATTATCACCATTAAAAAAGTCAATTGCCTCTTTAATATTATCAATTCCATAAACATTTATATCATTAACTATTGCAGCTTCTCTCGCATTTTCTTTAGGTAAAATAAACCCTTTAAAGCCTTCTTTTCTGGCCTGAATTGCAATTGGTAAAGCTCCTTTTATTGGCTGTAATCCTCCATCCAAAGACAATTCTCCCATGATGATATATTCTCCAATTTTATCCTCATTAATTTGACCAGATGCAGCTAATATCCCAATTGCAATCGTTAAATCATATGCGGATCCCTCTTTACGAATATCAGCAGGGGCCATGTTCACCACAGTCTTTTTACCGGGCATTTTGTACCCAACATTTTTAAGTGCAGCTTCTATACGTTGTTGGCTTTCTTTTACTGCATTGTCAGGCAACCCTACCATGAAGAATTTCATCCCTCTATCAACATTAACTTCAACAGTAATGGTAATAGCATCAACACCTACAACAGCACTTCCATAGGTTTTAACTAACATCTAAAAACTTTTAAACGTATTCAACATTTCTTTTAAATCCCAAAATTCACCTTTAAACACTTCTTTACCTTCTTCATTCCAAACCTGTATACTTCCTTTACTATTTGGGTTAAGTAAAAATTTTGCTTTTAAATTTTTATTTTTGTAATAAAATTTCCACTCCCCTATCTCCTCTCCATTTTTTAACTCTCCAACTTTTTCCAAATTTCCGTTTTCAAAATAAAACATCCACTTACCATCTCCTTTCCCTAATAAATATTTTCCATTAGAATAAATATTTCCATTTTCATACCACGTATTCCACTCTCCAATTTGATAACCCTCTGAATAACTTCCTTCTTGTTTCTTCACTCCATTATCATACCACTCTTGATATAAACCATTATAATAATTAGAGTTATAATTCACTTTTATTTTTTTATTTCCACTTTCATAAAACGATTCATATTTCCCATTCACTAATCCATTATAATACTCAACTTGATATTCTAATTGACCATTATCAAAATACCCCTTACATAACCCATTTTTTTTATTATTAATCATTTGACCTTCAGATTGTATATTGCCATTTTCAAAATAGCTCACCCATTCACCATCGATAGAATCTAACTTGTAAGTTAGAACATAGGATAACTCTCCATTTTGATGCCACAATTTCCATTTATCATTTTTAAACCCATCAACATAAAATCCTTCAGATTTTAAATTACCGTTTTCATACCAATCCTTGTATACTCCGTGAAGAAGATCATTTTTATATATATATTCTGCTAAAAGCTGCCCATTCGAATAATATTCTTTCCATTTTCCAGTTTTTTTATTTTTATCATAATTAATATTCATTTTTAATCCCCCATTTTCATACCAATATTTTTGTTCACCTACCTTCTCTCCATTAATATAATTAATTTCTGAACTAATTTGACCATTTGGGAACCATTCTTTAAATACTCCATCAATTAATCCGTCTTTATAATTCACTTTTATTTCTGTCTTCCCTGATGGAAAAAACTGAGTAGTAATTCCATCTCTAAGTCCCCATTTGTATGGATGAACACCATTTAATTTCCCATTTTCAGAATAATAATAAGCTGTATCGATATATCTACCTTTATCATAATTTAAAATCATTTCAATATTACCATTCTCATAAAAAAATTTCCACTGCTTATCTTCGAAATTATCATAATAAAAACCCTGGCTTTCAATATTTCCATTTTCATACCAACTAATATAATTATTTTCCTTTACCCCATTTTTATAGAATACTTCCTCCATAGGTTTTCCACTTTTAAAGTAACGTATCCATAACCCTTCTTTTTTGCCTTCTTTCATTTCTCCCTTGAGCTTCAATTCTCCATTACTATACCAATAATTCCAAATTCCTTCTTGTTTCCCCTCTATATAATTCCCTTCATGCATTTTCATCCCATTAGAATAATAATTTGTCCAAGTACCATCCCAAATACCATTTTTATAATTTCCTACATACTTTTTAGTTTTATTATGAAAATAATATATCCATTCACCTACTTTTTTTTCATTTAGATAATGACCCTCACATAGTAAATCACCATTTTCATAATATCTTTCATACTTACCATCAACTATTTTCTCATTTGGATAGACCCAATACACTAATTCACCATCTTCATAATATTCATATGGTTCTGAAAAGTCAACAACCCCATTTATATAGTGACATTCAAATGTCTTAACCCCGTTAGAATCCCATGATATTGAAAGACCATTCAAGACCCCCATATTGTAATTTTCTTTAGAAAATAACTGCTTATTGGAATGATATGAGCTCCAAGTACCATGTGGTTTACCCTTTTTATAAAACTCCTCATTTTCTAATATTCCTTCTTCGTTATTTCTTATTACTTTCCCATCAAACAGACCATCTTCATAATTAAAAACTGACTGAATATTACCATTATCCCAGTAATTAGTGATAGTTTGTGCATTTAGATTCTCAATAAAAAAAGAAAACAATAGAATACAAGCTATTTTTACTTTCATATGCTTTCTTCAATAAAATGAATTAATGAGTGGATGATTTTAATGTGAATTTCTTGAGCTCTGTCGGCGTATTTTGAACGAGGCGCACGTATTTCCATATCAGATATTTGAGCTATCCTCCCTCCGTCTTTTCCTGTTAATGCAACTACTTTCATTTGCTTATTTTTTGCTACTTCTATTGCTCTAATTACATTCTTAGAGTTTCCGCTAGTACTAATAGCTAATAAAATATCTCCTTTTTGTCCAATTGCATCTACATAACGTGAAAAAATTTCATCATAACCGTAATCGTTACCAACACATGATATGTGGGAGGCATCTGAAATAGAAAGAGCTGCAATGGGTTTTCTGTTTTCTCGAAATCTACCCGAAAGTTCTTCAGCAAAGTGCATGGCATCACACATTGATCCTCCATTCCCACAGGAAATTATTTTATTCCCATTTTTGATAGCATCAACCATCAAGGTACCAGCATTAACAATTTTTTTTAGATTTTGCTCATCTTCTAAAAATTGGTCTAAAATTTGTTTGGCTTCTGTAAAATTGTTTTTTACTAAATTTAAACTCATTATTTTAGATTAATTGGTGAATAAAATACAAAAAATATTTACCAAATTTAGATAATAAATAAAGTATTTCTATTTTTATAAACACTTTTAAGACGATTTGCTATGAAGAAGATATTACTCAGTTTATTTACTGTTGCCATTTTAAGTGGTGTGAATGCTCAAACAGAAGATGAAAATCAAGTAACATGTTACCAAAAATATGCAGAAGCATTTGAAAAAAGAGGTGCTTACGATGTGGAAGATGGAACTTACAACGACGTTATTATTACGTTTAGAAAAGGAAGTATGGCTGATTGCTTTTACGGAAAAGTAAATGTTAAAAACGGAAACATTGTTACTTCTGAAATTTATCTAAAATTCGAAGATGATTCATATGAAAAAGTAGAAAGAAAATTCCGTTATCCTAATCAAATTATTAGTGTTATTAATGGAATGAGTCAAACAATTGTAACTGTAGATGACGAATTGATTGATGTGCTTTTCCCTAAAAAGATTAAACCAAAAAAGAAATCATACATCAAAGCTGCTGACCCCACTTTTGATTTATAAGATATTTACAAAAAAGAGGGGAAGTTAAACTTCCCCTCTTTTTTAATTTATTACTCCTAATTCTTTTCCAATTTTTTCAAATGCTGCTAAAGCTTTGTCTAAGTGTTCTTTATTATGGGCAGCGGAAATTTGCACTCTAATTCTAGCTAATTCTTTAGGAACAACCGGGTAAAAGAATCCTATCGCATAAACACCTTCTTTTAATAGCATGTCAGCAAATTTTTGAGCTAATTTAGCATCATAAAGCATAACCGGAACAATTGCAGAATCTCCATCTCTAATCTCAAGTCCTATTTTTTTAATCCCTTCTTTAAAATAATTAATATTCCATTCCAATTTATCTCTCAACTCTGTTGTGCTACTTAATAAATCGAAAACTTCAATAGCTGCACCAACAATTACTGGCGACAAAGAATTAGAGAACAAATAAGGACGAGAACGTTGACGTAACATATCAATTATTTCTTTTTTCCCTGAAGTAAAACCACCCATAGCACCACCTAATGCTTTTCCAAGGGTAGAAGTAATAATATCTACTCTATCCATTACTCCACAATGTTCGTGAGTACCTCTACCGGTTTTTCCAATAAACCCTGTAGCATGAGAATCATCAACCATTACCAAAGCATCATATTTCTCTGCTAAATCGCAAATTTTATCCAACTTTGCTACATATCCATCCATACTGAAAACACCATCGGTAACTATTATTCTATTTCGTTGAGCTTGCGCTTTTTTCAGCTGTTCTTCTAAATCTGCCATGTCGCTATTTTTATAACGATAACGATGAGCTTTACACAAACGAACACCATCTATAATAGAAGCATGATTCAATTCGTCAGAAATAATAGCATCATCTGCCCCAAACAATGGCTCAAACACTCCTCCATTAGCATCAAAAGCAGCAGCATAAAGTATGGTATCTTCCATTCCTAAAAATTCTGAAATCTTTTTTTCAAGCGTTTTATGAATATCCTGAGTTCCACATATAAACCTAACTGATGACATTCCATAACCATGTGTATCCAAAGCTTTTTTTGCACCTTCAATTACTTTTGGGTGAGATGATAATCCTAAATAATTATTTGCACACATAATAATTACATCTTCCCCTGTACTGACCTTAACTTCAGCCCCCATAGGAGTCGTAATTATTCTTTCTTTTTTATATAAACCAGCCTCTTCAATGGCTTTTAATTCATCTTGTAAATCTTTTTGAAGTTTTCCGTACATAGTTTGATGTTTTTAAGAATAACGAAGTTAGCACTATCTCAAAATTTAAAAAAGAAATTGACTTAAATAATATGATACTTATCGATAATAAATGTTAATAAATCTAAAAATAAATTTTTGATTCTTTTCTTTTCCTATATTGTATAGCCCAAAAATATCATACTAATATATGATTGAACTTTTTTATACTTTTTTACTCAGCATTTCTCCTCTTGGTGAAGCCAGAGTTGGAATTCCTTATGGTGCATTAAGCGGAATACCTGTTGGCTATGCATTTTTAATTGGCTGGATTGCCAACTTGTTCGTATTTCCTCTTTTTTATAAAAGTATTGATTGGTCTAATAAATCTTTATGGAAAAGAAGATGGTATAAAAAAGGGGCCGTTTATCTATCAAAAAGAGCAAAAAATAAAACTCAAAATACCATAAGCAAATATGGGCAATGGGGATTAATGGTTTTTGTAATGATTCCCTTACCGGTAACAGGAGCTTATATTGGAACCTTAGCTGCATATATTCTAAGAATGGATTATAAAAAATCATTCATTGCCGTAAATACAGGCGTTACAATTTCTTGTATTATTCTTGCAACAGGAATGTTCTTAGGGATAAAATCATTTTAACAAAAAAGCCCCCGAATTTCGGGGGCTTTCCATATATCTTGAGGAATTACACTAATCCTTGATCAAGCATAGAATCAGCTACTTTAACAAATCCTGCAATGTTTGCGCCTTTAACATAATCAGTATAACCATTTTCTCTACCATACTTAACACAAGCTTCGTGGATAGAAACCATGATACCATGTAATTTTTGATCTACTTCTTCAGCAGTCCATGAAAGTCTTAATGAATTTTGAGACATTTCTAAACCTGAAGTAGCAACACCACCAGCATTTGATGCTTTACCTGGAGAGAATAATATTTTAGCTTCTTGGAAAGCTTCAATGGCGTCAGGAGTAGAAGGCATATTTGCTCCTTCTGCTACACAGATACATCCATTAGCTAATAACATTTTAGCTTCATCGCCATTTAATTCATTTTGAGTAGCACAAGGTAGAGCAATATCACATTTCACTTCCCATGGTCTTTTACCTTCAACAAATTCAAAACCATCAAACTTATCTGCTATTTCTTTTACTCTTCCTCTTCTTACATTTTTCAAATCCATTAAGAAATCTAAATGTTCAGAATGGAATCCATTTGGAGCATAAACATATCCTGATGAATCTGAAACAGTTACAACCTTGCCTCCTAAATGAATTACTTTTTCTAAAGCAAATTGAGCAACATTACCAGAACCAGAAATAGCTACTGTTTTACCATGAAAACTATCTCCTTTTGTTTTTAACATTTCTTCAGCAAAATATACGGTACCATATCCAGTAGCTTCAGGTCTGATTAAAGAACCACCCCAGTTACGACCTTTACCAGTTAATACTCCGGTAAACTCATTTCTTAATCTTTTATATTGACCAAACATGTAACCGATTTCTCTTCCACCAACACCTATATCTCCAGCAGGAACATCTGTATCTGGGCCAATGTGTCTTTGTAATTCAGTCATAAATGATTGACAAAATTTCATTACTTCGTTATCTGATTTCCCTTTAGGATCAAAATCAGAACCTCCTTTACCACCACCCATTGGAAGAGTAGTTAAAGAGTTTTTGAAAACTTGCTCAAACCCTAAGAATTTTAAGATTGATAAGTTTACTGATGGGTGAAATCTTAATCCACCTTTGTATGGACCAATAGCAGAGTTAAACTCAACTCTATATCCTTTATTAATTTGAATATCACCATTATCATCTAACCAAGGAACTCTGAACATAATAACTCTTTCAGGCTCCACCATTCTTTCCAAAATCTTTGCTTTTTTATATTTTGGATTTGCTTCAATTACAGGAATAACTGCTTCTGCAACTTCCTGAACTGCTTGTAAAAATTCAGGCTCATGACTATGCTTCTCTTGCATTTTTGCCATAAAATCTTGAACTGCTTGACTCATTAGATATGAAATTTAGTAAGTAATAAAAATAACGAAGCAAATGTATATAAATTTAATATTAATGAGTGGTTTTTAGCTGAATTTTATACTGCATTCAACATCAATATTTTGGGGCGTTTTTCTAATCTTCATGTTTTTATTTGAAGACTTAATTTGTTTTTATAATTTTTTTTGTACTAAATTTGTCATTCGAAATGAAAATGACAAAAAATACAAATTGGTGGTGGTTCCGTTTTAACTCAGTAAACGTGAACTAAAACCCTATTTATATAAAATTTAGAAAAGGCTTAACAATCACGTTAAGCCTTTTTTTATGAAAAAAATTAAAATGAAAATTAAAACCATATCGAAAACCATTCTTGCTGATACGCTTACTCCGGTTAGTTTGTACCTTAATTTAAGAGATTTTTTTCACAATAGTTTTTTGTTGGAAAGTTCAGATTATCATGGCAACGAAAATGCACTCTCATTTATCTGTTTGGAACCGCTCGCAAATTTTAAAGTTATAAATGAAACTATTTCTGTGGATGGTTTAGAATTTGATAGAACAGAGAAGATTACACAAAAAAATCAAGTTGTGATAGCTCTACAAGAATTCATCAATTCTTTTAATGTAGAAAATAAAACCATCAATGGAATTTTTGGTTATACAGCTTTTGATGCCATTCAATATTTTGATTCCATTGAGTTAAAAAACCAAAACAATGAAAATCAAATTCCTGATTTATACTACAGCTTTTATAAATACATCATTCAAATCAACCATTTTAATAATCAATTAACCATTATTGAAAACCTTATAGCTGATGAAGCAAGTCAAATAGATGAGATTGAGAAACAGATCAATAATTCTTCACATCCCAATTATCAATATACAAATATTGGTAAAGAATCTTCTAACCTTAGTAATGAGGAATTTAAACAAATGGTAACCAAAGGAAAATTTCATTGCCAACAAGGTGATGTATTTCAAATGGTTCTTTCACGACAATTCTCTCAGAAATTTAAAGGTGATGAATTTAATGTTTATCGAGCTTTGCGTTCTGTCAACCCTTCCCCTTATTTATTTTACTTTGATTTCGGAAATTTCAAGTTGTTTGGTTCTTCACCGGAAGCTCAACTAAAAATTAAAAATGATATAGCTACAATCAACCCAATAGCCGGAACCTTTAAAAGAACAGGAAACGATTTAGAGGATAAAAAATTGGCTGAAAAGTTAGCATCTGACCCAAAAGAAAATGCTGAACATAATATGTTAGTTGATTTAGCTCGAAATGATTTAAGTAAACATGGGAAAAATGTTACTGTGAAAGCCTACAAAGAAGTTCAGTTTTATAGCCATGTTATTCATTTAGTATCAGAAGTAACTGCAAAGATTGACCAAAAAGATGCTATTCAATTATTTGCAGACACATTTCCTGCAGGAACCTTAAGTGGTGCACCTAAATATAAAGCTCTTCAATTAATTGATAAATATGAAAATCAAAAAAGAGGGTTTTATGGAGGAGCAATTGGTTTTTTTGGATTTGATGGAAGTGTTAATCATGCTATCACTATTAGAAGTTTTTTAAGTAAAAATAACCACCTATATTGTCAGGCAGGAGCCGGAGTAGTTATAAAATCTGATGAAGAAAGTGAATTACAAGAGGTAAATAACAAACTAAGCGCGTTAAAACAAGCATTAATTTTAGCAGAAAATATTTAAACAATGGAAAAGATTTTAGTACTAGATAACTACGATTCGTTCACTTATAATTTAGTTCATTACATCGAAGCCAATAATTATGAAGTAGATGTTTTCCGAAACGATGAAATAAGTCTTGAAGAGGTGAATAAATACAATACCATTGTATTATCTCCTGGACCTGGATTACCTAAGGATGCAGGTATTTTGGAAGAATTAATAAGAGTATATGCTCCTACTAAAAAGATATTAGGTGTTTGTTTAGGAATGCAAGCTATAGGAGAAGTTTATGGAGGACAACTGGAGAACTTAAACACCGTTTTTCATGGAGTTGCCAGCACTCTAAATGTAACTGACACCAATGACTTACTATTTAAAAATTTACCAAAACAATTTGAAGTAGGGAGGTATCATAGTTGGGTTATTTCCAGAAATCATTTTCCAGAAGTACTAGACATTACTTCTGTTGAAGAACATAATCAGATCATGTCTATCAAACATAAAGAATATAACTTATATGGTGTTCAATTTCATCCTGAATCTATCTTAACAGAACATGGAAAAGAGATTATTAATAACTTTTTAGCAATATGAAAGCAATACTCAACAAACTTTTCGAACATCAAAAGCTTAACCAAAATGAAGCTTATGAAGTATTGACCAATATTGGAAATGGAGCCTATAACCATTCTCAAATTGCTTCTTTTTTAACGGTGTTTTTAATGCGCCCAATTGCAGTAGAAGAATTAAAAGGTTTTCAAAACGCCTTGTTAGACCTATGCTTAAAAATGGATTTTTCTGATTTTAATACTATTGATGTATGTGGGACAGGAGGTGATGGAAAAGATACTTTTAACATTTCTACTTTATCAGCTTTTGTAATTGCTGGAGCTGGTTATAAAGTAGCCAAACATGGAAATTATGGCGTTTCCTCTGTTTCAGGTTCTTCCAATGTATTAGAGTTCTTAGGTTATAAATTCACCAATAAGGAAAGTGAATTAAAACACCAATTAGAACAAACTAATTTTTGTATGATGCATGCACCTTTATTTCATCCTGCCATGAAAAATGTTGCCCCTATTAGAAAAGAATTGGGAGTAAAAACTTTCTTTAATATGTTAGGACCAATTGTCAATCCTTCTCATCCTCAATATCAAATGGTAGGTGTTTTTAATTTAGAGTTGGCAAGAATCTATCACTATCTTCTAGAAGATTCTGAAAAAAAGTATTCCATTTTACATAGTCTGGACGGGTATGATGAAATTTCATTGACCTCCAATACCAAGATTATTAATAATGATGGTGAACACCTATTCTCTCCAAAAGAATTGGGGTTTAACACTTTAAAACAACAGGAAATTTTTGGAGGTTCTACCATTGAGGAAGCCGCTAAAATTTTTACCAATGTTCTGGAAAATAAAGGAACAGAAGCTCAAAATAATGTAGTGCTAGCTAATGCTGCTCAAGCAATAAAATGTTTTGAACCTCAAAAAACAATTTTAGAATGTACTGCCATTGCTAACGAATCCTTAGTATCAGGTAAAGCTTACCAAACACTAAAAAAATTAATTACACAATGACCATATTAGACGAAATAATAGCTTACAAAAAAAAGGAAGTAGCCGAAAGAGCATCTACGCATCCTATAAAATTATTAGAACAAAGCATCTATTATCATTCTGATTGTGTATCTCTCAAACATTACATTCAACGAGAAGATAAATCAGGAATTATTGCCGAGTTTAAACGAAAATCACCCTCGAAAGGGAATATTAATGCTTATGCAGATGTAGAAAAAGTAACCATTGGATATATGCAAGCTGGAGCATCTGCTTTATCAGTTTTAACTGATAGTCATTTTTTTGGAGGGAAAAACGAAGATTTGACCATTGCCCGAAAGTTCAATTTCTGCCCTATCCTACGAAAAGATTTCACTGTTTCAGAATACCAAATTATTGAAGCCAAATCCATTGGTGCTGATGCTATTCTACTAATTGCTGCTGTTTTAACTAAAGAAGAAATTACCGCTTTCAGTAAGCTTGCTCACAATTTAGGAATGGAAGTTTTACTGGAAATTCATACCGAAGAAGAATTAGAAAAATACATCCCGGAAATAAAACTAGTGGGCATTAATAACCGAAACCTAAAAACCTTTGAAGTAGATTTTGAAAATTCGATTCGTCTTGCTAAACTCTTGCCAAATGATACGGTAAAAATTGCAGAAAGTGGAATCAGTAACCCAGATAATATTTCCACTTTAAGGTCACATGGTTTTGGAGGTTTTTTAATCGGTGAGAATTTTATGAAAACTGCTGACCCGGAAATAACAGCTAAGAAATTTATTGAACAAATTCAAAAACTAGAAACAATCATTATCTAAATTACTTTGTCATACTGAGCTTGTCGAAGTATAAAAAGTAAACCTGTTTGTTTACTCTTCGATAAACTCAGAGTGACAAACAGAATGAAGATAAAAAATGAAAACTATGAAACTTAAAGTCTGTGGAATGAAATATAATAAAAACATTGAAGAGCTTATAGAAGTTCAACCAGACTTTATAGGTTTCATTTTTCATGAATCTTCACCGAGAAATATTACTGAAACCCCTAAAACTATGATTCCAAATACCATTAAAAAAACAGGAGTTTTTGTAAATAAGGACATTGATTTTATTCAGGAAAAAATAAACAAATTTGAGTTAAATGTGATTCAATTACATGGAAATGAAAGTCCAGAGTTTTGCAGTCAAATTCAACAATTAAACATTGGAGTCATTAAAGCCTTTAACATTCATGAAAGCTTTGATTTTGATTTATTAAAAGGATATGAATCTTGTTGTGATTATTTTCTATTTGATGCTTTTGGGAAAAATGCAGGGGGAAATGGCATCACTTTTAATTGGCAACTCTTAGTTAACTATCATGGAACAAAACCATTTTTATTAAGCGGTGGGATTAATGAGTCCATGGGAAATGAAATTAAAAAAATTACACACCCAAAATTTGTTGGAGTGGATATTAACAGTGGTTTTGAAATTAAACCAGGACTAAAAGACATCAAAAAAATTAAACAATTCAAAAATGAATTATACAGTTGACAAAAAAGGTTTTTACGGAGAATTTGGCGGAGCTTTCATCCCTGAAATGCTACATCACAATGTAGAAGAATTAAAATCTTGCTATCTAGACATTATTGAATCCGATGAATTCAAAAAAGAATTCAAACAATTGCTAAAAGATTATGTTGGGCGACCTACACCTTTATATTTTGCAAAAAGGTTATCTGAAAAATATGGAGCAAATATTTACTTGAAAAGGGAAGATTTAAACCATACGGGAGCCCATAAAGTAAATAATACCGTTGGGCAAATCTTACTCGCCAAAAAAATGGGCAAAACCAGAATTATTGCTGAAACAGGAGCAGGACAACATGGTGTAGCAACAGCAACTGTTTGTGCATTAATGAATATGCCTTGCATTGTTTACATGGGAGAAATTGATATCCAACGGCAAGCGCCAAATGTGGCTCGAATGCAAATGTTGGGAGCAGAAGTAAAAGCAGCTATCTCTGGAAGTAAAACCTTAAAAGATGCTACTAATGAAGCGATTCGAGATTGGATTGCCAACCCTGAAGACACCTATTACCTTATTGGTTCTGTAGTAGGACCTCATCCTTATCCTGATATGGTAGCTCGTTTTCAGTCCATTATTTCTGAAGAAATGCAATACCAACTCGAAGAACAAACGGGCAAAAATTATCCTGATAAAGTAATCGCTTGTGTTGGAGGAGGAAGTAATGCCGCTGGTGCTTTTTATCATTTTTTAGACAATGAAAAAGTAGAATTGATTGCTGTAGAGGCTGATGGGTTGGGTATTAATACAGGGAAAACAGCAGCTACTACTCAAATTGGTTCTGAAGGAATTATTCATGGAAGTAAAACTTATTTAATGCAAAATAGTGAAGGACAAATTACAGAACCTCATTCCATTTCTGCAGGGTTGGATTATCCTGGTATTGGACCTTTACATGCTCATTTATTTAAAAGTAAACGAGGCACCTTTTTAGGCGCAACCGACCAAGAAGCTTTAAACGCTGCTTTTGAATTAACAAAGTTAGAAGGAATTATTCCTGCTTTGGAATCAGCTCATGCTATGGCAGCTTTAAATAAAATCAAACTTAAAAATGATGAATGTGTCGTAGTTAATCTTTCAGGAAGAGGAGACAAAGACATGGAAACCTATATGAGAGTAATGAACAATGGAAAATAGAATACAAAATACATTTCAGAAAAAAAGAATTTTAAACATTTATTTAACAGCAGGGTATCCGAAATTAGCTGATACTGTTACTATTGTTCAGGAATTAGTAAAAAATGGGGTTGATATGGTAGAAATTGGAATGCCATTCTCTGACCCCTTAGCAGATGGTCCTACTATTCAAAATAGTAGTGAAATTGCCATTAAAAATGGAATCACTTTAGATTTAATTTTTGAACAAATTCAGGAAATCAGAAAAACAGTTGAAATCCCTATTATTTTAATGGGCTACTTTAATCAATTACTACAGTTTGGGATTGAACAATTTTTAGAAAAAGCTGCTCAAGTGGGTGTAGATAGTTTAATTATTCCTGATTTACCCATTGATATTTACCAAGAGGAATACAAAAGTTTAGTTGAAAAATATGGATTGAAAATGAGCTTTTTAATTACTCCTCAAACAAGCGAAGAACGAATTCATCTCATCGCGAAAGAAAGTAGGGCTTTTTTGTATGTGGTTTCTTCTTATGCCATTACAGGAGGAAAATCTGAAATTGAAGATTATCAAACCCAATATTTTGAAAGGATTAAAAGTCTCAACATCGAAACTCCAAAATTGATTGGTTTTGGAATCAGCAATAAAGAAACTTTCGAAACTGCTTGCCAATATGCTGAAGGTGCTATTATAGGTAGTGCCTTTATTAAAGCATTGGAAAATAGTCCAAACTTAAAAGAAACCATTAAAGAATTTGTGAGAAATATTAAATAAAATTCTTTCCTGATGAAGTGTAGCGGAAATCAGGAAACGTAAGTTCAGCGGAGCTAATCCAGTAAAATAAAACTAGACCCCTGCCTTCGCAGGGGAAAAATTAAAAACATGATTATACAACTATCAAATAACATAACACCTCAACAAAAAGAAAATTTACTCAATCAACTAAGTGAATTGAATATTAAATCGAACGAGGTGAAAACGCAATTTAGAAACTACATTGTAGGTATTCCCAAAGTGGATTTTGACATCAGAACCATTGGCAACATGGAAGGGATTGATGACATTCATCGAGTGTCTGACGATTACAAACTGGTTTCAAAAAAATGGAAAACCGAACGAACCATTATTGATTTGGGAGATAATGTTACCATTGGAGGACACGAATTAGCCATCATGGCTGGGCCATGCTCTATAGAAAGTGAAGAACAAATCGAAAACACGGTACAGCATTTACTAAAAAACAACATTAAAATTATGCGTGGGGGTGTTTATAAACCTCGTAGTTCGCCCTATGCTTTTCGTGGATTAGGTATGGATGGTTTAAAATTGTTTTACCAACATTGTTCTGAAAATGGAATTAAAGTAATTACAGAAGTAATGCAGGTTTCACAAGTAGAAGAAATGCTGGATTATGTAGATATTTTCCAGGTAGGGGCTAGAAATTCTCAAAATTTCAACCTACTGGATATCCTGGGAGAAGTAGATAAACCGGTGATGATTAAAAGAGGCATGTCTGGTACCATTGAAGAATTATTAGCTTCTGCCGAGTATGTTTTTTCGAATGGGAATGAAAAAATATTGTTGTGCGAACGTGGTATTAGAACTTATGAAAAAGCCTATAGAAACACTTTAGATTTGAATGCAATTCCTATTTTAAAAGAAAAAAGCCACTTACCGGTAATTGTTGACCCTTCACATGGTATTGGTTTACGCCAACATGTAGCTACCATGGCATTGGCCGGAGTAGTTGCAGGTGCTGACGGAATTGTGGTGGAAGTACACGAAGAACCCGAAAAAGCTTTTTCGGACGGGCAACAAACCCTCTATTACGAACAAGCAGAAGAATTGTATAACAAAGCCAGGAGTTTAAATGTTGTTTTTGAATATATTGTTTAAGTTTATATATTATGCAGAAGAGATGTCTTTGGTGTTTAGAAGCTGAACCTTTAGTATCATTTAGTAAAAAAGCACATACAATTCCTATGTCTTTAGGAGGACAAAATTATAATAACAATGTATGTGATTCTTGTAATGAATATTTTGGTGTTCAAAAAGAAGGAAATATCTTCTCTATAGAAGAAGCTCTAAAAGAAACTTTTAACATTTCTAGAAGAAGATTTCTAACAGGATTTCAACCCAAAAGACAAGTAGGAAGATTTAAATCTAAATTCTTTGAAATAAAAGAAAGAAAAGGAAAATATCGATTGGTAATAAAACCATCTTTTAAGTTTAATCCTATTTTTCAAAAAAATTTATGTAGGTCTTTTAAAAGAGGCTTATATAAAATGTTTTTTGAAGAATTAAATCGGCAGGAAGGCGAAGGTTTTGAAGAAAAATATAATTTCATAAGAAAATTTGCTAGATACAACGAATTAGATTTCCCTGTTTTCTATTTTCAACGTTCTGTTGGATTAATAGCATTAACAAAGAGGGAAGCAGAAACACCCTTTTTAATGTTTGGAAGAATGAAATATCTTTATTCAGATAGCATCTTTGTTGAAATTGAGTTTTTAGGTCATGTTTTTGGGTTTCCGAAGCAAAATTTTACATTAGACGATTTTCAAACTTATCATACTAAATCCATGGAATTAAAAACTAATTTTTTTTCTGGAATGATTCCTATTGAAAAGTTAACTGATATTGATTTTACATTAACAATACTCAATGACTAAAACTTCCTTCATCAAAAGTCGCATCAAAAGTTTCGGTTATGCTTTTCAGGGTTTAAAAACCATACTTAAAGAAGAACCTAACTTTTGGATACATATATTGGCAACACTTATTGTAGTTAGTGCAGGATTTTGGTTCAACATTACTACTTACGAATGGATTGCCATTCTTTTTGCCATCGCCATGGTATTAGCTGCAGAAATTTTTAACACTGCCATCGAAAACCTGTCGGATGCTGTTACCAAAGAGCAAAATCCACACATTAAAAAAACAAAAGATTTGGCAGCAGCAGCTGTTTTAATCACTTCTATTTTTGCTTTAATTATTGGTCTAATAATATTTCTACCTAAACTTTAAGCTATCTAAAACCTGATTTCTTTAAGTTCATAATATGACCTATGTCATTTTATCGAATCTTTTCCTGCTTTAATTTAGCATACATTATTATTACTATGGCCTCAAGAAACATCAATAACATTTCTGCCGAATTAATGGATAAGATTAAATCCATTGCATGCGAAGTGTTTACCATCAACAAAAATGAGTTCCTTTTTAAAGAAGGGGAACATACCGATTACCTATATTTTATTGAAAATGGTGATGTCATTTTAAGAAAACAAAAAAATAACCAAACCATCACTTTCCATGAGTTAATGTCTGGCGAATTATTAGGATTGGATTGCGTTTATAATGATGGTTTCTGTAATTACACCGCAAAAGCAAAAGAAACTACCACCGGAATTAAAATTTTAATTTCTGATTTTATCAATATGATTGCAAAACATCAAAAATCTTCTTTAGAATTAATGAAATACCTTTCGTCTTTGGTAAATAAATTAGAAACCAGATTTTAGGTTCAATATTTTATTTTAATTCAACTCTTCTTTTTAAATATTTATTTTTTTAAATAACACCATTTCAATACATCATTATTTATTTACAATTTAAATGTTTGTTTTGTAACATTTTTATTTTTTTCTGTGTAAAATATAACAGAACTTATCAAGCTTGTCAGTTTTAGCAAAACCTTATCTAAAGTCTTATTTTTTAGGAAGTTAACTATATTATTAACTAAAACTTAAATGCCATGAAACCACTAACCAAATATACCATTACAATAGTATTACTAATTGTATTTAACATTGCAAATGCATTCAACCCTAACCTACCAAAAGGGATTGTTTATCAAATTTCATTAAACAGTTTAGATTTACAAAAATCACAAGCTGTAATTGAAGAATATCATTATTTAACCAACATTATCAAAGACCGCTCTTCTACTTATGTTTTTGGGAAATATTCCAGCTTTTCAGAAGTAGATTCCGTAAAAACACTTCTAGAAAAAAACGGTTGTCTTAATCCTCAAATCATAGCCTATCACGACCAAATGGAAATCTCAGTTGCTGATGCCATTTCAATACAGTATAAATCTAATATGATTACAGCTGAATCAATTGAAGAAAGAAAGGAATCTAAAAAAATATCGGTTCAAGAAGTAAATTACTTATTAGATGTACAAAAATCAGGGTTAAAACACTATTACGCTCTTGCAATTCCTGTAAACTCTATTGAAACAGTAGATAAACTGTTAGAGCAATTAGATAATGAACAAGTAATTGAAATCAGTAGCGATGACGATATTTTTTCGATTGGACGTTTTGAAAACTTTGAAGACGTTTTAAAAGCTCGTAAAAAGTTTATTGATGGAGAAATAAATGACGTTTTCGTAATGGCTCAAATTACGGATGAACGAATAGAAATTGATGACACTCAAAACTTTGCAGTGACAATTCAGAATCTGGTAAACAACTTAGCCGAAAAATAAACCACAACAACCTGTAAAATGAATACTTACTTTTGTAAAATATTATGAAAAGTAAGTATTCATTAACCGATTGGCTTCCGACTACCAAAAAAGAAGTAGAATTAAGAGGCTGGGACAACTTAGACATTATCCTATTTAGTGGTGATGCTTATGTTGACCATCCTGCTTTTGGGAGTGCTGTTATTGGAAGGATAATAGAAAGCATGGGGCTTAAAATTGCCATTATTCCCCAACCCAATTGGAAAGATGATTTACGGGATTT
Organism: Flavobacteriales bacterium; assembly: GCA_020635825.1. GTDB lineage: Bacteria > Bacteroidota > Bacteroidia > Flavobacteriales_E > Vicingaceae > Vicingus. The sequence goes on from JACJZA010000014.1 coordinate 77,135, forward strand.
TAAGAAGCTAGGGAAACCCAATCTTTTTTTTGGAGTAACTGCAGGTTGTATGGATCCAATGGTGAACCATTATACAGCTGCCAAAAGAAGAAGGTCTGACGATGCTTACACTCCTGGCGGTTTAGCAGGTTTTCGCCCAGATTATGCGACTACTGTCTATACCAAAATACTCAAAGAACTTTTTCCTGATGTTCCTGTAGTGATAGGAGGAATTGAAGCTTCTTTAAGGCGTGTCACGCACTATGACTATTGGAGCAATGAATTAAAGCCTTCTATTTTATTTGACTCTGGAGCCGATATGCTGGTTTATGGAATGGGTGAGCAACCATTAAGAGAAATAATCACTTTATTAATGAAAGGAGTACCTTTTGATTCCCTTAAAACCATCAATCAAACGGCTTTTTTAATGGATAAAAATGATGCTTTACCCAAAAACAAACAGTGGAAAGATTTAGAATTGGCTTCACATGAAAATTGTTTGAAAGACAAAAAAACTTATGCCTCTAACTTTAAACATATAGAACAAGAGTCTAATAAACTAAATGCAGACCGATTAACACAAAACATTGGAGATAAAAAGTTGATTATCAATCCTCCCTACTATACTATGACGGAGGAAGAAATGGATACTTCTTTTGACTTACCCTATACTCGTTTACCTCATCCGAAATATGAGAAAAGAGGGGCGATTCCTGCTTTTGAAATGATTAAATTCTCTATTAATATGCATAGAGGTTGTTTTGGTGGGTGTAGTTTCTGTACCATTTCTGCACATCAAGGTAAGTTTATTGCCAGTCGTTCAAAAGAATCTATATTAAAAGAAGTTGAAAAAGTAACTGAAATGCCTGATTTTAAAGGCTATATTAGTGATTTGGGAGGTCCTTCTGCTAACATGTACAGAATGAAAGGTAAAGTGCAAGAAATTTGTGACCGATGTGTAAGCCCTTCATGTATATCACCAAGTATTTGTCATAATTTAGATACTTCTCATCAACCTTTAACTGAGATTTATAAAGCCGTAGATGAGAATCCAAAAGTTAAAAAAGCATTTATTGGTAGTGGAATTAGGTATGATATGTTGGTTCCTGAGTTTAATAAAAATGCTGACAAAAAAGATTTGGAAGAGTATACTGAACAAGTGATAAAAAATCATGTTTCAGGAAGATTAAAGGTTGCTCCAGAACATACGTCTGATGATGTTTTAAAAATCATGAGAAAACCTTCATTTAAGAATTTTCACCTTTTCAAAAACACTTTCGATCGTATCAACAAAAAATTCAACCTTAACCAACAATTAATTCCTTATTTTATTTCCAGTCATCCCGCATGTGAGTTAAAAGATATGGCAAATTTGGCTGCAGAAACCAAAGATATGGGCTTTCAATTGGAGCAAGTAAATGATTTTACTCCAACACCGATGACAGTTGCTACGGTTATTTATTATTCAGGATACCATCCTTATACTTTAAAACCCATTAAAACTCCAAAAACGGAAAAAGAAAAAAAAGATCAAAATAGATTCTTTTTTTGGTACAAAAAAGAGAACCAAGGTTGGATAAAAAACGTACTTAGTTCGAGAGGGGAAAATGACTTACTTAGAAAACTCTTACCCAATCAACATACTTTTGCTAATTCTAAAAAAAATGTACCTCATCATGCAAAACACAAACGAAAACATGGAAAAAATTAAGACCTGGATTAAGCTTGATGATCTTTTTATTGATGAAGAAAACATTAGAGCTATTCAAAAAAATGGTAAAAAAACGGTTATCGAAAGAATTCAAGGCAATAATATCGTGGTAGATATAGAATTTGAAAAAGTAAAATTGTTGATTAAAGAACCTTAATTATAAGCAGGGCAATAATGTTGCTTATCACTGCCACCACCTCCTACACCACTATCAGGACATCTACTGAAACTAATCATAAATTCATGTGTGTAACTACCCATTATTTTGTTTAATGGATAATCAAAAGAATATCCAATTGATACAGATTGTAATATTCTTAATTTAAGCTGTGCATTTACTGCTTCTCCTACTCTATATCCTACGCCAATACCAATATCATTATAATAATCCCAATTCAAGTTTAAATCTAAATCAGGTGGACCAATAGCATTTGCCTTTAACAGAAATGATTTAAACAATGTCCATTTCCCGGCCGGTGATTTATGCCCCCATCCTATTAAATATTGGTTCACTTGCTTATTTTCTTCACCTCCCAATCCTACTTTTTTAAAATACAATTGGTTAATAGCAAAACTGTAATAAACTTTATCATTGTAAAATAATACTCCTGGCATTAAATCGGGATACTTTAATTCAGCACCTGAAGCGTTTGCCAAAACAGGATCTGGATTATTATCACCAAAAGCTGTATTGATTGAATATTGCTGAATTCCTGCAAAAATTCCAAAACCACCTGTTAGTTTACTTGTTAATTTTTTATGATAAGCATACCCTAACTTTACATAAGTTCTAGTGGTGATATGTATTTCGTCTTGTTCAACATACAATCCTACACCATGTTTACCTTTATTATGAAAATTTTTAGTCCCAAAAGTTTTTTGAACACTTGCAAATGAAGTTCGTGGTGCACCATCAAAACCTACCCATTGCATTCTTGTTCCGGCTTTAAATGATAAACATTTTGTAGTACCAATAAATGCAGGATTAAAACTTAAATTATTAAATGAATATTGGGTATATTGAATAGACTGTTGTGCAGAAATAAATCCTACATTAAAAAATAATATAAATATCAACAGCCTTTTTTTCATTTACCTCAATATTGAAACCGGACCTTTAAAAACTTGTTTATCTTGACGTTCAAACTCTAACTCAATCACATAAAAAAATGAAGTAACAGGCAAGTTACCACTCATATATTTTGCATCCCAACCTTCTACATTAGTGTATCCTTCTTTATAATAAACCCGTTGCCCCCATCTATCAAAAATGTAAACTTTATTTTTGGGATAAAACTCTATATTATGCACATACCAAGTATCATTTATCCCATCATCATTTGGAGTTAAAATTTGAGAAGGGACAATTGGATCACATTCTAATGTAGTAAGATCAACCCAATTAGTATCAACACATCCAGCAGCGTCAGTTACAATAATCGGATAGCTACTAATAGGCAAGTCTGTATAAGTAATACTTTCTGCTTTATCTTCGACATCAGTGTGTAAATAATAACTATAAGGTTCAGTTCCTCCAGAAATATTATTGATAGTAACATCATTAGTTGGTTGGTTACACTCTGTTGGAGTTTCCACTGTGTAATCTAATGTAATATCAACATTTACAAGATAAGTTTGAGCATAAGCAACCGTATCAGTACATGCATTAGATGTAACAACATATAATTCAACATGAGCTCCATTTACAGCAGTAGAGAGAGTAGGATTAGTGCCTACAGTATCTCCATTTAACACCCAAAAATATTGAGGATTACTTCCTTCATTAGTAGGCTGAGCTGTAAAATTCACAGTTGTATTTCTACAAACAGCCCCTGTAGGATTACGGCTAATTGTAACACTTACCGGACATTGTGCTTGAAGTATGCTTACAAACAACATAAGTAATGAGTATATTAGTCCTTTCTTAAACATTGTGCTAAGTTACATTTTTTACCCTTAATTTATACTTGTTTTATTTGTATTCAAGTAAAGCTATTTTATGATAAAAGCAATAGCTAATTTAATCTCATCATAAGAGACTTCATTGTTTAGTCCTTCATAAACAGCTTTTAAACTGACGGGCTTATCTTTTGGTTGTTGATTATACACTTTTTCTACTTTTTTTATAATTACATTTTTGGGAGCATAAAAACTTAAATCTATGGTAGGATTTTCTTTACGAATTTTAATTAAATGATTAGTAATGGTTCCAATATTCACAGCTCTTATATCTGCAATTTTTTTTAATGGCAGCTGATCTTTTAAATAAGATAAGGTAATGTCGTAAGTAGATTCTTTTGATTGTTTTTCTTTTAATTTCTTTTGATTATTCTTTATTTCATTTTTATCTAGCGTCCCTCCGCTTGTTTTAATAAAATCATAGGCTTGTTTCTCAAGCATTTCTATTTGATATTCATCATCAACCTTTTTAGAAAGTTCTTGAAATCGAACATCTGCTTTTAAGGCTAAAGCATCCACTTGTAATGCCATTTCATTGAGCCCATGTAAATGGAGATGTTCAATTTTTTTTAACCTCGACAATGCTACATACCCTTGACCTTTTTCAAATGTTTTTGTGAGGTCTATTTCAGCTGCATCTAAAGTCATCCCTTGACATTTATGAATGGTTATGGCCCATGCTAATCGCAAGGGAATTTGATTAAAATTGGCTAAGGATTTTCCTTTATCATCAAAAATAGTCCAATCTTCAGGTTCTACTGTAACAAGTTTCCCTTTAAAAAGTTTCACAATTGGTAGCCCTTTATCATTATATGAATCAACCGTTCCTAAAGAACCATTTACATACCCTTTTTCAAGATTGTTTTTAACAAACATTACTTTCGCTCCAATTTTTAACTCTAATTCCTCTCCCGCTAAAACAGAATTTTTTAAAGTATCAATAAGGTTTTTGTTCCCTTTTGTTTTGGCTTTAAATTTTTTAGCAAGACCAGGTATTTTTGCTAAATATTCAGCATTTATCTTATCTACATCATAATTGTGAGTGTAAAGCTTAGTGGGTTCTTCTTTTGTGTTTAAACGATTCTTTGAAGCCAATTTTAAACGCTGATAACTATTCTCTGATATTTTCCCCTCTCTTATTTCATTCAAAATTTGATTTAAATCATTATCATTTTGTCTGTACTGTTCGGTTAAATAACAAACACTCAACTCTGCTTTTACCCATGCCTCTGACATAAATGAAAATTTATCTCTACTTTGCTCACCTTGATTTCCTATAGGAGGTAACTGAAAAAAATCACCACATAATACTACTTGAATACCTCCAAATGGCTGAGTGCTTTCTTTAAAATATTGCAAAACTTGGTTCACTAAATCTAATTGAGTTTTATGAAGCATCGAAATTTCATCTATAATCAACACTTTTGATTTTTCGAGTTGATCGCGCAAATATTTTTTAGCTTTTAAGCTTGCCAATTGAGATGAAGTAATGGTATCTTTTACTCCAATTCCAGACCATGAATGAATAGTCATACCATTCATATGAGTTGCTGCAATGCCAGTAGATGCAGTAATGGCTACTCTTATTTTTCTAGATTTTAAATAGTCAATATATTGATTAAGAACATAGGTTTTACCTGTTCCAGCAGAACCTGTTAGAAAAACATTTCTTCCCGATTTTAATATCGATAATGCTTTATTTTGCAGCATAAACAAAAATACGTTTATTGTTTAATTTCATGCCAATTATAGTTTTATATACTCTTTTAAATCGTCTAGTTTTTTCTTTAACTCAACTTGAAAATCAGCCCATTAATTTAATCTCACTTAAAAATTAATAAATAACCATAAATTAACTGTATTTGAATAGGTTCTTAATATCTTTGTGTGTATGTCGAAATTTGTTTTACACATTGAAGATGAATATGATTTTGGTTTGGTGGGTATAAGTTGTCACTCCAAAGATTATCGTTTGTGCTGGGAAATAAACAAATTACTTCAAATGGATTTTAAAAGGGTTGATGATAAAAAAATAGAATTAAAACAAGGTTCAGGCTCGTTTACTTGTTTTCAATACGACGATGAAGTTGATCATGCCACCTTCTTTCTAATTTCTAATAAAAGCCCAAAAGGGTTTTTATTACCAGAATTAAAAACAACCGATTTTTTAATTTACATTAGAAGTAGTTTATTTGAACAAGAAGAAAAAAAAATAATAGATATTCTTAATCATTCTTCAATCATTTTAGCAAGTTTTAAAATTGATATTGAATCATTAAAATCTAAACAAAACTTATTGTATATATGACTTTTAGAAAAACCAAAATAGTAGCCACCATTGGTCCCGCAACATCCTCAAAAGAAATGTTGGAAAAAATAATTACTGCAGGAGTAAATGTTTGTCGAATTAATTTTTCACACGGTTCCCATCAAGATCATGAAGAAGTAATTAATAATATAAGAGTCATCAATCAAGAAACAGGAAATCATGTAGCAATTTTAGCAGATTTACAGGGACCAAAAATTAGAGTGGGTAAAATTGAAAACAATGGTTTTATGTTGGAAAGTGGTAATGAAATCATTTTTACATCAAAAGAATGTATTGGAAATGAAAAAAAAGTATACATCAGTTATCAAAATTTTCCAAAAGATGTTCACCCTGGCGAAACTATTTTATTAGACGATGGAAAGCTGGTTTTAAAAATTAAATCAACGAACAAAACTGATGAGGTAGTTGCTATAGTTGAGCATGGAGGAATGCTTTCCTCTAATAAAGGAGTAAATCTACCTAACACCAAGATATCTTTACCTTGTTTAACAGAAAAAGATTTAGAAGATTTGGATTTTGCTTTAAAAATGAAAGTGAGCTGGATAGGCCTATCATTTGTAAGAAATGCCCGAGACATTATTGAGCTTAAACACATTATTAGAGAAAAAAACAGTAATGCCAAGGTAATTGCCAAAATTGAAAAACCGGAAGCTATTAGTGATATTGACGATATTATTAAACATACAGATGCCATAATGGTGGCACGTGGTGATTTAGGAGTGGAAATTCCATTTCATGAAGTACCTACCATTCAAAAAATGATTGTGAAAAAATGCATGAAAGCTGCTAAACCTGTGATTATTGCTACACAAATGATGGAGAGTATGATTGACAATATTACTCCTACTCGTGCTGAGGTAAATGATGTGGCTAATGCTGTAATGGATGGTGCTGATGCTGTAATGTTAAGTGGGGAAACATCTGTAGGAAAACATCCTGTAAAAGTAATTGAAAGTATTACCAAGATTATTGAAGATGTAGAAAAATTAGACAGTGTTTTCCATTATGAATACCCTCCTGAAGAGGATAATCATGACAGGTACATCACAGATTCTATTTGTTTTAATTCGTGTAGATTGGCTCAGCGAACTAATGCATCAGCAATTGTAACAATGACATTCTCAGGTTATACCGGTTTTAAAATTGCAAGTTTTAGACCTAGAGCTGGTGTTTATGTATTCACAGGTAATGAAGGCATTTTAAATATGTTAAGTCTTGTTTGGGGTGTTCGCGCTTTTTATTACGACAAATTTGTAAGTACAGACCACACAATTGCAGACATCAAATACATTCTTAAAAAGAATCATTTTGTAAATGAAGGTGATTTGATAATTAACATTGCAAGTATGCCTATTACCGAAAAAGGGCAGTCTAACATGATGAAATTAAGCTATATTGAATAAACTTTATAGTTCAAGAATTTAAAAGCTAATTGATACTTTGTACCTTTGTTGTTTAAAACATGGAAAGGTGAATAAGAAAATTGCAATAATAGGATCTGGAAACCTAGGAACTTCTTTGGTGAAGGGACTGGTTGAAAGTGGGCAATACAATTACTCCGACTTTATTTTAACTCGACGTAATTTATCGAAACTTCAAGAATTACAGGAATTAGGAGCAGAATTAGAATCTAATAATTCTGAAGCAGTAAAAAAAGCTAAAATAGTTGTACTTGCTGTTTTACCTCAAAAAATAAATGAAGTTTTAAATGAGCTAAAAGAAAGTTTGCATTCAGAGCATTTAATTATTTCGCTTGTATCTGGGGTTAAAGTAAAAAACATTCAAGATATAATTGGTACAAACATTCCTATTGTTCGTGCTATGCCAAATACAGCAATTGCGATTAGAGAATCTATGACTTGTATAGCGACTTCAGAACCATTTAAAATACACATTCCGGAAGTCGAAGAAATTTTCAAATTAGTTGGTGAAACCATTGTTATTATTGAAGAACAAATGACTTCTGCTACTGCTTTATGTGCTTGCGGAATTGCCTTCTTTTTAAGAGCAATTCGTGCAGCATCTCAAGGTGGAAACGAAATAGATTTTCATGCTAATGAGGCTTTAAAAATGGCTGCTCAAACAGCAAAAGGCGCAGCAAGTTTATTATTAGCAAATAATTCACATCCTGAAGATGAAATTGATAAAGTTACATCTCCAAAGGGATGTACCATTGCCGGATTAAATGAAATGGAACACAACGGGTTTAGTTCTTCTTTTATAAAAGGGATTACCATCTCGGCTAAACAAGCTAAAGGTCTTTATACCGAAGAATAATTATGGATTATATTGAGAAAATACTGGGTTTTAAATTTTTTGAATTAGGTAGTTTTTCATTATCTATTTACAATATCCTTATCATTTTACTCATTTTTACAACAGTAAAAGTGATTATTAAAAGCCTTGAAATTATTATTGGAAGAAGATTATCCGAGCAAGGAGGAGCAAACGAAGGTCAAGGAAAATCAATTGTACAAATCATTAAATACATTACCTACATTTTAGCTGGTTTTATCACCGTAAAAAGTTTAGGAATAGATATTTCTATTATTGGTGCCTTTTTTGCCACTTTAGGAATTGGATTAGGTTTTGCTCTTCAAGATGTTTTTAGAGATATTATTTCAGGAATAATAATATTATTTGAGCGCAACGTTAAAGTGGGAGATATACTAGAAGTAGATGGACTCGTTGGGAATGTAAAAGAAATAAAACTTAGAACTTCTTTACTCAGAACAAGAGATGGTATATACATTGTGGTACCTAATTCAAGAATTTTGAATGAAAAAGTAATCAATTGGAGTGCAAATAATAAAATTACTCGATTTAGTGTGCCTGTTGGAGTTGCGTATGGTTCTGATGTAGATAAAGTAAAAGCTCTTTTATTAAAAAGTGTTGAAGCTCATCCAAAAATCACCAAACGTCCAAATCCAACCGTTGTTTTTAAAGATTTTGCAGACTCAGCCTTGCTTTTTGAAATTTGGTTTTGGACTTCAGACACATGGACCATTGAAATCACTCAAAGCGAGATTCGTTTTCAAATCAATAAACTTTTTGCTGAAAACAACATTCAAATACCATTTCCTCAAAGAGATGTTCATCTTATTGAAAAAAGTAAGTAATGAGTTTAAACACATTTATCGGCAAACTTTTTTCATGGAGAACTAAAATTCAACAAAAGCATTTTATTTTATTACTCAGCTTACTTGTTGGATTAGCTTCTGGGGTTGCTGTCATTATTATTAAAAATTCTGTTCACTTTATTAAAGAACTGCTTACCTGGGGCTTTGTAAAAGAATTTCATAATTACCTTTTCTTTATCTACCCTTTTATTGGGCTTTTGCTTACTAATTTATTCATCAAAAAAGTACTTAAAAAACCAATTGGTCATGGCATTCCAAACTCCTTATTTGCCATCTCAAAAAACAATGGCGTTATTAAAGCTTATAATATGTTTGCTTCTGTAATTGCAAGTTCTTTAACTGTAGGGTTTGGAGGATCCGTTGGTTTAGAGGGGCCTACTGTAGCCACCAATAGTGCAATAGGCTCAAATATTGCTCGTTTATTTAAGTTGGATTATAAAACCACAACATTGTTATTAGGCTGTGGCGCAGCGGGAGCCATGTCAGGGATTTTTAATGCGCCTATTGCTGCGTTGGTTTTTGTTTTAGAGGTATTCTTGTTTGATCTTACCCTAACCTCTATGATTCCATTTTTGATGGCTTCTGTATCTGCCGCATTAAGCTCAAGAATGATTTTGGGTGATAATGTATTGTTTGAAATCAGAATTCAAGATGCTTTTGTTCCTTCAGAATTTCCTTTCTATATTTTATTGGGTGTTTTTACAGGGTTAATTTCTGTTTATTTCAATAAAATGTTTTGGTTGATAGAAGGATTATTCGAAAAAATAAAACTTCAAAAATATCGATTACTAATTGGGGGGATTCTTTTAGGAACACTTATTTTCTTTGTGCCACCTTTATATGGCGAGGGCTTTGAAACTATAACAGCATTGCTGAAAGGAGATTTTAAATCGGTGGTTGACCATAGTGTATTTTTCGAGCACAAAGAAGAAATTCTTATTGTACTAGGTCTTTTATTTGGCGTAATTTTCTTAAAAGTAATTGCTTCTGCCATTACTTTTGGAGCCGGTGGAATAGGTGGTGTATTTGCTCCTTCATTATTCATGGGAGCGACAAGTGGGTTCGTTTTTGCCAAAACCCTCAATATTTTTAAAGACAGTAATTTATCTGAAACTAATTTTACTTTAGTTGGGATGGCAGGATTAATTGCGGGAGTGCTTCACGCTCCTTTAACTTCTTTGTTTTTAATTGCTGAGATTACCAGAGGCTATGAATTAATTATTCCTCTTATGATTACTGCTGCTATTGCTTATTTAACCTCTAAATACTTTGTTCCTTATTCTGTTTATACCATGCAGTTGGCAAAAAGAGGTGAATTAATTACCCGACATAAAGACAAAGCAGTTCTTACCTTAATGAAACTTCATACTGAAGTTGAAAAAGACTTTAACAATATTAGTCCAAATGCAACATTAGGAGATTTAGTAAAAGTAGTTTCTAAATCCTCTCGTAATTTATTTCCGGTAGTAGATGATAAAGATATTCTTCATGGAGTTATTACTCTAGACGATATCCGTGAAATTATGTTTAAACCTGAAATGTATGATACTGTAAAAGTACAATCATTAATGACCATTCCTCAAACATATGTCCATTTATCTGATAGTATGGATATTGTTATGGAAAAATTCACTAAATCAAATGCTTGGAATTTACCGGTTATTAATGGGAAAAAATATGTAGGTTTTGTTTCAAAATCTAAATTATTTAATGCCTACCGTAAACTATTGGTAGAATTTTCAGAAGAGTAATTCTACTGATATTTATCATAGTTTATTTCTTATTTACTTTCGAAATTTGATTTATTGAATAGATTATTTCATTTAAAACATATGTCATGAAAAAAGTATCATTAAGCGTGATTTTATTCTCATCCTTATTTGCCATGAGTAGTCTTATATCATGTGGTGGTGGTTCGCACGAAGATCAAAAAACTGAAAAAGTAAAAGAAGTTGTAGAGGAAAAGATAGAGGAAGTTGTGGAAGAAGAAAATGAATCGTCATTAGATTTATCTGCCGGTGAAGCAGTTTACAAAACTACTTGTTTAGCTTGTCATCAAGCTACTGGATTAGGACTGCCAAATTTTTACCCTCCTTTGGCAAAATCAGATTATTTAATGGCAGATAAAGTAAGAGCTATTAAGCAAGTAAAAAATGGTTCTGAAGGAGAAATTGTTGTAAATGGGGAAAAATATAATGGTGTAATGCCTCCTCAAACTCTAGACAATCAACAAATTGCTGATGTTTTAACCTATGTAATGAATAGTTGGGGGAATAATGGAGGGCAAGTTACAAAAGAAGAAGTGGATGCTGCTTTGGCAGAATAATAGTTAAATAATTTGTTAGGTCATAAAAAAACCATCAAGAATTCTTGATGGTTTTTTTAATATTATATAAATCTAAAATCAAGTACCTAAAACACCACCTGCAACCACTTGCTGAGTAGGGTTGGTTATAATTACCGGAATTTCAGCCTCATTAGCAATTACAATTTGCTCATCACTACCAAAGAAATCTGGCAATAACGCTCCTTCTTGTTGATTTACAATACAAATTAAATCAGCATCAATTTTAGCAGCAAATATTACTAATTGCTTTTTAAATTGTCCTTTAATTTCAGCTTGATTTAATGTGTATGAAATTTTTCTATCTAAGAAATAATTTTTGGCAAACGATAATTCTCTATCTAATTTTTTCTTTAAAAATTCATCATTTTCAATATCATAAAACAAATGAATTTTACTGCCAAAATGAGAAGCAATATTAGCGGCAACCGTTAATTTTTGTTTGGTCACATCGCTGTAATCAATTGGCACTACAATATCATCATAAGTATCTGTTTGTTTCGGGTCTTGTGTTTGGCATATCACAAAAGGTACTTTAGAGTGTGAAATAACACGTAAAGCATAACTTCCCATAATTTTTTGCATTCCTTTTGCACCATGTGTCCCCATCACAATAAATCCTGCTCCTATTTCAGATGCAACATCACCTATATCTTCAAAAATATTTCCTATTCTTACCAACACATTAAATTTAACACCGGAATTAGATGCTTCAGCTCTTTCCGCCACTTGAGTTAGTTTTTCTTTGGCTCCTGCAATTTCTTTATCTTTTGAAACCACATGTAAAAGATACACTTCTCCACTAAAAGAGTTAGCAATTTTACTTGCATGATTGATTGCACAATCAGCAACATTTGTAAAATCGTGTGGAACTAGAACTTTATAAGTTTGTTTATCCATATTTTATTGTATTAACAATTTATTGATGAAATATACCAAATTTAAACAAAAGTAAAAAATTTGATTTTCTTTTGTGTTTAACTCTTATTAAATTTCTTTTAACTTAAAGGTTTCCATAAACTTAGTCGTAAAATTCCCTTTTCTAAAATTTTCATCTTTCATTAATTGCTGATGAAATGGAATCGTAGATTTTACTCCTTCAATAATGTATTCGCTTAATGCTCTTTCCATCTTAGTTATAGCCTCTTCTCTTGTTTGAGCCACAGTAATCAGTTTAGACACCATTGAATCATAATAAGGAGGAATTACATAACTAGCATAAACATGAGTATCAATTCTAATTCCATGACCACCCGGTTCGTGATAATTTTCAATTTTTCCGGGACTTGGTCTAAAATCGTTAAATGGATCTTCTGCATTTATTCTGCATTGAATAGCATGCATGGTTGGTTCGTAGTTTTTCCCGCTAATTTTATCACCGGCAGCCAACTTAATTTGTTCTTTGATTAAATCGTAATTAATTACTTCTTCCGTAATGGTATGCTCCACCTGAATTCTGGTGTTCATTTCCATAAAGTAAAAATCGCGATTTTTATCTACCAAAAATTCAACCGTTCCAACACCTTCATAATTAACCGCTTCTGCCGCTTTAATAGCTGCTGCTCCCATTTTTTTTCTCAATTCAGGAGTCATAAATGGTGAAGGAGTTTCTTCTACCAATTTTTGATGTCTTCTTTGAATAGAACAATCTCTTTCAGATAAATGACAAGCATGTTTCCCATCTCCTGCAATTTGGATTTCAATATGACGAGGTTCTTCGATGAATTTCTCCATATACATCCCATCATTTCCAAATGCTGCTCCGGCTTCTTGTTTTGCCGATTCCCATGCCGCCTGCATTTCTTCCTCTTTCCAAATTACACGCATTCCTTTACCACCACCACCGGCAGTAGCTTTCATCATTACAGGATATTTTATTTTTTTAGCCACTGCTTTTGCATCTGCCAAATCTTTTAATAATCCTGGTGACCCCGGAACAACAGGCACTCCTGCTTTAATCATTGTTTCCTTGGCAGAAGATTTATCTCCCATGGCTTCAATCATTTCTGGTGAAGCTCCAATAAATTTAATTCCGTTTTCTTGACAGATTTTTGAAAACTTGGCATTTTCTGATAAAAATCCATAGCCTGGATGTATAGCGTCTGCATTAGTAATCTCAGCTGCAGCAATAATATTTGGAATATTTAAATACGATTCTGAACTTTTTGGAGGTCCAATACATACAGCTTCATCAGCAAATCGAACATGCAAACTATCTTTATCAGCAGTTGAATATACTGCCACTGTACTAATACCCATTTCTTTACAGGTTCTGATTACTCTTAAGGCAATTTCTCCTCTATTGGCGATAAGTATTTTCTTAAACATAAGATTGGTTTAATAAAGTGAATGAATAACTTAATTGACGAATCCTTATGCAGGATCTACTAAAAATAATGGTTGGTCGTATTCAACCGGAGAACCATCGTCAACTAATACTTTCACAATTTTACCACTCACTTCAGCTTCAATTTCATTGAATAATTTCATTGCCTCAATAATACAAACTACTGTATCATTAGCAACATCATCACCTATATTAACAAAATTTGGTTTTTCAGGAGATTGTTTTCTATAGAACGTACCAATCATAGGTGATTTAACTGTCACATAATTAGCGTCATCATTTGCTTCAGCTTTTGGAGCTGCTGGTGCAGCAGCTGGAGCTGGAGCTGGAGCTGCGGCTACCGGTTGAGCAACAGGCTGAACTGCTTGAGCTTGAGGTACTGCCGCCACCGGAACTTGAGTCTGGATTACTTGTACTTCTTCAATTTTTCCTCTTTTGTAAGGAGGAGTTTTTATGGTTATTTTAAAATCTTTATCTTCAATTTCTACTTCACTAACGCCAGATTTGGCAACAAACTTTATTAATTCTTGAATTTCAGATGCCTTCATTTTATATAAGTTTAATTTTAACGGTGTAAAAGTAATTATTAATTATTTATTTGAATCATAAGCCCATTTTACCCAAATTGCCCCCCAAGTAAACCCTCCTCCAAAGGCTGATAAAATAAGGTTATCTCCTTTTTTTAATTGATTTTCCCACTCCCATAAACATAATGGAATAGTGCCTGAAGTGGTATTTCCGAATTTTTGAATATTGAGCATGACTTTTTCTTCTCCAACTCCCATTCTACGAGCTGTTGCATCAATTATTCTTTTATTTGCCTGATGAGGAACTAACCAAGCAACATCGTCGCTGCTTAAGTTATTTTTTTCCATAATCTCGGCAGAAACATCAGCCATGTTGGTAACAGCAAATTTAAATACTGCTTGTCCCTCTTGGTGGATGTGATGTTCTTTGTTTTTTACTGTTTCTAAAGATGGAGGATAAGCTGAACCTCCTGCTTTTTGGTGCAAATGTTGAAATCCAGAACCATCACTTCTTAAGATAGAATCCATCACTCCATAACCATCGTTGTTAGGCTCTAACAAAACAGCTCCACATCCATCTCCAAAAATGATACAGGTTGTTCTGTCTTCATAATCTACAATCGCAGACATTTTATCAACTCCTACTACTACCACTTTTTTATGTGACCCTGATTCTACATATTTTGAACCGGTAACCAATCCATATAAAAATCCGGAACAAGCTGCATTGATATCGAAACCAAATGCATTTTTGGCTCCTACTTTATCGGTAATAATATTTGCTGTTGCTGGGAAAATATGATCTCCTGTTACAGTACAACAAATTAATAAATCAATTTCTTCAGGAGAAATTCCTCTTTTTTTGCACAATCCTTTTACAGCTTCGGCAGCCATAACAGAAGCACCTTTTCCTTCTCCTTTTAAAATTCTTCTTTCTTGAATTCCGGTTCTGGCCATGATCCACTCATCAGTGGTATCTACCATTGTTTCCAATTCTTTGTTAGTCAATACATAATCGGGAACATATCCTTGAACAGCTGTAATTGCCGCAGTGGTTTTACTCATAATTTCTTTTTTAAGAAATGAAAAACGAAGGTAAAAAATATATCTTACCTAAGAAAAGTTTAGGGGGAATAAAACAAAAAAACTTACTGAAATTTCTCCAGTAAGTTTAATGTTATCGTTTAAATGCTCTTTAAAATTAAAGTGCAATTTCTTTTTCGATTGCTTGTTTACCTCTGT
This sequence comes from Flavobacteriales bacterium, assembly GCA_020635825.1. Classification (GTDB taxonomy): domain Bacteria; phylum Bacteroidota; class Bacteroidia; order Flavobacteriales_E; family Vicingaceae; genus Vicingus. The sequence continues at coordinate 92,713 of JACJZA010000014.1, forward strand.
AGTATCCACATTCTCCACATACTCTGTGGTATAAAACAGGAGCTCCACAGTTAGAACAATTTGAAGTAGTTGGCGCTACTGCTTTGTAGTGCGTTCTTCTTTTGTCTCTTCTTGTTTTAGACGTCTTTCTCTTAGGATGTGCCATTTTATTTCGTTTTTCTAATTGTTTAAGTTATTCAATGCCGACCAACGAGGGTCGATATCTTTATCGTTTTTTACTTCTAATTCATTTAATTTTTTTATTGCTTCAACATTACATTCTCCTTCTTCGTGTATCTTTCTCTGAGGAATGTTAATCTCAATAAATTCATAAATGTATTGTGCTACATTAATTTCATACTCACTCTCTGGAAGAATTACAATATCATCGGTATCACTGTATTCTTCTCTTCCAAACTTCACAATCAGTTTCTCTTCTCCTTCTACCGGAATGATTACATCATCCAAGCATCTGTCGCAAGGAACAGTAATGGTTCCATTGAAACTGAAATTAAGTAGCATCATTGTCGACTGCTTGATAAATTCTAATTCTACTTTAAAAGTGGAATCAATAAATTCACAATCGTCGAACTCTTCAAAGAACTTGTTATCCACATCAAACTCAAAAAAATGAGTTCCCTGCTTTAAACTAACAAATTGTATTGTATAGTCTTTTAACGTTTTCAAACTTTTAAAAGAAAGTTGGCAAAAGTAAGAATTTATTTAACACTACAAAACCCTAAAATCAAGTTTTTTATTTAAAACTCCAATCGTATTGGTCTAAATCCATCAAACACTCTGTTAAAAGGTCGATACTCCCTTTAATATCGTGCTTGTTAGACATTTCTATAACTTGATGAATATGACGTGTAGGAATAGAAATGGCTCCTGCAATTGCCCCACCCGGATTCATTCGTTGAATACCAGCCGTGTCAGTTCCTCCGGCAGTTAATATTTCTTTTTGGTATTTAATGTTGTTCTTTTTAGCTATTGCTTCCATGTATTTTACCATACGATAATCGCAAATAGTAGAACTATCCATTATTTTAATAGCCGTTCCTTCTCCTAGTTTGGTAATTACTTCCTCAGGTTTTGCTCCCGGTACATCAAAAGCAATGGTGGTGTCTAAACCAAATCCAAAATCAGGTTTAATTTCTAAAGCAGCTACGTTGGCTCCCCTAATTCCTACCTCTTCTTGAACAGTAAACACTCCGTAAACATCAAAAGGAACTTCTTTATCTTTTAAGTTTTTTAGCGTTTCTATTAAAATGAAAACCGCCAAACGATTGTCTAATGACTTACAGTTTACACAGTCCCCCATTTCAATCAATCCTCTTTCACGAGTAATTGGATCACCAACACTTACAATTTTTTCTACCTCTTCTTTCCCCATCCCTAAATCGATAAAATAATCAGTGGTTTTAGGCATTTTGGTTCTTTCTTCAGGGCTCATTACGTGGATGGGTTTAGAACCCATTACCCCAATAATGTCTTTTGTTCCATGAATAATCACACGTTGTGCTGTTAATGTTTTAGGATCGAAACCACCCAAAGTATGAAAACGCACAAACCCATTGTCATCGATGTGTGTAACAATAAACCCAATTTCATCCATGTGGGCACCAATCATCACACGCTTATCGTTTTTCCCTTTTTTAATGGCATATACATTTCCCATGTTGTCAATGGTAATGTCATCTACCAAAGGTTTAATTTCTCTTAATACAATTTCTCTAATTCTTTGCTCGTGACCCGGAGCTCCGGCAACTTCAGTTATTTCTTTTAATAAAGGAACATTTATTGGCATAATTTATCTCTTTTTTTGATGTGAAAGTTCAAAAGTAGAAATTCTTAAAAAGATTTAAAGCACCACTCATGTAAAAATGAAAAAAGTATTAGTTTTATAACAAAACAATAGGGTTATGCGGAAACTTCCGCTTATCCACTAGTTAGGAACAATATTACAAACAACATAAAATATGGCAAAAGTAAATTTAGACGCAATAATCCCAAGAGAAGACTTTGAAGTTATTGGGAACCAAAATTCAATGAATCTCTTTAATTCCATTTCTATTTCAAACTTTACGGGAGGATTTTTCTATCCATTTTTAAGAAAACCCGATTTCCAAAGAGAAACAAATGAATGGGATGCTAAAAAAATAGTAGAATTTATAGAAAGCTATATTAATGGAGAACTAATACCTGCAATAATTTTATGGCGTAATAATTCAGGACTTTACTTTGTAATTGATGGAGCTCATAGATTAAGTGCTTTGATTAGTTGGATTAAAGATGATTATGGAGATGGTGAGATTTCAAAGAAATTCTATGGGGATAGTATCAATGATGAACATAGAGAAATAGCAGAAAAGACTCGAAAACTTATTAATAAAAAAATAGGTCGTTATCTTGATATTATTGAAGCTCCTAACAATGAAAAACCTAATGAAGCATTAATACAGAAAGCTAAAAATTTAGGAGCATACTCAATTCAAGTTCAATGGGTAGATGGGGATGCTAAAAAAGCAGAAAAATCATTTTTTAAAATTAACCAACAGCCATCAAAAATAGACCCAACAGAACTAAAAATACTTGAATCAAGAAAAAAAGGTAATTGTATCGCAGCTAGAGCAATAATTCGCGGTGGTCAAGGACATAAATATTGGTCTGATTTTTCAGCAGAAATTCAGTCGGAAATTCAAAAATTATCAAAAGAAATACACGAAATAATTTATAATCCAACCTTAAAAACACCAGTTAAAACATTAGACATTCCACTTGGTGGAAAATTAGTTTCTGCACAAAGTTTGCCCTTGATTTTAGAATTTGTGAATACAACAAATAATATTGGTGCAAATTTTTCTGAAATATTAAATGATGACTTAGATGGTTCAGAAACTATCAAGTATTTAAAAAATGCGAGAAAATTGGCTTGGCGAATCAATAGTGTTCATCCTTCTTCATTAGGTCTTCATCCGATAGTATATTTTTATTCAAATGAAGGAAAACATAAACCAGCATCATTTTACTTCACTTTAGCATTTATCAAGGAACTAGACAAAAAAAATAAATACAATGATTTTATTGAGGTTCGAGAAAAATTTGAAGAATTTTTGTTGTCTTACGATTATCTCATTCAACAAATGACTAGAAAATATAGAGGTGCATATGCAGCTATACCCCACGTGGTAGAATTGTATTTTGAAATGATGAAAAAATTAAAAGAAAATGACAATATAAATCTCGTCATTGAAGAAATAATAAAGTTGCCTAAATATAATCATTTGACACTTTCAGCAACTTTGGACGAAAAAAACATATTTAGCAACTTCACTACTGATTCCAAGTCAGAGGTGTTTATTAAAGAAGCTATTAAAAATGGTTTAAGATGTGCAATATGTAAAGGTTATATGCATAAAAACGCAATGACAATAGACCATATCAATAGAAAAGAAGATGGTGGTATGGGAAATGCTGAAAACGGACAGATTACACATCCATACTGCAATACGACATATAAAAACTAAAAAATACTGTGCCAAACAGCTTGTAAAATAAATAGCGGTTTAATCGCTTTATGGAAAGAAAATGAATAAATTTAAGGTCATTGTTAAACCGAAAAATTAGTGCGTAAAAACCACTACTTTTCATATACATCACCGTTGGGAAAAATGAAATTATATTTACCTAAAAATTAACAACTATGTTTACCCTACATCAAATACAAGAAGCTCATGCTAAAGTTAAAAGTGGTGCTGATTTTCCTCAATATGTGCAAGATTTAAAAGCAATAGGAATTAGCCATTACGATAACTTTGTTGCCGATGGACGAGCCAAATATTTTGGTTTAGATGATTTTAGTTTAGACGCAGGTTCAAAATATCCTGAAATGCAAGTAAACGAAATTGGCTCTGTTGAAGCATTAAAACATGCCCTGTCTATTCACCAAAAAG
>JACJZA010000015.1 GCA_020635825.1 Flavobacteriales bacterium
ACATTTAGATAATTTAATTAAGAAATTATTAAAAGTAAAAGGAGTGAACTCAGTTGAGAGAGTTGACGGATAACAATTTTTCAACAAAGCATTAACATTTGCTTTATCTAAGATGATTAATTAATACTTTTACTCTTTAACACTCCATCATGAGTACAAATAACGAAATTCAAGAAAAAGTAAAGAAAATTTTTTCTGATTATTTAGAAGAAAAAGGGCATAGAAAAACGCCTGAACGCTTTGCTATACTCCAGGAAATTTACTCCAACGACGATCATTTTGATGTAGAGGAGTTGTACATCTCCATGAAAAATAAAAAGTACCGAGTAAGTAGAGCGACGCTTTATAACACGATTGAATTATTGCTCGATGCCAGTTTGGTGCGCAAGCACCAATTTGGTTCTAACATTGCTCAATTTGAGCGTTCTTTTGGTTCAAAACAACACGACCATATTATTTTGAGTAGTGGAGAAGTAATAGAGTTTTGTGACCCTAGAATTCAGAACATTAAATCTACACTGGAAGAAATGTTTGATGTTAAAATTTTACACCACTCATTGAATTTTTATGCAGTAAAAAATCAAGAAACTAAATGAGTTTTTCTTACCAAATAGCAAAAGAAAATAATTTAATGATTGTCTCGTTAGAAGGAAATTTGATAGGCAAAGAACAAGTTTCGGATTTAATGAATGAGATTGTTGATGGTTTAGAAAATGGAATTAAAAATGTTTTGGTTGACTTGTCAAACATGCAATACATGAACAGTACAGGTTTGAATATTTTAGTGAATATCCTTACCAAAACTAGAAATAAAGATGGTGATGTTATCATTGCCAATGTGCCCGATAAAATCAATAAATTACTGATAATAACAAAATTAAATAGCGTGTTTAACATACAAGCAACTGTTGAGCAAGCCAAAAAAGAATTGATTCAAGCATATGAAAGTTGATGTTTTATTAGGTCTTCAATGGGGAGACGAAGGAAAAGGTAAAATTGTGGATGTTTTAACACCACAATACAATATTATTGGAAGATTTCAAGGGGGTCCGAATGCAGGACATACCTTAGAATTTGAAAATATCAAACATGTGTTGCATACTATTCCTTCGGGAATTTTTCATGATGGAGTGATTAATGTTGTTGGAAATGGCGTGGTAATCGACCCTGTTATTTTAAAGCAGGAAATAGACAAGTTAGTAGCTATGAATGTGGATGTAAACAAGAAAATGTATGTTTCTAAAAAGGCACATTTAATTTTACCTACACACCGATTAATTGATGCCGCCTCGGAGAAAACAAAAGGGAAGGAAAAGATAGGTTCTACCTTAAAAGGAATTGGACCAACTTATATGGATAAAACCGGTAGAAATGGATTGAGAGTGGGTGATATTTTTGAAAATAACTTCAAAGAAAAGTATCAAGCTTTAGTGGAAAAACACAAGCAAATTTTAAAATTCCACGAATATGAATACAATTTAACAGAGCTTGAACCTGCATTTTTTGAAGGGGTAGAAACCATTAAGGGTTTAACTGTTATTGATAGCGAACATTATTTGAATAATGAGCTAAAAAACAACAAAAAAATATTAGCCGAAGGAGCTCAAGGAACATTATTAGATGTTGATTTTGGTTCTTATCCTTTTGTAACTTCATCAAACACTACTACTGCCGGAACTTGTACAGGTTTAGGAATTGCTCCTAACAAAATAGGAGAAGTGTTTGGTATTTTTAAGGCCTATTGTACCAGAGTAGGAAGTGGACCTTTTCCAACAGAGCTGGACAATGAGGTAGGAGAAGAAATCAGAAAAGCAGGATTTGAATTTGGAGCTACAACCGGTCGTCCAAGAAGATGTGGTTGGATAGATTTACCGGCATTAAAATATGCCATCATGATTAATGGTGTAACTCAACTTTGTATGATGAAAGCTGATGTATTGGACGGATTTGATACCATTAAAATCTGTACTCATTACATCATCAATGGCGAAAAGGTAGATTACATGCCTTACGATATTGTTTCACAAAAGGTAGAACCTGTTTATGTGGAGCGTAAAGGTTGGAAAACCGACTTAACTCAACTTTCATCAATTGATGAGATACCAACAGAATTGAATGATTACATTGAGTTTTTGGAAAAAGAATTGAATGTTCCAATTACCATTGTTTCGGTAGGACCGAATAGAAAACAAACTTTGTTGAGACAAAATATTTTGGTATAAATACCGTATACTCTATCAGTGAACATTTGCTTACATAAAAATAAACTAGTCCCCGTAATCATTGCGGGGTCTTTTCTTTTTATTGCCTCCCTTTTTAGCACGAATTTAAAAGCTCAGCAAAAACAAGAGCAAATAGAAATATTAAATGCCAACACTTTAGAGTACGATGAAAGTTTAGGGACAAAAGCCAAGCGACTGATTGGTGATGTACAGTTTAAGCACAAAGATGCTTTAATGTATTGTGATAGTGCCTATTTTTATTCTGAAAGTAATACCATGGATGCCTATGGGCATGTAAAAATTACCCAAGGCGATTCTTTGCAATTGTTTGGCGATTCTCTTTTTTACAGTGGTGTGACTCAAAAAGCATTGTTGCGAAGCAATATTCGATTAATCAATAAGGATGTAACACTTACTACTTCTTATTTGGATTACGACAGAACACAAAACATGGCTTATTATTACAGTGGAGGTAAAGTGGTAAGTGCCAAAGAAAATACCACCTTAACCAGCCAATTAGGTTATTATTATGCCGATAGTAAATCCTTTTTCTTTAAAAATGACGTAGTGTTGGTTCACCCGGATTATAAGATTGAAAGTGATACCTTACAATATGCCTCCAACAGTAAAATTGTTACTTTTTTAGGACCAACAACCATCACCAGTAAAAACGACTTTATTTATTGCGAAAATGGTTGGTATAATACCAATAGCAATGTATCTAAGTTTTTCAAAAACTCCTACCTATATTCTGATAATAAAATAATTACCGGAGATACTTTGTATTACGAACGTGAAACCGGCTATGGGAACATTCGTTGCAATGGAGCAATTAACGATACCGTTCAGGATATTATTTTGCAAGGAGATTTAATCTATCTATTTCAGCAAAAGGACAGTGTAATGATTACCAAAGAAGCCCTGATGATGCAATTGTTTGAAAAGGATACGTTGTTTTTGCATGCCGACAGTTTTTTTGTTTCTACCCGGTTTTTAAAAAATGATTCATTACCCAACCAAACTGATACGATAAGAAATTTGTTGGCTTACCATGGTGTAAAGTTCTTTAAATCGGATATGCAAGGAAAGGCTGATTCTTTGGTGTATAATTTTTCTGATTCTACGGTTAATTTTTATCACGACCCTATTATTTGGTCGAAAGAAAACCAGTTGACGGCTTTGTTTATTTACCTGCAAATGAAAGACGGTAAAATTGATGCCATTTACCTGAACGATGAAGCTTTTATCATCTCTAAAGCTGATTCTTTGTTTGAACATTTTAACCAAATTTCTGGGGATAAGATTATAGGCTACTTTAAAGACAGAAGTTTGCATAAAATAAGGGTACTAGAAAATGCAAAAACCATTTACTATGCTCGTGATGATGAAGGGAAATACATAGGAGTAAACAAAGCAGAAGGAAACGATATGCTCATTTTTTTGGAGGACAACCAATTGAGTTCACTCACTTTTATAAAAGACCCCGAAGCTATTTTATACCCTATAAAAGAGCCATCACCCAAAGATGTAACCTTAAAAGGGTTTAACTGGAGAATTAAAGAAAGACCCAATAATCGATTTGATATTTTTACGAGGTAACGGTTTGGATTAAGAGGGGATTAGTCCTTTAATTTTTGTTAGCATTATATTTATTAATATAAAAATTGGGCTCATATTTCGCATGATTAAATGAGGTTCCTTTACTACATGAATTAATAAAATCTTCAATCAATAGAAGATGTTCCGAGTAAAGTTCTAATTGTCTTTTAAGTTCAAGAGTGTCGGGTTGAGTAAATTGATCTTTGTATAAATACCTTAGAAGATAACCTGAGGTATAACTTTCATGTCCAAATTCTTCTTTAGCAGAAGCGTGTATGGTTGTAGTATTGGTAATACCACTGAAGAAATTAAAAGGTTTATTTTCTCTTGTATTTGCAAGCATCAAAATAGGTAGGGAATAATCTTTTTCATATTGACTCATCAAGCTGTCTAGTTTTGGCCACATTTCTTTTATTTTAGTCGAATCCCAAAACTCTAATGTCGTTTCCATTGACACAAAGGCATTTGCCCAGCCTTGCTCATGCAAAAATGAAAAACCTATTTGTGCGCCCAAACTATGACCAATGTAATAAACTTCATTGCTAGTAGTTAAAGAACGAGCAAACTCAATTACTCTTTTGGTTAAATTAATATCTTCCTTTTCACTGCCTTCTGAATATCCGTAAGTCTCATTTTTATAAGGTAAATGGTAATTAGACGATACAACAATATAGCCTCTTGATGCAAAATATTCGGCTAAAACAAAATTCTCATCAGAAAGTCCTTGTGCACCATGATGGTAAATGATAATCGGTAAGTTAGAATTAATAGGATTTTTGCTATAATAAGACCTTGTTTTGTAATTTTTAATCGTATCAAGTACATCAAAATAGGAATATTGACCATAGTTAATAGGATCAAAGTTTACAAAATCTTCTTGAATGTTGTACCAAACAAAAGCAGAATCCATTTTTTGGCATAAAGGATTATATACACTTAATAAATTACTATCAAGATTTCTTTTTCTAAAATCACAAACCATAAGCTTGTCATTTTTCGTTGGTTCTGCTATTGGTTGCCATATTTGTAGAAATAAAGGAGTATCCCCCTCATATTCATATTGAGCGTATTTTTCGTCCGTACAAAATATTATTGAATCGTAAAACCCAACGGTGTAATCGCCAAGTTGAATATTATCATAGAATGATGATTGAGCAATTACAGTTAAGCTGGTAAGGTAGAAAAATAAAGAAGTAAGTAGTTTCATATAGTTTATTAATGTTAACGGTTTGGCTAAACTGCGTTTTAATGCAGTTTAGGTTTTGTTAGACTATGTTTTTTCATTTTTCATATTTAGTATCACATCCTTTCTACTCTTCCAATCAACCATCTGTAGTCCGCCTTGTTTGAATGATTCAGATAGTTTTTTATTTATTATATCTACAATTCGTCTCATATCAGAATGAGTTTGACTTAAATTAATTTCATTCTCATAATTCTTTTTCAATGTATCAGTCTCAAGCTTAATATCATTGATATATTCTAAATAACCATTTTGAGAGTGTTGTTTGAATTCAATGTTTTTTATGTTGAATATACCACTAATCCATAATGTCGTGAAAACTTCGTTTTTCTCAATGTCATTTACAGTCCATTTTAAGGCTCCAAAGATTGGTCTCCCATTATCAATCATTTTTACATGTGTCTTTTCTAAATTTAAGTCTACGTGTTGGATAGCATCTCGAAATTTTTCTAGGTGGTCTAATTCATAGATAATACTATCTTCAGGAGGATTGAGAGCCTTATATAATTTAACAAATCGTTGACAGTGGTCAATAAAGGACCAAGCATAATTGAATGCTATAAAATGTTTCTTGGAATCTAAACCCTTTGAAGTTTTTTCAAGTTGTTCAATTAACTGACAATATGTGTAATCCGCCATTTCGAGTGTAAATCGAAGCGAATCAAAAATCATTAATTGCTTGGAGTTTAATTCTTTTGGGAGAAAGTGTAAAGGAGAATCTGATTTCAATATGAACTCCATGTCTTCATTAATTTTCAATATTGCCTAACATCCGAATAAAGAACACTAATATTCTTTATTACCGTTTGTAGTCGTTTATAATTAATTCTATTCTTTTATAAACTTACTTTGAGTTATTCTTGTTTCAGTTTTTATAGTCATAAAATACATTCCTTTGCTAAGGCCTGCTACATTTATCCATCCATTTTGTTCGTTGTTAATGGTTCTCACTAATGAACCATTAATGTTGTAAATGCTAATCTGTTCAATTTGTTCTGTTGTTTCAATTCTTAAAACATCTTTAACCGGGTTAGGATATATGGAAAGTTGGGAGTTGTTTTTTATAGAAGAAACAGCTGTTAAACTATTGGAGCAATCAATGTCGTCAGGGAAATAATGAAAAACAGATGTTCCATTAATTTGTTTAGAGCAGGGTAAAAACCCAAATAAATAATCTACCGGAGTAGTTTTATTATCAGATTGAAAAAAGAAAGAGGCGTTGGGTCCAATCCCTTCAATAAATGTCAGGTATTCGTTAATAAATCCACCTCCATATAGGTAGTCAAGAACAATTCTTTTTCTTCCATTTATGGTATCAACATTGGTTACAATAGCATTGGTGGGAGTTGAAAATCTAACCACAAAAGTGTCTCCAATGTTCAGGTTTAAATCCATGATTAAATACTCACTGGTATCTTCAATGCTTTTATACCATGCTCTGGTATTGGTAGAATCTTGTCTGATATGACCTGCCAATTCAAATTGAGAGCTAAATTGTTCTTTGTAATAAACATTGTTATAAGCCTGACTTTTAGCAGCAGTATCTCCACTTATTAATACTAAATCTGTCCAAGAATAATCCCAAACTTCATGAACCATATTAAAAATAGTAGAATCACCACTGTTATGTATTGGCAAAACAACAGGAGCAGGGCAATTAATCAATATAGGTAGATTAGAATTGTTGAAGTTTCCTGTTCCTAATAATCCTCCATCATTATATCCCCAGGTTTTTAGCTCACCATTATTATCAATAGACATACCGCAATACCCACCTGAACTTATGTATTTTATGTTTGACAATGAACTTAATTGAACAGGAGAGGTAATCATAAAAGTATTGTTCCCCTGAGCCAATTCTCCATCGTAATTATAGCCCCAACCCCAAACGGATTCATCTAACTTAATAGCAAGCATATGAGAGTTACCTGCATCTATTTTTGCCCAATTTGTTTGTGTGCCAATTTGTTCAGGAATAGGGTGATAACTAGAGTTATTTCCTAAACCAAGTTGTCCATAATCATTGCGACCCCAACCCCAAAGAGTATTGTTGGTTTTGGTAGCAAATGAAAAATCGCCTCCAACTGTAATGTTTGCCCAATCTGTATCAGATCCAATTTTGGTTGGGATTAATTTATTGGTATTATCATTAAAAAACCCTAATTGATAGTAGTTGTTTCTTCCCCAAGACCAAAGAGTTCCATTTGTTTTTATGGCTAAACAATGTTGACTACCTGTAGCAATTTTATCCCAATCAGTATCGGTGCCAATTTGTGTTGGAACATGCGCATCTGTTGTTGAGTTTATACCTAATTGACCATACTGATTGTTTCCCCAAGCCCATAATGTTCCGTCAGTTTTAATAGCTAAAGTATGATGAGGTCCTAGAGCAACATCTTTCCAAATGGTATCATTACCAATTTTGGTAGGTTCATTTATTGAGATGATTGAATTATTTCCTAATTGCCCAAAAGTATTTAGTCCCCATGCCCATAGTGTTCCATCGGTTTTAATAGCCATCGAATGTTTACCTCCGGTTCCATCAGCAATTACAGCATTTTCACTTACTGCTAGCTTCAACCAATTATTTTCAACACCAATTTGCATTGGAATACTTGAGGGAGAGTTGGTGCTGTTTCCTAATTGACCATCATTATTCCATCCCCACATCCAAAGTGTACCGTTTGATTTAATAGCTCCTGAATGAATTTTTCCGGCAGCTACTGATTGCCAACATTGTGCAAAAGCAAATAAGTGGAAAACAATTGTGATAAAGAGTAAAACTGCTTTTTTCATGAGCTTAGATATTTAGTACTTCGAAACTTTACCAAATATAATCAATAAAAAACAGTAGAGTCATAAAATGAAAAGAGCCTGAGAAAAATTCTGCAGGCCCTTTTGCTATGAAAAAAAACTACTCTACTTATTCTTTTACAAAACGAGTTTGATTAATTCCTTTATCAGTTTTTACCATGATAAAGTACATTCCTCTGCTAAGGTCTGAGACATTAATCCATCCATTTTGTTCATTGCTAATGGTTTTGATTAATGAACCATTAATGTTGTAAATGTTAATTTGTTCAATTTGTTCAGTTGTTTCAATTCTTAAAACATCTTTAACTGGGTTTGGAGAAATGCTCATATTGCTAGTGTTAAATTGTTCAATTCCAACTAATGTAATGTTAGCACATGCTGAGGTATCAACACAGCCATTTAATGTAATTTCTACAGCGTAATTTCCGTTTGCAGATGGTGTGAAATCTTGGTTAACAGCTCCAACATATGCAAAACTGTTGTCACAATCTAGCCAATTGTAATTCGCTCCACTTTGGTTCGATGAAATTGTATTTCCTGAAATAGATGTTGAATTATCAATAGCCGTTGGGTTAATAGTAACTGTTTGAGTCATTTCTAGGCTACAATCAGTATTACAAGCAAATTGGCCAACTACCCAGTCGGTAGCTTCATCCATGTTGTTCATTAATCCATTGTTTTGTCCTGCAGTAAGATCGTAAACAGTTGTACCTTCACCTTCCTCAAAATTATAATATGCTAATAAGTCAGTTTCTGAACCAGTTAAACAATTATTCATGTTGTTCATAATTTCAGTTTGATTTAAAGCTTTGTTCCAAAAACGAACTTCATCCATTCTTCCATTGAAGTATTCTCCTGTTCCTATAATAAAGTCTTCTCCAATTGAAAATGTTTGAGAAATGCCAGTATAGGTTGATAATGAAGAAGTTCCACTAACAACTTCAAATCCATTTATATAAACTGTCATATTTCCATTGTCGAATACACAAGCAATATGATTCCAATCATTTGAAGTTAAAGCATTAGGAATTCCAATAGAACCACCTTCAGTAGCAAACCTAATTCCTCTACCATTATTAATAGTCGCATTGTAAGTATCAATAATTATTTCACCGGTTGTCGCACTTCCACTACCTTTAAAGTTAGAAATAACCCTATCATAGTTAGTAGAACGAGGATATATCCATGCTTCAATAGAATAGGTATTGGTTGAAGGTAAAGAAAAAGATGTACTTACATAATCATTTGAGCCATCTAAGTCTAAAGCATATCCAACAGGAGTAGTTGATAATAAGCTACCACAACCAAATCCAGAAGTCACCCAATCAACATTCATATCCATATTATTTAAAGTGCCATTAACCCCAGCCACTAAGTCAGTTAGTATTGGTGAATTAGTTCCATCTTCAAAATTGTAATATGCAATTAAATCAGTTTCTAATCCTGTTGCGCAATTGTTCATATCGTAAGTTATTTCTGCAGCATTTCTAGCACTTCCCCAAATTTTCACTTCGTCCATTTGTCCGTTAAAATATTCAGATGCGCCAATAACAAAATCTTCAGCAATATGAATAGGATTAGATGTCGCAGGAATAGTACTAAAAGGTGCAGTCGCTGAACCTACTTCGATACCATCTACATATAATTTTACAAGACCATTATCAAATGTAGCAGCTACATGGTTCCATTCATTTAAAGTTAATACATTACTAACATTGTAATAGAAAGCATTGTTTCCAGCCCCGTGGGTAACAAATCTTAAGCCTTTACCATTGTTTACATCTCCGTAAGTATCAAAAACACATTGTCCAGTAGTATTGTTTGAATAACTAGATAAAATACGGTCGTGATTTGTAGAACGAGGGAAAATCCAAGCTTCAAAAGTTAATGTATTTAGGGTAGGTAAAATTAATGTAGTAGTAACTTTATCATTTAAACCATCAAAATCAAGAGCAGTTCCATAATCTGGGGTATAATTGGTTGAATTTGATCCAATAATGTTGTAAGTAGTAGAGGTGTAAATATTATTAGTAGTAAAATCAATTGTACTACCATTTCCAACTACAGGGCCATCAACAATAACTCCAGTTGCATCATCTCTTAAATAATAACTACCACCGTTTTCAGAACTGTTTAATGTTACTGTTGCATTAGAGCCTATGCATACATTACTTGGCGCAGAAATACTTTCGTCAGCATAATTTACTACTTCAATAGTTATTTGTTCAGTATCTCCTGTCGCTGTTCCTGTACAGGTATAGGTTTGAGTACTTGTAGGATAAAAAGCAACACCATTTGTTACTCCATTATTCCAGATGTATCCAGTTGGATCGCAAGTTCCTCTTAGTACCACATAATCACCATTGCAAATTGTTGTTTTGTTGGCTTCAATTCCAATTTCTGCTACTGTGTTTTCGTAAGCACCTAAATCGATGTTAGGTCCAAATACTCTAGTGTCACCATTTAAATCAGGATTAGACCAAACAATACCAGTTGTATCACCTGCATTTACAAATGGAGATTTACAAAGCACAGAATAATCACCATTGTTGAAATCAGTAAAGAATGGAGCACCTGTAATAATATTAGTTAAGCCATTATTATTTGTAAATCCTAAGCTTCCAGCATCAGAATAGCAATTAGTAATAAAGTAAGAACCTCCATTTCTATTTACATCGTCGCCTGCTCCTGGTTGGTTATTGTAAAAAACACAGTTGGTTACATATAGAATTGGAGACCCTGCTGAAACTGACAAGAAAATAGCTTTTGCTGAACCACCACCTCTTGTATTGTTAACAAATGTACAGTTGTTAATTTGACCAATATTAGTATTTTGAACAATAACTGCCCCTCCATATCTTGCAGCCATGTTATCATCAAACAAACAATTTACAATATTTGTTGATGAAGCACCAGTAATATAAAGTGCACCACCATCATATAATGAAGTGCTGTTATTAATCATTTTACAATTAAAAAACTGAGGAACTCCACCGCTTGTGTAAATTGCGCCACCGTGTTGTTGAGAGCTATTATCTTGGAAAGTACAATTTTTAAAAGTAGGACTTGCATTAGTACTATATACAGCACCACCATTAAGTAAAGAACCACTTATTGCAGCACCATTTTCAACAATAAATCCATCTAGTATAGTAGTGTTGTCATTTCCATCAAAACGCATAATGTTTCTTGATTTGTTTCCTCCTCCTAAATCACCAGAAATGATAGTCATATTTGAATTCCAGTTTCTTTGATTTAAGGTTGTTTCTGTCCCATTAAACCCACCATATACTTGAATGTTGTTAACTACTCTAAAAGTGTGGTCTCTTGAGTCTGCAGCTATGTTTCCAGTATAAGTTCTACTAGGAACATAGGTTCCTTCTGCTACCCATATTTCCGACCCACTAGGAGAGGTAAATAAAGCAGAATGTAAGTCAGTATAAGCATTTGCCCATGATGTTCCATCATTGTTACCTGTAGCATCAATATCTACATAAACTTGAGCATTTGCAATAAAACCAACCATTAATGTGAAAATGCTTAGTAATGTTTTTTTCATTTTAAGTTTTTTTTGATTAATAATGTCAACAAACTTAGATTAGAAAAAAGGCTTCGTAAAAATTGCTTTAGGAATGGACAGTTTAGTTTAGGAATGGAAAATTATTGCATAATGAGCTCTTCAAACTCAGGTTTTTTGTATTTAGAAAGTTTTGCAATAATTCCTTTACTCAAGTGTATTTCAAATTTTGATTTAGAGAAATTTTTAAGGTGATTTAAATTGACTAACCACGATTTATGCGAACGAAAGAAATGTGGGTTTTGCTGAAAAGTAGATTCGTAGAACTTTAAATTTTTACTCATCAAAAATTGTTCGTTTATGGTATATATACAACTGTATGCTTCTTGAGCTTCAACTGCAATAATGTCTTCAATGGAAATGATTTGTTGTCCATTGTTGTTTCGTATTACAATTTTTGTTGGGGAATCTGTTTTTAGGTTTTCGGTTAATGCTTTGTAGTTTTCTTTGTTATTTTTTAACTCTATTTGTTTTGCCAATTTTTCTACAGCTTGTTGAAGTCTTTCAATTTCTACAGGTTTCAATAAATAATCTACTGCCGATATTTCAAAAGCCTTAATGGCATATTTGTCATAGGCAGTTACAAATATTATTTCAAAATTTACTTCATCAAAAAAAGAAACAATTTCGTAACCTGCATAATTAGGCATTTCAATGTCTAAGAAAACAACATCAGGGCTGAGTTGTTTAATTTTTTCCACAGAAGAAATTACATTAGTGCACTTTTCTATCACTTCAACTTGAGGACAAAAACGTGCCAATAAAGTAGAGAGTACATTTCTTGCACTTTCTTCATCGTCTACTATGATGGCTTTTAATTTCACAGGTCAAAAATAAAAAAGCTGATTTTTAAATGCACTTCAAAGTTTATGAATGGCAATTTTTTTTTAGCAATGTCAATAATTTTGTCTAAAAGGAATTTTAATAATTACCTGAGTTCCACTATCTTTTTTTAAATCAATGTATTCTATTCCCAAATCATCGTGGTATTGTTCTTTCATAATGTCGAAGCGTGCTTTAGTAGCATTTACAGAAAATGATTGATGTTGTTTACGTTGGCGTTCATTTATTTCCATGGCTTTTTTTCTGCCTATTCCATTATCGGTAACAGTACAAGTTAAAATTTCTTTTTTCTCAAATTCTATTTTTAATTTTTTAAGACCTTCTTTATGCAAGAGACCATGTTTTATTGCATTTTCAACAAAAGGCTGTATGAGCATCGGTGGAACTTGTATATCTTCCACGTCATTGAGTGTTATTTCATATTTAAAATCATCTTTAAATCTCAATTTTTCTAGTTCAAGATATATATTCAACAGTTCAATTTCATCTTCAATATCAATAAATTCTTTGTTTGAAAAATGCAGGGTTTGACGGACCAGTTTTGAGAATTTAATAATATAAGAGTAGGAATTATCTACATCACCTTGTAAAATTAAATCTTGAATGGAATTAATAGAGTTAAAAATAAAATGAGGATTCATTTGCGATTGAATAGCAATCAGTTTGGAAGCATTAAGTTCGTTTTGAAGTTTAATTTTTGTGCGTTGTTTTTTTAACTGATATTGATAAATAACATAAGTAATGAACAAAAAAACCAATGCTAAAAATAAATAAAACCACCAGGTTGCCCAAAAGGGTGGCGAAATTTGAAAAGCATAAGAAATGGTATCGCTTTCCTGATTTCTATATGTTGCTTTAATTAAAAAAGTGTATTTGCCAGCGGGTAATGATTTGTACTCAATTTTATTGTCGTGGTAGTTGTTGCTCTGCCATTTTTCATCCAGCCCATCTAACTTGTAATGATAGGTAATTTCATCGCTGTACTTTAAACTAATAGATGAAACTACAAACTCTAATTTATTTTGAGTATAATTAAAATAACTTTGTTTTTCCTTTTGAATATCAGAATTGTTTACTAAGATATTGGAGAAAGTAATGGTGGGGATAAATTGTGTTTTGTGTATTTGATTGATATCAATAATTTGAACTCCTTTTTGATGAACTAACCATAATTGATTTTTGCTTATTTCAAAATCAATTACTTGGTTGGTGTAAAGTCCGTTGGATTTATTTAAAATATAAATGGATTTACCATTTTCGTCTAATATTTGAAGACCCAAATTGGTTGAAATGTAAAATTGATTTTGATAATTTTTGATGTGTTTCGTGGTATTTGAAATAAGTCCATTTTGATGGTTCCATTGTTCAATTAATTGATTGTTTTCAAAAATTAAAACACCATTGTTTTGAGTGGTAATGTAGATTTTACCATTAAAATAAAGAACATCTTTACAAATAAGTGTTTCATTATTTAATAGAAAAAAATCACAACTGTCTTCATTGCCAATTTTTAATCCCATTGATGTACCTGCATAAATAGTTTTGTTGATAGAATCAAAACCAATACAGTTGGTACGTTCTTTATATAAAGGAATGTGTTTTTCTAAAGGTTGATGATTGATAAATTCTATCCAAGAAACTCCATTATTGGCAGAAATGAGGTATAAATTTTTCCTTACAGAGAAAATATCCTTTATGGCTCCGTATTTTTTAATGATTTCTTTTTTCGTTGATAAATCTACAAATGTTGGGTACTTTTTATCAAATAAAAGTTGATTCGTTTCTGGAATGAATTCTAATAATTCAATATTTTTTTCTCCATTTGCTATACTCAAGGAAAGATTAAGATTAGTGCTAACCTCATAAATATTTCCTGATTGAGTCCCAATATATATCTTGTCATTTCCTTTTGTGATTCGAGTAATTTTGTTGTCTTTTTCAGGAATATTTAATTCAATTGAATTAAAATCAGAAACGACAATCAAGCCTTCTCCAAAAGTTCCAAGTATAGAATTCCCTTCTTTGTCTTTGTAAATACTAGAAATGAGGTTGCTCTCAAAAATTGTATTTCCATTGAATAAGCCTTCAAAATTTTTATTAAAAATATAAACGCCCCCCGATTGTTTACTCACCCACAAATAATTATTGTCGGAATAAAAGCGTATGAGCTTCTTCTTTTCATCCTTTAAAGGAAAAATATCTTTAATGATAGAATCATTTTCATAAATGAAAGTGTTTTGAAAAATATTAAAACAATATAATTTGTTATTAAGATAAAAATATTGAAGCATGATTTCATCACTATTAACATTACTTACTTTGTCAATGTAAGATTTACCTTTTTCTAACTTAACCAATTGCCTAGTATTGGCATCAAAAGTTAGAAGTGAATTTTCTTTAGTTTTAAAAATTTCTGAAAACCGCTGAGTAGAATAATTTTTTGGAATTATAATTTCAACTTGTTTTTTGGGAGTTACTCTAAACAAACTGTTGCTTCCAATCACTAAGTTGTTATATTCATCAAATTCATAATATAAATATGAACTCATTAAACTATCGGGAAGTTGAAAAAATACCTTGCAATGATTGTTTTGAATTTTAAAAATTTGCCCACTTAAGTTATTACAAAATATTGCTCCAGAAGTATCTGTTTTTAAACTAAAAACAGAATTGTTGAGCATTTCAGAGCACTGAATAAATTCAAAATGATAACCATCAAACTTTATAATCCCTTGATTAGTAGCTAACCAATAAACTTGGTTTTTATCTTGAAGGATGTCGTAAATATCAATTCCTGATAGTTCATCTTCACCAATTTTAAAATATGATGGATTCTGTCCGTATGTAAAAACAGAGGAGAAGGTCAATAATATTAATAAAAACCTAAGTTTTAATCCTCTCATTTTACACTCAAATTTTTTATATTTACAATTTACCGAAAAATCATGGCAATATACGAATTCAATGGTTTCAAACCAGCCATTCACGAAAGTTCATTTGTTCACCCTTTAGCTGCAGTTACAGGAAATGTAATCATCGGTAAAGATGTTTATGTTGGTCCTGGTGCTGCCATTCGAGGCGATTGGGGAAAAATTGTGATTGAAGAAGGTTGTAATGTTCAAGAGAATTGTACAATTCATATGTTTCCCGGAACAACCACCATTTTAAAAAAAGGAGCACATATTGGTCATGGAGCTATTATACATGGAGGTATCATAGGTGAAAATTGTTTAATTGGGATGAACAGTGTTGTGATGGATGATGTTGTGATGGAAGATGAGTGCATTGTTGGGGCTTTGTGTTTTGTTCCAGCTAAAATGGAAATTCCAAAACGTAGTTTGTTAGTAGGTAATCCTGCAAAAATTATCAAAAAAGTAAGTGATGAAATGATAGCTTGGAAAACTAAGGGGACCCAATTATATCAAGCATTACCTAAAGAATGTTTTGATACTTTAAGGGAATGTGAGCCATTAAGAGAAGAAGAACCCAATCGTCCTTTGCAAGAAAGTCTGTACTCTACATGGAATAAAATTAAGGGATAGATAGTTTGAAATTACTAAATATCATACTATTTCTCATTTTGTTTGGTGTTGCTCCAAACATAAAATCTCAAGAAGTTGATGAGTTGAAAGAGCAACTTAAAAATGATTTAAAAGATACTACCCGTCTTAGAGTTTTAGTTGAAATTAGTAATGAATGTGAATTTGATGAGATTGAGTTTTATGCTCAAAAAGCACTTACACTGTCTGATAGCATATTACAATCAAAAAAATACCCTGCAAATCAGATTTTTTCTCATAAAGCTACAGCTATTAATAATTTGGCATTCCTGTATCATGCGGTTTCTGAGTATGAAAAAGCTAAAAATGAGTACGATAAAAGTTTAAAAATATTTTATCAAGTAAAGGACACGAATGGAATTATTATGGCATATAATAATATAGCTATGGTTCTAAAAGATATGGGTGATATAGATCTTACACTAGATTATTTGGATAAAGCATATTTATTGTCTGATAAAATTCAGAGCCTTGATTTATTACATATGACCTTTACCAATTATTCAGCTATTTACATACGAATGGGATTAATTGATAAGGCATTAACTTATGCTTATAAGGGTTTGAAAATTCAAGAACAGATAGGTGGTGATTATGGAAAAGGCTATGCTTTAAACAATATAGCATCACTTTTTTATATGCAAAAAGATTATGAAAAAGCTGAAGTTTATTATTTAAAATCATTAGAAGTTAGAGAGAAAATAAACGATGAAATTGGGGTTGCAACTGTCTACAACAATTTAGCTAAAGTCTATGATGTTAAAGGCGATAATAAAAAAGCAGAAGAATATTACTTTAAGTGTTTAGATAAAAGAAAAGAAATAAATACACCTGAGGGGGTAGCTCAATCTTATAGTAATTTAGGCTTGTTTTATTTTAAAATGGGTCAGATCGACAAAACAAAATCCTATTACAATAAAGCCATCAAAATTAGAGAAGAGATAAATGAGCAAGAAGGTTTAGGTAATTCATATTTGAACATGTCTGAGTTTTTAATATCTCAAGGAAGATACCAAGAAGCAGAAGATTATGGAATAAAAGCTATGAAAATTGCTAAACAATTAGGATTTACCCATGACATTGAATCTAGTGCCAATATCCTCAGTAAAATATATGAAAAGAAAAACAATTATCGACTGGCCTATGATTTTTATAAACTTCATATAGAATTAAGAGATAGCTTGTTCAGTGAAGAAAACCAGAAGTCTGTTTTAACTAAACAGATAAACTATGAATATGAAAAGAAAAAGTTAACTGACAGTTTGCAGTTTGCAAAAGAACAGGAGGTAAAGGATTTAGCGATTGCCAAACAAGAAGCACAATTGAAACAAGAAAAAACCCAAAGAATCGCTTTGTATGGAGGTTTATTGGTTATCATCATTTTTGCGGGTTTTGTTTACAATCGATTTAGAATTTCACAACAACAGAAAAAAATAATTGAGCTACAAAAAGTAGAAGTAGAACAACAAAAAGAAGTGGTGGAAGAGAAGAATAAAGAAATTTTAGATAGTATTCACTATGCAAAAAGAATACAAGCTGCTATTTTGCCACCTGATAAATCGGTAAAAGAGCTTTTACCTAATTCTTTTATTCTCTATAAACCTAAAGATATTGTGGCTGGAGATTTTTATTGGTTAGAAAAAAAGAATAACCAGATATTGTTTGCCGCTGCAGATTGTACAGGTCATGGGGTTCCTGGTGCTATGGTGAGCGTAGTATGTAATAACGGATTAAATAGATCTGTTCGAGAACACGGACTGACAAACCCTGGTGAAATTCTGAATAAAACTAGAGAAATAGTAATAGCAGAATTTGAGAAAAGTGAAGATGAAGTAAAAGATGGAGTGGACATAGCTATATGTAATTTAGAAGGAAATATTTTGCAATATGCTGGAGCTAACAATCCATTATGGATTGTTAGAAATGGAATGGAAGAAATTGATGAAATAGAAGAAATAGAAGAAATTAAAGCAGATAAACAACCTATAGGAAAATATGCTGAACCTAAGCCTTACACTAATCACACTATTCAGGTTGATAAAGGAGATACAATTTATATTTTTAGTGATGGTTATGTTGATCAATTTGGTGGTGAAAAAGGCAAAAAGTTAAAGGCGGCGAATTTTAAAAAACTTTTATTGTCTATACAAAATCAACCTTTAAACAAACAAAAAGAAATTATAAATCAAACTTTTGAGGATTGGAAAGGAGACCTAGAACAATTGGATGATGTCTGCATTATAGGTGTCAGAATATAATTTAGAGTTTACCCTGAGCTTGTCGAAGGGTGTATTGGAGTGAAAATTTAACAAGTGCTAAAAGCATTAAAAGATGAAAAAAATATTATTTGGACTACTTGTTTTCAATTTGCTACCTTTTTTAGGTTGGTCAAATGGAAATGATGTAATTGGTGCTCGTTCAGCTGCATTAGGTGGTTTTTCTACCACTTTATCTGATGTTTGGTCAACGAGTAATAACCAAGCCGGATTAGGTTATTTAACTGAAATGACTGGAGGAATTTATTACGAAAGTCGATTTATGTTGAAAGAAACCTCATACAAAGCAGGAGCCTTTGCTTTGCCAACTAAATTAGGTGCATTTGGTTTGAATGTTAAATCTTTTGGATATTCCTTGTACAATCAAACTCAAGCAGGACTCTCTTATGGGCAAAAATTAACCGATAAAATTGCATTGGGAGTTCAATTGAATTATTTCAATGTGAAATTGAATCAAGATTATGGGCAGAAATCTACATTTACTGCAGCTATTGGTCTTATGGCACACCTTTCCGAAGAAATAACCTTAGGAGTACATGTCTTTAATCCTACTAGAGTTAAGTTGGCCGATTACAACAATGAAAGAGTTCCTACTATAATGAAGTTAGGATTGGATTATAAGTTTTCTGAAAAGGTATTTTTAGGGGTTGAAACAGAAAAAGATATAAATTATGATGCAGTTGTGAAAGTAGCAGTAGAATACAATCCAATTGATATACTGTATTTGCGTGGAGGGGTGGCTACCAATCCACACATGAGTTCTTTTGGTTTTGGACTAAAATTAAAAGATCTTAAACTGGATTTATCATCTTCATTTCATCAAACTTTAGGATTAACGCCTGCCGTTTCTATAGTTTATTCTCCATCAAAATAGTGAATTTTAAGCTTAAACATATCATTTTAGGTTTACTGATTTTTGTTGGTGCAGGTCGATTTATGGCTCAAACGAATGAAGATGAAAAGAATAAAATTATTGAAGAAAGAGTAGAGTATTTGGTCGATAATGCAGAGGAAAGCGATGTGGATTATACCACCATTTTTGAGCAATTGGCATACTTTTTTGATAAACCCTTAAACTTAAACAGAGCAGGATTATCAGAGTTAGAGGAACTTTCTCTTTTAAACGACATTCAGATCAATAACTTATTGTCTCATATTGATAAAAATGGAAGATTAATGACGTTAGAAGAATTGCAAAGCATTGATGGATTTGACTTGCCCACCATTCGAAGAATATTGCCTTTTGTAAAAGTGTCAACAGATGTGGATAGCCCACAACTCACTTTTGATGAGCTTTTAAAGAATGGAACCAATCAATGGTTTATTCGTTATCAGGAAGTGTTAGAAGAAAAAAAAGGGTTTAGCGATGTATCTGATTCAGCGTTAATTGCTAGTCCAAATTCCAGATATAAAGGTGATGCATCAAGAATTTATACTCGTTATAAATACAATTATGGTTCTCATTTAAGTTTTGGATTTACTGCTGAGAAAGATGCCGGTGAAGAATTTTTTACCGGAACTCAAAAGCAAGGCTTTGATTTTTATTCGGGACATTTTTTCTTAAAAAATCAAGGGAAAATTAAACAGTTAGCCATTGGAGATTATCAGGCTCAATTCGGACAAGGGGTTACTTTTTGGTCGGGATTAGCTTTTGGGAAATCTGCAGCTATTATGACAGTCAAACGAAGTGCAGTAGGGTTAAAACCTTATACTTCCGTTGATGAAAATTTGTTTTTACGTGGAGGTGGTCTTTCTATGAAATTTGATAAAGTGGAAGCTACTGCATTTTATTCTTATAATAATATTGATGCTAACATAGATTATTCAGATTCTACTTTAATTGATGAAGGAGTAACCACTATTACTTCTTTTCAGCAAACAGGATTTCATAGAACAGTAAATGAAATTGAAGATAAAGATGCCATCGTAAAACAAACAATGGGAGGTCATTTGGCTTACGTAACCAGAAGATTGAATATTGGTGTGACAGGAGTACACGATAAAATTAATGCTGATTTTAAACCCAATTTAGATGTGTATAGTCAGTTTAGAAACCAAGATGACCAACAGACCAATTTAGGGGTAGATTACAACTGGATTTATAAAAACATTAATTTTTTCGGTGAATTTTCAAAGAGTGTCGATGCAGGAACTGCATTGGTTTCTGGAGCTTTAATAAATCTAGATTCCAGATTGTCGATGATTGCCATGTATCGAAACTTTGATAGAGATTTTCAACCTATTGCAAGTGCAGCAGTAAGCGAAAACTCTACCAATGAAAACGAAAGAGGAATTTATTTAGGTATTGAAGCTACTCCTATTAAAAAGTTCATTTTATCTGCTTATTACGACCAATTTTCATTTCCGTGGCTAAAATATCAGGTGAATGCACCAAGCGATGGTTATCAGTATTTGGCTCAACTTACTTATAAGCCTTCTAAAAAGTTAGAAATGTATTTTAGAATTAAAGAACGCAAAAAGGGCGAAAATACCGACATTGATTTAACAGAAGGAATTGATTATACAGTTTATCGTAAACAAATCAATTATCGTTACAATGTGAGCTATCAGATTTCACCATCGTTTAAATTAAAGAGTAGAGTAGAGTTGGTCAATTCTCATTTGGACGAAACTCCAGCTGAGGTAGGTTATTTAATTTATCAGGATGTAATTTATCAGCCTATGAAAAGCCCATTTTCCTTTTCATTTAGATATGGTATTTTCGAAACCGATTCTTACAATGCCAGAATTTATGCTTACGAAAATGATGTACTGTACGCCTTTTCAATTCCTGCTTATTACAACAGAGGTACACGAACTTACCTAACCGTTCGTTATAAAGTAAAAAGAGGAATAGATTTATGGTTGCGTTATGGCTTGACCTATTACGACAACGTAGATGTAATCAGTTCTGGGTTAGAAGAAATTCAAGGAAATACCAAAAGCGAAATAAAAGCCCAAGTGAGGTTTAAGTTTTGAATCATGATGAGCATCATTTCATCTAAATTAAAAGTTGTATTTATTTACACTTTTAAATTAAAAAATGGTGGTTTTAGTTGTGATTACTTTTATCGTCTATCTCCTTTTTGGACTGTCTATCATTATAATAAATAAGAGAATAGGAAGAGTGGAGAAGAATATTTCTTTTATTTTTATTCCTGCAATAGCCAGTTTTGTTTTGGGAATAATTTGCCTTGTTTATGCAATATCCACTTTGGTATAATCACTTTCCATTAAACTCACTCATGGTTCTTCCTAAACCAATGGTGCCGAAACTTTTAATGGCTTCTACTGCTTTGTTTATTCTTTCAGATAATTGAGATTGTTCTTCAGGGGCAAAGTCGCCTAAAACGTAGTTGATTTGTTTTCCTTTTACAAATTCACTTCCTACACCAAAACGCAAACGAGCATAATTGGCGTTGCCCAAACATTCAATAATGTTTTTTAATCCATTATGTCCACCGTCGCTTCCTTTTCCTTTTATTCTGATGGTTCCAAAAGGCAACGCAATGTCATCAGTGATGACCAGTAAGTTTTCTTGTTTTATTTTTTCTTGTTGGAGGTAGTAGTTAACTGCTTTACCACTTAAGTTCATATAAGTAGAAGGTTTTACTAAAATAAAAGTACGTCCTTTAAACTTTAGTGTAGCAGTAGAGCCTAATTTATTAGGCTCAAAAAAAACATTGGATGCACTAGCCAGTGCATCCAATATCTTAAAACCTATATTATGTCGAGTATTTTCGTATTCAGAGCCAATGTTGCCCAATCCTACAATTAAATACTTCATAATTTATCTTATTCTGCAGAAGCTTCAGCAGTTTCTTCAGCAGCAGCTTCAGTTGCTTCTCCTTCTTCTTCATCTTCGTCACCAGAACTAGCAGACATTGCAGCTCTAGACATTTTAATAGCAACAACTACAGCGTTTGCAGCATCTAAGAAAGTTAAACCATCACTAGCTAAATCAGCAACTTTAATTGATTGTCCAATTTTTAAAGGAGTAATGTCAACAGTAATAAAATCCGGTAAAGCTTCAGCCAAACCTCTTACTTTTAATCTTCTGGTTACGGTTCTTAATTTACCACCCGCTAATACTCCTTTTGAAGTACCAGTAATTTTAATTGGTAAACTTACAGTAATTGCTTGTCCTTCTATTGCTTCTAAAAAGTCAATGTGTAATACTTTATCAGTTACAGGGTGAAATTGAACATCTTTTACAATTGCTCTGTGTTTTGACCCTTCAATATCAAGATCAACAAAATATACATTTGGTGAATTGATAATTTTTTCGAATTGAATTTGGTTTACGGTAAAATGTACATTGTCTTTACCTCCATACAATACTGCAGGAATTTTTTCTTCTTTTCTTAAAGATTTAGCATCTGAAGACCCTCTGTCTGCTCTTTTATTTCCTTTTAATGCTACCGATTTCATTATAATAGTGTTTTAATTAACAAATAAATGTGTTGCTTATAGATTCGTGATTGAATACTTTGTTGATAATATCTGAGAACAATTCAGCTACCGAAAGTACTTTGATTTTATCGCTTTGTTGCGACAATGGAATAGTATCAGTAACGATTAGTTCAGTCAATTTTGAATTTTCGATGCGTTCGTAAGCTTTACCTGATAAAATGGCGTGGCTGGCAATAGCTCTTACACTGGTTGCACCATTATCCATCATAATATCAGCAGCTTTGGTTAAAGTTCCAGCAGTATCAACCATGTCATCAACAATGATAACATCTCTTCCGGCTACTTCACCAATTAAAAACATATCTTCAATTACATTGGCTTTTTTTCTTTGCTTATAACAAACAGCTACTTCAGCCTCTAAAAATTTTGCATAAGCGTTGGCTCTTTTGGTACCACCCATATCAGGCGAAGCCATGGTTAAGTTAGGTAAATTAAGTTGCTTAATGTAAGGGATAAAAATGGTTGAACCAAAAATGTGGTCAACAGGAACTTCAAAAAATCCTTGAATTTGGTCGGCGTGTAAATCCATCGTCATTACTCTGGTAACACCTGCTGCAGCCAACATGTTAGCTGCTAATTTAGCTCCTATCGGAACTCTTGGTTTGTCTTTTCTATCTTGACGAGCCAAACCAAAGTAAGGGATAATGGCTACAATTCTTCTTGCCGATGCTCTTTTTGCAGCATCAACCATCATTAATAATTCCATTAAATTATCAGATGGTGGAAAAGTAGATTGAATAATAAAAACATCTGCACCACGAACCGACTCCTCGAAAGAAGGCTGGAACTCACCATCGCTAAAAGTATTGATGATAACATTACCTAAAGGAATACCATAGCTTTTAGCAATTTTTTCTGCTAAATCTTTGGATGCTCTCCCTGAAAATAATTTGACCTTTGGTTCGTACATTTTTTATCCTTGATGTTTTAAGGGCTGCAAATTTATTAATTTATTAATACTAAGCCAAATAAATAGTAAAAACTATTGCAAATAATTTTGCCTTTCCCAATTTACTACTAAGTTAAGAATTGTAGCAGTAATTTTTTGAGCTAATACCTTTAAATATTTGATGAAACATTTTATTCTTTGGAAAGGAATGAATATTTTCGCAGTCCAATTTTTAGAATTATTGCCCGAGTGGTCCTTCAGCAGGTTCAGGATAAACTCCACCACCGGTCGAAAAACTAAAATTTATGCCCGAGTGGCGGAATTGGTAGACGCGCACGACTCAAACTCGTGTTCCACTGGAGTGCCGGTTCGACTCCGGCCTCGGGTACAAAAAGACCTTAGATTTTCTTCTAGGGTCTTTTCTTTTTATCGATTTTATGGTTTTTATTTTTCACGAAGGTACAGAATTGGGGACAATTCTTAACTGTTTTAAACCCAAATACTCACTTCAATATTTTGATTGGAATTTAGGATAGCTTTTTTTCTTACTTCAGCTTTAATGGGTAGTATATAAGTATTTAATTTAGTGTCAAACCATATCGCTGTTTCCCAAATTATATCACCAACCTCTGCTTTTGTTTTCATTCTGCCCCAGCCTTCTTCTTGCCATTTAAGATTTTCTCTTATTTCCTTTGAGATGGGAATAGGTAATGAAACAAAATACCAACCATTAGGAGTGTCATATTTCCATATTTTAGCAGAAAAATTGTATTTTATCTTCATCTTTCCAAATTACAAAAATAACACTCCACTAATGAAATGATAGGTTGTTTTTGGATAATTATTTTTAAGATTACTACAACCTAGAATGGAATTAGGGGAGTGTGGGGTGGGGGTTGTTTTATTCAGGTTTATAGTTGTCAAAATTAATTCCACTACATTTAAAAGTGTAGGTATCGGAAAAATCGGAATTAACATTAACTACATCTATCTCTACGTACGTCCCATTTGTATTGCCAGTAATTATATATTGTTCTTTTTCCCCATAGATTTTCATCATAATTCCACCAACCTTAACAGATTCGTTTGGAATATGTTTGAGAAGTTCTAAGTCTTCTCTAAATTCTACAATTTGCTCATTAGATAGTTCGAAGTCACCCGAATTATTATGCATTTCAACCTTATTAATACTTTTAATATTAATTAAATCCTCTATTGGGATTACTTCTTTGTAAGAGCATGCTGTAACTACAACACCAACAAACAATATGAGGATTAGGTTTTTCATTAATTTACTGCTACTATTTCAACGCATCCATATTCTTTACTGTAGTAATTTATTTTCTTCATTACTCTAACAATAAATAGTTCATTCCTCAGAGGTTTACTATACAGACTAAACGACTTTGTACATTTGATGTTCATTTCAAATTCAGACCCTCTGAATTTAACAAGGTATAATTCTGTCTTTTTACGGTTTGATTTATTTCCATTTAGAAGGATAAATTCGATTTTTTTCTCATGCTCATCTATTTCTTTAGGATGCATTATCCTTTCTGTTATTTCTCCACAATTAAAAGTATCCCAATTGTAATTTAATATTTTAGCATTAGCTAGGTATTTATTATGTTGACTGGGTTTAATTCTAATATTATACTGAATTATCTCATATGGTCCAGTGTCTAAAAAATAGTCTGAGGACATATTTAGATTTTCCTGAAAATAACTTGAACTAATTTTATAGGTTGAGACGTCAGTTGGAGATTTATCATAGATTAAAAAATTGAAAAGTTGTTCTGATAGATTCCAATAGTCATCTTGCATTTTATCTTTCGTTAAGTCCAAATTGTCATCTGAAACTATGGTGACACCTGTACTTAATGCATCTGTTCTGATAATTGTATCCTGACTAAACCCAACTTGAGCTACACCAACAAATAATATTAGAAGCAGTTTTTTCATTATTCTAAATTAACGAAATTACTCCACATGATATAACCTAAAAACCTGCGCAGGTGTTTTTCTTTCAGTGGTTTTTAAAACTCATGTATCATTTTTGCAATGAGTAAACTCAAGCCTATTAAACCAATGAGGCTACCTATAAAAGTATTCAAGAATTTGTAGCCATTTTTTTGTTGGTATTTGGCAATTGCAATGGCAAGGATAACATCGGCTAACATTAAAAGCCAAAATTGGTTAGGTGTAATCATGGGTATAAAAAAAATCCCGCAACTTGGCGGGATTTGAATAATTATTTACTTACAATTTTAATAAACTCTTCGTAGCTAACTTCTTTTTCTTTTAACTTAAAGATGCTTTTGTATAAGCCCATTAGTTTTTCATCGTACATCATCATATAAATGTTACGAGCTTCATCTTGGTTTTGTAAAACACGGTTAGCAGTTTCACCTAATTCGTCTTCATTGTCGGTAGGCAATCCCATACTTGCCATTTGTTGTTTTAGCAAGTCTTTGGTTTTCTCAACTACTTCTTCGTGGTTTACTTTTATATCGTTGTCTTGAATAACTTTGTTTTCAATCAACTGCCATTTTAAACCTTTAGCATACTGGTCATATTCATTTTCAATTTGCTCAGGAGAAATAGGTTTTTCGTTCGAAGCAGCAATCCATCTTTTTAAGAAAGCATCTGGTAAGTTAAGTTTTAACTTGTCTAATAATTCAGTTTGGATGTCAGCTTTTAATTTTCTCTCACTTTCAGTTACCAAACCTTGAGACATTTGTTCTTCTAATTTAGTTCTGAATTCAGCTTCAGAAGTAACCTGGTTAGGACCAAAAACTTTGTCAAACAATTCTTGGTTCATTTCTGCGGGCTCAATTCTGTTGATTTTTTCAATGGTAAATCTAAATTTAGATTTAATGCCTTTTAATTCGACCACTTTAACACCAATAGCAGCAGCTTGGTCAGCTTCGTGCTCAGAAATTTTCTTTACATCTAAATCAATTTGGTCGCCACTTTGTTTTCCGGTTAATTCTTCTTTTAGTTTTTTATCGGTTACCGATTCAATCACTATAATAGAAGAATGCATGATTCCGCCTGCTTTAATTTCTTTTCCATCAAGCTCCACAAATTGCCCGTACAACATATCATTTGCTTCAGAAACTTCTGGGTTACTCATTTTTCCGTAACGTTTGCAAATGTCTTGAACTTGTTTGTCAAGGTCTTTTTTATCTACTTTAATTTTATAGTACTCAAATTTGTATTTATCGCTTAGTTTTAAATCAAATTGAGGAGCTAAACCAACGTCGTATCTAAATTCAAAATCAGTTTGATTTTCCCAATCAATTTTTTGTTGGTCTTCTAATTTTGGAAGAGGATTACCTAAAACATCTAATTTTTCGTTGCTTAGGTATTCGTTTAATGAGTCAGATAAAATTTTATTGATTTCATCTACCATTGCATTTACTCCAACCATTTTCTTTACCATTCCCATCGGAACGTGTCCCTTTCTAAAACCAGGAAGAGAAGCTTTTTTTCTATAGTCTCTTAATACGTTGTCAACTTTTTCTTTGTAATCAGCTTCTTTTAATTCAACTTTGATTACTGCGTTTAAATCGTCAATTTTTTCTTGAGTAATGTTCATTTGTTTTAATTTATTGCCGGACATATTCCGGCATCTTTTTCATTTATTCAAAGATTCCGCAATAAATGCGGAAATGTTTAATTTAAAAAAAGGTACAAGGCAAACACCTTATACCTTTTTGGTTTTTTACGGGTGAGAGACTTTCGACTTCGGATCCATTCAACCTCGTTGTGCGGTGAAGGGACTCGAACCCCATGCCGTGAAGCACTAGATCCTAAGTCTAGCGTGTCTACCAATTTCACCACACCCGCATTGCTTTTGTGTTCATCCCGAAAATTGCAAATTTTAATTTCTAAATTTCGAGATCCTCGCAAAACTAACGAATCTAAAAGATTCTGTTTTGCGGACAATTCACACACCCGGTTGCAAAAGTAATATTTTTTAATTAGTTGGCAAGAATTGAAATAAAAAAGGTCATCTATATAGATGACCTTTTTAATTATCATAGGAATAGTTTAATCTTTTTAAATTAAAAGCACCTTTTACTTCATAGTAATTGTTATAATCAATATTTGGGTTTGCTACTTTAGCTGTTGAAGATATTGTCACTAATTTGAAATTTCTGTTACTAGTAATATAAGGTGTACTTTGACTATCATATACTTGAATTTGTAACTCCCCATCACTATGCCAGTATCTATAAATTTGATTTGTACCTGGAAATGTATAAGGTAAAGCTTGCCAAGCAGTTGAGTTGGTAGATTGTATGTATAGTAATACAGCACCAGAATTAGCTATATTTGTTGTGATTAAAGATGTAGTTCTATTTACATAAATTGTATTCCCACTTGTTTGCCAATTAGAAGGAAAAATTGTAAAAGTTTCTGATTTTACATTAGCATTTCCATTTACTCCTGCAGGACCTGTTTCTCCTTGCTTTCCCTCTTTTGTACAACTGAATAAAGCAATGCTAATAATTAATATTAAGTATGAAATTGATTTAATAGTATTCATAATGAAATAGTTTAAAATATTATTTTCAAATATATAAAATAATAATCATAAAAAACTACTAATAAATAATGACACTAATAATCATATATGGAACTACGATTTTTGTTTAAAACAATAAATTGTGGTAATAGATTCTGCTAAATATTTAATTTTTCTTGGAAATAGAATTGCTAAAATTAGAGCAGAGAAAGGAATTACTCAATATCGTATGGCTAAAAATTTAATGATGGAACAGTCTAATTTAGCCAGAATTGAAAAAGGTGAAACAAACCCTACAATAAAAACACTTCTAAAAGTTTGTGAAGTTTTAGAAGTTACTTTAGAAGAATTGGTTAAGGAAACGAGAGTTTAGTAGAACTTATTCAGAATAAGGTAATAAATTTCAGACTTTCTTTTTACTGCATCAAAAAATAGATTCTTCATCTTGTTTTGTTATGAAAGTAAACTTTCTACAAAACTTCGTTCAGAATGACATTAAGAAAGCCACCTAAATCTTCTGTCATGAAGAGACTTTTTTTCTCCCCTTTGGGGAGATTAAGAGGGGCAATTCTCCACCCACTTTCTGGCATTTACAAATGCTTCAAACCAAGGTGTTACATCATCATTTTTTCTAGCAGCATCATAAAAACCGGTTTGCCAAGGGAAAATGGTTCTTTCCAAGTGAGGCATCATCGCTAAGTGACGGCCATCATTTGAACAAATACCGGCAGTATTGTACTCCGAGCCATTTGGGTTGGCAGGATAACTACTGTCAGCATATTTCATGATAATGTTGTATTCGTTTTCTGAACCTTCAAATAAGAATCTTCCTTCTCCGTGTGCTACCCAAATTCCTAATTTATTTCCTGCTAACGATTTCAACATGATAGATTCATTTTGAGGAATGTCAACAGTTAAATAAGTAGATTCGAACTTGCCGCTTTGGTTGTGCGCCATAGGTTGTGTTTGTCCTTTTGAAGCCACTAAACCAAGCTCCATCATTAACTGGCACCCGTTACAAACACCTAAACTTAAGGTGTCTTCACGTTGGTAGAAATTGTCTAAAGCCTCTTTAGCTTTTGGATTGTATAAAAATGCACCTGCCCATCCTTTGGCAGAACCTAATACATCAGAATTAGAGAAGCCACCCACAAATACAATCATGTTTACATCACTTAAATCTTCCTTTCCGGAAATTAAATCGGTCATGTGAACATCTTTCACATCAAAACCAGCTAAGAAAAGTGAGTAAGCCATTTCTCTATCTCCATTTACTCCTTTTTCACGAATAATGGCAGCTTTAATTCCGGTCGAATTTTTTCTTCCATGCTCAACAGCATAATCAGCTAGTTTTCCGGTAAATGAAGCATTGAATTTAAACTCTATTTTATTTTTAGAAAAGGTCTCGAAACGTTGCTTCGCTAGTTCAGGTTTGGTTTGTTTGCTATCTAATAAATAAGAGGTTTTATACCAAAGTTCTCTCATTTCATCAATATCAAAACTTAATGCAGCACCGTGGTGTTTGATGTTTAATTTTCTATCCGTAGATGGTTGACCTATAATGTGAGCATTTACTCCTTTTTTACCTAATTCTGAAACTGCTTTGTTACCATCGGTTACTTGTAAAACAACTCCGGGTATCTCGCTGAATAATATTTTAACTAATTCGTGTTCATCAAAAGAAGTGAAGTTGATGTTCATACCTCCTTTGGTATTGGCAAAATTCATTTCTAATAAGGTAGTGATAATTCCACCAGAAGAAACATCGTGCCCTGCCAATACAAAATTTTGATTGATTAAGTGTTGCACTCCATTGAATGCTCTTGCGAAATAGTTATTGTCGTTTACAGTTGGTGTTTTTTCTCCAATTTGATTTAATATTTGAGCAAAAGAAGAGCCTCCTAGGTTGAATTTTTCATTTGAAAAATCGACATAAATCAAGGTGCTATTTTCATTGTTCATCATCACCGGTTCCACAATTCTTCTAACATCACTCACTTCTGCTGATGCAGTAATGATAACGGTTCCGGGAGCGTAAACTTTATCGTCTTTGTATTTTTGAACCATCGATAATGAATCTTTCCCTGTTGGAATGTTGATTCCTAAATCACAGGCAAAATCACTTACTGCTTGAACAGCCTCGTACAACCTTGCATCTTCACCTTCATTTTTACAAGGCCACATCCAATTTGCACTTAAAGAAACTGATTTTAAACCATCTTTTAACGGTGCCCAAACAATATTGGTTAAAGCTTCGGCAATGGCCAATTTGCTACCACAAGTTGGGTTAATAAGTGCAGGAACAGGAGCGTGACCTAAAGCAGTTGCAATTCCTGAAGTTCCTTTAAAATCTAGCGCAACTGCACCTAAATTATTTAAAGGTAATTGTAATTCACCGGCAGTTTGTTGTTTTGCCACTTTTCCGGTTACCGAACGGTCTACTTTGTTGGTTAACCAATCTTTACAAGCTACGGATTCTAATTGTAAAACCTGTTTAACATAAGTGGAGATTTTATCAGTATCGTAATCAATTTCTTTGAACTTCGTTTTTACTGTTTTATCAGTAATGATTGTTTTTGGAGGTTTTCCAAACATGTCTTCAATTTGAAGGTCAATAGGGTTTTGTCCTGTTTCTTGGTCTTCAAATTTAAATTGATGGTCTCCGGTTATTTCTCCCACCACATACATTGGTGAACGTTCACGTTTACATATTTCTTCCAATAATGGAATGTCTTCTGATTTAATGACTAATCCCATTCTTTCTTGAGACTCATTTCCGATAATTTCTTTAGCAGATAGAGTAGGGTCACCAACTGGTAATTTTCTTAAATTAATGGTTCCACCTGTCTCTTCAACTAATTCTGATAGACAATTTAAGTGTCCACCCGCACCATGGTCATGAATCGAAATAATTGGGTTATTAGTAGATTCTACAAATGCACGAATAGCATTGGATGCTCTTTTTTGCATTTCAGGATTAGATCGTTGAATGGCATTTAATTCAATGGCATTACTAAATTCTCCTGTAGCAACAGAAGAAACAGCACTTCCACCCATTCCAATTCTATAATTATCTCCCCCTAAAACTACAATTTTGTCTCCCTTTTCTGGAGTATGTTTTTGAGCGTCTTCTAATTTTCCGTAACCAATTCCACCTGCAAGCATAATCACTTTGTCAAACCCAAATTTCTTACCTAATTCAGTGTGTTCAAAGGTTAATACAGAACCATTGATTAAAGGTTGTCCGAATTTATTTCCAAAATCTGAAGCTCCATTGGAAGCTTTTATTAAAATATCAATGGGCGATTGGTACAACCATGGACGTTCATCCATTCCATTTTCCCACTTTCTGTCTTTATCTAATCTTGGGTAAGCAGTCATGTAAACTGCTGTTCCTGCCATTGGTACACTTCCTTGTCCTCCGGCTAATCGGTCACGTATTTCTCCTCCAGAACCAGTAGCTGCTCCATTAAATGGCTCAACAGTGGTTGGGAAATTGTGAGTTTCTGCTTTAAGTGAAAGAACGGTATCAATATCTTTTGTTTCAAAAAAGTCAGCTTTGTTTTGTGTTTTAGGAGCAAATTGCATTGCTTTTGGTCCTTTTACAAAACTTACATTGTCTTTGTATGCAGAAACAATAGTGTTGGGATTTTGTTCAGATGTTTTTCTAATCAAACTAAATAAAGAAGCCTGTTTTTCATTGCCATCGATGACAAAAGTGCCATTAAATATTTTATGTCGGCAGTGTTCTGAATTTACTTGAGAAAATCCAAAAACTTCACTGTCGGTTAATTTTCTTCCTGCTTTTTCAGATACCTTTTCAAGGTATTCAATTTCATCATCATTTAAAGCCAACCCTTCTTTTTCGTTATATTCTTTAATGTTATCAATGTATTGAACGGCTTCAGGTTGAATATCAATGGTAAATAAATCTTGATTTAATTGGGTGTACATCATTTCCAACATAGGGTCGAAAGATGCATTTCCTGATTTTTCTATTTTGTATTCTTCAATTCTTACGATGTTGTCAATCCCCATATTTTGGGTAATTTCAACAGCATTGGTACTCCATGGAGAAACCATTTCTTTTCTTGGTCCTACAAAAAAACCTTCAATATGAGTTTGTCCAATTTTTTCTCCGGCAAGTAACCACTGTAGCTTAGGTAAGTCGGCAGAAATCATTTCTCCCTTAAATTGTACAGCAATTATTTTGTTGGAATTTGTTTTAAAGAATACAATCATTGTTCTGTTTTTAAGAAGTGCAAAGTTAGAAAGAAGGGTAAATTTTAAAGGCTAAGTTTTTGTTTTTTTTAAAAATATATTAACACTTTTTTTCTCTTACAAATAATTATTTTAACTGTGTAAAAAACATACTTTTTAGAAGAAGACAACCTTTTTGTATATTTGGTCGTATTAGTTTTGTAATGCATTAAAAATCAATCTTTTTTGGAACTAACAGAAATCATAGAAGGATGTAGAAAAGGAAGTAGAAAGCACCAAGAGGCTTTGTACAATATGTTTGCTTCTAAGATGTATGGGGTTTGTTTAACCTATACAAAAGATAGAGAGTTGGCTCAGGATATATTGCATGATGGGTTTTTTAAAGTGTTTAAAAAGTTTGACCAGTACAATGAAGATTGGAGTTTGTTTGCATGGGTTCGTAGAATAATAGTAAATACAGCCATCGACCATTTTAGAAAAACCAATAGAATTACCAATGTAGATTTTCAGGAGGCTGAATATTTAGGGGGTTCCTATGATGATGTTTCAGAGAGTTTTAAGACCGGAGATTTGTCACAACTAATTAATATGCTTCCGATTGGGGCAAGAACGGTATTTAATTTATATGTGGTAGAAGGATATAAACATAGAGAAATTGCAGATATTCTAAATATTAGTTCAGGAACTTCCAAATCTCAATTATCTAAAGCTAAAAGTGTGTTGCAAGAGTTGGTGAATAAGTATTATGTAAAATGACGGATAAGAACAACATAGAAGATTGGTATAGAGATGAGTTGTCCGGTTATGAGGTAACTCCAGAATCTAATGCTTGGAAATCTATTTCTAATCAATTGGATGAAGGGAATATTGGAGTAACGGAAGAGAATGTGGATTCATGGTACTTGAAAGAATTAGAGAAGTATGAATCGATGCCTGATAAAGCGGTTTGGAATAAATTATCAGCTAGGCTTGATGTTAGTAATGTTTGGGATAAATTATTAGTTTCTTTAAATCGTTATGAGCGTTTTATTTGGTGGAGAAATTTTGCAATAGAAGCCACAGCGGTTGTGCTGTTGTTGTGGGGAAGTTATTACACCTATAATACTTATGTTGATGTAAATGCTGATAAAATAACTTTAAATGAAGAGCAGAAACTTGAAAACAAAACAAATCACCCATTAAATGACAACAGTTTTTTAGTAAATGCAGAAAAAAATAAAGTTGAGGATAAAGAGCATGTGCCTGTTGCACAAACATTATTAGATAATGAAGAAAATGTAATTGATTTATCCAATTCTGGTGGTTTAAGTAGCGTAAAAGAAGAAGTTAAGAAAAGAGAAATTGAAAATCATAATGACAATATTCTATATGCTTCTACTCAAAAAGGACTTTTTGGAAAAGTAAGAAGTATAAAAGCTTCTAATTTTAGTGATGAGATTGAAACCAATGACATTCATTTCCAAGAAAAAAACAGAAGAGAATTAAATGTAAAAACATTGGAAGCAAAAGAGTTTTTAGTGAAAAAAGAGCACAATAAAATTGTATTCAATAATAAACGATTTTCCTCACATTTTGTATTTGGTATGTATGCTCGCCGTTTTTATTTTGGGTTAAATACCGGATTGAAAAAACAATTTGTACTTACCTCTGTTAAAGAGGATAGTCAATTTTCAAATTACAACAGAAAACAATTATTAGATTTTGGAAGTTCTTTTGGTGCAACGGTTGGATTAATTATGTCTGACAAATTAAATATAGAAAGTAATTTAAATGTTTATTCATCTATGGGATATAAGTATGATTATAAATTAGAAGGACAAACTTTTACTGAGGAATTGAATTTGAATTATACAACCATGAGTGTAGTTGCCAAAAAGATGAACAATAAATCTACTTTTGATAATAAGAAATACTCTACTAATTTTATTGGAGGAGTTTATGTGGGAATTTTAAATGGCGCTCATTCAAAAATAAATGGAGTTAAATTTGATCAAACTCAAAACTTCAAGAATTTAGATTTAGGTATCGTTTTAGGACTTGAACAAGACAGATATATTACCAAAGAATTAGTAATAACTCCAGGGATTAGATACCAACAAGGGGTTTTCAATACTGCTACATCAACAAGTAGTTTTAATTCTGCCAGAAACTTCTCTGTAGAGTTTAATTTGGGCTTAAAATATATTTTCTTAAAAAAAGGATAATATAAACCAACCTTTTTTACTTCTCAATCGTGTTATATTTGTTGATTCTCAGATAAATGAATTATTTCAAAAACATATTAACTGTATTATTGGTAACAGGAATTATTGTTCTTCATCCTAGTTTAAATAAGGGGGATAACATAATTACCAAGTTGCAATATTTGGTTTATGGAAATACGTTAAATGTAAATTTATCACCTACAGTAAATAGAAATGACTTAAAAATTGAATGGGTAAGTGGAATAAATGAATTAACAGTTTTTGAAAAGGGGAAGAAAATCAATGAAATTCCAGCGACAGAAGGTCATCAAGAATTGTTGGTTTTTTATCAAGGTAGATACATAGGTAAAATTGTCCAAGATAAATTTTCAAAACTTCAAGCTCATCAATATTTTATTAATTTATCTTCTAAAAACAATACGGTGTTTTTTAATGGTGAAATAGTAGGTCCTTCAGGGTATAAATCTCCTTCTGTTACTGTTCCCAATTTTGCTTCCTTATAATATGCTATTTTTTGTGTTGAAGGGTAGAGATTTCTAGTTTTAGTTTTTTTACTTCCTCTTGTAGGTGCTTTATTTTTATTTCATATTGATTGGTTAGATTAGTAAGCAATTCAATGTTGTTTGTGTAGTTATTTTCTTTCGCTATTTCAGTAGTATTTCTTGTGGTGTCAATTAATTCCCAAATATTTATACTTAAAATATCTGCAATAACATTTAATTTATTCCAATTCAGCTGAGTCTCTCCTCGTTCAATTTTAGAATAAGCCATTTGGCTTATGTGCATTTTATTAGCCATAAATTCTTGAGTATATCTTCTGATTTTTCTAATGTTTTTTATTTTTTGATGAGTAGATATTTTCATAATGAAGATAATTTTTCGACCAATAAATCCAATATAATAACCGTTGGATAAAAAAATGTGACCAATTAAAAAGTTTTCAAATTTAAAACTAAAAGTTTTAAAGTGGTTGCTATATTAGCAAAATAAAAAGGGAGTGCTGCAACACTCCCCTTTAAAGTCGTAATTAATTCTGTTTGCAGACCTAATTACTTACGCACCTTTGCATCAGTAGGATGCCGAAAATACTTTTGCAAAGTTAATAAATAAACCAGAGTAGGTATTATTTAAACTTTTATAAAATGAAAAAGAAATTATTAGGAACTCTGTTATTAAGTGTAATTATGTGTGGTATTAGTATTGCTCAAGAGTTGCATGATGCAAAAGTAAATGGAATTGTAAAAATTGGAAACAAATATATTGCTTCTGTTACTGATTTAACAACAAATAATGTCTACAAAACATCGCTTTTCGAAAAAGATTTATTAATTAGTAATGAAGATGTTCAGCTAGATTTTACTAGTAACCCAACAGCAATTACTGGAAAAATTATTAAAACTGGCTTGAATGTCAATATTTTTGCTTTTTTAAGAGCTGAG
Organism: Flavobacteriales bacterium; assembly: GCA_020635825.1. Classification (GTDB taxonomy): domain Bacteria; phylum Bacteroidota; class Bacteroidia; order Flavobacteriales_E; family Vicingaceae; genus Vicingus. The sequence goes on from JACJZA010000015.1 coordinate 35,895, forward strand.
TACAGAATGAGTTTTAGTCAGTTTAAGGCTAAAGCATCAAGTCAAGGCGAAATTAATTTTTTCAAGCAAAATCCTGTAACAGATAATACAAAATTTGTGTCCGAAGTTTATGATATTAATCAAGGAAGTGTTATAATTGAACCTAATGAGACATTGAAAGTACTTCCAGGAAGGAATTGGTTTTGGGGAGATTGTAAATATTTTTATGGAGTATGTGCTGCTGTTCTTGATGAGCAAGGTGATTTTTTATATAAATATCAAACTAGAGGAGTTGTAGTATTGCCATTACCTATAGTTGGTAATGGTCTTACATCTGATGGATATCTACCTATAGGGGAAGATGTTTTTGTGAAAGAGGGTCTAATATTAAAAAAAGGTGTTTATAAGGCAAATTATAGTAATCAAAAGAATGGTTATACTGTAGTTGCAATTGATATTGTTGGTCAATAATAAAAATGTTACAGCAAGAGTAAACTCCTTGCTGTAACATTTTATAATAGACTAATTTCCAAGGGGTAATTGTTTGTGGTATGAATAAGTTAATTCTAATATTTTTTTGTTGTTTACTTACAAGTTGTGAGAAATTGATGGATAAATTATATGATATAAGAGACAAACCATATAATCATGAGGAATATAATAACTTTATAGAAACGATACAACCTTTTGTTAATCATGCATCAAACATAATTTCTGACTCATCACAACATGAAAATATTATCAGTTTAGGGAGAACTAAAGAGGATAAAAAAAGTTTAAAACAATCTATTAAAATTTTCTATTTTGATTATGATAGCTTAACTTCTTTTCACATAAGCTGCAGGGCTAGAATGTCTCTTACTGGAATAGATTGGGATACTGATAATCGTTTTGATACTTATCCTCCAAAATCAGCTCTATTATTAGATTCTAATACGGTAAGTTTAACAGCTTTAAAACATATTTATCCTGAAATTAATACAAATAAAAACGATGTTATAATAATTTTTTGGACCTCAATATTATGGAAATTGTCATTAGAAGCTATGTATGAGGTGGAAAAGAATTTAATAAAATTTAATAAAGTAAATAAAGTTGATATAGTATTGATAAATGTAGATATTGTTTATAGTTAAACCCTCACCTTATAAACCTAAATTTTTTTTCTTTTTCGGTTTTTTAAGTTCTGAATCACCCTGCTTGGTTTCAATAGACTTAATTGATTGTATAAATGGTATTTATATTTATGTGATTCTGAATTTTTAAAGCCATTATATTTCATTTTTAACAATTTTTTTACTGATATGCTTTGTGTGGCCACTTCTCTTAGGAAGTCTTATATTTGAAATCAGAAGATAGGGGGCGTATAACACATGTTATTTCATATATTCACTATTATACAATAAAAAATATGAGAACATTGAGGTTATTGTTTACATTTTATAGATCATTTGCATTTTTCAGTTTTCTGATTACTTTTTCTTGCCTAAGTATTTTGTATACATGGGGAATAAGCACAGTTGTTGTGTTGTTTTGGTTTAAAATGGTTACTGAGTTTTTAATTTTTTATTATATCAATAATTTTAGAAAGGAATATTACTATTATCACAAAAATCTAGGCTTGTCTAAAAGAAAAATGTGGATTTCAACTATTATATTAGATGTATTTGTTTTTTTTATATTGATGATATTAATTTTAAATTTTAGATGATAAATAGACTTGAAGTTGATAGTGTTTTCCTTGAATTTGGTGCTAAAAGAGTTTTGCAAAATGTTTATTTAAAATGTGAGACCGGGAAAATAACTGGATTATTGGGGCGAAATGGAACTGGAAAGTCATGTTTGTTGAAGATATTATTTGGAGAGCTAGTACCAAATGATAAATCCGTACGAATTAATGGAGTCTCTTTGTTGGATTCATATCGTTCTCCAAAAGATCTAAGATATTTACCTCAAACTAAATTCATTCCTAATTCCTTGTCAGTTAAAAGAGTATTTAAAGATTTTGAGTTAGATTTTATTGATTTTACTTTATATTTTCCTGAACTTAAAAACTTATACAAATCTAGATTGAGTAATTTATCGGGAGGAGAAAGACGAATTATAGAAATTTACTCAATATTGACCTCTCAGACTAAATTTTGCATGTTGGATGAACCTTTTTCTCATATTATGCCTATACATCTTCATACAATAAAGGAGTTAATTACAAGGGAAAAAAAAAGGAAAGGAATTATAATAACAGACCATCTATACAATCATATAATTGAAATTAGTGATGATATATACGTTTTAAGTGAAGGTAAAACTTATTTAACAAACAGTATTAAAGATTTGGAAGTGTTAGACTACACTCCTTCTAATTATTAATCGCCTTCAGTTACTGTTCCCAATTTTGCTTCTTTGTAAAAAAAAAACAAGCCTTACAAAATGGTAAGACTTGTTTTTAAACACTCACTATAATAAAATCATATTATCCACATTTAGAATGACCACAACTTTTACAGTTTAGGCATCCTTCTTCATAAACTAACGAAGGTTCGTTACAGTTTGGACAAGTATTTTCAGCCGGTTTGGTTCCATCAGGAATAAACTTTTTTAAAGCTCTTACCACACCTTTTTTCCAGGTGTTTAAAGTTTCATCGTTTAAGTGTAAATCTTGTACCATATCTACAACAAAACTTAATGGCATACCATGACGAAGTACTCCAGAAATTAATTTAGCATAATTCCAATACTCTTCATTGAAGGTACGAGACAATCCTTCAATAGTAGTTTTGTAGCCATGGCTGTCTTCGTATTGGAAATCGTATCTTGTTTTTCCGTCTTCTGTTTTAGTTTTAATTACCCAACCTTTAGTTACGTGAGATAAGATAGCAAACGATTCTTTGGCGGCACCGGTAAAAATTTCATAAGGACGACCATCTAATAATCCAACAACAGCAATCCATTTTTCACTTTCATTGTTGAATTGGATAATTTCTGCTTCTAGTTTTTCTGGACGTTTCGGAGCGTTGGTTTCTAAAAACTTATCAATGATTTCTTTTTCTTTTTTATCATCATTAGAAATTAATACTCCACTTCTAGATCCGTCTCTATAAACTGTAATTCCTTTGCATCCACTTTCCCATCCAGTTAAATAAATATCACTTACTAATTCTTCCGGACATTCATTTGGAACATTTACAGTAACACTAATAGAGTGGTCAACCCATTTTTGAACAGCACCTTGTAAGCGAACTTTTTCTACCCAATCAACATCGTTTGCAGTTGCTCCATGGTAAGGAGATTTAGCAATGATTTTGTTTAGTTCTTCTTCATTCATGGTTGCAACTTCATTTTTGTCATAACCATTTACTTCTAACCAATCTACAAATTTATGGTGGAAAACATGGAACTCTTCCCAAGAATCTCCGACCTCATCAACAAAATCAATTTTTACACTTTTATCATTTGGATTTACTTTTCTTCTTCTTTTGTAAGAAACCATAAATACAGGTTCAATACCGGAAGAGGTTTGAGTCATTAAACTAGTAGTCCCTGTTGGTGCGATAGTTAGAAGAGCAATGTTTCTTCTTCCATATTTCACCATATCAGTATAAAGTTGCTCATCAGCTTCTTTAATTCTTGTAATCATTGGATTTTTTTCCTCTCTCATTGAATCGTAGATAGGAAATGCACCTCTGTCTTTTGCCATATCAACAGAAGAACGATAAGCTGATAATGCTAATTTTTTATGAATATCAGTTGAAAAACTAGTTGCGTCTTTCGTTCCATATTTTAGTCCTAAAGCGGCTAACATGTCTCCTTCTGCTGTAATTCCTACTCCGGTTCTTCTTCCTTGAATGGATTTGGTTTTAATTTTTTTCCAAAGAGTTAACTCAGTTCTCTTAATATCTAAGTTTTCAGGATCAGCTTCAATTTTTTCAATGATTTTATTTACTTTTTCTAATTCCAAATCAACAATATCATCCATAATTCTTTGAGCCATCATAGAATGCTTGTGGAATTTTTCATAGTTGAAAGTTGCATTTTCAGTAAACGGATTTTCAACGTAGCTATATAAATTAACAGCTAATAAACGACAGCTATCATAAGGGCATAATGGAATCTCTCCACAAGGGTTAGTAGAAACCGTTTTGAATCCTAAGTCAGCATAACAATCAGGAATAGACTCATTAATAATAGTGTCCCAAAATAAAATACCCGGCTCAGCAGACTTCCATGCGTTATGTATGATTTTGTCCCATAATTTTTTAGCATCTATTTTTTGCTCAAAAGATGGATTGTCAGAGTTGATAGGATATTGTTGTTTATATTCCTCACCAGATTTTACAGCTTTCATAAAATCATGGTCAATTTTTACTGAAACATTTGCTCCTGTTACTTTGGTTCCATCCATTTTTGCATCAATGAATTGCTCAGCATCAGGATGTTTTATTGACACAGAAAGCATTAAAGCACCTCTTCTTCCATCTTGTGCAACCTCTCTGGTAGAGTTAGAATATCTTTCCATGAATGGAACAATTCCTGTTGAAGTTAAAGCGCTATTCATTACCGGACTTCCTTTTGGACGAATATGTGATAAGTCGTGCCCAACACCACCTCTACGTTTCATTAACTGAACTTGCTCTTCATCAATTTTCATAACCCCACCATAAGAATCAGAACTTCCATCATTGCCAATCACAAAACAGTTAGAAAGTGAAGCAATTTGAAAATTATTCCCAATTCCAGTCATTGGCCCACCTTGAGGAACAATGTATTTGAAATCTTTTAAAACCTCATAAATTTCATTTTCAGAGTATGAATTTGGGTACTTAGTTTCAATTCTTGCAATTTCTTTTGCAAGTCTTCTGTGCATTTGGTCAGGATTACTCTCATAAATATTTCCTGCTGAATCTTTCAGTGCATATTTATTAATCCACACATTCGCTGCAAGTTCATCTCCTTTAAAATAAGAAGTTGCATCAGCCAAAGCTTCTTGGTAAGTGTAAGTCTTCATTTTAGTATTTTGGTTTTGGTCATTTTGACCATCAAATTCTGAAGTAATGTTGTTTACTTCTTTTGCTTCTTTAACTGTTTCTTTCATTTTGTAATCAAGGGTTTAAGAGGTTATTACTAATTTACATTTCACCTTAAAAAATGCAGGTGCAAGTTAGAAAACTGAGTGCTTTTTTTTAAGCAAAACCTAAAGCATTTTTTTCAACAGAAAGTTAGTTCATTAATAGTGCGATTTAGAAAGGTATTTAACAATATTTATCAACATTGGATTCTTAATTTCTAATTTTTGTTATGGATAAATATTTTTTATGAAATGTTTTGTGACGATGCTCATACTTATGTGAAAATGATAAATAAAAAAGGAGGGACAACCCTCCTTTTTCACATCAAATAAAGATTTGAATTTTATTTTTTTTCAGTCTCTGGTTGTGTAGTAGAAGTTGAGTCTACAATAGCTGTAGTATCAGCGGCTTGACTTTCTGCTTCAAGTTTTGCTTCAGCTTCAATTTGAGCCTGATAAGCTGCAGTAGAATCTGCAATTGCTTGTTCTTTTGCTTCAATTTCTTCTTGACTTGGACCACAAGACACTACCATAGATGCTATTAATACAACAGGTAGGATAAAAACTTTTTTCATAGTTAAATATTAAATTAATGTAAGCAAAAGTATTTTATGTTTTGATGTTTGATTTAAATTTTTGAAAATTTTAAACTGCAGATTAACAGTTAGTTATGTTTTTTTTGATTCTTGTTTGGCATTTTCGAATAGAAAAAAATCTCTTACTTCTGTGCAAAAACACAATGTTTGAAAATGAAACAAATAAAAATGGTATCATCTTATGGGGGTAAAACATTACAATTTTGCTAACTTTGTTATTCAGTTTAAAAATAGATATGGATAAAATTGTTGGGGTTGAATTAAGTCACAGATTTGCACCAATTTCAGTTAGAGAAAGACTGGCTTTAAATACTGAACAAACCAAAGAGGCATTAAGTGAATTAAAAAATGATTACAAGGAAGTGTTTATTGTTTCTACCTGTAATCGTTTGTCTATTTATGCTTATGGCAAGAGTCATAATGGTATTTTAGAGTATTTTGATCGCTTTGGAAATTATCGTCAGTATTTATCTATTTTACCAGATAGTGAAATTACGATTCGAAATTTGTTTTCTACAGCAGCAGGGTTAGAATCACAAGCCTTAGGAGAACATCAAATTATTGGACAGATAAAAGATGCGCTGCATTTGGCACGTAAAGAAAAAGCTATCGGACCTGTTTTGGATGAATTAATCAGACAATCTGTTCATGTTGGGAAACGAGTTAGACAAGAAACAAATATTGGAAAATTTTCTGCATCGCTAGCTACTGTTGGATTTGAATTGATTGAGAAGCATGGGGTTGATATTCAGAATTCTACCTTTTTAGTGATAGGAACCGGTAATATGGCAAATTTGGTTGCCACAGTTTTAGATAGATCTGGAGTAAAAAAGTTGTATGTAGCTAGCCACGATAAAGATAGAGCTAATTTAATGGCAAAAGAGTGGGGTGGGGAATCGGTTGAAATGCAAAACATACATAAAGCACTTTCAGAGGCCAATATTGTTGTTGGTGGAACACAAGGGGAGATAAATCTTCTTCATGAAGAAACTATGGCTGAAAGTAAATGTCCAAGAGCAAAATTTGCATTAGAAACAGGAGATAAAAAACTTTTTATAGATTTTGGTGTTCCTCGAAATTTTAACCCCGAATTAAAAAATCATGATAATATATCTTTATACGATTTAGATGATATTAAGAAGATTACTTATGAAGGTTTATTAAAAAGGTATGATGAAATACCTCAAGCAAGAAAGATTGTAAATTCAGAAGTTGAGAAGTTTTTAGTTTGGTTAAAAAATAGAAAAGTAGCTCCTGTTATAGAAGCTTATTGGAATAATCTGGAAGATATAAGAGATGAAGAAATAAAGTGGTTGTTACCTAAATTAGGAGAAATTGATGAGCATCAAAAAGAAGTTTTAATGAGGTTTACTCATCGATTGCTTCGAAAAATATCTAATCCTACGATTGATGGGATAAAAAATATAGCACAAAATCTACATGAAACTGAAAATCCAATTAATACAGCCAAGCAAATTTTGGATGTAAATGATGTAGATATTTTTGTTCCTAAGAAGAAAATTATAGTTGGCACCAGAGGAAGTAAGCTGGCATTAACTCAGACCAATTGGGTGGTAGATCAATTAAAAGAATTGCAACCCGAATATGAATTTGAAACAAAAATTGTTAGAACTAGTGGTGACGATGGTGATATTTCAGTAGTTGGAGCGTTTACCTCTGCTTTGCAAAGAGCAATTTTGGCTGGAGAAATAGATATAGCTGTTCATAGCTATAAAGATGTTCCTACCGAAGAAGTGAATGGTTTGCGTGTTGTACCGGTTACAAAACGAAAAGATGTAAGAGATGTTTTGATTTCAAAATCTGACTTAAAATTGAACGAATTACCTCAAGGGGCAGTAATTGGTACCGGAAGCTTAAGACGTTCGGCTCAGCTAAAACAGATAAGACCTGATTTAGAATATAAATTTATTCAGGGAAATGTAGATAGCAGAATTCATCAGATGCAAAACGGAGATTATGATGCGATTGTTTTAGCAGCTACAGGGTTGCAGAAAATGAACATGATAGATGTAGCAACTGAAATTTTTGAAACCAGTGTGATGGTTCCGGCGGTTGGTCAAGGAATACTTGGTATTGAATTGATAGATAAAGAAGGTTATGTGTATGATTTGGTTAAAAAATTAAAACATGCAGATACCAAACATGCAGCAGATGCAGAAAGAACATTTTTGTTAGCTTTAGGAGGTGGATGTAATCTTCCTATTGCAGCTTATGCTATTGCAGATGGTGACAAAATTAAAATAGAAGGAGTTTTTGCAACTGAAGATGGTACTTGTTTTTCTAAAGGAAGCATTTCTGGAAATGTGGAGGAAAGAAGAGAATTAGCAAAAAAATTAGCAAAGCAACTTCACGATGAAATAGAAATTAAAAAAACACAAGATCTTGTCAAAACAAACTCTTAATAATATAAAGGTATTAATTCCTAGACCAGTTGGGCATACCGATGAATTTTCTGAAAAATTAATAAAACTTGGAGCTCAACCCGTATTGTTTCCTTTAATAGAAGTGCTTCCAATCAATCAAAAGGAATTGTTGGATATATATCAAAATCAAAAGTTTGATTGGATTTTATTTACAAGTAAAGTGGCAGTTCAATTTTTCTTTGAAACCTTAAACCCTAAAGATATTACTTCAAAAATTGCAGTTGTTGGTACTTCTACTCAAAAAGAAGTTGAAAAACTTGGCTTAAAAGTAAATTTTACTCCCAGTGCAGCTACTGCTAAAAAATTGGTAAAAGAAATACCATTGAATAAAGGAGAGAAAGTATTGATTCCTCGTTCTAAAATTGCTGGTAATGATGTGGTTGATACACTTAAGAAAAGAGGAATGAATGTAACCGAAATTTCTATATATAATAATACTCCAGTAGAATACTCTTACGAAGAGATGATGGCTGTTTTAAAAGAAAACATCAATGTCATTACTTTTACTAGTGGTTCTACAGTAGAAAGTTTTGTTAAATTATTGAGAAAATACAAAATAAAATTAGATACTCAGCATATAGTATCAATAGGTTCATCGACAACAAGTATGATTAAAAAAATGCATTTAAATGTTGATAAAACAGCAGAGCAACATAATGTTGATGGACTGATTGAATCTATTGAAAGTCTTTATAAATAAAAAAAAGCTGCTTTAAGCAGCTTTTTTTATTCTTAAAATTGATGTAATCTATTTAAAATATCTTTTGCCTGATGCCATTCCAATCTTGGGCCAAACTGTGTTACCACCTGAGAAGAAGCAAGAGATGCAAGTTTCCCTGAATCGGCATAACTATGTCCATTTGTAATTCCATATAAGAAAGCTCCTGCGAATAAATCACCAGCACCGTTTGAGTCAATTGCTTTCACTTTATAAGGTTCAATGTCAATAAAAGTATCACCATCAAAAATCATGGCTCCGTTTTTACCTAAAGTAATTACAAATCTTTTCGCCTCATTTTTTAATGCTTCTCTAGCTTCAGAAATTGAATCTTTTCCTGTGTAAAGCAAAGCTTCTTCTTCATTGCAAAACAAAAGGTCAACACTGGCTCCAACAACAGATTGCATATTTTCTTTGAAGTATTTAACCATTGAAGGATCTGAGAAAGTCAAAGCAGTTTTTACACCGTTTTCTTCAGCTATTTTTTTAGCATGTTTCATGGCGTCTAATCCATTCTCGGAAGTAACCAAGTAGCCTTCCATGTAAAGATATTGAGAATCTCTCAAAGCATCGTCTTTTATTTCAGTTCTTGAGTAATTTGAAGTTATTCCCAAAAATGTGTTCATCGTTCTCGAAGCATCTTCGGTAGTCATTACCAAACATTTACCTGTAATTCCTGTTTCTAAACTTTCTTCATGCAAATTGGTTTCTACGCCATTAGATTTTAAATCTTTCATATAGAAATGACCAAGTTCATCATTGGCAACTTTACAAGAATAAAAACTAGAACCACCAAACTGACTTACTGCAATAATAGAGTTAGCAGCAGAACCACCGCATTGTTTATTACTAACACTTTCATGAATAGCTTTGTAAACCCTAGTTTGATGTTCCTCATCCACCAAAGTCATTAATCCTTTCTCTATATTATGATCTTTTAAAAATTGATCGTTTACTTCTGTTACTATATCTACTAAAGCATTGCCAATTCCGAATACATTATATTTTTTGCTCATCTGTAATTATTTATTACCCAATAATTTTGAGTTTTAAGGTTAATTTTTTTGTGCAAATATATTGTATAATTAAAAACTTTCAACTAATATTGCACCCCAATTAAGGAAATTCCTCCTTAGCTCAGCTGGTTAGAGCATCTGACTGTTAATCAGAGGGTCCTTGGTTCGAGCCCAAGAGGAGGAGCAACGGTAGAAAAGGTTACAGCATTTATTTGTTTGTAACCTTTTTTTATTTGCACGATTTTCGCACGGTATGGAATTTAAATTCATTTAAAGAACTTTAATGATAAAAATAATAATTTTTTAAGGATTTATTTTACTTTTTTTAGCATTTTTAATACAACATCTTTTACCACTTCTTTGGTAGAATCATCCACATTATAAAATGCTTTATAGATTTGTTGAACACTTGGTTTTTTTGTTTTAGGAGTTTCAAATATTTGAGAGAGTAGTTGAGCTACTTCTCTTTTGCTAATCGAATCCGAAATAACAATATCAGAAATCAAATCAAAAAAATAAGCTAATTGATTAACCGAAAGCGAGGTCTTGAATCGTTGAATAGGGTGAGCCTCGCTTTCCCTTATCTGATTTTGCTCTTGGCTCACGTAAGGGGGGATAATCACGGAATTTAAAAGTTCTGTATTGCTAGACAAGAACTTGATTTGTTCAATAGCATGGTCAATTATTTTTTTATGATAATGATACATGAAATGAACTTTATGATTTTGATAGTCTTTGTTTGTAGGGTATCTTTCTTTTGAATAGCTGGAAGGGAATCTTTTCAGTATAGTTTCATCTCCGCAGAAGATATAAGAAAATTTTCGATTGAGTGTTTCTATAATTTTTGGATTATCAACTTTGATTCTAGCCTTATGTAAATTCTTGTAAAGAATTACAATGTAGTCAATTCGTCCATCTCTTTTAGGTTGATTGAGGGGTAAATGTTGTAATTCATTTCGGCATAATTGCATTAGCTTATTTAAACGTGTTATAAAACAGTTTACTTTGCTGAATCCATTATATGTAGTTACATAATTTTGCTCATTTTCACAATTAACATTATGCCCCCTAATTCTTATCTCTTTCAGTAGATTGACAAAGTCCACACAATAAGATTGTATAAACTTCTTTCTAATCATTTAGTAGAATTTTATTATTAGTCTCAAATTAACAACGTTAAACTTTTCTTATTTTATATATTTTATCCGTTAAAATCAGTTAATTTTTGAGGAACGGTCAATATTTTTGGTTTTTGTTCAAAAAACTTTTTTCAAAAATGTTTTTCTGAATCGCTTTGATAACAAAGTTTTTGATTGGGGTATATACCCCTGATTGTACGGGTATAACAAAAGATTCATTCAAAACCCCTCGTTTATAAAATTAATCAAGCCGTTTTATTAACTCAAAACCCTTAAAGCTATGAAAGTGATAATATTTGAAGAAGAAGCTTATTACAAAATGCTTGAAGAACTAAAGCAAGCAATAAAAGAAGCGACCTCCCCAAGATTAAAAGAATGGTTATCTTTTGAAGAAGCAAAAGACCTACTTGGATTTAAAAGTAAATCAAAATTACAACAATTGAGAGATCATGGAGAAATAGAATTCAGTCAACATGGTCGAATAATTAGATATTCCCGAAGTAGTATTTTAACATTTTTGGAAAATCATCGAGTTAAATTTTAGTAAAAACAAGCTGATTTTATATGGTTAAAACCCTTAAAACAGACAAAAACACCTCTAAAACACTTAAAAATGGGCCTAAAACACTCAGAATAAACCTAATATTTTAAAAAATACTTACAAATGGATAATGCCAAACCTAAAATAAGAGCGATGTCGAAAACAGAATTGGCTAATGCTTACCAAGTAAGTATTAAAACTTTTTCTAGGTGGATACACCCTTTTAAAGAAAAAATAGGTAAATATTTAGGTAGAGCTTATACACCTAAACAAGTAAGGACTATTTTTGAATTATTAGGTAATCCTAATTAATTTTTGAAATCTCCTTTTTCAACATATATGTCCAACTAATATTAATTAAGTTGGAAATTGAAGAAAAGAAAAAAACTCCAAAAAATATTCCAGCCGAAATAACCGTAAACATATAGCTAATAGTATTTAATACTTTCAGGCTTGGAAGGGCAATCAAAATAAAAACCCAAAAAAGAGCTCCAATTATTTGAAATATAAAAACAGCCCAGTTCAGGGACGAAACTTTTGGAATAATTTTATCATTTTCAAATAATAAATAGGGAAATATATTTTTTATCATTTTCCAAGTAAATTTTCTTGAAATTTCAGGGTATATTTTCATCAATTCAAGTCTTTGATGTTTTTTGCATTTTATTCCCGTTATTTCTTTAAACTGTATAATACTTAATTCTTCCTTTGCTGTACTTTTAATTTTTTTATCTGTAAAAGAGTAGTTTAAATTCTTTACTAATCTTTTCTTTCTCTTATCATTTGAACTATAAAATATATTCAATAGTTGGTTTGTATTTATTGTAATGGGAAACATAAGTATTCAATTATTATAAACTCGTTATTTTTTCTTCTTTTTTCTCTGTTTGTTTGCCTTCTTGCGTATCGCGTCCATAACGTCTATTTTAATCCACTTATGTTCTTGTTCAGAGTAATGAACATAATCAGGGATTTGATATGTTTTTCTAGTTTGCTGTTCTCGCATAAAGTCAAGAATTTTGTCCAATGAGTTTTCAATAACTTCATTATCTAAATTTCCTTCTATCTCAAAATTGAATCCGGTATTTTCATCTAAGTTAACTTGTACTCCAAATTTTATTTCCTTTTCTTCAATATTTCCAGAAGTAGCTTTGTAATATTTTTTTTCTTTAACTTTATTTCTAACAAATAAAATACTTGATTTAATTGAATCCCAAATAGCGTTTGTTCCTATCCCTTTTATAAGCTCTATTATAATAGGCTGATTTAAAACTAAAAAGGTAATTAAACTGTAATCCTCTAAATTATTATACATTACCCCGCTCTTATCGAAAGAGCTTAGTTCCAACTTTCCTTTAGCTAAAAGATTATTTACTTCATTTAAATCATCATTATTTAAGTCTCCCAAATAAGTTAAATGAATTACATTATCACCGGATTTTAATGTTTTTTTTCTTTCCTCTATTAATGCTTGTTGTTTTTTATACAAATCACTATTTATAAAATCATCTAGGGTGTCTTTTGCTGATTTTTTGTCTGCCATTTTCCATCAAGTTTAGAATCAAATGTATCCATTTCTGCTTAATATTCCCGAACACTCCTAAATCTAACTTTCCAATCCTTTTGAAGCCTTAATTATCCTTTTCACTCCCGAACTGGACAGCACGGTTTCAGTCCTTCGGAACTTAGTACTATGAAACGGAAGATAGTCATAGTAGCCATATTGATAGTAGTCCTGATAGCTGCCAAAAAAGGTTATCAATATTATCAAAAGTACAGAGGATCGGAAGATATTTATGTGAGCATAGATAAGTTCCAATTTCCTGAACTGAACCTAAGTAGCATTTTTGGAGATGTGTTGACCAAAGTAACCGTTAACATCAACAATTACTCTCCCGAAACCTTCCATGTTCAACAGCTACAAATCAATGTACTCGGAGACCAAAATGAAATGTTAGCCGAACAACAATATCCGATTAATCAACCCTTAGAGATAAAACCAAATCAAGCCAACAAGTTTGCCCTCAACCTCATTCTCTCCCCCTTTACCCTCAAACAGCTTATCAAATCCGCAGGCGGTATAGCTACGGTGGGGGCAAACTACTTGGTTAATGGTAAATACAACATCCCGATTCAGATAGTAGGCTTTGTAAGAGCCGAAGGAATAAAAATACCTATTAACGAAAAAATTGTAGTGTAATGGAAAAATTATCAATCATAGTGGTATCAGTGCTGTTCTCCTCCATAATAGCTATGCTCGGCTACTTTCTGAAAACAGCCCACAAGGAAAACAAAGACATGTTCAAGGAACTGGCAGAATTAAAACAATTACTAATTGCCATCAAGATACAAGTCGAAAAGAGCATAGTAACCGACATCGAAGAAGTCAAACAAAATGTAAGAGACCTGTTTGACCGCACCCGACACAACGAATCAGAAATCAGCAAACTGAATGAACAAGTGAAAAACAAAGTAGAAAAATGAACAATGATAAAGACATATCAGGAATAGGCAAAATCGAAGATGCCGGAAAACTCGTTCAAGGTGGACGAATAGACCGTTATTGGGAAGCCGAAAACATCCGTCTTTATCCCCAATATTATGTGGGAACCAGTAAGATATTTAAAGCCTCATGGCTCCATAATTCCACAGAAGCCCTCCAACACTTTAACCTCCGAAGTATCGAGTTCGGCAACTGGATGAATCAAGAAGACCGAGCCAACTTTCTGTATGGAGCCATGCTAGGCTTATATTATTTAGCCCTCATCTTAGGAAGAAAAGATTATGAAATGGGATTAGGTGGAAGACTATCCATTTCGTTAGGAGCAAGAGGACATGGACGAGCAGCAGGACATTATGAACCTAGCCCTTATTCAGTCATTAACATTACCAAAACACAAGGTATAGGTGTTCTTGCCCACGAATACGCTCATGCTTTTGACAACCTAATCTCTTTCTATTCAGGAGGCAAAAAACAAAGCTTTGTATCAGGTGGCAGAACCACCCGAAAAGGATATGATGAAGACATTGCCAAAACAGGTAATTACTTTGAAAAACAGTTTGAAGAATTTTACAACATCCTTTACTATAATACAAATGGAGCAAAAACAGATTTTCATTTAGAGTTGCAGCAAAAAGATGAATACTGGAACAGAAGAAATGAAGTTTTCGCCCGAACCTTTGAAGTGTATGTTGCCGACAAACAAAAAAGTAAAAAACTAACCAATCACTTTTTAGTTCAGGGAGCAACAGGCGAAGCTTACCCTAGTATTGAACTGACCGACCAAGTGGCAATTATCATTAGAAATCTCTTTAGCAAAGGGTTTCAGATGCTAAGAAGCAGGAAAGGAAATCTCAAAGGAGCAGTCATGCAAATAACAGGTTACAAAGGATTAAGAAAAACCCTGTTAGAAAATGCCGATTTGGATGACACCCTTGCTAACATGCAACGCATAGCTGTAAAGGATGCTTATCAAGTACAACAAATAGCAGAAGGATTAAGAGGGAATACCGTTCGAGAAACCGCCCACAATATTTGGAACTGGTTAAGGGAACACACCCATTACAAACTGGATGAAGAAGGCATCGAAGAATTACGTACTCCTGCCCGAAGTATCATAGACGGACAAAAAGGGTTAAGCGATCCCAATTATGGTATTGACTGCGATGATTACACGATTTTAATTAGTGCCTTATTGCTCAATCTAGGCATTGACCACGAATACCGAGTAGTTGCCTTTGAAGAAAAAGGAAAATTCCAACACATCTACCCCGTTGCCATAGATACGAAAGGCAATACTTATGTGATAGATGTTGTACCCGAAATTCCACGCTTCAATTATGAAGCACAACCTATAAAAGACATCATAACAATCAAGATGACAGCCTCCTCATTGAGCGGTTATCTCCCCCATGATGCAACAGTTAACCCAATTATTAACCCTCCCGTTTACGGGACAAAATCAGAAGATATGGAATTACATGAATTATCAGGAATCAATGATGCAGAAGAGTTCAGAAGAGACTTACAGGAAGAAATGAATCAACCATTCAGCCTATCAGGAATCGAAGAAGATTTACAAGATGAAGCTTTAGCATCCTCCTTTCTCTCAGGTTTGGGAGAGGTAAAAAGTGAAGACGAAGCCGACATTGTCGTAAGCAGTAAAGAAGATGCCATGCAGTTAGTAGAAAACGGCTTACTGGCAGAAGTTAACAAAGCCCGACAAGTTTTGCTTCAGGAAAAATCCAAACCAACCGAACTAAGTAAATTAATTAATGTGTCTAAAGAATTAAGCACAATGGAAGAATTGATGCAGGCATGGGATGATGAGGACGAACGAGAAAAAGTCATTAAAAAAGCCATCGTTTCCCGAAGTACCTACAACAACTTTTACAAAGCCCTGTTAATGAGTTTACAGGAATTAGAATCATCAGGACATTTAAGCGGTGTGGACATCACAGGAGATGAACCAATTTATTTAGCACAAGTCCCCGAAACCGATCTTTCCAGAATATTGGATGAAGATGAAAATTTCAAAGTGGGTCTTGATGCAGGATTACACGGATTCTTTAAAAAACTGTTCAACAAGATTGGTGCAGGAGTTAAAAAAGTGGTAAAAGCCGTTGTTCGATACAATCCAGTTACCATAGGCGTAAGAGCTGCCATATTAGGAGTATTAAAAGGTAATGTAGGTAACATTTCCGCAAGACTGATATATGGCTACCTGACCCAATCACAAGCAGAAGCCCACAACCTGAACTTAGATGAATGGAGAAAAATAGTAGATGCCAAAAACAAAGGCGAAGGATTTTTCACCAAAATAGGTGGTAAATCCGAAAACTATAAAAATGCCATTATCAAAGGAAAGGCAGCCCAAGCCACAGGATTAAGGTTAAGTGGTCTGGGAGCAGGCGAAGCCAAAGCCAACGGATTTGTGAACTTTATTAAGGGATTACTGGCAAAAATTAACATTGCCAATCTCTTTAAAAAGAAACCCAAAGCAGCCCCACAGCCTAACCAAAGAACAACTACTCAAGCACCGGTTGTGGTAACTCAACCCAGCATCAATGATTTTGTGGACAATGGAAGCAGTTTTCCTGCCAGTTCAAGAACAGCAGCACCAGCGACCACTGACCCCAATGCTCCGAAACCAAGCATTTTTAAAAGAATGATGACCTCCACCTTTTGGAAAGATGATGTTTGGGCGAAGCATAAAAAGAAAATCATCATTGGAGCAAGCTTCATTACCATATTGATACCCCTTGCAATTTACCTGTATCAAAAATGGAAAAACAAACAAAAGCGACAATTGGCAGGAGCGAAAGCAGCCCGAACAAGAGCGAGAAACCGCAAGTCAAATAGCTCTAGTGTAAAAGGGGCTTCTTCCAGTCGAAAAAGAAGTAGTTCATCACGAAGAACATCTTCGAGAAGAAGCAGCACCAAAAGCACCCCTTCAAAAAGAAGTACTTCCAAAAGCAAAACTGAACCCATAGGTCGGGGAAGTACTACGGTTATTAAAACACCCACCAAAGGGCAAGGAAAAACAAGAGTTTCTAAAATGAGCAGTAAACAACGGCTTTCCTTGATGCACAAAATAGCCAAAGACTTGCAAAAGAAGTTCCCTAAAACAAAATACTCAACCTTGTTGAGCAGGGCTTCAAAAATGATTTAAAACATCAGAACGAAGGAGTTTAAGCATCCCCCAAATACCCGACAAGCTTAACTCCCGACTTCTGAACCAAATAATCCAATTATTAACCTTTAAAACCAATAAAAATGGAAGAGCTAACCAATGAAGAGATCATTTTAGCAGGACTAGGAGCCGCTAAAGGATCAGTAGGATTAAAAAATGCCGTAAAGCAAGAAATAGGAGCATCCCGATTCAGAAAACAATTTTTGGAAAGAGTACACATGCTGCCTAAGAACATCCAAAGAGCATTAGCCAATCATAAGGCACAAATTTCAGACGCTCCTTATTATGCTACTGCTCCGATTAAAGGAACAAGAGCAGAGTTAATCAAATTATCTGTTCCCGAAGAAATCGGAATTACCAACATCGACAACGGTAAGTTAGGCAAAGACCGCCACTTAACCCTTTCAGGAATCAGAGTGATTTATGATGCAGCAGCCATAGACGGAGCTTTTATTTCCAATATCCCAGTTGACCTGTTAAATGCCGAATGGGAGTTAGAATTAAACGGAAGAAAAGTGTTTGAAAAAATGCCTTTCAGAAAGTTTTTCGATGGCTTTTACGGATACAACACGACTAAACCTTTTGGCTTATATGTGTTGAACAATCCAAAAGTAATCTATCCTCAAACCCCGATTGAGTTCAATGTGAACTTACCAAAACAGGTAGCAGGATTTTTAAAAGTGTTCCTTGAAGGAACGACTGTTTACGGCTACTAAGGTCGTGAATCACCAACCTTAAAAATCAATTATTAACCAAGCTCTAAAATTCTCCCTTCGGGGAGATTTAGAAGGGCTAAAAAACTAGAAAAAATGGCAGAAGAAATAGATAAAGTAGATGGCATCATAGAAAGCATTAATCAGCTTTCAGATGCAGAAAAGAGGGATTTAACGATTAGAGTTAGAACCACCCCCGAAGGTATCAAAGCTTACACCTCTTTCCTTTATGGATTCGGTGGCTTGCCAAGTGTTCCGGTAGATAATGGAAATACTCCACCCATACCGGACGAAGGGAATCCGACTTCTAAAGAATCCCCAGATAACAACAACGATACTTCAGAAGAAGAATGGTTGTGATTAATCAACCCTAAAAACCAAAGAACATGAAAACAGGAGTTCAGCTAATAGAAAAAGAAGTACCCAATGCAGGAGCGGTAATAACCATTTCGGAAGAACTGGACAACAATTACCATTATGTTGACGGGATTGCAGTCATGGACAACATGGGATTGAATCACATTCTCAAACAAAGTTCAATAGATGGCAAGGAGTTGTACCCCAAAGGTTTTGAAGTTTCTTTTTTTCAGTCCAATCTCTTCGTTGCTCCCGACAAACGCTTTTTGAGTTTTGAAAAACGGGAAGCCAACGGCAACAAGATTGAAATGGAAATTGAAGACGGGGGAACTGCCCCAAGTTATCCTTATACCCTGAAAATCTATTTACGATTAAGCAATGTAGAATAATGAAAAAGATAGAAAACATATTCCGAGAGCAATTGCAACAAGGAGAAAGTAAAGCCCTTTTGTTTGTTCCCATTGCCAAGCATCAGCGAATCACAGGTTTACTGATGACCAGTAACATAGAAGTTGCCTTATCCCTGTTTGATGGAACCGACCTGATCTTTAACCAACAAAGTGTTTATCATGGTTCACAGGTCAGTCCTGATGACAGGATAATTCAACTGGATGAACCCCTTTTCGGAAAAGCTGTTAAAGGCATGGTAACAGGACTTCAAAGCAATACCCGTGCAAGTGTTTATTTAATAATTGAAAGTACAGATGACAACCAACGATAACATATTGATTCGCATGATTGAAAAAGATTTGTCGGCTAGAAAAGCAGCGAACTATCATTTGAAAGACGAGGTAATTGTTAATCCTCAACAAATCAAAGTAGGTGCAAACGAAGCTGTTTATGTCTCTTATTGTTATATAGAATCCGCAGGCGTTTTTTCCATCAAAGTAGAATCAGGAACCGACCTTGTGGAGTATCTCCCTCAAAACACTTATCAAAGAGAAGTCGCAGGAACAAACATTTATCAAAGTTCTCAAATCACTACTCATTGGAGCAACGTAAAAATTACTGCACAACAAACAACGAACTTCTTTATCCGATATATCCGAGTAACCATACATAAATACAAAAGCCATGAAAAAGAAAGTTAAAAATTACATAGATGCCCCATTGGCAAAAAAGAAAATAGAACGATACAAATACTGGTCTATTAAAGATGAAGGTGGTGTAACCATTTGTTCATCGGAAGAAAACAATCCTGACAACAAATCATTCTCTGAAATCTTAGATCAGATAATGAAAGATAATGTGGATGCAGAGATACAAATCCGTTACGGAACCAGTGAGCAGTCATCCCGACAAAATCCCCCCTTCTTTTTAACCATTAATGAAGAAATTGAATGGGTAGAACCCGAAGACGATGAGACGGTAAGCATTAACGGAGTACCTCATAAAGTAGATAAAAACGGAAACGTGAATATCAACTTAACTTCAAGCCCTGCCACTATTGCTAAAGAAAATCCAAGCGAGCAAATAAATCATTATGATACCATTCGCAAAGAAATGGAGATGCAACTGGAAGGCATCCGCAGAGAACATACTTTGAAAGAAGAAAGGATGCAGTTAGACATGCAAAACAAGCTCATGGAACAAACTTTAAAGTTCAGGGAATTAATGCTTGCAGAACGTGAAGCACGATTGGCTGAACGAGAACAAGGCATTAGCCAACAGGAACATTATTTAAGTAATAAAGAAAAAGAAATCAGAGGCGACCTGGTGGGTTACTTAAAACAAGTTCCAAGTGCTTTAGGAGCTATCATCAAAGAATTTACCAATCCCGAAAAAGGACTGGGTAAATCCAAAGAAGAAAACCAACCGAAAAAAGAAAGGCAAAAAGCTGACTTTACGGTGGAAGATGAAGAAGAAGTTTCGGTTGCAGAAGTTATCGAGGACGATGATTTTTCACAGGAAGACATTGACGAAGAAATTGCCAGATATGAGCAAGAAGAAGCCGAAGAAGAAAATACTTCACACATTGAAGATATTGAACCTATTGATGAAGAAGAAGCCGAAGAAACGACAGAAGAACAAGAGGACAATACAGAAAATGAACCCAAATAATTATTAACCCTATAAACCGAATAGCCATGATTTACAAAGTAAAATTAACCGTTGAGGCTGACAGCAAAGAGCAGTTAGTCGAAAAGATGCAAGCCTTTCAGGATTTACAAAACAATCTCAACCATGAGGATCTGATGCAAGCTGTTGACATGATAGTTGAACATCCCGACTTGGTAGAATTTATCAAAGAGGTTGCTCCAAAAGACGATAAAGAATTGTCTTTAGGCGATTACATCAACATTGCCCGAAAAGCTTTTCAAAAGTTCGGGTAAGACCAATTAACCCAAGTATTAACCTTTAATCCGATGAATTATGAACCCATTAATTGTGCAGAAAGTAGCAAGTGGAGCTAAGAAAGTATTTACGAACAAGTATGTCATTGTTGCCATTATTGTCATCGTTTCTTTCTGGGTACTCAAAGGAGGAATTACCAAACTCATTCGGGCTTACAAAGAAAAACAATTTGATAAGAACGAAGCCAAAGACTATAACCAGTTAGCCCAACAGTACAGGGCAGCAGCTAACCCATCAGGAAGCGACTGGATGATAGACTGGGACGGAACCGATGAAGATGCCATAGACCGCTTAGGTTATCAAACCAAAGGACACCTTGAAAGTGTTGCAGCAGTTTATAAGCAAAAGTTCCACGAAACGCTGACCGACAGAATGAGAAAAGAGCTAAGTACAGATGATTTTCAAAACTGGCGAAACATAGTGGATTAGTGGTGTGTCGCCACCGACAATTAAAAATTAAAAAAAATGAAATTCAGTTTTAAACCCAATAAGTTAGGCTATGCCGTGATAGTTGTTGTTATAATGATAACTGCCATTGTTCTGTTCAGGAAAAAGGACACGGTTAGCCAATTGATTAGCAAAGGAATTAATTACCTGAAGGAGAAAAGTTGGGACATGGTTTCCGACCAAAGAATCAGTACCCTTCATCCTTTGATAATCGGTAAGGCTAAAGAGTTCATTATCCGAGCCGAAAAAGAACTGGGAATAAAATTGCGGGTAGTTTCCGCTCTCCGTTCATGGGTAGAGCAAACCGCTCTTTTCAATCAACCTTTTGACGGAAAAGACAATGACCATGACGGTCAAATTGATGAAGCTGATGAAAAAGTAACCAATGCAAAAGCAGGTTCCAGTTATCACAACTTTGGTTTAGCCCTAGATGTGGTAGAGATAAAAAACGGTAAAGCCTTATGGAAAAATCCGAACTGGAGCAAGATAGCAGCATTAGGAAAAAGCATCGGTTTTGAATGGGGTGGCGATTGGAAAAGCTTTAAAGACAAACCGCATTTTCAATACACCTTCGGAAAAACCCTAGCCCAGTTAAGAGACTTGTATCAATCAGGTCATCGTACCGGTGATTATGTCAACTTAGCTTAAAGATAGTAGTAAGTAATCAGAAATCAGTATCCACATGGATCACATTAGCTAATTACTGAAAAACAGTTACTCACTGCTGATTACAATTAACCCTTTTTATTAACCCTTTAAAACCTTAAATGTTATGCAAGAAAATGAAAAAAAGGTTGCAGTAATGAACCCTTACGATGTCGTAGGGAAGGTTCACAACAAAGGAATGGACTTTGTCCTCTCAAAGCTCAATCCTGATGACGAAGCCAAATACGAGAAAATAACTGAATTAGTCAGTCAGTTTCTTGTAGAATTGACCTCGAAAGAAGAACAGGAAAACAGTTCTAACTTTATCAAAGATGATTTTGTATATGGTTACATTGCTGTTGGCAAAACGTTTAATTTGGTTGCTATTAACTCTATTGTAGAGTTAAATAAAATGGCAGCATTTAACGAAAAGCAAGCCTGTTTCATTAATGCCCTTTTAAATGTTTCCGATAAATTGTCTTTGGACTATGAAGGAACTTTGAAAGTTTTAATGAACATCGAGGAGCA
Organism: Flavobacteriales bacterium; assembly: GCA_020635825.1. Lineage (GTDB taxonomy): Bacteria > Bacteroidota > Bacteroidia > Flavobacteriales_E > Vicingaceae > Vicingus. The sequence continues at coordinate 58,131 of JACJZA010000015.1, forward strand.
AATTCTAGCTTCCGATTTAACTCCTGAAGAAAAGCAAATCCCTTTGATTGTTGCCAGTATTACTAAATACAGTGTGAAGTATTACTTACACGCTTTAAGTAGTGATTGTGCTAGTCATAAAATTGCTGATTTTATTGACGGAGATTTATCCAGTTTTAAATTCCCTTGGAAAGCAGATGGCAAAGGTGCTATCGCTGGAGCCATTGGCGGAATTGGAACAGGTGTTGTGATAGGTGCTATTGGCGGAGCCATTGGCAGTTCTGTTGCTGCATTGTTAGGATTAGGATAAACCTAAACCATACAGGGGCTTTTATAGCCCCTGTTTTTTATCTATCACTTATGATGAAAAAAATATACATACCAATTATTGTGGTCGCCTTAGTGGTAATCATTTTTCTTGCCAGTCAGCCTAAAAAGAAGGATATGGAACTGGGGAAACTAAAAATAAACCGTCCTCCGAAAGTAAGGATTGTGTACAGTAAGAAATTAAAACCCAATGAACGTCCTAAAATAACTTCTTCAAATGATGTGTTGGATATGTTACGGGAATTATGGAGCAGTCAGGTAGAAGTAAGAGAAGAATTTTTGTTATTACTCCTGGACAGATCCAATCGGGTATTAGGTTATGAATTGTTGAGTAAAGGTGGAATAAGTGGAACGGTAGCCGATTTACGCTTAATCTTTTCCATTGCCTTAACAGCTTTAGCCTCTGCCATTATCATTGCACACAATCACCCTAGCGGTAATATTCAACCCAGCCATGCTGACATTGTTTTAACGAATAGAATCAAAGAAGCTGGGCAACAGTTGGAAATTCCCTTACTCGACCACATTATATTAACCAAAGAAGGTCATTACTCTTTTGCCGATGAAGGCAGATTGTAGGCTTTCTGTAAAACCTATGAATTATGAAAAAGAGAGCATTAGTATTAAGCGGAGGCTCCATTAAAGGAGCTTTTCAGGCAGGAGCCGTCAGACAAGTATTAAGAGAGGGTTTTCAGCCCGATATTGTTCATGGTATTTCTGTGGGATCATTGAACGGCAGTTTTATCGTAAACGAAACAGGAAAACGACTGAACCATTTTGATTGGAAAGATATTGGCAAAGCCTTAGTTGATTTTTGGAAAGACAACATCAATAAGCCAAGTGATTTAGTGGAGAAGAAAGGTTTTTTACGATTAGCCAAAGAACTACTTTTTAACCATTTTAACGGCATTATATCCACCGAACCATTACAAGCATTGATAAAGAGAACTTTGTCTGTTGAACATCTTAGAAAAAGCCTGGTCGAGTTTACGGCTGGTGCAGTAGATATGATTACTGGTAAGTTGAATTACTTTAGTCAACTTGACCCTGCTTTAATTGAAGGGATTATTGCCAGTACAGCCATACCGATTATGATGCCGATTTCTCAAATTGGAAGCACCCCTTTTTATGATGGTGGATTAAGAGATGTTGCTCCTTTAAAAAGTGTGATTGATAAAGGAGCTGATGAAATCGTGATTATACTTTGTCAATCGGAAGAGTTATCGAGTAAAAATTTCAATACAGGTAAATTAACTCATCTAGCTTCGCGTATCATGGATATTGTTGTCAATGAAACCGTAAACAATGATATTGCTAAAATGCAGTACATCAATGAGCTTGTTCCTGATGATGAAATGGAAATCAAAAACGGGATTCATTCCGGAAAGAAGAAAATAAAGTACCGAATTATTCGACCTAGTAAGGAATTAATTGTAAAGATTGACCAGTTTAAAAAACAGGATATTGAAAAAATGATTGCACTTGGAGAGGTTACGGCTTTTAAGAGTGAGTGGATGGAGTAATACTATTGTTGGAATTTTAATTGATCTTTTAAATTTTGTATTTCTCTATTTAGTAATTCCCTTTCTTTTTCATATTTATCAAATAGTTGTTTGAGTAAATCAATTGTCGAAGTAGGTGATAATGTATTCAAATCATCTTCATTTAAGCTTTTTGTTTCATCAACTAAATCCCATACATTTATTCCTAAGATTGAAGCTATTGTAGTTATTTTATTCCAATTGAGTTGAGTTTCATTTCTTTCTATTTTTGAATAAGCAAATTGACTAATATTAAGCTTATCTGCCATATATTGTTGAGATAATTTGTTCTGTTTTCTAACCGTTTTTATTTTAATATGAGGGGGAATGCGCATGATTATAAAATTAATTGTTTTTTCATTAAGAAATTCTATAAATAGTGAATATATGCATTATAAAACTTAAAGTTTTAGATGTATATTTGGAACTTTGTATTTTTATGTTTAGCAATAAAACAGCAAAATATTTAGTTGTTTAACAAATAAAGTAGAACCCGTGAAAAAAATTAATAATTCCCAATGATTAAAAATATTACGATATTTCTATTTATATGTTTCATTAGTTTGACTGTATATGGTCAAGATAAATTATCATTAGCCGATGCAATTCAAATGGGATTGAAGAATAATTATGAAATCTTAATCGGTGGTAAAAACATTGAAATAGCTGACAGAAACAACAATTGGTTAGAAGCAGGAGCGTTACCGTCAATTTCAGTAAGCACTGGCTATGATAATAATTGGAGTAAAACAGATAATCCTGCTTCTTTTATTCAGGGCGACCCAGCAACATCAGATAATAATGGTTATGGTATGAATTTAAATTGGGTACTTTTTAATGGGTTTAAGGTTCATATCACCAAGAGTAAGTTGCAAAAATTACAGGAACAAAGTGAAGGGAATTTAGCAATTGTGGTCGAAAATACTATACAATCAATTGTATTAACATATTATGATGCTTTGGTTCAAGAACAAAAACTCTCTGCTCTAAAAAGCATTGTCTTAATATCTAATGATAGATTAAAGTTTATTGAAACGAAGAATGACGTTGGAAATGCCTCTTTGTATGAATTGTCTCAGGCAAAAAAAGCGATGTTGGTTGATTCAACTAATTATTTATTACAAGATTTAGCATTTAAAAATGCTTTAAGAAATCTTAATATGTTGATGGCAATTGATGTAGAAAAACAATTTTTATTAACTGATAAATTAATCTTACCAAATGTTGATTTTGATTTAGAAAAAATAAAATCTAAAATGTTATTTAATAACCAAACATTAAAAAATCAATACATTAACCAAGAAATATTAAAGAAAGATAAAGATTTAATAAAAGCTAATTTATTCCCTGTTGTGTCTTTTGGATCAGGCACAAATTACTCATTAAGTTCTTTTGAACAAGGTCAATTCTCTTCAAAAGGTAATACATCGTTATCTTACTATGCAAATATCTCGTTAAGTTTCAAACTATTTGATGGACATAAAAATCATCGTTTATACAATAATATGAGGATAAAAGAGGAAATTGCTCAGTTAACGTCCGATCAAATGAAACTAAAACTTATCAATTCTTTAGCGACTAATTACAACCTATATACAACAAGGAAGGATATACTACGATTAACTGGTCAGACGTTGGAAGCCGCAGAGGTTAATTTAAAAATAGCTACCGAAAAATTTCAGAAAGGGACTATTGGATCGTTTGAATATAGAGGGATTCAGCAAGAATATCTTGATGCTGCTATTACTCAATTTGAAGCCACTTATAATGCGCTAAATACATACACAGATATAGTCCGCTTAACAGGAGGTATAGTCGAAGAATTTGGAGATACAAAATAGGATGATGAGTAAAAAAAATAAATTACTATTATTTTGTATTCTCACTTTTCTTGTGATTATCTTTTATATATGGTCAAAAATTATATGGGTATCTCTACTATTAATATTAATTATTGATTTTTTTTCTCTTCAATATTTAAGTTCAAAAATTAAAAAATTTATTCCTTCACCGCTATGGAAGATATTAAAAATTGTATACTCTATTTTTTTAGTTTTGTTTTTTGCAATTTTTATCCGAGTTTTTTTCTTTGAAATATATTTAATTCCTTCTAGTTCGATGGAATCAGAATTGTTTCCAGGAGACATTGTGGTGGTAAATAAATTATTTTATGGACCCCCATTACCTCAGAATTTATACGATGTTCCATTTGGAAATATTCTAAGTAGTGAACAAAATATTAATTCTGAATGTGAACATAAACGGCTGAAGGGGGTTAACAGTATAGAAAGAGAAGATATTGTTGTATTTAAAAACAAAGAAAAAGAAACCTTGATTAAAAGAGTAATTGGATTACCAGGTGATACAGTTCAAATTGTAAATTCAATAGTTTATATTAACAATGTGCCATTAAAAGAAAAAGCTACTTATTGCTTCAATTATTTGACTAACGGAGTAGCTAAAAATAAAAAACAAATAAAGAAATATTCTAATAAAGATATACTGGACAAGCTTAACTTAATTCGATACATTGATACTTCCTATTCTGCTTACGGAGGGATTTTCCCTAATAACTTTATAGAAGATTGGACACAAGATAATTATGGACCAATTATTATTCCTAAAAAAGGGTTAAAAATAAATAGACCTTTTAATGATGATTTTTATAATAAAATGGCTGTTGAATACGATGGAATACAATCCGAAAAATACTTTTGTTTCAATTACGATTACTATTTTTTAATGGGAGATAATAGGCATAATTCTCTTGATTCAAGATTTTTTGGGCCGATACCTGAATATTCCATTATTGGGAAAATTCTGTTGCATTAATAGCTTCACAAAAACACAAAACTGGTCAAAAACCTACCGTTCACCGGTAAATAATGACCGTTTAAAAGAAAAATGATACTTCCTTTGTTTATTAACTTTAAAACTTATAGTTTTGAAATTAATTTATATATTAATCTTTAAATCTTTTAAAAATGAAAAAAAGAATTTTAATTTCAGGTGCTTGCATGAGCATGCTATTTGCTGGAGCATCTATCTTCAGTGTTAATCAAAACAATAAAGTAGAAATAAATAATGCTGAAGCAACTGGTCCTAGGACGTCTTGTTGGGAATGTAATCCTTCTACTCCGTCATGGGAATGCAAACCAATGGGGGGGAGTTCATATATTTATAAGACTCAACCTGTAACAGTTCCATGTCCAACAGTATCGTAGTATTTATAGTGTATTAATAAGTTGACCAAGTAATAGTATTACTTGGTCAACTTATTATTTTTTCAATCAGATTCTTTTTAATAATTATATTACAAATGTTTGGTTAGACATCATTATATCTATTTTGACACATTTTAAATCAAATAACCTTCTTTGATAGATTACTTCTTAATTGTGGTTAATTGTTATATTACTTAAACAATTTTAAACGTAAATTTTCATCATTCATAGTATTATGAAAAAATTAAATTTAACTATTCTATTCGCACTGATATTACTATTATTCTCATGTGAGGATAAATCAAAGGAAAAAAAAGTTTCTGAAGATAACTTAAAAGTTTCATTTAAATCCAATGCGCCTATTTTACTGGAAGGAGAAGAATTGATTGGAATTGCGAACAAAATAGGATCTCCAGATCATTTATGTCTTCAAGATTCTTTTTTAATAATAGCAGATAATAAAAGTGAACATCCTTTTCATATTATCAATATTAACAAAAACGAGTATTTACAAAGTGCTGGTGTTTATGGAAAAGGACCAGGTGAAGTTTTAGCAATTTTTAGCGCTAGACTTGATAATAAAACAATTTGGGCAGCTGATTTTACATTAGGGAAACTTATTGGGTTTGATGTTGATTCCTTAACTTCTTTTGCTTCAATATCATATAGTCCACTTGAAGAATATAATATTGTTAATAGTTCGGGATCAATTCGTCAATTAACGTATTTATCAGATTCGTTATTTATTGGGATTAATGCTCGTGGGAATATGCCATATCGATTTTTAAAAATGGATCTCAGTGGAAATATCGTGGATTCCATTGCTAAAACATCATTTGAAACAGACGAGAAAGATATTAGCATCCAGAATCAATCACATTATGGTCAGTTTATTTTACACCCCAATAAAAATAAAATATTAGTAGCCGGGTATAACAGTGATTTTATTGAGATATATAATATTAAAGGGGAACTTCTTAAGTTAATTAAAACTCAAGATAATTTTAATCCTATTTACGAGGTAAATCAAATTGGGGATTATTTAGCAATGGGTGTTAGTAAAGAATCAAGATATGGATATACCACAGCTGCAGCTACTTCAGATTTAATTTATGCTGTTTACAATGGAACAATGCAAGAAGAAAATATTTGGGGAGGTCATATTATACATGTTTTTGATTGGCAGGGAAACTATATTAAAACTTTTAAGACAGACGATTTAATTTTACAAATGATTGTGGATGATAAAAATGAAAAAATATATGCCATAGTTAATCAAGATCTCCCTACTTTAAAAGTATATTCAATTAAATAAATATTAATCTCTAAATCTTTTAAAAATGAAAAAAAGAATTTTAATTTCAGGTGCATGCCTGAGCCTGCTATTTGCTGGAGCATCTATTTTTAGCATAAATCAAAACAAAGTTGAATTAAATAATGCAGAAGCACGTGATGGTTATCATTGGGAATGTGTGCCATTTTACGGTGGTGAATGTTGTATTGGAGGTACATGCCACTATGGTTATGCGCCAATACTTGTGAAAGACGCCACTATGTAGTAGCAAAAACTAATTCAGGAGGTTCTACCTCCTGAATTTATTAATTTATATTATTTCAAATCTCCCTTTTTGTATGAAAAAAAATCTAATCATTAGTTTAATGACAATTTCATTATTATTCTCATGTAATAGTAGTAATACAGATGAAGTTAATTCCAATAAAAATATTGAAACTACAAAACAGAATGTTGATGATTTACCTGATGTTCATCAAAAATTAGGAGATTCATTATTGTTTCCTGACAATATCTTTTCTATTTTAGATAAAGAATTGTCTTTAGCTGAGTACCATAAAAACAACCCTAATGAATATAAGGTAATTACTTTTTTGCCTGCTACATGTTTGGCATGTATGAATGCCGAAGCTTGGCAAAATTATATTAATGAAACTAAGTTAGACAGTAAAGCTACTTTGATTTTTATTACATCAGGAGAACGAGAACCTATGATTGATTTTTTTATTTATGACCAAGCTAAAGCTCAATTTCATGTTTTTTATGATGAAAAAAATCAATTCTACACACAAAATAAATTAAGTGCTGATAAAAGATTTCACACTTTTTTGCTTAAAAATGATAAAATCATATTGGTTGGCTCTCCTATAGTTGATGATGGTATTGCGAAAAAGTATCAAGAAATTTTCAACTAGATTTTTAACTTCACAATCTAGTTGTAAGAATCAAATATTTTAATAATATACCAATAAAAAATTATCTTTATAGTTTTATGTATATGGCTTTTACTTGGATGAGAATATTTATTGCTATTTCTATTCTAATGGTTTTTTTTTCATGTGGAAATGATTCGACTGATATAAATGACTCATTTCAAGCAACGCAAGAGTTTAGGTCAAAACCAACACAAGTTAAAATAACTTATCCTAAACTTGGCACCTTTAATAATGAATTAATTGCGAATGGGAAGCTTTTTGCAGCTAAAAAAGTTGATTTGCGATTTAAATTAACTGAACCATTAGAAAGTATTTTGGTTAGTAATGGTGATTATGTAAATAGAAATCAAATTATTGCAACGCAACAACAGTTCACGTTAAAAAATAACTTAGCAAAAGTACAAGAAGAGTTTACAAAAGCAAAAATTGAATTAGAAAATATTTTATTAGAATATAAGTACAGCCTAGAAGATTCGTTAAACATTCCAAAACAAATATTTGAAATAGCTAAAAACAAAGCGAATTATACTACCGCTCAATTAAATTTAATTAATTCTCAATATGAATTATCTACATCTGTCCTAAAAGCCCCTTTTTCAG
>JACJZA010000016.1 GCA_020635825.1 Flavobacteriales bacterium
TAAAAAAGGAGAAGAATTAGCTGTTGATTTTCTAATTGGTCTTGGGTATCAAATTATAGCAACCAACTGGCAAGAACACAAGTTTGAAATTGACATTATTGCTCAAGAAAAAGATGAAATTGTTATTGTAGAAGTTAAAACCAGAACAACCGATTATTTCGGTAAACCCGAAGAAGCTGTTACTCCAAGCAAACAAAAACATTTGATAGAAGGTGCAAATTATTATTTGGAAAACAACGAAATTGATTTAGAATGTCGGTTTGACGTGATTTCTGTAATAATGGGGAATACCAATCAAATTCAACACATTAAAGAAGCATTTTATCCTGAAGCTGATTAATTTTTTATAATTAAATGATTGAAAATAATTTTATTGTTATTTTCAATGGATAAAATATAACTTCCAGAAGGAAGATTATTTGTGTTTACTGTTGTATAGGTAAAAGAGTTGTTTATTTTTTTCTGAAGAATATTTTTACCTAATAAATTATAGATTTTCATGGTCGAATTTTCAATTTCTGAGGTATTTCTAACCATTATCTTTTCAGAAAATGGATTGGGAAAAATTTCTATAAAATCTTCATTTCCTTCATTTTCAACTGATACAAAAATACATTGATTTAAAACTTCAGTTTCATTATTACATCCGGTTATGTTTAAATCAATAGTAGCAATACTTCCTATAGGTGGAGTGTTTAAGTAATTACAAATACTTTGTACGGAACAAAAACTTAAAGAATCGTTGTTGGTAATAAATAAATCACCCAATATTATAGTATTTGAGTTCCCAAATCCATTAAGTGTTTTTAATGAAGGGTTTAAATCAATTACGAGAGCACCTTCTATAGGGTCTCCAGTAATTAAATTAACATTACTTAATGCAGATATATCATTCAAATTAGGATGTTCTACAATTTCTAAAATTCCTTCAACAGTGGTTAATTGATTTAATCCGTTTAATGCTATTAAATTATTGTTATCTCTAATAATGGCACCCATTCCAACCATTTCTAATGATTGAAATCCAGATAAATCAGAAAGTAATGGATTGGTTCTGATTGTAAATTCTCCTAAAATGGTATCTAAGTTTGAAAAACTTGAGATGTCATTTAAATTGTTGTTATTTCTTATAATTAAATCAGATCCTGCATAATAAAGATTTAGACCACTAGTTGATGTTAAATTTGGATTGTTACGAATCTCTACAGCTCCATAAGCTACATCGATTTGTTGTAATCCCGAAAGATTTGTAATGTCTGAACCAGAAATAAATAAATCTACTCCTATAGGAAGGGTGTCGCATCCTGGATAATTAACTGAAAAATCGTCTATATCTTGTTGAGATGTAAGGTCAATTGGAATAGTAGGACATTGTGCGTTTATTAGATTGTTTACGAATAACAAAATGGCAATAACAAATACCTTTTTCATAACTTTAGGATTAAAAAAGGTAAGAAATTCCGAATTTACCTCCCGAAGAAGCATTTCCTCCGGCAAATTCTAAATTAACTCCCAGATTGTCGTTAAAATAATAACGCCCACCAATTTGTAATCCTAAACCTAGCCCAGAAGCTCCACTACCGGGATAGTTATTGGATGAACTCCAAGTAAAAAAACCAATGTTTAAACCACCGTAAACATCATATTCAGGAGTAAGATCTAACAAAGTATTGAAATGGTAATTGGCATTGGCACAAAACCCCATAATGGTGTGTTTGTATTTGGTGCCAAATATATTGTCGCGATAAGTTCTATAAGAAGCCTCAGCCCCTAAAGTAATGTCTTCTTTAAAACCATAATCAAAACCAACATAAACTGGTAGTCCATAATTCGAAAAACCAAAACCACCATTTATTTGAGATTGACCAACCTCAATAGGGCTTTGAGCTTTAATGGAATAAACAGTATAAATACTAATTGCAAAAACCAATAATTTTTTCATTTCAAGTGTGTTTTTAACAAAGGTAGGTTTTTTTAAAAACCTCTGTGATAATCATTCCTCAAATTAGCAATTTCAGGATGGTTTAAAGCTTGGTCGATTTGCTTTAAAAACAAATCTTTGTCTTTCCCTAAAACTCCTTTCAGAACTAAAAAATTGGAAGCATGGTCGCTCCTGAAAATGGTTTCTTTAAGCTCAAGGTTATTCATGAAAATTTGCATTTCTGTAAATAACTCGGGTAAATTCATTTGCTGAAATTCCCCTAAATACCTGTTGTTAAAATGCTCTAAACCTTTATGTAGGGTTAAAACCAAAGTGGAGGCGTATTTTGGTTGTACTTCATTTAAAACTTTGGCAGAATTAATGGCATGTTGCTCACTCAATAATTTTCCTCCTGTTCCATTAATAATCATGACTGAACTATCAATGTTAGCTTTGCTGGCTTTATTGATGCCTTCCACAATGGAGGAAAATGTTTCTCCTTTTTGAATGTTTTTCAACACTTCATCATCTCCCGATTCTATTCCAACATATAACAAAGTAAGTCCGGCTTTTTGTAGCTCATTTAGTTCGTCATCCGATTTTCTAATAATGTTGGTTGGAGTTGCATAGGTTGAAACTCTTGTTAGTTTAGGGAAAGTATCTCTTAGTTTATTTAAAATTCTCAATAATCGTTCGGTAGATAAAACCATAGGGTCACCATCGGCTAAAAACACTTTTCGAATTTGATCTTTGTAGGGAAGAAATGGTTTAATGTCTTTAAAAATGTCTTCTTCTTTTCTTGGTTTGAATTTTTTTGAAGTGTACATCTCGCAAAATGAACACTTGTTGTAAGAACATCCTAAAGTAACTTGAATAATTAGAGAATGAGCTTCGCTTGGTGGACGAAACAATGGCTCATCATATTCAATAGGAAAATAATACATGCTTAATTTGGCTTGAAATTCTTCTTTTTGAAATATCTTTTTTTGCCTCTTGGCTTGATATCTATTTTGTATTCAGGTCCTTCTCCAAATTCTTCAGGAAGTTTTAACTTTCTCACTTCTTTTTCTATTAGTTTTTCGATTTTAGAAAAATTGAAACATTCGTTTTGGTTGATAAAGGTAATTGCTACACCAGAGCCTCCATCACCACGAGCTGTTCTTCCAATTCGATGTACATAATCTTCTGCATCATGGGGGACTTCATGATTTATCACCATGTTAATGTCTTTGATATCAATTCCACGCGCAAGAATATCAGTAGCCACTAATATTTTTACTTTTTTGTTTTTAAAGTCAAGTAGTATTTGTTCACGTTCTTTTTGGTCTAAATCAGATTGAATCCCTTTGGCTGAATACCCATCTTTTCTTAATGCTTGGGTAATCTCTTTTACCGTCGTTTTACGAGAACTGAAAATAATAATATGGTCTTGGTTTTTATCTTTAATCAAATATTTGATTAATTCTATTTTTTGGGTATCGTAAACTAAATAAGCTCCTTGTAAAATTCCTTCATTTGGTTTGCTTATAGCAATACTGATGGTTTCTGGGTTGTGAAGTAATTTGGTAGCTAAAGTTCTAATTTTAGGGGGCATGGTGGCAGAAAACATTAAGTTTTGTCTTTTCTCAGGGAGTTTTTTTGCAATTTGCATGATATCTTCATAAAATCCCATGTCTAGCATTCGGTCGGCTTCATCCAATACAAAATGTTTTACTCCAGAAGTATCAAAATATCCCATATTGAGATGTGAAATAAAACGACCTGGAGTACAAACAATAATATCAGCACCGGTTAATAAAGCTTTTTTCTCTGATTCAAAACTTTGACCATCTCCACCGCCATAAATAGCAATGGAAGTAGCATTGGTAAAATAACTCAAGCCTTCTATCTGTTGGTCAATTTGTATGGCTAATTCTCTTGTCGGAACAATAATGATGGTGTTGGTTTTTCCATTAGAGGGTTGAAGACACAAACTATTTAATATTGGTAGAACAAATGCAGCGGTTTTCCCTGTGCCAGTTTGGGCACATGCAATTAAATCTTTGTTTTGCATAATGGAAGGAATCGCTTTTTGCTGAATGGGGGTTGGCGTGTCAAAACCTATAGCATCAATAGCTTCGTTAATTTGTGATTCAAAGCCTAATTCGTTAAATTTCATGTGTGATTTTTAGTGAGAATTAATAATCTCAATTAATTGTTGGACGTGAAGTTCGGCATTATATTCCGATTTTTTCTTTGCTTCGTCAGAGTATGCATTTATTTCGTGAGATACCACTTGAGTAATGTATTCCATTTTACAATAATCAGCTAAGCCACGAATAGGAAAACTAATTTTATCAATCACATCTTTTGGGTAATCATTGATAGAGGTACCAGTTGTGAAAGAAGCAATTACTTTTTTATTTTCTAGTTGATAGTTTCCTTTGCCAAAAGCAAAACCATAAGTAAAAACATTGTCTATCCATTCTTTCATTATAGCAGGTACATTATACCAGAATAAAGGGTATTGAAAAATTATGATGTCGGCTTTTTTCAATTCTTCTTGTTCTGCTTTCACATTAATTTTATAGTCGGGATACAAGTGGTTTAAGTTTCTTACCTGAACATTTTCTAATTTATCTAACTCTTCTGTAATGAATTTGTTTCCTATTGACTGATAAATATCCGGGTGAGCTAATATGATAAGTGTGTTTTTCATTCACTTTTTGTTTTCAAAATTATCAATTGTTCAATAAAGTTTAGAAATTTTTTTATTTGACTGAATATTAGATTCTTAATTCATTTTATGTTAAATATTGTTAATTGTATTTGCAAAAATGATAGTAATACTATTATTTTTGTTTTAAAATAAATTATTTATGAATAATTCCATTCCAAAAATTAATTTACAAGTTAATCAAAACTTGTATTTAAAAAATCCTGAATCAAGTGAACTAGGTAAAAAAATTATTACCGGTAGTATTGATTTAATTGATGAAATAGGGTTTGATTCTTTTACTTTTAGGAAGCTTGGTGTTCAAATTCAATCTCCTGAAGCATCTATTTATCGTTATTTCGAAAGTAAACAAAAACTATTATTGTACCTAAACTCATGGTATTGGAACTGGATGGAATACAGACTAATATTTAGTTTGGCAAATATAGAATCACCCACTAAAAGACTTGAAAAAGCTATTTTATTATTAACTGAAGAAATTTCTGAAGATTCAGATTTCAGTCACATTAATGAAGTTAAGTTGAATAGAATAGTCATTTCTGAATCACAAAAAGCTTATCTAACAAAAGATGTTGATCAGGAAAATAAAATTGGAGCTTTTTCGGTTCAAAAGCAATTGGTTGAAACGATAAGTAAAATTATACTTGAAATCAATCCAAGTTATAAGTATCCTCACATGTTGGTAAGTACGATTATAGAAGGAGCTCATTTACAACGATTTTTTGCTGAGCATTTGCCAAAATTAACTGATGTTTCAGATAGTTGTGATGCAATAACTGATTTTTATAATGAATTGATATTTAAAGCAATAAAGTAAAATGGAAAGAAATATTTTAACTCCATTAAAAAGATTTTTCAATCTACTTAAAGTAGATAAACAAGATTTATTCAGCGTATATATTTATGCTCTATTTAATGGAATAGTAGGCTTATCTATTCCATTAGGAATTCAGGCAATTATAAATTTTATTACAGCCGGTGAAGTTTCCACTTCGTGGATCATTCTTGTAATAATTGTAATAATTGGAATTGCATTTTCAGGAGTGCTTCAAATTATGCAATTGACTATAACAGAAAATCTACAACAGAAAATATTTACTCGTTCTGCATTTGAATTTGCCTATCGTATTCCTAGAATAAAATTTTCTGCTGTTGACGATAAGTATGTTCCTGAATTAGTGAACCGATTTTTTGACACACTTTCTGTACAAAAGGGATTATCAAAAATAATCATGGATTTTTCAACAGCTACATTGCAAATTGTGTTCGGATTGATATTGCTTTCACTATATCATCCATTTTTTATCATGTTTAGTTTTATTTTGCTGTTAATTGTCTATCTTATTTTTAAATATACCACACCAAAAGGTATTATTACCAGTTTAAAAGAATCTACATTTAAATATGAAGTAGCACATTGGTTAGAAGAAATTGCTAGAGTTAATTCTACATTTAAATTGGCTGGTGAAACGGATTTACCATTAACCAAAACAGACGAAAAAGTACAGGGTTATTTAACCTACCGAAAAGCTCATTTCAAAACATTATTAGTTCAATACATCAATTTAGTTGGGTTTAAAATTTTAATTGCAGCAGGATTATTAATAATTGGTGGTTTATTGGTTATCAATCAACAAATGAACATCGGTCAGTTTGTTGCTTCTGAAATTATCATCATTTTGGTTTTAGCTTCTGTAGAAAAGTTGATTTTAAGTATGGAAACCATTTATGATGTGTTAACAGCAATCGAAAAAATAGGTTTAGTTACAGATTTAGAATTAGAAAGAGATAAAGGTGAAAAGCTTGATAAAGATGCACGAGGACTTGCTATTAAAACAAAAGATTTATCTTATAACCTTATCATTGGGAGCCAAAAAGAGCAGATTCTTAATAATATAAATTTTGAGCTCAAGGAAGGTGCTTCTATGTGTGTTGCAGGATTAAGTGGTTCTGGTAAATCCTTCTTACTGCAAGTTTTATCGGGTTTGTATGATGATTTTTCAGGTGCAGTGGTTGTAAACGGATTACCAATAGGAAGTTTATGTAAAGAAAACCTTAGAACATACATAGGTGACAATCTTTCTAAAGAAGATATATTTAAAGGAAGTCTGTATGAAAATATAAGCCTAGGGAAAAAATTTGTGAATATAGAAGATGTAAGAAATGCTGCTCAAGTAGTTGGGTTGTGTGACTATATTGAAAGTTTGCCCGAAGGATATAACACCATTTTACTTTCTGAAGGAAAAAATTTACCAAAGATTTTACAGTTAAAGATAATCTTAGCTCGAAGTATTGTTGGCAATCCGAAATTGATATTACTGGAGGATAATTTTAAACAGTTACCCGAAATGGATAGAAATAGGTTTATAAATTATCTGTTAGATAAAGATAAAAAATGGACAGTAATTGCTATCTCAAATGAGAAAGAAATTGCCTCAAAATTTGATAAAATATTGGTGTTATCTAAAGGAAGTCAATTAGCTTTTGATTCTTATGAAAATGTGAAAAAATTAAAAGAGGTAGAAATTATTTTTTAATTATTGAATTATGCTAAATATAAGTAAAAATAGAATAGAAGGGAAGGTTATAATAAATCAATATACCTCATTTTCTATGCTTAAGAATTATAGTTCGATTACTGTACTATCTAAGGTTTTATTGGCTTCTTTTATAGCTATATTATTTATTTTGTTTTTGCCATGGACTCAAAACATTCGTTCAAGAGGCTATGTAACCACTTTGCAACCAGACCAACGTCCACAAACTATCAATTCAGTCATTGCAGGTAAAATTGAAAAATGGTTTGTAAGAGAAGGTGATTTTGTAAATAAAGGTGATACTATTTTGTTTATTTCAGAGATTAAGGATGATTATTTTGATCCAAATTTACTTTCAAGAACAGAAGAGCAGATTAAAGCCAAAGAACTTGCTGTAAAATCTTACATGGAAAAAGTAAATTCTTTAGATGCTCAAATTGACGCTTTGTTTCAAACCAAGAAACTTAAAATAGAACAAGCCAAAAATTATATCAAGCAATCTCAATTAAAGGTTTTGTCGGATAGTGTTGATTTGGAAGCTGCAAAGACAAATTATCAGATTGCTGAAAAACAATTTAAAAGGCAAGAGGAATTGTATGAACAAGGATTAAAATCTTTAACCGATTTAGAATCAAGAAAACTTAAACTTCAAGAAACTCAAAGTAAACTAATCAGTGCTGAAAATAAACTATTGACAAGTAGAAATGAACTTATCAACGCCCAAGTTGAAATCAACTCAATCAATAATCAATACATAGATAAGTTATCTAAAGCCGAATCTGATAAATATACAGCTATGTCTAGTATGTATGATGCAGAAGCAATTGTTACTAAAATGCAAAATCAATACATGAATTATTCTGTAAGACAAGGCATGTATTACATTACTGCTCCTCAAGATGGTTATATTACCAAAGCTATTAGATCAGGGATTGGTGAAACACTAAAAGAAGGTGAAGAAATGGTAAGTATTATGCCTGCAAAATATGATCTAGCAGTAGAGATGTATATTAAACCTTTTGATCTACCTTTAATCAGTAAAGGACAAAAAGTTAGATTTATGTTTGATGGATGGCCATCAGTTGTTTTTTCAGGTTGGCCAAATATATCCTATGGTACGTTTGGTGGAGTAGTGGTAGCAATTGACAATTTTATTAGTGAAAACGGAAAATATAGAATTTTAGTGGCTCCAGATAAAAATGATGTAAAATGGCCCGATGGTTTAAGAGTTGGTTCAGGAGCAAATGGTATGGCTTTATTAAAAGATGTATCTATCTGGTATGAATTGTGGCGAAATTTAAATGGTTTCCCCCCAGATTATTATGAAGTTGGAGATAAAATCAACAAAGCAGATAAAAAGAAAAAGTAGCGAATATGAAAAAAGCTTGGATATATATATTATTTCTTTTTTCTCATTTTGTGTTGTTTGCACAAAAGCCAATAACTTTAAGCTATGAAGATTTTATAGATAGAGTGAAGAAGAATCACCCAATTGCAAAACAAGCGGAATTAAAACTACTTTATGGAGATGCCTACCTTCAAAAATCTAGAGGCATGTTTGACCCTAAAGCTTATTCTGAAGTATCTCAAAAATATTTTAATGAAAAACAATATTACAGCACGACTAATAGCGGTTTAAAAATACCAACATGGTATGGACTTGAGTTTGGTGGAGGTTATGAACAAAATCAAGGAATTTATTTAGATCCTCAAAATAATACTCCAAATGCTGGATTATGGTATGCCGGAGCATCATTAAATCTTGGACAAGGTTTGTTTATTGATGAGCGTAGAGCAGAACTAAGAAAAGCTCAAATTTATGTTGAGTCCACGCAAGCAGAAAGACAAGCAATATACAATGAGTTGATTTATGAAGCCGGTAAGTTTTATTGGGATTGGTTTACCAGTTACAATGTTTTAAAAGTATACGAAGATGCGTTGACATTAGCCAATCAACGATATGAAGCAGTAAAACAAGGAGTTTTATTGGGAGATAAACCTTCAATAGATACAGTAGAAGCTGGAATACAAGTTCAAAACAGGTTGTTAAATTTGCAGCAAGCTCAATTAAATTTTAAAAATAATACTGCTCAATTATCGGTTTACTTATGGGATGAAGGTATTATTCCACTAGAAATTACTGAAGAAACAATTCCATATAAAAGTGAGGAAATTAAAAGCCAAACTATAACAAGTAATCTTATTCTTAAATTAGATAGTATTGAATACAAACATCCAGAACTGGTTCAATATCAGTTTAAAATAGAACAATTAGGTATTGAAAAAAAGTTGAAACAAGAAATGATTAAACCTAAGTTGAATTTAAAATACAATGCGATTACCGAACCAGTTGGTAATGATGTGTTTTCGCAATATAACATGAATAACTATAAATGGGGAATGGAGTTTAGTATGCCACTTTTTGTTAGAAAAGAAAGAGGTGATTTAAAAATTGCAAAGCTGAAGATAGATGAAACAGAACTGCTTTTTGATACTAAAAAAGCTACATTGATTTTTAAAGCAAAATCTTCAATCAATGAATTAGAAACATCTTTCAATCAAGTAAATTTATACTCTAATACGGTACAAGATTATGCAAAATTATTAGATGGAGAAAAACAAAAATTTGATGCGGGAGAGAGTTCTTTGTTTATGGTTAACTCAAGAGAGTTAGGTTATATCAATACAAAACTCAAATTAATAGAATTATTAGCAAAAAATCAGAAGGCTGTTATAGCTGCTCAATATAGTTTAGGTATCTTAGCAGAATAATTTCAATAACATGGAAGAACAATACATATCTTCAGATTTTAAGTTAGGTATTCTTGGAGGTGGTCAATTAGGGAAAATGCTTACTCTAGCGGCAAGTAATTGGGATATTAAAACAGTTGTATTAGATCCTTCTAAAGAATGTTCTGCGGCACACACATGTAATGAGTTTGTTTTAGGTGATTTTAATGATTTTAATACTGTTTATGAGTTTGGTAAAAAGGTAGATTTAATTACCATAGAAATTGAAAACGTAAATGTTGAAGCATTAAAAAAGTTAAAACAAGAAGGAAAAAAAGTGCTTCCTTGTCCTGATAAACTTGAAATAATTAAAGATAAAGGATTACAAAAAGAGTTTTACGAAAATAATCAACTACCTACCTCTAAATTTCAATTATTTAGTTCTGAAGCTGATATTGTTAAAGCAGTTGAAAATCAAGAAATTCAATTGCCCTTTGTTCAAAAGTTAAGAAAAGAAGGGTATGATGGAAGAGGAGTAAAAGTAGTTGAAAACACTAATGACTTAAAGGATTTGTTAAAAGGAGCTTCATTAATTGAAGAAAAAGTAACCCTTAAAAAAGAACTATCTGTAATTGTAGCAAGAAGTTCTAATGGAGAAGTAAAAAGTTTCCCTGTGGTTGAAATGGAGTTCAATCCCCAAGCCAATTTGGTAGAGTATTTAATTTGTCCGGCATCCATTTCAGAAACTATTGAGGAAAAAGCAGAGAAATTAGCCATAGATGTGGTTAAGTCCTTAGATTTTGTAGGTTTATTAGCAGTAGAAATGTTCTTAGATGAAAACGATGAAATTTTAATCAATGAAATAGCACCTCGCCCACATAATAGTGGACACCATACCATAGAAAGTGTGGTGACTTCTCAATATGAACAGCATTTAAGAGCAATTTTAGGATTACCATTAGGAAGTACTGCTTTAAAAATTCCTTCTATTATGGTTAATGTTTTAGGTGAACCAGGTTTTGAGGGCAAAGTAAAATATCAAGGATTAAAAGAATGTTTGGCTACAGAAGGAGTTAAACTTCATGTTTATGGTAAAAAAGTCACTAAACCTTTCAGAAAAATGGGTCATATTACTATTTTAGATAAAGATTTGGACAATGCTCGTAAAAAAGCAGATTATATTAAAGAACATTTTAAAGTAATTGCATAAATGAAAAATAGAGTTAGCATAATTATGGGGTCTGATTCAGACTTACCCATCATGAAAGAAGCAGCCATTGTATTAAAACAATTAGGAGTTGATGTAGACGTTACAATTGTATCGGCGCACAGAACTCCTGATAGGTTGATGGAATTTTCTAAAAATGCTCATTTAAATGGAGTTGAAGTAATTATTGCTGGTGCTGGTGGAGCTGCTCATTTACCAGGAATGGTGGCTGCAGTTTCTCCATTACCTGTTATTGGTGTGCCAATTAAGTCATCTAATTCTATTGATGGTTGGGATTCTGTATTATCTATTTTACAAATGCCGGGTGGTGTTCCGGTGGCAACAGTAGCTTTAAATGGATCTAAAAACGCAGGGATATTAGCAGCTCAAATACTTTCTGTTGCTGATGCTCAACTTAGAGAAAATGTGATTAATTACAAAAAAGAACTAACCAATCAGGTTCAAAAAAAGATTGACAATTTGGAACAAAAAGGTTTTGAGAATTATTAAATCAAAATTCATAAAATATAAAAGCCCTCGATGATTATCGAGGGCTTTTTTGTGGAGCATATCGGAGTCGAACCGATGACCTCTACGCTGCCAGCGTAGCGCTCTAGCCAGCTGAGCTAATGCCCCTTTAGTTTTGTAAATGTATTTATAATTTTTGTACCTTTAGTTTTTTAATAGTTTGTTATGTTAAATAAAGTTTATCGAAGTTTATTATTTGTATTTATACTTTTCTTTATCGGAAATCTATTTGGTCAAACAGAATTTTTTAATGAATATAATAATGTTTATTCATCAGGGAAAAACTGTGTAGTTCAAATTGGTGATAGTGGATATGTCATAGCTGGTCAATATAATAACCCTTCCAGTGGAGGTTATCTTAATCGAACTTTGACTCGTTTAGATAAAAATGGTGACATTTTATGGGAGAAGGTATATAATGTTAATAATTATTATGAATCAAATGCTATAAAAATCACTTCAAATAATAGAATAATTGTTGCTGGTTATTATGATTATAGTAAAGTTTCAATAACACATTTTGATTTAGGAGGAAATGTCCTTCATTATAAAATTTATAACTTGTCATTAAGTGGAGCAAGTGGAAATTATTTTTTTGATATTAAAGAAGGTTCCGATTCTAGTATTTATGTTTTAGCTAGAAACAATATTATAAAAACAGATTCTCTGGGTAATGAAGTATGGATTAAACAATATAACTTATCCTATACAGAATTAACAAATATTCATTGTATTTCATCAAATAAATTTATTTTAACTGGAAATGCTTCAAATATATTTGGAAGTAATAGTTACACTGATCTAATTCAGATATGTATTGATTCCAATGGAGTTGTTCAGTGGTCAAAGGCATTTGGGTTAGATAATCAAGAAAGTGAAACTTCAAAAAGAACAGTTATGATTGATGATAAAATCATTTCATTTGCTTATAATTCTAATTTTGGTTCTTTTATTATGGCAACTGATACTACTGGAAATCAATTGTGGTGTAAAGGTAATTACTTTGGTGTAAACGAATTTTATCCAGTTGTTTTAAATGATAAATCAATTGTATCCGCTACTGTATCAAACAATAAATTGAATTTATTTAAATTTAATGTAGATGGAGATTTGATTTCTAAATATGTAGTACAATCTCCGACTCCAATTTCCCAAATTCATGGAATGATACCTACATTTGATAATGGTTTGTATATGGAAACTAATTCAACAATATCTAATAATAGGATTGGATTTAAGTTTAATGCAAATTTAAACTCCAAATGTATTGACACCTTTTTTTCTTTTGATAGTTTACAAAATCAGTTTAGGCTTGACGAAAAGGATATTTTATTTGTTCCAGTATATAGTTATTCTTCAATATCATATGTAGTAACTAGCTCATTTTCAAATTTATCTCCTATTACTTCGGTAAATTGTAATTCAAATTGCGATGTAGTTTCTAACTTTAAAGCTAACAAGGTTAGAATTTGTGAAAATTCCACAATTAACTTTACTAATTTATCGGAGAATTCA
This sequence comes from Flavobacteriales bacterium, assembly GCA_020635825.1. GTDB lineage: Bacteria > Bacteroidota > Bacteroidia > Flavobacteriales_E > Vicingaceae > Vicingus. The sequence goes on from JACJZA010000016.1 coordinate 13,155, forward strand.
TCTTCTTATCAATGGTTTATAAATGATGGTTACATTTCATCTTCAACAGATTTAAATTATCAATTCAACGATACAGGCAGTTATAAAATAATGTTGATTTCTACTAATTTAAGTTGTTTTGATACTAGTTATTGTCAAGTTGAAGTGGAAGGTTTACCAGCACCTTCATTTAATTATGATAAAAATAATTTACAAGTCTATTTTCAACCCACTCCTTCTAAAAATCTAAAGATGTGGGATTGTGCAGATAGTTCACAAATTGATATTTATCGTGAAAATTTTATTCACAATTATAAAAGTATAGGAATTTACAATGTGTGCCTAAAAGAATCTAATTCTTGTGGAATCCGTGAATTTTGTAAAACTATATTCTTACAATCTGATAATAGAAATGAATTTGTTAAATACTACAATAATTCAATTATGGAAAATCAATATGCTTCAAGTGTTTGTACTACTTCTGATGGAGGATATGTGTTTGTTGGTATCGATGATTCTTATGGGAGTTCAGCATGGAAAGGTTTAATGGTTAAAACTAATGAAGTTGGAACACCAATTCGGACTAATATAGTCAATTTTCCTGCTTATTTTCAATTACAAAATGTAACTGAAGCTTATAATGGAGATTTGCTTGTGTCAGGAAATACGAAAGATGTGCCAGCTAAAATATATTTTGGAAGAATTGATTCAAATGGTTTAAGTTCAGAGTATATTTCTACAGCTTCAAATACATTATCAAATATGGCTACTCCAATAGAGCTAGAAAATGGCGATTTAATTTATTCTAGTACATGGTATAGTAGTGGAATTATGATGAAAACGGATCCATTATTAAAAATGAAATGGTATAAACGATATACTTTATTTAAAAATTTAAAAGAAGTCCTTAAAGTAGATGATGGTTTTGTAATTGTTGGAAACAATTCTTCAAATCAATTAAGTATATTAAAAACAGATTTTAATGGAGATGTAATTTGGGGTAATTCATATGATTTGGGAGGCAGTAGTTCTGCATATGATATTATTGAATCTAATGATCATAATTTTTTAGTTACTGGATATGCTGTACTTCCTTCTTATGCTAGACCAATTATTTTGAAGATTTCTACAAATGGTGATGTTATATGGTGTAATTCATATCCTCCTTCAACAACACCTAGTTTTTACGGTAATACAATTTCACAGGATAATAATGCTAATATTTTAGTTAGTAGAAGTTATAACTCTGGTGGAAGCGACTTGTTACAAACAGATTCAATAGGTAATGTTTTGTGGTCATCAGATTTACCTGACATTAATGGAATAAAACATGTTAAGACTCACGATGATGGAATAATTGCACTAGGTACTAACCAATATACAGGAGTTGATTATAGACCAGCCCTTGTAAAACTAGCTTTAAATCAAACCCCTCTTTGTACCTCAGGTAATGGACAACCTAATGTAGTAAGCATTTCTGCAATAGCAAATTCAAATGTAGGTTTAGTATATGATACTCCACCCACTTTTAATAGTGCTGTGTCAAATATTATTTACTCTACCACTGATACTGCAATCTGTTTATCAGAGTCTTATCCAATTATTGCTGATTTTAATAGTAACAGATCATGCTCTTCACCAGTTATTCAATTTTCTGATAGTTCCCAAGGTAGTATTATTGAATGGAATTGGACTTTTGAGAATGGCAATCCTTCATCTTCTAATGTTCAAAATCCAACAGTACTATGGAGTAATCCTGGTACATATGAAGTAGTTATGACTGTTATGAGTTTAACCGATACGCTATCAGTTGTAAAATATATTGATGTTGAGGAGAACCCTATAGCAACTTTTTCTTCAGCACTTGATCCATTAGACTCTTTAAATATGATAATAACAAATAATTCTACTGGTCAAAACCTAAATTATTTGTGGGATTTTGGGGATGGTAATTACTCTTCTATAGCTTTTCCAAATCATACCTATTCTTCAATAGGAGTTTATAATGTTTGCCTTACTGTTGTAGATTCAATAACGCATTGTAATTCAATGTTTTGTGATTCGACAACAACTCAAAAGGCTAATGGTATTAAAACAATATTAGTTGTAGCTCCAATTTTAACAAATATTAATCAGGATTTTAATGATGAAGCATCGTTAATTAATTTATATCCTAATCCATTTCATAATTTTTTATCTATTGAGATAGAAAATCAAAAAGCAGAAATTCTCATAACATCTATTGATGGAAAAAGATTATATCATTCATTTGTTGATGAAAAGGTTAAAATAGATACTGATTTTTGGGGGAAAGGTCTATATATTTTGAATATTATTAAAGATGGTGTTCAGAATAGATACAAATTAGTGAAATATTAATAAATTGACTATATAATCACAACAAACTCCATTAGTTTGTTATTTGTTAGTTAAATAAGCACGGTGAAATCTAAAAAATAGGATGCTCAGGTTTATTTCCTAAAGCTTTTTCAATGGCATTCATAACATCTGGAGTTAATTTTTCTTTAGCAGCAATGGCTTTAAAGTTTTCTTTAAGTTGAGCAGTTTTACTGGCGCCTAACATTACCGTACTTACGTTAGGGTTTTTTAAACACCAAGCAATGGCTAAAATGGGTAAACTCAATCCTAAATCGCTACCTATTTTTTCTAATTTTTCTACTGTTTTAAGATTTTCTTTGGTTACTGTTTTATCTTTTAACCATTCCAAACCTTCCATTTCCAAGCGAGTGTTCTTTGGTTGTTTGCTTTTGTTATATTTACCTGTCAGTACTCCAGATGATAACGGCGACCAAATAGTAGTTCCCAATCCAACTGTTTTGTAGATTTGAGAGAATTCAACTTCCACTTTATTTCGTGTAAGCATATTGTATTGTGGTTGTTCCATTGTTGGGCCAATTAAATGATATTGTTTAGCCACCATATGTGCTTCCATAATTTCCTGAGCACTCCATTCCGATGTACCCCAATACAAAATTTTACCTTGAGTAATTAAGTTGTGCATCGACCAAACAGTTTCTTCTATAGGTGTATTTTTATCTGGTCGATGACAGAAATATAAATCCAAATAATCAACTTGTAATCTTTTCATCGCTTGCTCACAAGCTTCCATTACATGCTTCCTGTGTAAGCCTTTTTGAGTTGGCTTACTATCTATTAACCCATTTTTTCCAAAAAATACTTTACTCGAAACACAATAAGAATCTCTGTCCCATTTCATCTTTTTTAAGATTTTCCCCATCACTTTTTCCGATTCACCACGTGCATAAATCTCAGCATTGTCAAAAAAGTTGACACCATTATCGAAAGCTATTTTCATTAAATCTTCAGCTATGTTGTTGCCAATTTGTTTACCAAAAGTTAACCAACTTCCTAAAGACAATTCACTTAACTGTAATCCTGATTTTCCAAGTCTTCTGTATTCCATTTTAACGTATTTTTGTTTGGTTTAAAGTTATTTAAAATTCTATTTTTGAAAAAACTTAATTATCATGAGCGAAAAAATTAATTCAGAATCGGCACCAAAACCTATGGGTTTATACCCTCATGCCAGAAAAGTAGGTAATTTATTGTTTTTATCAGGAGTTGGTCCAAGAGCAGCCAAATCGGGAAGTGAGGAAGCTAATATTCCCGGTTTAAAATACGATAAAAATGGTAATTACGAAGAGTTCGATTTTGAAGCTCAATGTCATTCGGTTTTCAATAATGTAAAAACCATTTTAGAAGAAAGTGGAAGTAGTTGGGATAAAATTGTAGATGTCACTACTTTTTTAACCGATATGAAACGTGATTTTAAAACCTACAATCGTGTTTACGCAGAGTATTTTAAAGACAATCAACCATGTAGAACTACTGTTGAGGTAAATGCACTTCCATCTCCAATTGCCATTGAGTTAAAATGCATTGCTGTTATTGATTAAAAAACTTCATAAATCTGAATTAAAGAAGCTCTGATTTTCAGGGCTTTTTTTATTAAATTCGCACCTCATAAATTTTAGGCATGAGTAAGTATAATGTATATGATGGATTAAACCTTCCTAATGTTGCTAAACAAGTGTTAGATAAATGGGAAGCCAACAAAGTTTTTGAACAAAGTGTTACTTCACGTGATGAGAACAAACCATTTGTGTTTTTCGAAGGACCACCTTCAGCAAATGGATTACCAGGTATTCACCATGTGATGGCTCGTGCTATTAAAGATATTTTTTGCCGATATAAAACCTTAAAAGGATACCAAGTAAAACGAAAAGCTGGTTGGGATACACATGGTTTGCCTGTTGAACTTGGAGTGGAGAAAGAATTAGGAATTACGAAAGAAGATATTGGTAAAAAAATTACGGTTGAAGAATACAACAAAGCTTGTAAAGAAGCGGTAATGCGTTATACCGATGTGTGGAATAACCTCACTCGCCAAATGGGTTATTGGGTGGATATGGATGATCCATACATTACTTATGAAAACAAATACATTGAATCAGTTTGGTGGTTGTTAGGTCAATTACACCAAAAAGGGTTGATGTATAAAGGATATACGATTCAACCTTATTCACCGGCAGCGGGTACAGGTTTAAGTTCGCATGAGTTGAACCAACCAGGTTGTTACCGTGATGTAAAAGATACGACGTGTGTTGCTCAGTTTAAACTGAAAGATACAAGCCGTTTAGGAGTTGACGAAGCTTACTGTTTGGCATGGACAACCACTCCTTGGACTTTGCCATCAAACACTGCTTTGGCTGTCGGACTAAAGATTGATTATATATTGGTTAAAACATTTAATCAATATACTCATCAACCCATTAATGTTATTGTAGCTAAGGATTTGTTTGATAAGCATTTTATTCATCCAGCTGGATTCAGTATTTACGATGATAAAACTAATAACCTTTTAGCCGATTATGATAGCATTTTTGATTATTATGATAATTATTTAAGTGGTAAAGAAAAAGAATTTAAAGCCTTTGTTGCTGGACAAAAACCTCAAGGTAAAATAATATCAGAATTTAAAGGCACTGATTTAGTTGGTTTACAATATGAACAATTATTGCCTTATGCTTTACCTTTTGAAAATGCGGATAAAGCTTTTCAGGTAATTCCTGGAGATTTTGTGACTATAGAAGATGGTACAGGTATCGTACACATTGCGCCCACTTTTGGTGCGGATGATGCCAAGGTAGCCAAAGATGCAGGTGTTCCGCCAATGTTGGTATTGGATGAACATAATAATCCTGTTCCGTTAGTGGATTTACAAGGTAGATTTAGACCAGAAATGGGAGAGTTTGCAGGAAAGTATGTGAAGAATGAATATTACAATGCAGGAGAAGCTCCTGAAAAAAGTGTTGATGTAGAAATTTCTATCAAACTAAAAGAAGAAAATAAAGCCTTTAAAGTAGAAAAATACGAGCACAGTTACCCACATTGCTGGAGAACCGATAAACCGGTTTTATACTATCCATTAGATTCTTGGTTTATAAAATCTACTGCTAAAAAAGATAGATTAATTGAACTCAATAAAACCATCAATTGGAAACCAGAAAGTACAGGTACAGGTCGATTTGGTAACTGGTTAGAAAACCTAAACGATTGGAATTTATCTCGTTCTCGTTATTGGGGTATTCCTATTCCTATTTGGAGAACAGAAACCGGTGATGAAGAAATTTGTATTAGCTCTGTTGAGCAATTAAAAGCCGAAATACAAAAATCAATTGCTGCTGGTGTGATGACGAAAGACCCATTAGCTGATTTTGAGGTGGGAAATATGGATAAAGCCAATTATGACAAAATTGATTTACATAAAAATTATGTTGATGAAATTATTTTGGTTTCATCTAAAGGAGAACCAATGAAACGTGAGGCTGATTTAATTGATGTTTGGTTCGATTCAGGCTCTATGCCTTATGCACAATGGCATTATCCTTTTGAAAATAAAGAGTTAATTGACCAAAATAAAGCATTTCCAGCAGATTTTATTGCTGAAGGTGTAGATCAAACAAGAGGTTGGTTCTTTACTTTGCACGCCATTGCAACCATGGTTTTTGATTCGGTAGCTTACAAAAATGTAGTGTCAAACGGATTGGTGTTGGATAAGAATGGTCAGAAAATGAGTAAGCGTTTAGGAAATGCAGTTGACCCATTTGAGACTTTAGATAAATATGGGCCGGATGCTACTCGTTGGTACATGATTACCAATGCTCAACCTTGGGATAATTTAAAATTTGATTTAGAAGGAATTACTGAAGTTCAACGTAAGTTTTTCGGAACACTTTATAATACTTATGGATTCTTTGCTTTGTATGCTAATATTGATGGGTTTACTTATGCCGAGGATGAAATACCAGTTGAAAAACGCCCTGAAATTGACCGTTGGATTATCTCTAAATTAAATTCTTTAATCAAAGAAGTTGATGCAAGTTTTAACACTTACGAACCAACTAAAGCAGGAAGAGCAATTCAAGAATTTGTAAACGACCATTTAAGTAATTGGTATGTTCGTTTGTGTAGAAGACGTTTTTGGAAAGGAGATTATACTGAAGATAAAATTGCTGCTTATCAAACCTTGTATAAATGTTTAGAAGTGGTGGCTCAACTATCTTCACCGATTGCACCATTTTACATGGATCAATTATACACCGATTTAACCAAAATAAGTGGAAAAGGAAATACTACTTCTGTTCATTTATCAGACTTTCCAAAAGTAAATGAAAGTGTTATTGATATTGATTTGGAGCAACGAATGGATATTGCTCAACAAGTATCTTCAATGGTGTTGAGTTTACGTAAGAAGGAAAACATCAAAGTGCGTCAACCATTACAAAAAATAATGGTTCCTGTTTTAAACAGTACTTTTAAAAGGCAATTACAAGACGTTGAAGATTTAATTCTTTCAGAAGTAAATGTGAAAGAACTGGAATACTTGGAGGATACAACCGGCGTTTTAGTAAAAAGTATCAAACCAAACTTTAAAACTTTAGGTCCTAAGTATGGAAAAATAATGAAGCAGATTGCTTCCGTAGTCAATCAGTTTACTCAAGATGAAATTAATGAGTTTGAGAAAAATGAAGGAGTTACATTAAATATTGAGGGACAAGAAGTTATTTTAGATGGAAATGATGCTGAAATTACAACACAAGATATTCCGGGTTGGTTGGTAATTACCGAAAAAGGAATTACAGTAGCTTTAGATATTACAATTTCGGCTCAATTAAGAGAAGAAGGTATTGCCCGTGAGTTTGTAAATCGTATTCAAAACTTGCGTAAAGACAGTGGATTGGAAGTAACAGATAAAATTCATTTGAAAATTTTATCACACAATGAAATAAATAATGCGGTGAATAATAATAAAGATTATATTTGCTCGGAAACTTTAGCAGGCAAGCTTGACCTTGTTGAAGACTTGAAACAAAATGAAGGATTAACAGTAGAATTAGAAGAAAATGTTTCTACAGTTATATCAATTGAAAAATTGAATTAAAATTTTAAAATATGTCAGAAAAAACTAGATATTCAGACGAAGAATTGGCGGAATTTAAAGCGTTAATTGAAAAGAAAATTGAAGAAGCTTCAATTGATTTAGAAGGATTAAAAGATTCTTTATCACACAAAGATGATAATGGAACCGACGATACCATTCATTCATTCAACATGATGGAAGATGGAGCAGGTACTTTATCAAGAGAAGAAGTTGCTCAATTGGCACAACGTCAAGAAAAATTTATTCAAAACTTAAAAAATGCTTTAATCAGAATTGAGAATAAAACTTATGGAATTTGTAGATCTACAGGTAAGTTAATTCAAAAAGAAAGATTGAGAGCAGTTCCTCATGCAACTTTAAGCATCGAAGCAAAACAAGCTCAAGGTTAATTATTGATATTTACTATTTAAATCGCTTCAAAGTTTTACCTTTGAGGCGATTTTATTTTTAGTTTGAAGAAGTTTTTAAACATAATTATCCATCCTTTAACAATTACGTTGTTGGTGTTGTTTATTGACCAATTTGTCAAAATTTGGATAAAAACTACTATGTATTTGGGGCAAGAATTTCCAGTGTTTGGTAATTGGTTTTATATCCATTTTACAGAAAATCCAGGAATGGCTTTTGGGATGGAATTTGGTGGTGAATTTGGTAAACTTTTTTTGAGCATTTTTAGAATTGTAGCTGTCACCGTAATAGGTTTTTATTTATTCAGATTACCAAAAAACACTCATAAAGGGTTGAAAATAAGTGGAGCTTTAATCTTTGCTGGAGCTCTAGGAAATATTATTGATAGTGTTTTTTATGGTGTTGTTTTCAGCGATAGTTTTAACCAGTTAGCAACATTTTTACCCGCAGAGGGTGGATATGAAAGTTTATTGCACGGTAGAGTAGTAGATATGTTTTGGTTTCCACTTTTTAATGGAACGTTTCCTGACTGGATTCCTTTTTGGGGTGGCGAAGATTTTCTTTTTTTTAGACCTGTATTTAATGTAGCCGATGCTTCAATTTCAATTGGAATAGCCTTAGTTTTTATCTTTCAAAAAAGATTTTTTGGGAATAAAATTGAAGCTACTTCAGAAGAACCAATTGTAGAATAATATTTCTTAAAATCAGAATTTTAATTCTGATTCCTTTTTGTTAGCCATATTAGTATATTTGCAGCCTTAATTTTTTATCATGGAAAGAAAAGTACGCGTAAGGTTTGCACCTAGTCCAACCGGTCCACTACATATTGGTGGAGTTAGAACAGCATTGTATAACTATTTGTTTGCAAAAAAAAATGGGGGTGATTTTTTATTAAGAATTGAAGATACCGATCAAACCAGATATGTCCCGGGAGCAGAAGATTACATTTTAGAATCGTTAAAATGGTGTGGAATAACTCCTGATGAAGGAGTTGGAGTTGGTGGAGAATACGGTCCTTATCGTCAATCAGAAAGAAAAGAAGAAGGTATCTATAAAAAATATGTTGATCAATTAATTGAGTCGGGGAATGCTTATTATGCATTTGATACCCCTGAAGAATTGGAGCAAATGCGTGAGAATTTGAAAGCTGCTGGAGTTGCTGCTCCTCAATATAATGCTAATTCTCGTAATTCCATGAAAAACTCTTTAACCTTATCTTCTGAAGAAGTACAAAAAAGATTAGATGCAGGAGAACCTTATGTGGTGAGAGTGAAAATCCCAAGAAACGAAGAAGTTCGATTTAAAGACATAATAAGAGGCTGGGTGGTTGTTCATTCATCTAATTTAGATGATAAGGTTTTATATAAATCTGACGGAATGCCTACTTATCACATGGCAAATGTGGTGGATGATTATTTGATGAAAATTACTCATGTAATTCGAGGTGAAGAATGGTTGCCTTCAGGTCCATTACATGTTCTGTTATATCAATTTTTGGGTTGGGCTGATGTAATGCCTGAATTTGCACACTTACCTTTATTATTAAAGCCTGATGGAAATGGAAAGTTGAGTAAAAGAGATGGAGATAGATTGGGTTTTCCAGTATTCCCACTAGAGTGGCACTCACCAGAAGGTGAAATATCTTCCGGATATAGAGAGAAAGGATATTTTTCAGATGCTTTCATCAACATGTTAGCGTTTTTGGGTTGGAACCCGGGAACCCCGCAAGAAATATTTTCTTTAGAAGAATTAGTTCAGGCTTTTTCATTAGATAGAGTGGGAAAATCTGGAGCAAAATTTGACCCTGAAAAAACAAGATGGTTCAATGAACAATATTTGAGAGCAAAATCAAATGAAGAGTTAGCTCAATTGGTTAAACCTTTAGTGGATGAGAAAGGATATCAATACCCAAATGATTCATTTTTAGTTGATTTCTGTGGTTTAATGAAAGAAAGAGCAACTTTTGTGGAAGATATGCTGGCTGATGACTTTTTGTTTGTTTCACCTTCTAAATATGATGAACAAACATTAAACAAGAAGTGGAAAGAAGATACTCCAGAGATTATATTAGAATTAAAAACCATACTTGAAAACATTACTGATTTTACAGCTGAAAATATTGAAACAGAATTTAAAGCATTTTTAGAAAGAAAATCTTTAGGTTTTGGAGCAGTATTACCTAATTTCAGATTATTGGTAACCGGATTAGGAATGGGACCTTCTATGTTTGAAATATGTGCTTTATTAAGGAAAGAAGAAACGTTGACTAGAATAAAAGTAGGATTGGAAAGAGTAGCAGAAATTAAGGCTTAATGACGAAACTGTCATTCCGATTGGAACGACAAAGGAGTGAAATAGAGGAATCTATTGAAAAGATACCTCGACTTTGCTCGGTATGACAAAAGAAAATGGGAAAAATTTACGTAGAAGGAGCCAAAATTTATGCCTATCATGGCTGTTTCAAAGAAGAAACACTAATAGGTACTAATTTTCAAGTTGATATCGAGTTGGATGTTGACTTATCAGCTGCAGCCAAATCTGACGATTTGAAAGATACTGTGAATTATCAAACTGTTTTTCAGGTGGTGAAAAAAGAGATGGAAACACCTTCTAAGTTATTAGAACACGTTGCAGAAAGATGTATCAATTCATTGTTTGATGATTTTTCAACCATCCAAAAAATCAATATAAAAATAGCCAAATTAAATCCTCCCTTAGGTGGACATATTGATGCTGTGGCTGTAAGGTTGATAAGGGAAAGAAAATAATTAGTCCTCTTTTCTTTTAAAGCCTGATTTTAGAAATTCTAAAAACTCTTTTCTGGTGTTTTTATCTCTAAATACATCCAGCATAATTTTTCCAATAGAACCTTTTTCTTCATTTTCTGTTTTCGCATGATTTTCTTCTTGAACGTCGTTTCGTTTTTCAGGATTGTAACCAATAATTTCATTGCTTTTCTGAAAGTTTTTCTGAGCTTCACGCATATTACCTTGGTTTTCCAAAAGCAATCCTAAATTGTTATAGGCAATTTCATCATTGGGGTCTAATTCTATCGCTTTTTCATAATCATCGATAGCTCCATCTACATCAATGTAAGCTCGAATATAAGCTCTACTAGAATATCGGTATGGTTTATTGGGTTCCAATTCTACAGCTTTGTTCAAATCATCAAGTGCAGCTTTGTAGTTTTTTTGATGATAATAACTTACGCCTCTTTCACTGTAAATAGTCGCTTCGTCTGGTAACTTAGAAATAACAGCTGTCAAGTCGTTAACTGAATGAGAAAAGTTTCCTAGCTTACGATGGCAAATTCCTCTAAAAAATAAGGCATCAGCATGGTTCGGAGATTCAATTAAATAATCATTAAGCAAAATCAATGCTTCTTCATATTTATCATCTTTTAAATGTGCTTTCCCTTGTTCAAGTTTGCTCATAATTGTTGGTAATTTGCATTTGTAAAATTACGAACTAAGCTTTGATTTTGATAATTTAGAAATCCTAAATAATAGTTATGACCAAAGAAGAAGCTCAGCATAAAATTCAATCACTTACTAAAGAAATTAATCAGCATAATTACAGTTATTATATGCTTTCTAATCCAACCATTAGTGATTATGATTTTGATATGATGTTGGAAGAATTGCAAAAATTAGAGGAGCAATTTCCGGAGTTGGCTGATGAAAATTCACCGACCAAGAGAGTAGGGGGAACCATTACAAAGGAATTTGAAACAATAAAGCATAAATATCCCATGCTTTCTTTGAGTAATAGTTACAGTAGGGAAGAAATTACAGATTTTGAAGAACGAATTAAAAAATTAGTGGATGGTGAAATTGAGTATGTGTGTGAATTGAAATACGATGGTGTAGCCATAGGTATTACTTATAAAAATGGAAAGTTGTTTAGAGCTATTACTAGAGGTGATGGTGTTCAGGGAGATGATATTACTGCCAATGTAAAAACCATTCGTTCGGTTCCTTTAGAATTAAGAGGAGATGATTATCCTGAAGAATTTGAGATAAGAGGTGAAATATTTTTTCCAAAAAATGTATTTCAAGACTTAAATAAAGAGCGAGAAGAAATAGGAGAGCAACTGTATGCCAATGCCAGAAATACAGCTTCAGGCACATTAAAAATGCAAGATTCAAGTGTAGTAGCTCAACGTAAATTGGATAGTTATTTATATTTTGTGTTGGGAGAGAATTTACCTTTTAAAACACACTACGATTCTTTATTAAAAGCAGGGGAATGGGGCTTTAAAGTTCCGCAAGCGGAAAATAATTTTATAAAAAAATGTAAAAACATTGATGAGATTTTTGAATTTATCAATTATTGGGATAAGGAGCGTAGTAATTTAAATTTTGAAATTGATGGAGTAGTCATCAAAGTTAATTCTTACAGCAGACAAGAAGAAATAGGATTTACAGCCAAATCGCCAAAATGGGCGATTGCTTATAAATTTAAAGCAGAACAAGTAAAAACAAAATTATTAGAGATTACTTACCAGGTTGGACGTACCGGAGCTATTACTCCAGTGGCAAACTTACAACCTGTTTTATTGGCAGGAACCACCGTTAAAAGAGCTTCGTTGCACAATGCCGACCAAATAGAAAAACTAGATATTCGGGTGGGAGATACGGTAATGGTTGAAAAAGGAGGTGAAATTATTCCAAAAATAGTAGGAGTAGAAATTACACAACGAGATATTTTTTCAACTCCAACACAATATATTACTCAATGTCCTGAATGCGGAACAGCATTAATCAGAAAAGAGGGAGAAGCTCAACATTATTGTCTTAATGAATGGGGTTGTCCACCTCAAATAAAAGGCAAGATGCAACATTTTATCAGCCGAAAAGCCATGAATATTGATGGTTTGGGAGAAGAAACCATTGACCTATTGTATGAAAAAGGGTTGGTAAAAAATATAGAAGACCTTTATCATTTAAAGTATGAGCAATTAATTGGTTTAGAAAAATGGAACACTAAAGATGACAGTGGTATTTTATATAAAGAAGAGTTACAGGTTAGGATTGAAAAAGCCATTTACGGATTAGGTTGGGCAAATCTAACTTTAAATGAATCTTCTCAGGTTTCAAAAAAGATTAATCAATTTTTAGATATTTTAAATTTAGAGCTAGAGGATTTAGATGATGATTTAGCCAAAAAAATATCAAAATTTATAAATGAGCTTAGTAAAAGAATTAATCATACTATATATCAAAAAGAAATAGATAAGCTAGGATATGTTTCTCTACGTAATTTGTTAAAATTAAAATATCCAACTTTTTATGGAGCCCTAAATATTAATTTTATTGATGAATTATTAAGTTTAGATGGTTTTAAGGAACAAGATAAGGCAGAACAATTCGTAATTAGAATCTCGGATAGAAGTAGGGTTAGTTTACAAGATTTATCGGTTAAAAATTTACTTAAAGGGCTAGAAGAGTCTAAGCAAATACCTTTTGAAAGAGTGCTTTATGCTGTTGGAATTCGTTACGTAGGTGAAACAGTTGCCAAAAAATTAGCCAAGCATTTTAAAAATATTGATGCTATAAAAAATGCTTCTTTTGAAGACTTAATTGCTGCGGATGAAATAGGGGATAAAATTGCTGAAAGTATTATTCAATATTTTAGTTTGGAGCAAAATCAACATACAATTGAAGAATTAAGAAAGATTGGTCTTCAATTTGAATTGAGCCAAGAACAATTGGCGAATACTACCGATAAATTGGGAGGATTAACTTTTGTGGTGAGTGGAGTATTTACTTTATTTAGTAGGGATGAATTGAAACATTTGATTGAACAAAACGGAGGAAAAGTTTCAGGTTCAATTTCTAAGAAAACCAGTTTTATAGTGGCTGGTGAAAATATGGGCCCCAGTAAATTAGCTAAAGCTCAAGATTTAGGAGTAGAAATTATTGATGAGGTCAAGTTTAGTGAAATGATTAATTGATTTTTTCGTTTGACGTTCGGCAGCTACGCAACGGTGCAGCTCGCAACTAAGTTGTTTTTTCTAAGATAAGTTATTTGAGTGAGAAAGATTGATTATTCGAAGAATGATCTTGCACTGGAGTGTAGGTGCTGTTATACGCAGATACTTTTACTCAGCTCTGAACACTTTCTCTGTAGTACCATCACTATAAATATAGATTAGCAAAGTGTTTGGTTTGTCTTCTGTTTCTCTACCCATTAAATCAACTACTTTTAGAAGCTCTTTTTCAACAGAATTTGAGAGTTCGACAACAGAATTTGTCGAATCACATGTGCTAATCGTGTTTGAATAATTATAACCGGAAATAAAACTTGGCAGGGAACCTTTTGAATTGGAAGTGCCAGGAACTGAGTAGTCTACAAAATTACATGAAATGCCAACATTGTTTGGGGTATTAATAACGCCTAAATTCCCGAAGCATCGAACTACATAAATTTTACCATTTGGGCCTAGTTGCATACCACTAGGAAAACAAAACTGACTGGTGATATTTGTTTTTGATGCATTTATACTACTCTGAGTTCCGCCGCCGGCATTCAAGTCAAATTGATGTATACCTGAAGTATTTGTGATATAAAGTTTAGAATTATCAGGTGAAAACTCTATGCCATATACATTGTTCTCTGTGTTTAAGCTAATTGCATTAGAAAGAGTTCCATTTGATGGATTGAAATTGAATAATTCTGCTACAGCAGGAGTAACATTTGAAAATACGAGGCCGATACGGTTGCCGTCTGGAGAAGCCTTCATTTGACCAATTGCACCACCACAACCATTTTGATAAGTTAGCGACCCAATGTGCACTGAACCGATATTTGTAATGACAATATTCGTTATTCCAGTGGGAGTTATTTGATAACTGTAAAAAGCATCACTGAAAAATTTATGTGCAATGAGCCAAACATCTGTACCATTGCTATGTGGAATGGCACACAATTTTTCACTTACCGTATCTAATAATAAGATGTTCTTTTCTGCAAGTATAACGTCACCATTTCCGTTATCAAGACACATATCCACTTTGCTATAGCGTAATCCGTCTTCCAAATAACGTTCTAATCCATCGGTGGTAAAAATGTAGAATAATGAATCTGAATTTGGTTGTGGAACAATGAAAGCTGGATGTGTAGATGAATAAAATCCCATTAGGTTACTTCCATTTGGCATTATTTGGTGATTTCTATTCCAGACCTTTTCGCCATTCGTGTAAAACAACAAGCTTCCGGAACTGTCTGAAATCACCGCCCCGCCTTCACTATAAAGATAGTCTCCTTGTTGTTGTGGATTCCCAACCATTTGTCCGCCAGCAATTGAGACAGGCGAACCGCTACTAAAATCCAGTCCTTGATTCTCTCCAAAGTACCAAATATTACCTTGTTTTTGGGCGTTGCCGGTTAACATTACTAGCAGAAAAAAATTGAGTAGAAGTGCTTTCATACACAGCAAGTTACAACATTTTGTATTTATGGGTATATTATATTGCGTATAACGACCGTGTTGGTGCTTTTTTAATCCCTTCGACAAGCTTAGGATAAATTCAACTTACACAAAGTGTCAAACGAAGTTAGCGTTTTTTGAGTATAAAGTCAATAGTTTAGGTACAAATGTTTATAAAAAAAGCCCCAAAATCTTTCGGGGCTTTTTTTATAAAATCAGTTTTATTTATTCAATAATCAGTTTTTGGTAAATATTGCTTTTATCGTTGTAAATTCTTACAAAATAAATTCCTGTAACAAAAGATGATACATCAATTTGGTTAGAAGAATTGATAAGTTTTTTATTATATACAGCTTTACCCGTTACATCAGTAATCGATAAATTGTAAACCTCATTATTAGTGGTAAAGACGTTCAATACATCCTTAGCGGGGTTTGGATAAATACTAATTTCTTCTTCAAAAATATTTTGAGATACACTTGTAGGGTTGTCACACATTCCAATTTGGTAAGTGGTATCATCCGAACAGATAACAATATTCACATTATTACTGCCGCCAGACAAATCAACTGTTCCAGAAATATTCATGGTATATCCATGCATATCTGCATAAACGATGTAAGAACCATCAGGTAGATTGTCGAAACTGAAATCACCATTAAAATCAGTTGTTGTAGCACCCATAATTGCTCCACCAGGCGATTGCTCCACAGTAATATCAATATCCGGGATTGGGTCACCTGGTGCTTTATTAGTAATAGAACCATCATTCTCAATTAAACGACCGTTAATAGTTCCGGTACCTGAGTTTACAGGAATTTCAATTAACGATATTTCTAACACAATAGAATCATTACTACAGCTTGAAGTAATATCCCATTCATTTGCTAAATCCCATTGGATAGTTCCATCAGCATAAGTTGGAGCACAACTATATAAAGTTGTATCACCATAAGCCTTTAAAATATATATACCAGATTCTAAATTATGAAACTCAAAAACTCCACCAGTAAAAATAGAGTATGTATCAATTAATGTTAAATCTGCTGGAGTAGATCCATCTTTTCTAATTAATTCTATACTTCCCATATCAATTGGAGATCCTTGAAAATTAACTGTACCAGCAATTGAACCATTAGGTGAAGGTTCATAAATATCGGCAGCTTCCATTACGGTACATCCATTACCATCAGTTACTGTTAAGGTGTAATTTCCTGCAGTCAATCCTGTAGCAGTAGCAGTAGTTTGAAAAGATGGATCATTCCAATTATAAGAATAACCTGGTGTTCCTCCAATTGGTGTTGAACTTATGAAACCATCGGCTGCACCAAAACAACTTGCGTCGGTAGGGGTTAAGAAAAGACTTAAAGCAGAAGGTTCCATAATAGTTACATCATCAATATACATACAAGCGTTGGCATCTAAAATAGTATACGTATAAGTTCCGGCACACAAACTGTTTATACTAGCTGTAGTCATGCCTCCAGGAGTCCAGTTGTAAGTATAAGGAGGAGTTCCTCCAGAAGGAGTAAGCATAGCAGTTCCATCACATCCACCGTTACACAAAACATCATTAGTACTTTCTCCAACGGCAATGTTATTAATGGCAATATTTATTTCAACAATATTAGTATTGATACATCCTGTTGCAATATCTGTTACTTCAGTATATACCACTTTAAAAGTGGTGTCAACAAAATAATTAACATAATCAGGAATATTTATTGTATAGGCACCATCCTCATACCAAGCTACCGGATTACCAGTGCTTTCATTTACTAAATAATCTAAACTTGTTAAATCAACTACTGCAGAATCTCCACCATTATCACCACACTGAATGTAAGAAGTATAAGAAGCAGCAGGCAAAGGATTTACAGTTATATCCACAAAATCCACAGCGACACAACCGTTAGCGTCGGTTCCGGTTAGCGTATAAGTGGTAGTTGATGAGGGAGTAGCAATAGGTGCGGCAAGGTTAGGGTCATTTAAATCATTTGTAGGAGTCCAGTAATAGGTAGCTGCACCCGATGCATTCAATTGTGCAGAAGTACCAACACAAATATCATCATCAGGACCAGCATTTACATTTGGCAATGCAAAAACAGTAGCAATATTATATATGGTGTCGCTTCCGTTAGCATTAGTGGCTACAAACATAACATTATAACTTCCTGGAGAAGCATAAAAATAATTTGGGTTTTGAGCAGTTGAAGTTCCACTTGCATCTCCAAAATCCCAATACCAACTGGTAGGGGTATTAGATGATAAATCGAAGAAAGAGCTTTGGTCTCCCATACAAACATTAGAAGTACTAAAATTTGCTATAGGAACTTGAGCCAATAAGGAAATAGAACTTATAAATGATATAAGAAAAAAAGTAATTTGTTTCATGTGTTTGTAGATTAAATTAGTTGACTAAAATAACGATTTTATTTGTCATTGGTTGCTTTGAATTTTAAAGAAATTGAGTTTACACAATGACGAGTATTTTTTTGGGTAAAATGTTCACCTTCAAAAACATGTCCTAAATGACCTTTGCAACGAGCACAAATAATTTCAACTCGTCTTCCATCTGCATCAGGAACTCTTAAAACATGTCCTTCAATCTCATCATCAAAACTTGGCCAACCACAATGTGAAGGAAATTTATCTTCCGAATTATACAATGGATAATCACATTGTTTACACAAATACACCCCTTTTACTTTATGGTCGGTATATTCCCCAGTAAAAGGTTTTTCGGTTCCTTTATTAATAATTACATATTTTTCAAATTCATTAAGTTCATTGAGTTTTACATCTTCTTGTGCCATAATAGATTGAGTTATTGAAAAAACAAAAATAAAGAGAGAAAAGTATTTTATATATTTCAACATATTGTATTAATTATAATCATTCTAATTTACGAATTATATCGCTAAAAAATAAATCAAGCAGATATAAAAAACTAAATTTGTCATCCTAAAATTAAAACCAAATTAAAATGAAGAAATATTTAGTTGTAGCAAGTACTGTTTTGCTTTTTGCCTGTGGAGCAGAAGAACAAGTTAAAAATGACGAAAATGTAATGACTGAAGAAGTGGAGGTGACCATTACTAAACATGGTGCTGATATTTCTGAAGAAGGAGCAATTACTGCTGCTGAGTTTTTGTCAAAATTTGATGGTTCTCAAGCAATGGAAGTGAAGTTGTCGGCAAACATATCAGAAGTTTGTTCTAAAAAAGGATGTTGGATGATGTTAGACTTAGGTGATGGAAAAGAAATGAGAGTAACTTTTAAAGATTATGAATTTTTTGTACCTAAAGATGCTGCAGGAAGTTTAGCAATAGTAGAAGGTGTTGCTTCAATGGATACTACTTCAGTAGAAGAATTGAAACATTATTTACAAGATGCAGAAGCTAGTCAAGAAGAAATTGATGCGGTAACAGAGCCCGAATATAACTATGCATTCGAGGCAATTGGTGTGATTATTAAAAATGAAAAATTAACCACATCAGGAGCTGAAGAAGCTGAACATCATGAAGAAGAACATAACCACGAAGGTCATGAACATTAATAAAATTTTAATCCCGATGTTTATCGGGATTTTTACTTTCTTTTTGTTTTCATGTAATAATGAAAATTGTGAAAAGGAAAACTGTAATAATGAAAAATCATCATGCTCAACTGATGAAGTAGACGTTTCTCCAACTAACCCAAATGGAGATAGTGAGTTGGCTTTATTGATGCGTAAAATGTTTGAAGAAGGTGAAGACATAAAAAAACTGATTACCGACCAACAAGGAAACATTACTCAAGAATACATAGCTGAATTAGAAAGGGTTCATACAGCTATTCCTACTGATGCTGATGTTAAAACTCCTGAATTTACTGCTTATACAGAATTAATGGTTCAAGAAGCGAATGCTCTTTTTAGTAATGATAGTAATAAGGTACAAGGGTTTAATAATTTGGTGAATAGATGCATTGATTGTCATCAAGTGTTTTGTCCGGGACCAATAAAACGTATTAAGAAATTAACTATACATTAATTTTAATTGTCATTCCGACCGAAATGGAGGAATCTTGTTAAAAGAATTCTTTATTCCGCTAACGCTTCAATCGAAATGACATCAGTTAGGCTTCCCTCAACATTTCAATATGTGGAATATTATCTTCTAAATACATTTCACTGACTTGAAGAAAACCATGACGGTTATAAAAATGAAGTAAATATTCTTGTGCAGAAATTCTAATGTTTTGTTTGCCAAAGTTTTGTTCAATAAATTCAAAACATTGGTTCATTAAATCATCAGCGATTCCGGTTCCTCTTTTGTTTTTTGCTAAAGCAATTCTTCCTATCGATATTTCGGGATAGGAAATGTGTTGAGGTAAAATTCTAGCGACAGCCACACATTCATTATTATACATTCCAAAGACATGATAAGCAACTTTGTCTTTATCATCCACTTCTTGATAGGGACAATCTTGTTCTACCACAAAAATAGCAGTACGAAGAGCTAACAAATTATGATATTCAGAAACTGTTAGCTCATTAAAGTGCTTAATCATCAATTTTATTTCCTCCATTCCAGTAAATTTTTGGAGTTAGTAATTAACTTATTGTTTTCCATTAACCATTGAATTACTTTAATGGTTTTATCTTCTTTTACATTTTTTACTCCGTTAACTAATTGAGTAATCGCTAGGGGAGAATCGTTTAAGAGTTCTTTTATTTGATCAGACACCAAACTAAATTCCATGTCACTTAAATCTAATTTATTTCGTTCTAAGCATACATCGCAAACACCACAACGATAACTTTCTTTTTGTCCAAAATATTCCAGTAAAATTTGGCTACGACATTTGTGAGTAGAAAAAGCATAATAAATTACTCCTTCCATTTTTTTTATGGCTACTTCTTTTCGGTCGTGATAATGTTGTTTAGATATGTACAATGATTTCGTTTCTAATCGTGGAGTTAAAAAAGTAAGCTGAGGTAAGTTGCTCTGTTTTTCGTAACTGATGATATTGATATGGCTTAAATAATCCAATGCTTTTTCAATTTTTTCCCTATCAGATTTCATTCTTTTTGCCAATTCCGACTCATTAATTTTTACAAAATTTTCAAACAATCCGGTATAAGAACGTAAAATGGTTTTGATGAATAAATCGTATTTAATGTTTTTTACTTGAAACTCATACAATTCAGCTTTATTAACTTCTATTTTAATTCTGGAAGGATTGTAATAAGCTTCCGATAAAAATAAATAACCTTCTTTTTCGATAAATTTTAAACAATGAAAAACGGTAGATACCGAAAAATTGTATTGCTTGCTAAAGTCGATAATATCAAAAAAATAGCTTTCGTTTAAAGCAGCACCAATTGGTATTTGAAAGTAGTTTGCTAATGCTTGATAAACTTGTTTTATGGTATCTAATTCGGGGAAGCTACTAATGATTTGTGATTCTAAATTCAATCTATCTGCTCCTTCTACCAATAAAATAGCATAGGCTTTTTGTTCATCACGTCCAGCACGACCAGCTTCTTGGAAATATGCTTCTAGCGATGCCGGTAAATCTAGATGTACCACCGAACGAACATCAGGTTTGTCTATTCCCATCCCAAAAGCGTTGGTAGAAACTATCACTCTGGTTCGGTTTTCAATCCAATTACTTTGTTTAATGTTTCTTTGTTCGTTCGTCAATCCGGCATGATAATAATCTGCAGAAACACCATTTTTATGTAAAAACTGAGCAATTTCTTGAGTGCGCTTTCTAGTACCAACATAAACCACAGAAGTACCTTTAATTTTATTCAGTATTTTTAATAAACGATTTAGTTTATCTTCTTCCTGAACAACAACGTAAGCAATATTTTTTCGCTCAAAACTTTTTTGCAGAACGTTTTCTTCTTTAAATTTTAATTGATGTTGAATGTCTTTTACCACTTCGGGGGTGGCAGTCGCCGTAAGAGCTAAAAAGGGGATGTCTGGTTTTAATTCACGTAAATGAGCAATGTTTAAATAAGACGGTCTGAAATCGTAACCCCACTGAGAAATACAATGTGATTCATCAATGGCAAACAAATTCACATTCATTTTTTTGAGGCGTTCTCTAAAAATTTCTGTCTCAATTCGTTCTGGAGAAACATATAAAAATTTGAAATCGCCATACACACAATTATCCAATGCAACATCAATTTCTCTGTTGGTCATTCCTGAGTAAATAGCAATGGCTTTAATGCCTCTTTTAACCAAATTTTCCACCTGGTCTTTCATTAAAGCTATCAAAGGAGAAATGACAATGCAAATTCCATCTTTGCTCATCGCAGGAACTTGAAAACAAATCGATTTACCCCCTCCTGTAGGCAATAATGCTAAAGTATCTTTACCCTCTAAAACGCTACTAATAATATCTTCCTGTAAAGGACGAAATTGATTATAACCCCAATATTTTAATAGTATTTGATGGATGTCCATAGCAAGTTGAAAGTTACAAAGTTTTGATGAGAATTTAATCTGGTTACAAGTTTCTTGTTTCTGGTTGTTTGTTTAATTGATTTATGCCAACAACCAATAACTAGCAACTAGTATACAGCAACTAGCAACTAGTAAACAGAAATCCGAAACTTTTTTTATTTTTACAGTTATGAATCCATTAGTGGCATTTTTTAAGTTAATCAGGTTACCCAACTTGTTAATCATTGTGTTAACGCAATATGTGATTCGATATGCTATTGTAGGTTCTTTTTTAGGCTTGAGTGGTTTTGAATTGTTAATGTCAGAATTAGATTTCTTTTTGTTGTCGCTTTCTACCGTTATGATTGCAGCAGCGGGTTATATTATCAACGATTATTTTGATACCAAAGTAGATAGGGTAAATCGACCTACTAAAATTATTGTTGGGAAATACATCAAGCGAAGAGTTTGTATGGGTGCCCACATTGTTATTAGCGGTTTAGCATTGATAATTGCAGCTTATGTAGCTTATAAAGTAGGGAATTTTAAATTGGTTTTAATACAACTCATTTCTGTTGGAACACTTTGGTATTATTCTGTTTCATTTAAAAAGAGAGTGTTGATTGGAAATGTGGTGGTAGCTATTTTGGCGGCTTTAGTTCCTTTTGTGGCAGGATTTTATGAGTTATTGTTACAGAAAAAACAAGCTATTGAAATTGTAAATATTACCATGTTTTATGTTGAACGAGGTACATCATTTGAAGATGTAATGATTTTGTTTCAGCAAATTCTAGCAAATATTTTTAAATGGGTAGTTGGCTTTTCGGTGTTTGCATTTTTAAGCACCATGGTGCGTGAAATTATAAAAGACATAGAAGATTATGAAGGCGATAAAAAATATGGGAGCAACACCTTGCCTGTAGTTTATGGACAAATAAAAGCTAAAAGAGTTGCTCAAATGATTGCTTTAATAATGATGGTTTTATTGGGATTATTACAATACAAACAATTGCAAAGCAACGACACTACTTCGTTTATGTATTTCTTATTCGCCATTCAAATTCCATTAGGGTACATTTGTTTTCAATTGAATAAAGCAACAGAGAAAAAAGATTATTCCAAATTAAGCACTTATACTAAGTTAGTGATGTTGGGTGGAATTTTATATGCGTTATTGTTCACTTATACTCTTTATTCTGCTTCATGAATCCACTAGAACATTTGTCTTGGAAAATTGTGCTGGCTTCTAAATCGCCACGAAGACAACAATTGTTAAAAGATTTAGGGTTGGATTTTGAAATTCGTACCAAAGAAGTAGAAGAAGTTTATCCGGATGATTTAAAAAAACAAGAAGTAGCTCTTTATTTGAGTGAGTTTAAGGCCACTGCTTTTAAAGGTGATTTACGTGAAAAGGAATTACTCATTACTTCCGATACCATTGTATGTTTAGAAGATAGAATTATTGGGAAACCAAAAGATAGAGAAGATGCCTTTCATATGTTGAGCGACCTCTCGGGTAAAATGCACGAAGTAATTACAGCTGTAACCCTAACTTCCCAGCAAAAACAACATTCTTTTTATGTTGTAACTGAGGTGTATTTTAAAATTCTTTCCAATTTCGAAATTGATTACTACATCAATGCTTTCCAACCTTTTGATAAAGCCGGTAGTTATGGCATACAAGAATGGATTGGATACATTGGTATTGAAAAAATTGTAGGTTCATACTTTAATGTAATGGGCTTGCCGGTAAAAGAGTTGTATGAAGCTTTAGAGGAGTTTTAAAGAAAATTATGTAACCAATCTAAAGCATCTTTTTCATTGTCAAAAATTTTAACGGGACATTTAGTTTCGTTTAATTTAACGTAGCTGTTCACTAACATTTTTAACCCCACATTATTTTTGGTAATAATAAAAGCCTCTGCTTTTCTGTATCGATAAATTTCGGCAGCGTTTGCCATGTATTCTCTAGCTTCAGTACTGTATTCAATTAAACTACCTCGGGTATCAATTAATAATGGAGTAGATTGGTAATCACACAATTCAAAAATAGCTTGGTCTCTTCGTTTTACTTCTTCTATATCAATATTTGGGTAATTGTTATATTTAATTAAGATATAACCATCCTCTACTTTTTCAAGTGTACCCGATTTTAGTTGGATAAATGTTTTTTTGTCTGTCATACAAACAATAGTAAATAACTTGGTAAAATTAGAAATTAATTGGAATTATGGATTTTTTCGTTTGACGGTTAGTGTAAAATGCGTTTTAATGCATTTTACACCGTGTTGACAAATGTTAATTTAATGATGACTTTCCCAATGAGGTGTAACATTTTTTTCTTTCCAAATTCTATAATCCGATACAATTTCAGAATCATTACAGAGCTTTCTCAGATCATCAATTTTTATTGATTTAGGATTTGTAGATTCAATAACCCATTTTTCGAGTGCTACTGTCCCTGTATCCAATTTTTCATAATAGAGTTTATTATCTAGTCGATTATAAATAGCATACTCTAATCGCAATTTACTTGACTGGTGTGAAGTCCAGCCATCATCATATTCTTCTGTTTTTTCATAAATGGAATAAAAGGCAAAGGAGCAACTATCAATCGTCTTACCATCTTGAGAATTGAGGTGAATTTTAATGATTTCTAAATTTTGCTCTAAGATATTGATCTGCTTTTTTGCCTCGCCATACCTTTCAAATTGAATCATTTGAGCATCCTTTGAATTCACCTTTTGGAATTCTCTCATGATTGAATCTTCAAAAAAACTAGGGTTCAGCATGTTTGAAAATTGGAATACATATATCAATAAAGTAATTGCCATATTTAATATTTGTCAACGTCAGTGTTAGAAATGTTTTAATCCCCAATCGAGTTGAGGACAAGTTGTTTTTACACTTTGTCAAACGAAGTTAGCGTTTTTTTAGTACAAAGTCAAGTAAATAAAACCTCGTTCAATTCTCTTAAATTATAGCCATTTGCCATTACTTCTCCATAAGCACCGGCTGTTCTGATAGCAATAATATCTCCACGCTGAGTTTCGGGTAATGTAATGGCTTTCCCAAAGCAATCAGAGCTCTCGCAAACTGGTCCCACCACATCGTATTTTTGCTCATTATTTGTTGAACTTAAATTTTCAATTTTATGCACAGCCTGATACAGAGCAGGACGTAATAGCTCAGTCATACCGGCATCAACTATGGCAAAATTGGTATTTACCCCTTTTTTTACGTACAATACTTTGGTTATCAAATTTCCACATTGAGCCACCACAGCTCTGCCCAGTTCAAAATGCAATTGTTGGTTGGGTAATAGGTTTAAAAACTCATTAAACAACCCAAAGTAACTTTTAAAATCGGGTATTAGGTTGTTATCAGGGGTTTCATAATCAACACCTAAACCTCCGCCTACATTTATATGTTGTAGGGTGAAGTGTCGTTGCACAAACCATTCCTGTATTTCATTTACTCGTAAGCACAAACCTTTAAAAACACTTAAGTCGGTTATTTGCGAACCAATGTGAAAATGCAAGCCAATTAATTCAATGTTGCTTAAATCTGTTAGTTTGTTTACCACATCCTCCAGCTCCCACATGTTTATTCCAAACTTGTTTTCTTCCAGTCCGGTAGTAATGTAATGGTGCGTTTTGGCATTTACATTGGGATTTATTCGCAAGGCAATTTGTGCTACTTTATTTGTAGACATTGCCAATTCGTTTATCACCTCAATTTCGGGTATCGATTCACAGTTAAAACAAAAAATATCATTGTCCAATGCGATGTTGATTTCTCTGTCTGATTTTCCAACCCCTGCAAAAGCAATACTTTCACTCTCAAAACCACATTCTTTAGCTTTTAAAATTTCGTTGCCACTTACGCAGTCTGCCCCCAATCCATATTCTCTAATGGTGTTTAAAATGGTGTCGTTTACATTGGCTTTTAGTGCGTAATGAACATGATAATTGTATCGATCGGCTTCTGTTTTAAGAACCGATAATGTTTCTTTCAAGATCCCTAAATCATAATGATAAAATGGAGTAGGGGTTTGCTCAAATCTTTGTATGATTTCTGGAGTAAACATGGCTTAAAACAATTTTTCGTTTAAAGCCTGTAAAGCAGCTTTTTTATCAGAAGTATTTACCAATACCGAAACATTGTGTTTGCTCCCACCATAAGATATCATTCTAATTGGGATGTCTTGCAAAGCATCAAAAATTTTAAGTGCATAACCTTTGCTTTCAGCAATAAAATTGCCAACTACACATATGATAGATAGATTTTCATCAATTTCTACGCTACCATATTTTTGTAGCTCTTCCACAATTTTTGAAAGATTTTGAGTTTCGTCAATTGTTAGTGATACAGCCACCTCAGATGTAGTAATCATATCAATAGGAGTTTTGTACATTTCAAATATTTCAAACACTTTTCGCATAAAACCATAGGCTAATAACATCCTACCTGATTTTATTTTTACTGCTGTAATGTCATCTTTGGCAGCAATGGCTTTTATCCCTTCTGTTCCTGTTATACTACTTATTAAAGTGCCTTCAGCTTCCGGTTGCATGGTGTTTTTTAGTCGAACAGGAATGTTAGCTAACTTTGCAGGTAAAATACTCGATGGATGTAATATTTTAGCCCCAAAATAAGCTAACTCAGCCGCTTCATCAAAAGATAAATGAGATAATGGATGAGTATTTTCTACATATCTTGGGTCATTATTGTGCATTCCATCAATGTCAGTCCATATTTGGATTTCATCAGCATTGATACCAGCTCCAACCAACGAAGCAGTATAATCACTTCCGCCTCTTTTTAGGTTGTCAATTTCTCCATAAGAGTTTCTACAAATAAATCCTTGAGTAATATAAACAGATTGTTGTTCTTGTTCTTTTACTTCTCTTTGTAAGTTCTCTCTAATGTAAAACAAGTCGGGTTCATTGTCTTTATCAATACGCATAAAATTCAATGCAGGAATTAATGCAGATTTTATGCCTTGTTCTTGCAACAAGAAATGAAACAAAGCAGTAGAAATTAACTCACCTTGAGCCAATATGGCTTTTTCTTCATAAATCGTAAACATGTCTTGTGTAAACGATTTAATGTAGTTGAAGTGAGATTGAATTAATTCCTTTCCTTTGGCTTTAAATTCATCAGTTTTATAAAGTTCATTTACAGTATCAAAATATTTCTTTTCTAAGTTTAAAATTTGGTCTAAAGCACCTTCATTGTTCTTTTTATAAAGGTAGTTAGCAATTTCTACTAATGAATTTGTAGTTCCTGACATAGCAGAAAGTACTACAATTTTCGGTTCGCTGAAGCTCACTAATTGAGCTACTTCGTGCATTCTTTGTGCCGAACCTACCGAAGTACCACCAAATTTTAATACAATCATTTTTTAAATTTTAAGTGACAAAAGTAATAACTAAATTTATATATTTAAAAAAAAGTTAAAAATATAACAAAAATACTTTTTAATTGAGCAATAGTAAGCTTTTATTGAATTGAAAATTAAAAATAATACTGTAGAATTACATTAACATTTTTTATAAAACACATCGTTTAAAAAATATTACCTTTGGGGCTTTAACAAAAAAAGAATGCTAACACTTATCAATAAAGAAATACGTAGTTTTTTAGGTTCTTTGATTGGATATATAGTGATTGCTATTTTTTTAACCACCATTGGTTTGTTTTTATGGATTTTTCCTGGTGAAACAAACGTATTAGATGCTGGTTATGCTACCATCGATCCTCTATTTTATATTGCACCCTGGGTGTTCATGTTTTTGATTCCTGCTATCACTATGCGTTTGTTTTCTGAGGAAAGTAGAACAGGAACCATTGAATTATTATTGACCAAACCATTAACCGATTTTCAAATTGTTTTTGCAAAATATCTAGCTGGATTTTCATTGGTTTTATTCTCTTTGTTACCCACTTTAGTATATTTTTATTCGGTTTACAATTTAGGTTCACCGGTAGGAAATATAGATATGGGAGGTACGATAGGTTCTTATTTTGGATTGTTGTTTTTGGGAAGTGTTTTTGTTGCCATTGGACTTTTTTCAAGTGCTATTACCAATAATCAGATTATCTCTTTTATTGTAGCAGTTTTCCTTTGTTTTTTCACTTATATCGGTTTTGATTCTATTAGTTCCTTAAAAATGTTGGGACCAATTGACGATTTAATTATCAAATTGGGAATCAATTCTCATTACATTTCTATGAGTAGAGGAGTGATTGATACACGTGATGTAATTTACTTTTTAGGAATTATCAGTTTGTTTTTGTTATTCACCAAAACTTCATTGAGCAGTAGAAAATGGTAAAACAAAAGCATACCAATCGCAATAGAGATTTAACGACACTGGTTGTGGGAGTTGTTATCGTTCTCTTAGTCAATTTTATAGGTTCATTTGCATTTCATCGTTTCGACTTAACATCAGAGAAAAGATACACCCTTTCTGAAACCAGTAAAGATTTAGTGGAAGATTTGAATGACATTGTATATGTTAAAGTGTATTTAGAAGGTGATTTCCCTGCTGGATTTAAACGATTGAGAGATGAAACAAAAGAAATGTTGGACGAGTTTAGAGCCTACGCCGGAAGCAATTTAGAGTATGAGTTCATCAATCCATCAGAAAACCCAGATGAAAAAGTAAGAGAAGAAGTATATAAGCAATTATACAACGAAGGATTGCGCCCTACTGATTTAAATGTAAAAGAAGAAGATGGAATGACCAATAAAATTATTTGGCCTGGTGCTTTGGTTTCTTATAAAGGTCAAGAAGTGCCTGTTCAATTGCTAAAAAGTCAAATGGGTGTGGCACCCGAGGTAATGCTTAATAGTTCTATAGAAGCATTAGAATATGAAATGGCAAACGCTATTCATACTTTAAAGAGACAATTTAAACCTCGCATTGGATTTTTAGATGGACATGGAGAATTAAATAAAGTGGAGACTGCTTCGTTGGCACTGTCTCTTTCAGAGTTTTATACCGTAGATAGAGTCGAGTTGAATGAAAATTTAGGAAGTTTAACAGAGAGAGTAATTGTTGACAGTAATAGTAAATATGCAGTGATGCCTATTTATGATGCTATTATCATTGCTAAACCCACCCAAAAATTTTCTGAAAAAGACAAATTCATCATTGACCAATACATTATGCACGGAGGAAGAGTAGTTTGGTTAATTGACCCAGTTTTTGCAAGTATGGATAGTCTTCAAAATGCAGATGTATCTATGGCTGTTCCTCAAGATTTAAATATAGATGACCAATTGTTCACTTATGGAGTAAGAGTAAACACGACATTAATTCAAGATATTCAATCAGCCCCAATTCCTGTTGTTACAGGCAGAATTGGTAACCAACCTAAAACTCAATTATTTCCATGGTTTTTCTTTCCATTATTAACTCCCGCAAATAGTCATCCAATAGTTAAAAACCTTAATGCGGTAAAAGGAGAGTTTGTCAGTACAATAGATACCATTGCTCGACCAAAAATCATAAAAACTGGGTTATTAAAATCGTCTCAATATTCAAAGGTGAGTAATACTCCAACAAGAATTAGTTTAGGAATGTTAAGGTATGAACCCGATCAAAGCCAGTTTAATGCAGGACATCAAGTTGCTGCTGTTTTATTGGAAGGGACATTTGAGTCTGTTTTTAAAAATAGATTAGCTCCAAATATTGCCAATAGCAAGGAAATGAACTTTAAAGAGGAAAGTAATATTAATAAAATGATAGTGATAGCTGATGGTGATATTGCAAAAAATTATGTAAATGCAAAAACCGGTCACTACTATGAGTTGGGTTATGACAGGTTTACACAACAGCAATTTGGGAATAATGATTTTATGCTCAATGTAATGAATTTTATGTGTGATGATAGCGGATTGATGAGTGTTAGAGCTAAAAACATCACTATTCGTTTGTTGGATAAAACCATTTTAAAGAAAGATAAATTTAAATGGCAATTAATTAATACTGTTTTACCAATTGGATTAATATTAATATTTGGAATTGCCCACTATTACGATAGAAAGAAAAAGTTTACTAAATAAGTATGAAAAGCAATAAAATTTTACTGGCTGTATTGGTAGTGTTAGTAGCTGTAGCACTGTATTTTTTTATGAATAATAAAACGGGAACACTTGGAGGGAGAAGTGGAGTGTTATCTGATTTTGCTTTTGAAGATACTACTAATATAGATCAAATTTTTATTTCTGACCCATCTGGAGAGCAAGTTACATTAATCAAAGGAGATAAAAATTGGTTAGTGAATGGTAAACATAAAGCTCGGCCTGAAAGTATAACTGTATTGATGAAGACATTTAATCGCATTGCAGTCAAAAGTCCTGTAGAAAAAGCTGCTATGGAAAATGTAATTAAAGAAATGTCCACTCAGGCTATAAAAGTAGAAATTTACGAAAGTGGAAAAAAGCAACCTTCCAAAGTGTATTATGTGGGTGGTCCAACTCAAAACCATCATGGAACATATATGTTACTAGAGGAAGATGGAGAGAAATCATCTGAACCGTTTGTTACTTATATTCCAGGGTTTTATGGTTTTTTATCAACCAGATTTTATGCAAATGAACTACAATGGAGAGATGCTACTGTTTTTAGCTACACTCCTTCAGAAATAAAATCCATAGAGGTAAATTTTCCGGAAAAAATGGAAGAATCATTTATCATCCAAAAAAATGAAGAGTTGGTTAATTTGTTTGATTATCAATCAACAGAACCGAACAAAAAAGTTGACGAAAAATTAGTGAGTGATTATTTAACTTTTTATCAAAAGATTTATTATGAAAATGTTGCTACTGAAATGAAAAAAGAAAAACAAGATTCTATTAAGGCATCTACACCTTATTTTACAATTAAAGTAACTGACGTTTTTGGAAACTTAAACCAATTAAAAGGATATAAAATTCCGAATAAAGATAGTTTGGCTTATTATGATGGTAATGTATACCCCTATGATTTAGATAGAATGTATGGTTATTTAAATGATGAATTGCTTATTTTTATTCAATACAGAAGCTTTGATGCTTTATTACTCCCAAAGTCTTATTTTCTAAAAAAGTAACATTTTTCTAAATACTGATTATCAATTGTTTAGATTAAAACTATAGAATATTTTTTAACAAATAATTAAAAAGTATTTTGTTTTTTAACTATGAGGCTTCCTTTTTAATCGATTAACGTCTTTTATTTTGTTATTAAGCATTAAAAATTATAGTTTTATAATTATTAAAAAAGTATCAAAAATGAAAAAATCTTGGATTTCTACTCTTATTACAGTTTTAGTAATGTTATTTTCCATAAACTCGTATGGACAATTTTTAGATGCCAGCCGCCCTCTTCATATTAAAGATTATATTGAAAATGAAGATTCTGATTCGAAAGCAAAAGAATTTTTTATCAAAGAAATTAGAAAAACTCAAGAGGTGAGTGAAATTGATAATCATGATTTTGTTCATTTTTTTGTAGATAGATATGATAAAATTAAACCTATGTTACTGAATAGGTTTAAAAATACAAAAACCATTACCTATACAGATGCGGTTGAATATACCCACAAAGAGATGATTCCTCAACTTGCTGATGCATATAAAAGTTTCAGAGAAAAAAATCCAAGAACCGACAATCATAAAAAAGAACAGATTAATCGATTTGAACTATTTGATGTAGTAAATAAAGGACCTGGAGATCCATGTACTAATCCGGATTTTGAATCAGGAGATGCTTCTTTTTGGGATTTATATATAGGAGAAGTTGATGGTTCTCAAGATTATAGTTACATAAATGTTACAGGAACAACTTTAGGCGCTTCTGCTCAACATACAATTATGACTGGAGCAGGAACGGATGCTATTGGTGGTTTTCCGGTTGTGAATCCAGATGGAGGTGCTGCATCGTTGATGTTGGGAGATGGAACCGGAACAAACTATAGTGCAGCCAGTGCTTCTTTTACTTTTTTAGTTGATCCTGGTTCAGCTTCTTTTACATATAGCTATGCCATTGTGTTAAATGATGCAGGTCATTCTTCTAATGAACAACCTTATTTTAAAATTAACATGTATGATCAAGGAGGAAATCCTATACAATGTGGGGATTATTCTGTGGTTGCTGGCGGATCTTCTGCCGATCCTGATTTTGTTTCTTATGCTGATGGTGTATATATGCCATGGAGGACTACTTTTGCTCCTTTAAATGCTTACATAGGTCAAAATGTAACCATTGAGTTTATTGTTGGTGATTGTGCCCAAGGAGGGCATTATGGTTATGCTTATTTAGATGCTTCTTGTTCGCCTGCAGAAATCTTAGGTCCTGACACCATCACTTGTGCCGGCTATCCGACAATGTCTGCTCCACCAGGTGCAGCAAGTTATTTGTGGAGCCCTGGGGGGGAGACTACACAAAGTATTACAGCAACAGCTCCTGGTACTTATCAAGTAACGGTAACTCCAGTAACTGGAGCTGCCTGTGCTATAACACTTGATAAAGAAATTTATGAATTTATTGATACAGTAAATGCGCAATTTGTTGCAAATCCAATGACAATTTGTGCTGGTGAAAGTATTAGTTTTACTGATCAGTCCACAGTCACGGGGTTAGGAACAATAGTTAGTTGGGAGTGGGATTTTGATAGTGATGGTACAGTAGATAATACTACACAAAACCCTTCGTTTACTTATAATACACCAGGAACATATACAGTCGAACTTACGGCTAGTTCTCAAGGGTGTGATGATGTTACAACTTTGCAAGTAGTTGTAGATCCCATACCTACTGCTAACTTTACTGCTCCTAATGTATGTGTCGGACAAACTACCAGTTTCACAGATGCATCGAGTGCAGGAGTAGATAGTTGGAATTGGGATTTTGATAATGATGGAATTGTAGATAATACAACACAGAACCCTAGTTATACTTTCCCAGGAGTTGGTACTTATCCGGTAAATTTAGAAGTTGCAATTGCAGGAGCTTGCCCTCATGATACAACAATTGATGTTATTGTCGCTCCAAATGCAGTTGCTAATTTTACAGCTCCAGTTGTTTGTCAAGGTGTAGCTACTAATTTTACTGATGCATCGAGTGTGGGTGTAGATACATGGGGATGGGATTTTGATAATGATGGAACTATTGATGATGTTACACAAAATCCAAGTTATACCTTTCCTTCATCTGGAACTTTTCCTGTTAATTTAGAAGTATCTATAGGAGGTAACTGTTCTCATGATACTACAATTAATGTAACAGTTAATCAAGGTTCTACTGCTGATTTCAGTGCTACTACTGTATGTCTTGGTATAGCGACAGATTTTACTGATGTTTCTGTTGGAGGTGTAGATACATGGGGCTGGGATTTTGACAATGATGGTGTGGTTGATGATGTTACACAAAACCCAAGTTATACGTTCCCATCCGCTGGTACTTTTTCAGTAAATCTTCAAGTTTCGGTAGGTGGTAATTGTCCTGATGATACTACGATTAATGTAACTGTAAATCAAACATCTACTGCTGATTTTTCCCCTCAAGATGTGTGTTTTGGAACACCTTCAGATTTTACTGACTTATCTACCGGAGGTGTAGATACATGGGGCTGGGATTTTGATAATGATGGGACTATTGATGATGTTACACAAAATCCTTCTTATACATTCCCTGTAGCTGGAACCTATCCAGTATATTTAGAAGTTTCTGTAGGAGGTAATTGTTCTCATGACACTATTATTAATGTAAATGTTAATTCTACATCAACCGCATTGTTTACAGCCCCAGATGTTTGTGATGGAGCTACTACAATATTTACTGATGCATCTATTGGTGGTCCAAATCAATGGAGTTGGGATTTTGATAATGATGGATTGGAAGATGATAATATTCAAAATCCAACTTATTCTTTCCCTGGTCCGGGGACTTATCCAGTTAGTTTACAAGTGTCTGTAAATGGTCTTTGTGTGCATGATACTGTCATTAATATAGATGTAAATGCAAATCCTACCGCAGCCTTTACATTTAGTGATGAGTGTTTTGGTTCAGCTACTAATTTTACAGATCAATCTAATGGAAATGGAGCTACGATTGACACTTGGAATTGGGATTTTACCAATAATGGAACGGTTGATAATACTAATCAAAATCCATCTAATGGGTATTCAACTGCTGGGAATTTTACTGCTGAACTTTTAGTAGTAACAACAGATGGATGTAAAGATTCAACAACTGTATCAATAGATGTAGATGCTATACCAGTTGCTAATTTTGGTGCAAGTCAAGAATGTCTTGGGAATGCAACAACATTTACAGATAGTTCTACTGTCGCAAATAGTAATGTAACCCAATGGAGTTGGGATTTTGGAGATGCAAGTGGAACCAGTTTAGTTCAAAATCCGAATTATACTTATGCTAATTCGGGAACATTTAATGTTTCATTAACAGCGACTTCTGATAGTGGTTGTATAAATACAATAATAATTCCTGTTACTGTGAGTGATAATCCGGTTGCAAATTTTTCAACAGATACAGCTTGTAATACTTATGCATCCAATTTTACAGATTTAACTATAGCTACAGTTGGTATTGAAACATGGAATTGGGATTTTGGAAACGATGGTTCTGTAGAAGATAATAATCAAAACCCCAATTACATTTTTGCTGGAGCTGGTACTTATGCAGTGAACTTAGCAGTTGTAGATAGTTTTGGTTGTAGCCATGATACTACAATGAATATTACTGTTTCAGAAAACCCAATAGCTGCATTTACTTTTAGTGATGAATGTTATGGTTCAGCTACTACTTTTACTGACCTATCAAACGATAATGGAGGTACAACAACAATTAATAGTTGGGAATGGGATTTTGATAATGATGGAGTTGTAGATAATATTACTCAGAATCCAACTAATTTATATTCTTCAGAAGGTAATTACACTGTTGAGTTAACGGTAACATCTATACTAGGATGTACAGACTCAATATCAATGACAGTAGATGTAGATGCTGTCCCTGTTGCTCACTTTGGAATAGAGAATGTTTGTTTAAATACTGAAGGAACATTTACTGATAGCTCAAGCACAACCATAGGAAACATAAACCAATGGACTTGGGATTTTGGGGATAGTTCTCCTATTAATAATACTCAAAGTCCGAGTTATACATATACAAATCCAGGAATTTATAATGTTACATTAACTGTAGTAACAGATAGTGGTTGTACCAATAATCAAACTATTCCTGTGGAGGTATTCCCTAATCCAACTGCAGATTTTGATACTACAGATGTTTGTCTAAACATAGCTGCTCAATTTACCGATCAATCGAATGGAAATGGAGGTACTATAAATCAATGGCAATGGGATTTTGAAGATAATGGTTCGGTAGATGATGTTACTCAAAATCCAAGTCATATGTATCCAACTGATGGAACGTATAATATAGAGTTAATTGTTACTACTGTTTCAGGATGTTCTGATACATTAGTAAAATCAGTTACCATTTATCCGATGCCAACAGCTAACTTTAATTTTGTAAGTAGTTGTTTTATGGATTCTGTTATATTTACTGATAATTCTAACGTAACATCAGGATCAATTGATACATGGGATTGGGATTTTGGAAATGGACAATCGTCTAATTCTCAAAATACATCTGAAGTTTATGCTTCTGAGGGTGTTTATAATGTAGAGTTAATTGTTACTACAAATAATGGATGTTCTGATACGGTTACGCAATCTGGTATTGAAGTATGGCCTTTACCTATTGTAGATTTTATTCCTACAAATGTATGTTTAAACACCGCTACACAATTTGAAGATTTGAGTACTGTTTCTAATAATTTCACTACTAATTCGAATGTACAATGGCAATGGAATATGGGAGATGGAACAACAGGTGGTGTTCAAAACCCAATGCATACATACACAACTGAGGGTATTTATAATGCTACTTTAGTTGTAACAACTAATAATGGATGTGTTGATTCAATAACAAAACCAGTTACTGTTCATCCTAATCCTGTTGTTAATTTCACAGGTGATACTCTAGCAGGATGTACTCCTGTATGTGTTGATTTCTCTGATATGACTATATTAACTATGGATAACATTGCATCTTGGTCATGGGATTTTAATGGAGATGGTTTACCTGATTCTCAAGGACCAAATCCTAGTTATTGTTTTTCAAATCCATCTAATAGTAGTGTAAGGGATTTTGATGTTAGTTTAACAGTAACTTCAGATTTTGGATGTACTAGTTCTCATACTGAACTTGATTATGTACATTCATATCCAATTCCTCGTGCTAGTTTTACATTTAGTCCAGAACAAGAGGAAACTACAATTGTTAATAATGAGTTATCCTTTGTAGATCAATCGGTGATTGCTAGTTCATGGAGCTGGGATTTAGGTGATGGAACAACTACTACAATGCCAAATCCAGTACACGAGTATGCGGATACAGGACATTATTGGGTTACTTTAAATATTGAAAATGTTTATGGTTGTAAAGATTCAACTGCCAAGTTAATCCGAATTAATCCAATTTATGCAATATGGATTCCGAATGCCTTTACACCAGATGGTGACGGCACAAATGAATTCTTCTATGTTAATGGTTATGGAATCAGAGAATTACAAATAATGATTTTTGATAGATGGGGCTTGAAAATTTATGATGGTATTGGAATAGATCAGACTTGGGATGGATATTATAAAGGAGAATTAGTTCCAACTGATGTATACGTATATAAGATTAGAGCCAAAGATGTATTTGATGAATGGCATGATTACATTGGAAAAGTAACAGTAATTAAATAATTGAAGTACATAAAAAAAGAAAGCCCTTGGAATTCCAAGGGCTTTCTTTTTTATTATAAATTTTTATTCTCTTAAATCGATGATTTCAACATTTGGATGTTTTGATTTATCAAAAGTAAAATGAGCATCAGAAATGGAAGTGTTAGGTGTGAAAGTTTTTATTTTATATGAACTGTCAGTTCCATCTTTACCAAAAACCTTTACTTCTTTAATCTGATTTTTTGCAGCATCAATAAATAAGCTTATTCTATGGTAAGCTTTTTCGTTAGTTTCTTTTGGATATAAGTTAATAGTTTGAATTCCATTTTTTTCTTCAACAAACTTATATTTAAATCCTTCCTCATAAAGCGTGAAAATTTTATTTGGACTAATTCCTTCATCATCATCTTCGCTAATGGAATTAATCTGAACCTCTTCAGACTCTTTTAAGAAAGTCCAGATATTTTTACCATCAGAAATAATATCTTGTCCTTGAATAGATAAAAAATATTTATTTCCTTTTATTTCTATTTTTCCATCTTGACTTTCATTAATTCCATCAGACTTGTTCACCATAGTGTAAGTAAAATCTGCTTTTATGGTGGTGTATGATTTAGTTTTAGCACTTAATTTATCTAAGATTTCTTTTGCTTTAGCATCTTCTTGTGCATTCATAGTAAAAGCTAATAACGAGGCTGTTACAATTGTAAGTATTTTTTTCATTTGTTTTTTTTATTGATTGTTCATATCATTCAAAAACTGTTCCAAACTATCCATGTCAGTAATTAGAACTTGTCTGGCTTTGCTTCCTTCGAATGGTCCAATAATACCCGCAGCTTCCATTTGGTCTATTAATCTACCGGCACGGTTGTATCCAATTTTCATTTTACGTTGTAAAAGAGAGGCAGAACCTTGTTGATGTTGTACCAGTAAACGAGCTGCATCGTCAAATAAAGCATCTTTTTCATCATCGTCAAATGAGCCTACACCACCCGATGCAGATTCACCAACATATTCTGGAAGGGTAAAAATTTCGGGATAGCCTCTTTGTCCTCCAATAAATTCACAGATTTTTTCTACTTCAGGAGTATCGACAAACGCACACTGAACACGTGTTAAGTTGTTCCCTTGAGAGATAAGCATATCTCCTTTACCAATTAATTGCTCGGCTCCGCTAGAATCTAAAATAGTTCGAGAATCAATACCAGATGTCACTCGAAAAGCTATTCTACCAGGGAAATTAGCTTTAATAATACCTGTAATAATATTTGCAGAAGGTCGTTGAGTGGCTATAATCAAATGAATACCAATAGCACGTGCTAATTGAGCTAATCTGGCAATAGGGGTTTCCACTTCCTTTCCTGCAGTCATAATTAAGTCTGCAAACTCATCAATTACTAAAACAATATAAGGTAAAAATTTATGCCCATCATTTGGGTTAAGTTTTCGAGCAATAAATTTAGCGTTGTATTCCACTATGTTACGAACCATTGCATCTTTCAACAGTTCATAACGTTGGTCCATTTCAATACAAAGCGAATTAAGTGTATTTATAACTTTTTGGTTTTCGGTAATGATGGCTTCTTCTGTGTCAGGGAGTTTTGCTAAGAAATGTCTTTCTATTTTGTTGTACAAAGTTAACTCTACCTTCTTGGGGTCAACTAAAACAAATTTTAATTGAGAAGGATGTTTTTTGTAAAGTAGAGAGGTTAATACTGCATTTAATCCCACAGATTTACCTTGACCTGTTGCACCAGCCATTAATAAATGAGGCATTTTTGAAAGGTCGAAAACAAAAGTTTCGTTAGTGATAGTTTTACCCATCACTACAGGTAGTTCCATTTTAGCATTCTGGAATTTATCAGAAGCTATTACATTTCTCATAGGAACTATTTCAGGGTTTTGATTTGGAACCTCAATACCGATGGTTCCTTTTCCTGGAATGGGTGCTATAATTCTAATTCCAAGAGCAGCTAAGCTTAATGCAATATCATCTTCTAAGTTTTTAATTTTAGAGATACGAACACCGGCTTCAGGAACTATTTCATATAAAGTTACTGTTGGTCCAATAGTAGCTTTTATACTTGTAATTTTAATATTGTAGTTTTCTAAGGTTTCAAGGATCCTATTTTTATTGGCTTCTAATTCTTCCGGAGTCACTCTTTTCTGAGTGTCACCAAAATCTTTTAAAAGGTCTACAGATGGTAGTTGGTAAGATGATAGGTCAAGTGTTGGATCATACTCTCCAAACTCAGCTACTTTAGAGTTTAATTCATTTTCAGTTAATACTTCATCATCGGATTCTGCTTCTTCAACAGAAAATTCAATGTCTTCGCTTTTTTCTTTGGGTTCTTCTTTAGCAAGAGGTGTGGTGTCTAGTTCAATTTCTTCTATATTAGATTCTTCTTCTATTATTCCATTGTCTTCAATTTCAGCAACATCATTAATATCCATTTCTTCATCTAAAGAATCATTATTTGCATTTTCATCCAATTGAGAAATGGAATTTGAAACTTCTGTTTCATTTAATGTTGTTTCATCTATTAATTCATCTGGTTTTGTAGAAAAAAAGTTAAACGAAATATTAAAATTGAAAACTAAGAAGATAAGTAATGAAAGTAATAAAATCAGACCTACACCAATGTTTCCTAATACACTCGAAATCCAAATAACAGATTGATATCCAAATGCACCACCGAGTATTGGTTGTTTAAAAAATATAAATCCTAAACCAATAGATGCCCATAGAATACTGAAAAAAGAGTATTTAAAAGATTTGTCAAGAGGTAAAAGGTTGGTTTTGAATAAAATTCTAAATCCAATCAAAAAACTTAAAAAAGGAATCAAAAATGCTGCAACGCCAAACCCATTAAAAATTAATTGATGAGCAACTAAAGCTCCCAATTTTCCCAACCAGTTTTCTACTTTAATTTCTGCATTAAAGAGAATGTCGTTCCATGGTAGGCTTAATTTGTCTTGATCAATTTTCCAAGTAAACAAATAGGCAGATTGAGCTAATAATAAAAAAACTGAAAACACAATAAAAACCAAGCCAACTGTTTTGGTTAGTTTTTCATTGCTTAAAAGAAATTGGATTTTGGATTTTAAATTGCTTACAAAGCCTGGTCCTTTAACTTTTTTCTTTTCGTCTTTAGCCTTTTTAACTTCTTCGGGATTTTTAAATTGATTTTTAGCCATTCATTAAAACATAGTCAATCATTCAAAGGTATTGAAATGTAAATAGGTTTAAGGATAAAAAATCCTTTATTAAGTAACAATAAATTGTGGATAATTATTGTAGGATATTGCAAAGAAAATTTAGTTGAAACTATCGAAAATTTCTTGCATTTCTTTGTTCATTTCTTCTTCAGAAATCAATTTGTATTCGTTTGAAAGTTCAAAGTTTTTATCGTCAACTTCTTTAAAATGAATTTTAGAGGCAGTAAATCGCATACAAACATCATATTTTTCATATTGATATTCTAATAAAACACCTTCTATGTCTGTAAATTCGTTACACCAATTGGGAGTTTCTATATTTATTTGGTCTGTATAGTAAACTGTAAAGGCATCGTTTTTATCATTATCTAGGGTAATGATGGCTTTTTTACAATTATAGCCTAATATTTCTTTAATGTCATTCGTGTATTCTATACTTACTTTAGGTTGCGACTCAATGTATTTTTTAATCCCTTCTTCGTTTAACTGCAAAGCATATTTTTTGTTGATGAGCTTAACCATTTGAACAAATTCTCCCTTTCCCTTATCACATATAAAACTGCTTCTAAACATCCCCATTCCGGCAGTAAGCTGAGTGCTATAAATATCTCTACGAAAACTCATGGTCATTTTTCTGGGCATAAAATCAAGCATAAAATTGGTTTTTTCCATTTTAGGATAACTCACTTGGTACTCAATAACTCCTTCTGCATGGTTTTCGGAATCGCTTTTACAGCCATAAATAAATGACAGAAAAAGAAGGAAAACTAAAATGTGTATATACTTGTTCAAAGCCGTAATTATTAAGGCGTAATTCACAAATATATTATAATCTTTTTAAGATTACGATAAATGTTTGAAAAATGAAGACAAGGATAGTTTTAATACGGATTAATAGCCTAAAATTTTCAGCATTGATTTTGCACTTTGTTCTTTGCTGAATAATTTAGTGGTATAATCTCCTGTACTGTCTTTATCAATTACAACATGTTTTGGCGACGGTATTAAACAATGTTTTATTCCTCCGTAACCGCCTAATGATTCTTGGTAGGCACCTGTATTGAAGAAAGCAATATATAAAGGTTCTTCTGATGAATTTTTAATTTGTGGTAAAAAGATTTGATTCACGTGAGCTTCAGAGTTGTAATAATCCAAACTATCGCAAGTCATTCCGCCTAGGTTGGCACGCTGAAAAGGTTCTTTCCAATGATTGATGGCCAGGAGAATGTATCGTTGATTAATAGCCCATGCATCTGGAAGTGTAGTGATAAAAGAATTATCAATCATGTACCACATTTCTGTA
This sequence comes from Flavobacteriales bacterium, assembly GCA_020635825.1. GTDB lineage: Bacteria > Bacteroidota > Bacteroidia > Flavobacteriales_E > Vicingaceae > Vicingus. The sequence continues at coordinate 54,243 of JACJZA010000016.1, forward strand.
TCGTTTTGTTCTTTTACGTCCACAATTGAATAAATATTTACACCGCTTTCAGCAACAGTATATGAGCCAAACTCGGTATAAATATTAGGTTCTTTAACTCCTTTACTATTACAATATTCTTTAATTTGAGCAACAATCTCTTCAATCATGTATTCATATTCAAATTCAAAGCCTAAAGAGTTTTTAAAAGGTAATCCGCCGCCAATGTTTAATCCTTCTAATTCAGGGCAAATGGTTTTCAATTCGCAATAAATGTTCAATGCTTTCAATAATTCGGTCCAATAATAAGTGGTGTCTTTAATGCCTGTGTTGATGAAAAAGTGAAGCATTTTAAGGTTTACATTTTCTAAAGGTTTTATCTTCGTTTTATAAAATTCTTTAATGTCTTTATGTCTGATACCTAAACGAGAAGTATAAAACTCAAAAGAAGGCTCTTCTTCAGAGGCGATTCTAATTCCAATATTTATTTTAGAGTTTTTCTTAGCATTTGAAATATAAAAGTCAAGCTCCCTTTTATTATCAAGTATAGGAACAATGTTAAAACCGTCTTTAATTAAATTAACAACTCCATTCAAATAAGGTTCTCTTTTAAATCCGTTGCTAATAATGATGTGGTCTTTGGTGATTTTTTTATTGGCATATAAATCCTTGATGATTTCAATGTCGTAAGCCGATGAGGTTTCTATATGGGCATCATTTTTTAATACTTCTTCAAGAATAAATGAAAAATGAGAACTTTTTGTGCAATAACAATAGGTATATTTCCCTTCATAGTTTACTTTTGCCATTGCAACTTTAAACATGGTTTTGGCGTGGTTAATTTGCTCCGAAATTTTGGGTAAGTAAGTTAGTTTTAGGGGTGTGCCATATTGTTTTATAATATCCATTAAAGGAATTTTATTAAAATATAGCTCATTTTCAATAACTTCGAATCCATTTTGAGGAAAATGAAATGTTTGTTCAATTAAATCTTGATAGGTATTTTTCATTTTAAAATTAGGTTTTTAACTTACTTAGTTTGGTGTAAAAATAGTAAAGTAATTGACTTACATTGTTAATTTTAGATTAATTTAACTATGAAGAAGATAAATATAATAAAAAATCGGTCGGATATAGGTGCGGGAACTCGTGGTGCCGATTTAGGAGTGGATGCTATAGAAATTGCTGCTATTAACGCTCAAAGTGATTATTTTAATCGTTACGAATTTGTTGATGTTCAGACATTTAATGAGGCTGTTTATGAAAAACAAAACACTCCATATGCATTAAGAATAGGAAAGGTTCTTGCTGTTTGTGAAGGGTTGAGTAATGAAGTTAAATTAAGTTTAAGTAATCAAAACTTCCCTCTTGTGTTATCCGGAGATCATTCATCTGCATTAGGTTCTATAAGTGGAGTAAAGTGTGCTTATCCTGATAAAAGAATAGGTGTAGTATGGATAGATGCACATGCAGATATACATTCACCTTATACAACTCCATCGGGTAACATACACGGAATGCCTTTGGCTGCAGCTTTGGCTGATGACAATATGGATAGAAGTGTTAATAAAGTTTCTGAAACAACAGAAACCAATTGGCAGGCAATGAAAAATATTGGAGGAATTACTCCTAAAATATTACATGATGATTTGGTTTATTTTGGAGTAAGAGATACCGAAGAACCTGAAGATTATACCATTGCTAAAAATGGAATTAAAAATTACAAGGTAGAAGAAGTAAGATACAGAGGAATGGAAGTTTGTTTGGCTGAAACTTTAGAAAGATTAAAAAATTGCGATTACATCTACATTTCATTTGATGTGGATAGTATGGATTGCGATTTAATTTCTAAAGGAACGGGGACGCCTGTTTCAAAAGGGTTTGACCAACATGAGATTAAACAAATTATTAATGGAGTTGTTAAAAGCGGAAAAGTAGCTTGTGTGGAATTGGTAGAGGTAAATCCTTGTTTAGATAATAAAGGAAATGTAATGGCAGAAACCGCTTTTGAAGTATTAGAAAACATTACAAAAACGATTGAAGAAGTAAATATTAAATAGAGTTTTTATTTCTGTCACACTGAGCTTGTCGAAGTGTAAGAAATTATCATAACCTTTTTATAGTTCGATAAACTCACTATGACAAAGGTTTATTAAAAAATAAAAAAATGGAAAAGTTAATTGCTCAAAAAGTAGTAGAAGGAATTAATCACCTGTATGGTGAGAGTGTACAAGAAAATCAAGCAACACCACAAAAAACAAGACCTGATTTCGAGGGTGATTTAACGGTGGTGGTATTTCCATTTTTAAGGGCTTCTAAAAAATCTCCTGAGCAAACGGCGGAAGAGTTAGGTGCTTATTTACTAGAACAAATTGACGCCATTACTGCATATAATGTGGTGAAAGGATTTTTAAACCTTTCCATTTCTGCAAACTTTTGGTTGGATGAATTTAAAAGCATTGCTACAACTGAAAATTATGGTTTTGCTACCAAAACAGGTAAAACTTACATGGTAGAATATTCTTCTCCAAACACTAACAAACCCTTGCATTTAGGTCACTTACGTAATAACTTTTTGGGTTATTCGGTGGCCGAAATTTTAAAAGCAAACGGACACAATGTGTTTAAAACCCAGATTATAAACGACCGTGGAATTCATATTTGCAAAAGCATGTTGGCTTGGCAAAAGTTTGGAAATGAAGAAACTCCAGTAACAAATGGATTAAAAGGGGATCATTTAGTAGGGAAATATTATGTGGAGTTTGATAAGGCTTATAAGAAAGAAATAGGAGATTTAATTAATCAAGGAAAGGATAAGGAGATAGCAGAAAAAGAAGCTCCTATATTTAAAGAAGCCCAAGAAATGCTTCGTCAATGGGAAGAAGGAGACAAAGAAGTAGTGGCTTTGTGGAAAAAAATGAACGGTTGGGTGTACGATGGATTTGATGTGACTTACAAAACCATGGGGGTTGATTTTGATGAGCTGTACTATGAGTCGGATACTTACATACTAGGAAAAGATGTGGTAGAAAAAGGATTAAAAGACGAAGTTTTTTATCAAAAAGAAGACGGCTCAATTTGGTGTGATTTAAGTGCTGAAAAAATGGATGATAAATTGTTGTTACGTGCTGACGGGACTTCGGTTTATATGACACAAGATATTGGAACAGCCATTGAACGTTACAAAAAACATCAGGATTTAAGTGGCTTGATTTATACCGTAGGGAACGAACAAAATCACCATTTTAAGGTGTTGTTTACCATTTTAAAGAAATTAGGTTATAGTTGGGCAGATGGTTGTTATCATTTATCGTATGGAATGATAGAATTACCGGAAGGCAAAATGAAATCGCGTGAAGGAACTGTGGTAGATGCCGATGATTTAATGGCTTCGATTGTAGAGGATGCCAAAACCATGACGCAAGAGCGAGGTCACATTGAAGGAATGAGTGAAGAAGAAAAAGAACAGTTGTTCTCTACCATTGGTCTAGGAGGTTTGAAATACTTTTTATTAAAAGTAGATCCTAAAAAAGGAATGGTGTTCGACCCAAAAGAATCGATTGATTTGAATGGAAATACCGGGCCTTTTATTCAATATGCGCATGCACGTATTCAATCACTTTTAGCAAAAGCCAATGATTTAGGATTTAGCCAACAATTTGATGTTGTAGATATCAATGAGAAAGAACAAGAGTTGATTAAAAAACTGAAAGACTTCCCAACGATTATTGCAGAATCAGGAACTAATTACAGCCCTGCATTGTTGTGTAACTATATTTTTGATTTGGTAAAAGAATACAATCATTTTTACCAAACAGTTGATATTTTACGTGAAGAGGATAAAAACAAATTGGCGTTTAGATTAAGTTTATCTAAAACGGTTGGAAAAGTAATTAAAACAGGAATGAAGTTATTAGGGATTGAAGTGCCCAATAAGATGTAAATCTTGAAAAAACACGTAATTTTTTATCATCACTTGCCATCCTTTGTCACACTGAGTTTATCGAAGTGTTGTCAAAGTATGAGTAATGATGAAAAATAAAAAATAATGTGTTTTTGAAAAGCTAAACGACCGAAGTACTTCGACAAGCTCAGTATAAATTCTACGAGAAATGATTTAAGTTAACGTCCCCGGCTAAGCTACGTTTTTAATGTAGTTTAGGTTTTGTTAGGCGTTTTTGTACATTTCTACTTCTTTAGGTCCTGGGTATAATCCTGGAAATATCATAGGTGAATACTTTACAGGATAACTTACATGATACATCATAGTAGTGCCTTTTCTTTTTTCAGGAGAAATAAATCCCATTTCAGTTAGTTTGTCCGTAGTTATTTTTACAGTTTTATCCGATGTGTTTGTAATTCTCATCGCGTCACTTTTGCTAATTTTCCCTTTTAAGAAAAGATCACACAGAATGAATTTAGCTTCGGGCCGAAGTTCTCCTTTATTTACCATAAGGTCTGTAAAACTTTCAATATGAGAAAGTATATTATTTGTGTCAATCATTTTAAACATATAATCTGTTTGGTCAACAGCAACTTCCAAAAAGAATTTACAAAATTCGATAAGTTTTTTATTGGATAGATTTCCTCTTCCGTCATAATCGTTATATCTTACTGAACCAGCTTGAGCAAGATTAGATTTATATTCGTCATTCCTTCTGGCTAAACCTCTTGAAATAGACCATAGCCCATCGGCATCTAAATCTTCATGCATAAAACAAGCATCTGAAAATAAACGAGTAACTCTCCCGTTTCCATCTAAAAATGGATGAATCCATGCTAATCTATGGTGTGATGCAGCAATAGATATAATTCGTCTAGTCTTTGATTTGTTTGAAAGACTTTTTGGGTTGTAAAATTCTTCAAATCGATTAGTAAATAGGTCAATATTTTTAGAATATGGGGCAATATGTCTACCGACTTGTACTTCACAAGTTCTGAATTCACCAGGAATAACAATTTTTGGTTCCCCTTGTTTTGATATAGCCTCCTTGAAACTTTCAGGGAGGTGGTCATAAAATCTTTTGTGAAGGGATTTTAAAAAGTCCATTGATGTAGGTATAATCTCAGAATTCCCTGCTTTTATTTCTTCTGAAATATTTTTATGTAATTTGATATGGGCGTAGGCTTCTAGCTGTAAGTCCCTCTTAGCTTTATCGTCTGAGTATTCTTCGTTTAAAGCACGGGCAATGTCAATAGGATGGGTGTCATGTCCTTCTATTAAATTGGAATAGTAACTGTTCATAGGACGAAGAAATTCTCCAATAGCTTTTCGTGTTTCTGGATTTATTACTCCAGAAAGCTTTCCGGCCTTACTGATTAATTCTATAGCAAGTTCTTCTAATTCTCCAGAGGCTGGTTCAGGAAATAAGGGTTCCATGGTATCGGGAGTCATATAGTATTTTAGCGCTTCATCCATAATAGTCAAAAGTATGAAAATTTAATTAAATTCCGGTGGTTATTCCGGTGGTTATTCCGGTGGTTATTCCGGTGGTTATTCCGGTAGTTATTCCGGTGGTTATTCCGGTAGTTATTCCGGTGGTTATTCCGGTAGTTATTCCGGTAGTTATTCCGGTGGTTATTCCGGTAGTTATTCCGGTAGTTATTCCGGTAGTTATTCCGGTGGTTATTCCGGTGGTTATTCCGGTGGTTATTCCGGTGGTTATTCCGGTGGTTATTCCGGTGGTTATTCCGGTGGTTATTTATGTTTATAAGTTGTTAAAATGTGAATGGATGTTAAGTTGAAATTGTCGAATAAAATCATTAACTTTGTGTCATTAAAATCACAATGAGGCTCATTGTGATTTTAATGACAGTCATACAACCTTTCTTTAACCTTGCCCATCATCTTCTGAATAGAGTTTAAATTACGCCTAACGGTTTGCAGCTAAGCGAGGTGCGGGTTTCAGAGCACTTCATTGTCTACCAGCACTAAAGATATAAAAAGTTCCGAAGTGAATTGCAAGCGCCAACAAAAAATTTATACCGCTGAAAATTGCGCTTGCAACTTGCACGTCAACCCGCATCTTGCTTAGGTGCTGTTACTGGCAGTGGTATTTTTCTGTATAGTTGTCTTTATTTTTAATTTTCTCCTTCTTCTTTTCTTGTCCAACAGTCTATACACAATACTATTCCACTTTCACCTAGTCTTTTCATTTCTTGAGGGTGGTATTCCATTGAGCATTGTTCATAGTATTCATATAATAACCAAAAAGTTATTTTGTCTTTAGTTACACCGATTTTTTCTAGGTCTGCAAATTTGGGTTCTAACAAGTCAAGGAAATTATTTATGAAGTCGAAATATGGTGCCTCGTCTGCAACATCAACTGAATAAATCCACATATCAAATGGATTGTCATTTAATCTACTTCTAGGAAAGTCTTTAGGTATAACCGAAAGAAGTTCAGAAATGTCATTATAGTTTTTCTGTGTCCCGTCAGTGTTAATATGTATTCTATGATATTTCATTTATTAATTTGTTTTAACTTGCTCTTCCAAGTCCTTTTACACAATGGTTATAATGTCTTGCTGAGTTATGGTCTGAGTTTTTATTTTCTAAATTATAGTTGTCAAGTTCTGCTTTTCGGTCTTGTTACACATTGGTTTTTACGTCTTGTTTAAGTTGCGGCTGTCCTCTCGAACCATTGCCAGTAACGTTAAGATAAATTCAGCGTTAGCGTAGTTTTAATAAAAGAAGCTGACTTTATCTTAATGGGACTAAAGTTAAAGATTCTTTTGATAAAATTGAATTTATAAGATGTTATGAGGAGTTTATTTAACTCCGAAAATAATCAGTATTCTATCAAAGGAGTTAATCTACTTCTTTAATCAATTTTCTTTTCAATTAAAGAAGGTAAAGCTCTACTAGTTGCTAGACTACAGCAAAAAACAACAAGGTCATCAAACCTATATTTTTATCATTTTTTATGAAATATAAACCCTGTGTATGTAGCGTTAAAAATGAGTGAGTGATGAAAAAAAAATAAGTAGTCTATTTTAACCAAGTTAAAAGTGTTTTAGTCTTTTTTAAGTTAGCTAAATACTTGACTTTGTCATTAAAAATCGCTAACTTCGACTGTAAGTCTGTGAGACGATACTACTCGTCTGATAAGTGAAACTTCTCTACGGTATTACCGCCAGACTTAATAAAGAGGAGTTTATCCACTTTATTTATCCTAAAACGCACTTGCTTAAAATAACCTACCATCACTCAAAAATATAGCTTGATTGCCTCTTGTAGCCTAGTAATTACTCATAACGCTACTATATGTAATGTGCCTTTAGTTTGTTCAACGCTTTAAAAGTAATAATTTTTGTGAGGAATCCCCCGAAACCGCACCAACTTAGTAGCGAAACCTTGTCAAGTTACAAAGCAAGGATGCAACTTGCTAATTTATTTTTAAAAAGCACTAGCAAAAATTATGGCATAACCTGCCCAAGTTTCACAAAGCTAATATGCTAGCAACAGAGCATATTATATATAGAATGTTGGGCAATCGTTTATTAAAGAGTAAGTTATAATTGTAGATATTCATCTTTCACCTCTCCTAATTATCTCTGTCATTTCATTGTTGATTTTAAGTAGTTTGACCATTTCATCTTCACTTAGTCTGCCACCATTTTGGTCTTGTTTTATAGCAAGTTTTTCATATTCTGACTCTAAGTGTTTTAATCTAATCGAAGCTTGTTTATTATAAACGTCTGGTCGATTTGCATATTTAGAAATTAGAACATAAAGAACTATTACACCCAAAATAATCCATATAACTATCATAAACTTGCTTTTTTGAAGGTTGAACTTAATTCAGATTCAATTACATTAAAATCCATTTCTAAAAAAGGAGTTCCTTTATTAGAAGCGCTATCAAATAAAGGCATATATATGTTTATTAACTTTAATATATCCTTAATAAATCCTTTTTTTTGTTCGATATACTCATTTGTCCTTGGTAGCATCCTGTCGTATTTAATTTCCATTTTATTGCCCCAACTAAGACTGAGATTCTCCCAAAATAAATCAATAAATTCTATTAGACTTGCACATTTGTCATAGGACGAAATTTTATTATTCATATCAGTATGTAAGTCTGTATTTGAAATTGAATTGTCGTAGTCTTTCATTATTGCTGCTAAAAACTCAGACCCGATCATAAGAATGTCTATTTCAGGTTGGTTATTTCTTTTAAAAATGTCAAAAAAATTATTTAAAAAAAAGCAATGGGCTTCGCAGATAGTTAATGCTCCATATTCATTATTAATGTCTTTTTTATGATGTTTAAAAATTCGATAAGCTTGTTCTGTTAGTGTACTATGGTAAGTCCATAATAAGGAAACGTTTTTTAATTTATCACCGTCCATTTTGTATTAATTTATTGAATCTAATATCTACTTTATGTTGCCC
>JACJZA010000017.1 GCA_020635825.1 Flavobacteriales bacterium
AGGATTAAGAACAGCTTTTTCGTATTCTTTTATTGCTTGAATTTCATCCGATTTTGCACGAAAAATGGTTTCACTTATGGTATGATTTCCATTAAATTCAGGAGTTTGATGCAGGTATCCTATTTTAATGTCTTTTCTAAAAGTAACATTACCGGAATCATAACCTTCTAATCCTGCTAGAATTCTAAGAAAAGTAGATTTTCCTGTTCCGTTTTTGGCAATAAAAGCTACTTTTTGTCCTTTATTAATCCCAAAGGTTAAGTCTTGAAATAAAATTCTATCGCCGTAAGATTTGCTAAGGTTTTCAACTGAAAGGTAATTCATCTCTAGTGTTATTTACTTTTTAACACTCTATCTAATGCCAAAGCCGCAAAATCATAATCAGATTTTATTTTAAGGGCAGTTCTAAAGTCTTGTTCTGCTTGTTTTAAGTTTCCTATTTTCTCATTACATAAACCTCTATTATAATAAGCTTCATAATATTTCCCATCAGCATTTATTGCATCTGTATAGAAACCAATGGCTACATCATATACATTTAAATACTCCTGGTGGATATAACCCAAATTAAAATATGGTTCTCTGTAAGGTGTAATTTTTATTATTTTATGATAGGTATCAATGGCTTCATTATACTCCTCATGTTCTTGACACCACATTGCATAATTATAAAGAGCTTCAACACTATTGGGTTTAATTCTTAATGCATTTTTAAAATACTCTTTACTTAGTGTGTTTTCTTCTTTAAAATGTAATAAGCCCAATTGAATGTAAGCATCGTAATAATTACTTTCTTGCTCAACAGCTGTCATAAAACTTGAAATAGCTTTTGCTGTATCTTGTTTTTCATAAAAAATCATTCCTTTTAAAAAATAAGCTTCGGCACTATACATATTTCGTTTTAAAGCAGCATCAGCATAATCAATCGCTTGTTTATAATCTTGAATTAAGAAGGCCAACCAACCCAATTCAATTCTTGCTTGTACATTGTTATTATCAATTTCTAAACATTTATCAAGAGTTCGCTTTGCATATTGGTAGTCATCATTCTTTTTACATAATTCAGCTTTAAGTAGGTAAAATTCAGGAATTAAAGAATCTATCTTAATTGCTCTTTCTAAGTCTTCTATTGCCATCACAACTTCATTATACTTGTCATACAACTGAGCTCTTTTTAAATATAAATTAGGATTATTTGGATCATTTTTCAATTGAGTGTTGACTACTTCAAAATCTTGTTCCTTTATAATCGTTAAAGAATCTTTAACTACTTCAAGCTTGTCATTATTTTGTTGAGTGATTTCCTCTGTACAAGAAAACAATAACAACAATAAACAAGGAATGATAATTTGTAAAATCTTCATAATATTCAATAAAAAAGTCCCGACCAAGCGGGACTCAAAATTAAGTATAAAAACTATAATTATTGGGCGTTCAAAGCTTCAACAATTTTTTGTTCTAATTCTTCCATTAATTCAGGATTGTCTAATAACAATTGTTTAACAGCATCTCTTCCCTGTCCAAGTTTTGTATCACCATAACTAAACCAGCTTCCTGCTTTTTTAATAATGTTTTTTTCTACCCCTAAGTCAATGATTTCTCCCACTTTAGAAATGCCTTCACCGTACATAATATCAAATTCAGCTTTTCTGAAAGGAGGTGCAACTTTATTTTTCACAATTTTAACTTTGGTTCTACTTCCTATCACCTCATCTCCTTCTTTAATTTGAGAAGACCTACGAACATCTATACGAATAGAAGAATAAAATTTAAGTGCATTACCACCTGTAGTTGTTTCAGGATTTCCAAACATCACTCCAATCTTATCTCTTAATTGATTTATGAAAATAGCCGTACAATTTGCTTTGTTAATCGAACCGGTTAATTTTCTTAAAGCTTTAGACATTAGCCTAGCTTGAAGTCCCATTTGAGAATCTCCCATTTCACCTTCAATTTCAGCTTTTGGAGTAAGTGCAGCTACAGAATCGATCACAATAATATCTACCGCTCCAGAACGAATTAAATTATCAGCAATTTCTAAAGCTTGTTCTCCATTATCAGGTTGCGAAATCAATAAGTTTTCTACATCAACTCCAAGAGAAGAAGCATAAAACTGATCAAAAGCATGTTCAGCATCAATAATAGCAGCAATTCCACCTTTTTTCTGACACTCAGCAATTGCATGAATAGCTAAAGTGGTTTTACCTGATGACTCAGGTCCATAAATTTCAATAATTCTACCTTTTGGATAACCATTTACTCCTAAAGCTAAATCCAACGTTAAAGAACCCGATGGAATAACATCTACATCTACAACCGGTGCATCACCTAATTTCATTACAGTACCTTTACCATAAGTTTTTTCTAACCTGTCCATGGTTAGTTGTAAGGCTTTTAATTTTTCTGTATTTACTTCGCTCATTTTATATGAATTAGTTTTTATCTTAATTAAAGTTTAATTCTTCAAGTATTTGTTTTGTGTGATCTTTTGTTTTTACTTTCGTTATCACCTTTTCTATCATTCCTTTTTCATCTATCACAAAAGTCGTGCGATGAATACCATCAAATGTACGCCCCATAAACTTTTTTGGACCCCAAACACCATATGCATTTATTACCTTTTTTTCAACATCTGCCAATAAAGTAAAAGGTAATTCATATTTACCAATAAAACGTTGATGTTTTTTCTCATCATCCGCACTTACTCCAATTACTTCAAAGCCCTTTTTTGTTAATTCGGAATAATTGTCCCTTAAATTACAAGATTCCACGGTACATCCAGGAGTTAAATCTTTTGGATAGAAATAAAGAATCACTTTTTTTCCTTTGTAATCTTCCAAATGGTGAGTTGTTCCATTTTGGTCTTTTACTCCAAAATCCGGTGCTTTATCTCCTTCTTTTAACATATTCATAATTAAAAAAATTTTGAGTCATTTCTTTCGGAAATAAAATTAACACAATTTTGTGGTTAATAAAACTACAAAATGTAGTTTTATTGTTTTGATGATTTTTTTGACTTATTTGTAAAGGAGAAAAAGCCTACTATTCCAAATAAAAAAAGGATAATGGCAATTATTTGTGCTTGACTTAAATCAAAACCTAAAAAAGAATAACGAGGATTGATTCGAATGAACTCAATAAAAAACCGCTCAATACCATTAAAAGCTAAATACAAAGAAAATATTACTCCTGGAGCATTGATTTTTTTTCTTAACGCCCATAATATTCCAAAAATAATTAAAGACATCACGGTCTCATAAAAAGGAGTTGGCCATGCTTTACCAGTTATACTTACCAATCCCATATGAGTGAAGTCTTCTTGCAAATTAATTCCCAATACATTGTTAGGATAATCAAAAGCCCACATCCATTCAGGTAAAAAACTTATTGCATCAGGCATAGGAGCGTCATTTGGCATTCCCCAATCTCCATCTCCGGAAAGTTGACAACCTATACGACCAATTCCATAAGCTAAAATTAAAGCCGGTGCACAAGCATCAACCACGTGAATAATAGATAGACCTTTTTTTCTGGCATAATAAACTACAGACAAACCTCCCACAATTAATCCACCATAAATACTCAATCCACTTCCTGCAAAAATCACATCAATAGGATCTTCCAACAATCGAGGAATGTCCTCAATCATATCGAAAAGTTTAGCTCCAATTATTCCTCCAATAGCAGCAATAAAAGTCATGTTACCCACTAATTGGTGAGGATGGACTGTTATTTTTACTTCTTTGGGTTCAGGCAATCTTTGTTTTTCTGTTTCTCTATATTTTAAATAGGTTAAAATTGCAGCGACTACTATCCCGCCAATTAAACTACCTTTTGTAGAGAGCATGAATGATTGTGGATCAGCAGCCATTTCTTCGTAGCTTAAAAAAGCTCCCAACACTTTATATCCTAATAAAAATCCAAAAAATGCATTTCCTGCTAATTCGCTGATTGTAGCTTTTTTACCTATTACCTCGGTAGCTTCAAAACTGGTCATCAGTCCGTTTTCCTCTTTTCGTTTCATTTCAAAAACAAAAAATCGATTAGCTGCAATAAAAGCCATAGCTACCATAAACCCAAACATAGGAATAGGGAAAACTAAATTTGTTCCGAATAAATAATTGATTAAATCTGAGAAAAAAGGAAACATAATTTAGTTTGTAGTTTGAACATTTAAATTTGAAGTATCTTTTATTAATTCTCCCTCGGCAATTCCTTCAAAATCGACTTTTTGAAGTTTTATGGATTGAATGGTATTTTCCATTTCTTTTTGATAAGGAATTTTTACTTTCACATAATTCTCTGTAAATCCATTTAAAAATCCTTCATGATTTTCGCTTTCAAACAAAACTTTTGAAGTACTGCCCATGTTCTCTGCATAAAAATGCCTTTTCTTTTTATCAGATAAAATGTGTAACATTCTACTTCTCTCTGCTCTCACTTCTTTTGGAACTACCTCTGTCATTTTGTTAGCAGTAGTATTTTGCCTTTCAGAATAGGTAAAAACATGTAAATAAGAAACCGGTAATTCATTTAAAAAATTGTAAGTTGCTAAAAAATCTTCATCCGTTTCTCCTGGAAATCCAACAATAACATCAACACCAATACAACAATGAGGCATTAAAGATTTTATTTTATGAACTCGTTCAACATACAATTCTCGTTCGTATTTCCTACGCATTGCATTCAAAATCTTATTCGATCCAGATTGTAATGGAATATGAAAATGAGGCATAAATTTCTTAGAATGGCTCACAAATTCAATGATTTCATTCGTTAACAAATTAGGTTCGATGGATGAAATTCGATAACGTTCTATTCCATCTACTTTATCTAATTCCTTAACTAAATGATAAAAATCCTCATCTACACCTTGTCCGAAATCTCCGATATTAACCCCTGTCAAAACCACTTCATGGACATTTGTTTTAGCGACTTCTTCGGCTACTTTAATAGTTTCTGCTACACTATTGTTTCTACTTTTTCCTCTTGCCAAAGGAATGGTACAAAAAGTACAGAAGTAATCACATCCATCTTGAACTTTAAGAAATGAACGCGTTCTATCACCTTTTGAATATGAAGGAACAAACTCTTTTACTTCTTTGATTTTTGAAGAATGTATTTCTGTTGCTTCTTTCTTATGAATATCTGTAAAATGCTCTACAATTTTAAATTTATCTGAAGCTCCTAAAACCATATCAACCCCTTTAATTTGAGCAATTTCTTCTGGTTTTAACTGAGCATAACAGCCAATAATAGCAATAAAAGCATCAGGATTAACTTTCAATGCTTTTTTAACTAATTGTTTGCATTTTTTATCTGCATTCTCGGTTACAGAGCAAGTATTTATGACATAAACATCAGGAGTTTCGTTGAATTCAACTCGAGCAAAACCTTCTTCCTCAAACATTCTGGCAATACTCGATGTTTCAGAAAAATTGAGTTTACAACCCAAAGTATATAATGATACTTTTTTATTGGAAATCATAGGAGTGCAAAAGTACGGATGTCTATCGAAAAATGGAATGTATGGAACTAAAATAATTAGCGAACTAAAACCAGTTCAAATTTGTTGATTTTTAACCCTGGTTGTTCATTTACAATTAATGTAGGTTTAATAGTGAAAATAGTATCCGCAGGTGGAATAAAATTACCTTCTAATTTACCATAGAACTTCCATTTGGTTTTTCCGTTAGCTTGTATTTTTTCTTCGTTTTCTTTTGGAGACGCTAGTAATGGATCTAATCCTCCTTTTAGAATTTGCTCCTGACCTTTATAAAATTCAAAATCCATTACCATGATTGGCTGTTGCTCATACTCAATATCACAATCAATATAAAAATCAATTTGTCGATGTTTTTCACAATTAATATTAATGGCAATGTTAGAATTTTTAGCAACATCAATTCTTGATACCTCTGAATGACAAGCAAACAGAAACAAGACAAAAATGATAATAATGTTTTTATTTAAGTTCACTTATGAATTTGATAATTTCTGAAGCTAACAATGGAACATTTTTTAACTCAGGATTAGTATAAGCAGCAATATTTGCAGCTCTATCGATTGGTGCTTCTTTAAAAACATGGTTCATTTGGTCAATGATAATCAAAGTACTTAATTTATTAGCACTGTTTAAACTTTTAGCATCATCAACAGAAATTTGAATATCTGTATTACCTTGCACAATTAAAATAGGAATATCCAACTTAGCTATTTCATTAGTTGGATGATATTTTATCCAAGAGATCATGTAAGGTTGAATAGAAGGACGAAACAAAGAATATAGAAGAATATTTACATCTCCGACAGTGTCGCCTTGTCTAAGTTTTGAGAACACTCTTTCTAATTCTGTAGTCAACATTTCAGGTTGTCCTTCCATTTGTTTGGTAATGATTGAATCTGCCGGAATACCTGAACCAGCTATAGAAATATAAGCTTTTGCTGGTATCTTTTGAGCCGCAATCATACCAATTAAGGAACCTTCACTATGTCCTGCAATTATAATTTGATTAAATCTATCATCTTTCAATAAAATATTTCCCCACTCTACCACATCTTCAACGTACATATCAAATGTTAAATCTTCCTCTTTAGTCATTGCTTGAGCACTTTTGCCTACTCCTCTTTTATCAATTCTTAAAGAAGGAATATTTGCTTCTATTAAGTCTTCAGCTAAATATTTTAAGGAATTATTTTTTCCTTGTAAAATCAATGAATTTCCATCCCTATCGGTAGGCCCAGAACCAGGAATAATTAAAACAATAGTCGAGTCATTCTTATCATTAGTTAAAAGAGTGCCATATAAAGATTTATCATCTCGAGTTGTTAATTCAATCTCCTCTTCTTTGAAATCTTGAGATTGTGCGATAATTGAAAAAAGTAAAAAACAGTAAAAAAGTAAATTATTTTTCATGCGCATATTATTTACCAACTCCCTTAACAACAATCATTACCGTATAAATAAGTATTTTAAAGTCTACCAAAAGAGACATATTTTCGATGTAAAGAATATCAAATTTTAATCGTTCAATCATTTGTTGAACATTTTCGGCATAACCATACTTCACTTGTCCCCAAGAGGTAATTCCAGGTCTTACTTTTAATAAGTGATTATAATGAGGTGCTTCCTGAACAATTTGATCAATAAAAAATTGGCGTTCAGGTCGTGGACCAACCAAGCTCATATCCCCTATCAAAACATTATAAAACTGAGGAATTTCATCCAAACGTACTTTACGCATAAATCGTCCAAACTTGGTAATTCTATTATCTTTCTGACTAGAAAGTGCTGGGCCATTTTTTTCTGCATCGGTGTACATGGAACGATATTTATAAATCATAAAAGGTTTACCATGTATTCCTATTCGTTCTTGAGAGAAAAATGCCGGACCTTTTGATGTCGCTTTGACAATAATTGCAGTAATCAAATAAAGTGGAGAAAAAACGATTAAAACAAATAAAGAAACTGAAACATCCATTATACGCTTTAATGCTTGCTGCCAAGAAGGCATAATTTCTTTGGTAATAACAATTAAAGGAGTTCCAAAAATAGAAGTCATTTTTACTGAACCTGACAATATATCATACATATCAGGGATTATTTTAATGATTACAGGTAACCCTTCTAAAATGGTAATAATTCTACCTAGGCTTTTGTGCTCAGAAGATTCTACAGCTATAATAACTTCTTCTATTTGATTCTCTAAAACTGTTTTTCTAAGGTTAATACAGTTTCCTAAATGAGGTAAATGATCACTTAACATGAATTTCTCATTTTCATCATTTACATGTGTAAATCCTACTAATTTATTTCCCGAAGAATGAATTTGACCTTCAATTTCTTTATATAAATCTACAGCATTTTGGTTTGCTCCAATAATCAAAGTATTAAATCCAATTTTTCGATTCTTGATTCTAATTCCTGTATAAGTAGTAAGAATAAAACGAAAAAGTGAAGTAAAACCAAAATGATAACTGAATAAAGCAAAATAGGATTTATAATATTGTTTATAAGTAGCTATTTCATCATCTAAAATGAAAATAAAAAACAAGATAAGTGTTCCTATAATGGACAACAAAAATGTTTGACCAAACTCTCTTAATCTTGATTTTCGATAAATGTTTTTATAGGTTCCTGTAATGGTATAAAATACCACCCAACACAAAGGAATAACTGCTAATGCTATGTAAAAATTATCATCAAAGCTGATTCCAATATCGTAACCATATTTTACAGGTTCAATTTTTGATTTACGATAAATAAAAAACAAGGCCCAACTTAACATGGCTGCTATTAAATCTAACAACACATATTTAAGTATATGGATTTTTTTATTCATTAAAAATGAAGAATTTTAATGTTATCTATCAAAAATTCGGGATTGGTAACCTTACTCTGAAACCCAAAAAATATTTTGTATTCGCTAGCATTAGGGTTAGATTGAAAACCTTCAGTTAGATTTAAATATATTTTTTTCCAATCATCTGCTGTGTTCAAATAAAACAACCCTATTTGATAAGAATCTGCATACATTCCCACCAAAACAGGCTGATTGGTTTTAAAGTTTAATTCCATAAATATGGAATTCCCAAAAGCAGGCAATCCGGTAAGTTTGGGAGTGCTACATTCATAAAAATCCATATTGGAAGTTAAAAACACTTTTCCTGAGTAATTTCCTTCAAAAACGTCAGTATTGGTTTTAAACATGGTAGTATCTGAAGTAGCGGCATATGTAAATGGTAAACTTGCTGTTTCAAAATCTTCTTTCCAACTAAAGTTAACAGATGAAAAATAAGAAGACGCAGGATTTACTTCTGTAGTTTTATTAGGTTCGAGAGTAATTGATTCCTCATGAGGTTTTGTAAACAAATACCTAGAACGACGTTCACTAATTCCGTTCTCTTTTATGCCCGGATAAACCTGTATTTTGGCAGTACCTGTTTTTAATACTGGGAAAGTAACGGGTAATTCATATATTCCAAGTAATTCATCATCTAAATACACCCAAGCATCTGAAAAATAATGTGAATTAGTTCCTTGCGTTGAGTAACTTGTTGTAAAAGAAAAATGATTGATAGTTATATATGCAGGAATTTCAGCCTCTAAGTCTTTCTTATTACAAGACCAAAAAGCAAGAGAAAAAAACAATAATAAAATGTAAATTTTTACGTTGTGCAAACCTTAAAAATATCAACCTAAACGCAGTTTCAGTTTTATTATTGTGCAAATGTATTAATCTTCTATTAATGCCAATGATATTTTTAATTTTTCTACAATTTTATGTGCCACATCTAATGCATTTGCACCGTCATGAATGCTTACCGGAGGAATGGTATTATTGTTAATAGCATGAGCAAATTGTTGCAATTCTTCTTTAATGGCATTGACCTCTCCAACATCTGGTTTTTCAAAATAAATTTGTTTTTTCCCTTTCCCTTCACCCAAATCAAGCGTGATTGAAAGCGGGTCAGGCTCACCCTCTACATTTTGCATTCTTACTATTTCTGCTTGTTTTTCTAAAAAATCAATAGATACATAAGCATCGCGCTGAAACATTCTTGTTTTACGCATATTTTTTAATGATATTCTACTAGCAGTAACATTTGCCACACAACCATTATCAAACTCTATTCTAGCATTTGCAATATCTGGAGTATCACTAACTACTGCTACTCCACTCGCACTTATTTTTTTAATGTTTGATTTTACCACGCTTAAAATAATATCTAAATCGTGAATCATTAAATCTAACACCACAGGAACATCTGTTCCTCTAGGGTTAAATTGAGCCAGACGATGTGCTTCAATAAACATAGGAGTACCAATATACGGCAAAGCAGCTGTAAATGCAGGATTAAATCGCTCCACATGTCCTACTTGAACTTTTACATTAGCCTCTTCTGACAAATCAATTAATTGCTTTGCTTCATCAACTGTGTTGGTAATTGGTTTTTCAATAAAAACATGTTTAGATAGTTTTAAAGATTTAGCAGCACAATCGAAATGCGAAAGTGTAGGAGTAACAATATCAACCACATCAACAGCATTAATCAGCTCATCCATATCTTCATAAGCTTTTACTTGAAATTCAGCTTCTACTTTTTTGCGATTTTCTTCATCTAAATCAAAAAAACCAACTAATTCAAAGTCAGAAATTTCTTTTAACAAGCGAATATGGATTTTCCCCAAATGACCTGCACCAATTACACCAATCTTTAACATGATTTTAAATTTTAGAACAAAGTTAGTTCAATGATAAAAGTTAGTTGTAATTGACATTTTTTATTATTAACAACATTATTTTGATAATAACCATTTCAAAGAAGGTAGTAATCCCAATAAATCTTACTTATTTTGCCAACAAATAAAAAGCATTGACCGATACTTACAGACATAAAGGACAAAGAAAACAACTGGCTGAAATAGTGGCTAAAAAAGGAATTAGCAACGAAGCTGTTCTAAAAGCAATAGAATCAATTCCTCGTCATTTGTTTATTCCGGATACGGCACTTCACAAATATGCTTACGAAGATAAACCTTTCCCAATTGGTTCGGGCCAAACCATATCACAACCATACACTGTTGCATTTCAAACCGAAGTATTAGAAATTGAAAAAAGAGATAAAGTTTTAGAAATTGGTACAGGTTCGGGGTATCAAACAGCAGTTTTATTAGAAGTAGGTGCAAAAGTTTTTTCGATAGAACGACAAAGAGCTTTGTTTGACAGAACCAAAGATTTTTTGCCCAGCATAGGTTACAATACTAAATTATTTTATGGCGACGGATATGCCGGGTTACCTGCTTATGCTCCATTCGATAAAATTATTGTTACAGCAGGCGCACCCTACATTCCAAAAGATTTACTTGCTCAATTAAAAGTTGGTGGAATAATGGTGATTCCAGTGGGTGAAGATGGTGACCAAATAATGAAAAAAATTACCAAAAAATCTGAAGACTCTTTTGAAATTGAAGACTTAGGTGCTTTTAGATTTGTTCCGCTTTTAAAAGAAAAAGCTAACGATTAATACCTAAATCACTTATCATTATTGCTTATTTTTGCTACTCGAAATGAGCAGATACTTTATCCAAATAAAATACAAAGGCACTAATTATCATGGTTGGCAAATTCAACCCAATGCCAATTCTGTTCAGGCAGAAATTAATACAGCATTGAACACCCTTTTAAAAGAAAATATTTCAGTCACTGGTGCAGGAAGAACGGACACCGGTGTACATGCAAAAGATTTTTATGCTCATTTTGATACCCTTACCGAGTTTGATGCTGACGATCTTTGCTATAAACTCAATTGTATTTTACCATCAGATATTAGTTGCTCTCGAGTTTTTAAAGTTCAGAATGATTTTCATGCAAGGTTTTCGGCCACTGAAAGAACTTACGAATATTGGATATCACTGAATAAAAACCCATTTTTAACTGATGCTGCATATTATTTTCATCAAAAATTAGATGTCAATAAAATGAATGAGGCAGCTAAGCTGTTAATTCAAAAAACAGATTTTTCCTGCTTTAGCAAAAGTAAAACAGATACTTTTACAAACGATTGTGATATAAGAGAAGCTAATTGGAAAGAAGAAAACAATGTGTTAATTTTTACCATTTCAGCCGATCGTTTTTTGCGAAATATGGTAAGAGCAATTGTCGGAACTTTATTAGAAATTGGAATAGGAAAAATGGAGCCTAATGCAATTACCAGTATTATAGCTTCCAAAAACAGAAGTGATGCCGGAACCAGTGTTCCCGCGCACGGATTATATTTAACAAAAATAAAATACCCTCAACATGTCTGATAGCGTTTCAGGAAAGGCATTCGACATACCATTATTCAAACGAATAATGGCTTACGTAAAACCTTATAAGGGTATTTTTTACGCTACTGCTATATTAAGCATCGTATTGGCCTTTATGGCTTGGATTAGACCTGTTTTAATTCAAATTACTATTGATGATAATATCAAAGCATTTGACAAACAAGGATTGATAAATATGACGCTATTGGTGATTGGTGTTTTATTAATCGAATCTGTTTTTGAGTACTTTTTCAATTACCTAAGTAACCTATTAGGACAAAATGTAATTAGAGATTTGAGAAATCAAGTGTATCAACATGTCATTAATTTTAAGCTTAAACATTTCGATAGAACTCCCATTGGCCAGCTAGTTACCAGAACCGTATCAGATATTGAAACCATTTCTGAAATGTTTTCAGGAGGAATTATGGTGATTATTGGCGACTTACTTAAAATCATTACCGTTATTACTTATATGTTTTACAAACAATGGGATTTAGCTCTAATCACATTAATTCCTATACCTATTTTATTTTTTGCGACTTCCATTTTTAAACGGGTTATTAAAAAAGCATTTCAAGAAGTAAGAGAACAAGTTTCTCGTTTAAACACTTTTGTGCAAGAACATATAACAGGTATGTCCATCGTTCAGATTTTCAACCGTGAAGAAGTAGAGATGGAACGTTTTGCTGAAATCAATAAAAAACATCGTGCAGCTCATATCAAAACTGTCTGGGCATATTCTATTTTCTTCCCTGTAGTTGAAATGCTTTCTGCTGCTTCTATTGCATTATTGGTATGGTATGGTTTCAAAGAAGTAGCTGAACAACACGCTACTCCAGGAGTCATCTTTTCTTTCATCCTCTTTATTTATATGCTTTACAGACCAATCCGACAGTTAGCCGACCGATTTAATACCTTACAAATGGGAATGGTAAGTTCCGAAAGGGTTTTTAAAGTATTAGATACTGTTTCGACCATTGAAAACAATGGATGCCTTACCCCTACAAATCTTACCGGAAACATTGAATTTAAAAACGTTTGGTTTGCATATCTTGATGAAGATTGGGTTTTAAAAAACATTTCTTTTCAAGTAAACAAAGGAGAATCGTTAGCATTAGTTGGAGCTACCGGTGCAGGAAAATCTTCCATTATTAATTTATTGGGACGATATTACGAAATCAATAAAGGAGAAATAACCATTGACAACATTAATGTAAACGATTTCGAATTGGGTCATCTTAGAAAAATCATGTCGATTGTACTTCAAGATGTTTTCCTTTTCTCCGACTCCATCTACAATAACATTACTCTTTACAGCCAAGAAATTACCAAAGAACAAGTAATTGAAGCTTCTAAAAAAATTGGTGCTCATGATTTTATTATGGAATTACCAAATGGTTATGAGTATAATGTGAAAGAAAGAGGTGCATTGTTATCAGTTGGTCAGAGACAGCTAATCTCTTTTATTAGAGCCTATGTTCATCAACCTGAAATTTTAATATTAGATGAAGCTACCTCTTCTATTGACAGTGAATCGGAAAGATTAATACAACATGCTACCGATGTGATTACCAAAAACAGAACTTCTATTATTGTTGCTCATCGATTAAGCACTATAAAAAATGCATCAAAAATTATGGTCATAGAAAAAGGAGAAATTGTGGAATCCGGTAATCATAACCAGCTCATTCAACAAAATGGGTATTACAAAAAACTGTATGATTATCAATTTAAAAATCAGGTAGAAGAGGCACAATAAACAAGTTGGATATTAAGTTTATATTTGCATTGAAGTGAAAAAAATTACCGGCATATTCATTCTTATTTTAGCAATTGTCTTTGCTTTTTCTTGTCGAAAAGATGAGATCATAACTGATTCATCTGCCAAGCTTAATTTTTCTACTGACACGTTGGTTATTGATACTGTTTTTACAACTATAGGTTCAACAACCAAGAGATTAATGGTTTACAACCGAAACAATCAAAAAATTAATATTTCCAGTATTTCATTAGATGGTGGACAAGGTTCTCAATTTAGAATAAATGTTGATGGTACATCAGGAAATATTCATAACGATATTGAGATTGAAGCCAACGATAGTATTTTTATTTTTATTGAAGTAACCATAGACCCCACATCAGGAAATAATCCTTTTGTTGTCGAAGAAACTTTGCGTTTTATCACCAATGGCAACAACCAAACGGTTACTTTACTCGCTTGGGGACAAGATGCTCATTATTTTACTCCAAAAGTATTTCCAATTAATGGACTACCTGACTATTCATGTTTAGATGGCAATTGTGACACCACTCTTACACCAGTTAACATGACTTGGACCAATGATAAACCTTATGTTATTTACGGTTATCTGGTAATCGACGAAAATGATGTGCTAAATATTGATCCCGGTGTTAGAGTTCATTTATACAATGGCTCAGGTATTTGGGTATATGAAGGTGGTAATTTAAATATCAATGGAACAAAAAACGATCCTGTTACTTTTCAGGGTACAAGATTAGATTACTCATTTCAGGATGTACCCGGACAATGGGACAGAATATGGATAAATGAAGGAAGTACTAACAATGTATTTAACTATGCTATTATTAAAAACGCTTACATTGGAATACAAGCTGAAACACTTCCTTTTCAACCTACCACAGCAATTAGTACTAACAAATTAATTTTAAACGATTGTGAAATCCACAATAGTTCAGCTGTAGGGATTTTAGCAACTAACTATCAAATAGATGCTACCAATTCTTTAATTACTAATTGTGGGCAGTATAATTTTCTGGTAACCGGTGGAGGAAACTACCATTTTAACCACACCACCATTGCTAATTTTTGGGAAGATGGGACGCGCGAAACACCAGCTGTTTATATGCAAAATTATTATGCCGACATTAATGGAAATACTCAAATAAGAGATATTGATTCTGCTGTGTTTACGAATTGTATTATTGACGGAAATATAGATAATGAATTAGAATTTGTAGGAGCTTCGCCGGGAAATATTTATTATCAATTCAACTATTCAATATTGAAAACCACAGCAAGTACAGCTTCATCTAGTTACAATAATGTAATTCAAAACCCTGGAGCTGCTAATTTTGCAGACACCCAAAACCACGATTACCATTTAAGTGGTGGTTCTGCTGCTATTAATAACGGAATTGCTACAAGTGTTACTCTCGACCACGATGGTGTGAGCAGAAATAATCCTCCTGATATTGGAGCTTATGAGTATTAGATTGTTTCAAATATTACTTTTTATTTTTTCTATAAATAATGTTTTATCTCAAACAATATCAGGTAAAATTATTGATGCTAAAAGACTTGAACCAGTTCAATATTCTGAAGTAACACTTTATGATTCTAATTCAGTAATTATTCAAATAGTACATACCGATTCTAATAACCATTTTCATTTTAGCAATATTCCTAAGGGAGTCTATTATATTAACTTTATTAGTCCGCTATATATTAACTTGTCAATTACTAATATTCTATTAGACACTTCTGATATTAACCTCAATAATATCAGTTTATTTGAAGGTAAATATCAAGCCTGTGGTGTCAAAAAAAATGGTAATAGAACCTCTCCTTTTTCAACCAGAAATAAAGGTTTAATAAAGAGTAAAAAAGGCTATCTTGTTATTAAAAATTCGATTAATAATAAAAAAGTAACCTATAAAATCTTAGGAGAGAATAGCATCGAAATTGAATACAAAGAATTAATTCAGTCTCAAGAATAATATATCTTTCAACCTTAATCTTCTAATTCTTAACCAAAAACTCCATTGTATCTACCCCATCAGCATAATCCCATAATTCTGGTTGTTGAGCTTGTCCAAACTTAATTGAGCTAAGTTCAGCATTATTCGAAACCACACATTGGATATTTTCTTGTTCAGCTTTTAATTGTTCTTTTACTTCATCCAAAGAATTGTAATACTCATAATACAAAACTGCTACAGGCGAACTCAAAGTTTTATCTTCTTTTAACAATAAAAAGTTATTGTCTAATAATTGATGATTACCCAATAAAAAAACTGCTTTGTTATAATCATAATTATTAGCATATTTATTATTGTCTATAATATCTTTAAAGTCATCAAAAATGGCTTCAAAAAAAGTCTTGAAATCATAATTTTCAGGAACATATAATTTAGAAACATTCCTACAACCCAATCCGAAATATTGAAAAATATCTTTACCCAAAGCTTTTAATTCTTCGGTAGAATCATTCTCGGTAATTACTGCTACCGAATTCCTATTTTTTCGGATTATGTTGGGATATTTTCCAAAATAATAATCAAAATAACGTGCCGTATTATTACTTCCAGTTGCAATCACCACATCAAAGTTTTCCAACTTTTCAACTAACTTTATTTTATTGCTAAAATCTGATTCAATAGCAATTAAAATCTCAGCTATTTTTTTAATCAATGTACTATCTTCCGAAGATGTTTTTGCCACCAATTCATTTCCTGAAATCAACACAGTTAAAAAATCATGAAATCCAACCAATGGAATATTACCTGCCATAATAACTCCCACTTTTTTCGACTGCTCTTTTGATAAGTCATAACGAGATAACCATTTTTCTAACTTATCTCTCTGTAACATACTAGAAATAGCATCAATTGCATCCAACACAAATCGCTTCGTAAACCATCCGTTTAATGCCTTTTGTCTGTCTATTAAATAGTTAAAATCTTCGTAGAACTGTTCGTTCAATTTTTCCATCTCATTCAATTTCTCTTGACTTTTAAACTGACTTAAAAATCTTCCTAATTCTACAAAAGCATTTATTCTTTTATCTAAACTCATTTTAGTACATTTGCTGCAAAATTACAAACATTAAATTTTATAACGATGGCAATTATTATTACTGATGAATGTATTAATTGTGGGGCTTGTGAACCTGAATGTCCAAACAATGCAATTTACGAAGGTGGTGATGAGTGGAGAGTGAGCGATGGTACGTCCGTTTCAGGTAGTTATCAATTAATGAGTGGTGCTAGTATCGATGCTGATGCGACTCAAGAACCTGTAAGTATGGATTATTACTATATCGTTCCAGATAAATGTACTGAATGTAAAGGTTTCCATGACGAACCTCAATGTGCTGCTGTTTGTCCGGTAGATTGTTGTGTTGATGATGAAGACGTTAGAGAATCAGAAGCTGAATTATTAGCTAAAAAAGATAAATTACACTTATAATTTAAAAGTGGTACAATATTCGTTTCAAAAAACCGTGTATCATTTGCACGGTTTTTTATTTTTAACCCATGTATAAAAGTTGTTTTTACATATTGTTTTTTGGATTTAGCATTTCATTATTTGCTCAAAATAAATCTTTAAAAGATTATGAAAAAGAATTGAATGAATTAAGCCTAGAGATAGTAAACAACGACAGCGATAAAAGTAAATACAAAGCCAATGAAGAATTCAAATCCTTATTATTGGAAGTATTGAATATGAAAGGCTCTTTTGAATATGAATTTAAAAAAATTCAAGCCATTAGTATTTTAAAATCGAACGAAACCATCAAACTTTATAACTGGGCTATTCCTAAAAAAGATGAGACTTTTGAATACTGTGCATTTTTACAAATTAAAACTGACAAGGACACCTACAAAATTGTAGAGTTTACGGACAAATCAGACGAGATTAGTAAACCTGAAACAAAAACACTGAGCAACAAAAACTGGTATGGTGCTTTATACTACAACATTATTTATGATAAAAAGCTAGGGAAAGACACCTACACTCTTTTGGGTTGGGATGGACATTATAATTTAGCCAACAGAAAAATTATTGATGTAATGACTGTTTCCAGTAATGGAAGTGTACGATTTGGTTCTCCTATTCTAAAGTTAGGTAAAAAGGCTCAACGTAGAGTCATTTTTACTTACTCAGAAACTGCAGTGATGTCATTAAAATACCACGAAAAAGACAAAAGAATTGTTTTCGACTACTTAGTACCAACTGCTTCTAATTTAGCAGGGGTGTTTGAGTATTATGGTCCATCATTAAATCGTTTTGATGCATTTGTAATCGATAAAGGAAAATGGGTTTACCAGCAAGATGTAGACATTCAAATGAATAGAAATTTGAAAGATAATTTTTGGAAAGACCCTAAAGGAGATAATTAAATTCTAGTTTTTAAAGCCGGAAGTTTCAACTTCTTTCTCCAATATTCTATTAAAAACACATTTAAAAAAATCATACTAAAAGCATAAGCAAAATCTTCAATTGGAATTGTAAATAATCTAATTCCTAAATTTTCCATATCATTATACCAAACTACTTCATTTTCAATAAAACTACCTGTTAATATTCCATTTATAAGAAGGAAAGGAATAAGTATAATTGGATAGGAAACATAAAATCGTTGAAGCAAGTGTTTGCCTTTCATTATTCCTATCAATAGTATTAAACTAAAAAAACTATAATTAACAAGAGTATAAGCTTTATCCCAATTAAATAGAGCAACTACTAATGATGAAGCAATTAATAGTATTGTGATAATTTGAGTTAATTTAATTGATAATTGAACTTTTGGAAAAAAGTATTGTAAAGAATAATGAATAAAAAAACTTGCATAAGGTATTAACAAAAAAAACATCCATTCTTCAATTGGAAGATGAAGAATATTTATCCCAAGTAAATAATCTGGATTAAATCCCCAAACACCATTTATTGTAAAGATAATATCCCAAAAAATAAAGATACTAGAAACTATGGCCAATGAGACAACTACTGCTTTCCATTGAGAGATGAAATTCATTCTTTTTTCAAAACTGTATGCAAAAGGAATGAGAAATGATAAAAGATTGAGAAGTAGGTATAGGTAATTCAAAATTCTTGTCTAAAATATTTAAAGGGAACTATTAACATTCCGAAACATTCACCATCTTCTTTTCCTAAATGTTTATGATGTACTTTGTGTGCTCTTCTTATGGCTTTAAAATACTTTAATTTGCTATTTCTAAACAATTTGAAACGTTGATGAATAAAAACCTCATGTACCCAAAAATAAGCAAATCCATAAATGGTAATTCCTAAACCAATTGGTAAAGTGTAAGGAACTCCAAAAACCGTCCCCAACAATATACAAGTCATTCCAGGTACAGCAAAAATGACAAAGAAATAATCATTTTTTTCAAAAAAAGAGTTAGGATTCTTTGTGTGATGATCTTCATGCAAATTCCACAAAAAACCATGCATCACATATTTATGAACCGACCAGGCTACAAACTCCATAAAGAAAAATGTTATGATAATAATGAAAGTAAAAAACATTTTTAATTTTTTAAGTATGTTTTACTAACCGATGCAAACAAATTTACTTTGTTGTAAACCAATTTAAACCATTCCGTATAATTTTCCGGATTTTCTTTCACGTCTTCATCTAATATTGAATAATCAACCAACCTCCAGGCAGAAACTTCATCTGGATTAGGGTGTGGGATTTGAGATGTAAACCCAATATAAACATGATCCAATTCATGCTCAATTAGATTATTATCTAATTCGGCTCTATAAATAAAAGAAAATGCTTTCTCAAGACTACAATCTATTCCCATTTCTTCGACTAACCTTCTTTGGGCAGCATCTTTAGTCTTCTCATTTGGTAGAGGATGACTACAAGCAGTATTTGACCACAAATTAGAAGAATGATACTTAGCTCCTGCTCTTTGTTGTAATATCCAATTACCCTCTAAATCGAAAAGAAAAACTGAAATTGCTCGGTGAAGTTGTCCTTGTTGATGAGCCAATAATTTAGGCATAATGCCTATTTCTTGGTCATTTTTATCAACTAATATTACTTGTGGTTCTATCATGTTTCTGAAAATTACAATAAATTAAATTTTAATGCAACAAATGACTTGGCAAGCAAGCCAATCTTTGATGGATTTGAAACTCTAATTCTAGTTTCAATGATTTTATTAGATGGTGTTCTTTTTAGTTTGTCTAACAATGTTTTATAATAAATAAAAGCAGTATATACGCCAAATTTTGCTTCATTTGGCAACCTTACTATTCCTCGATAGGCCACATTAAAATCATCTTCTATTTCTTCAATAATTTTTTGTTTATTTTCTGGGGTTAATGATTTTAAATCTATTCCCGGAAAATATGTTCTTGATAAATCTTCTACATCATTTTTTAAATCCCGCAGAAAATTTACTTTTTGAAAAGCAGAACCCAATCGCATTGCTGCATCTTTTAATTCTTCGTATTTTTCATTATTCCCATTCACAAAAACCTTTAAACACATTAACCCTACCACATCGGCAGAGCCATAAATATAATCTTGATACTCTTCAACAGTTTTATATTCAGATTTAGTTAAATCCATTTTCATACTGGTTAAAAATGCCTGAACTAAATCATCTGAAATATTATATTTTTTGACCGTTTGCTGAAAAGAATTTAATATAGGATTTAAGCTAATACCACTAGTCATGGCTTTGTAATACTCAATTTCAAAATCTCTTAATAATTCTTCTTTTTGAAAATCATGAAATGAATCTACAATTTCATCGGCAAAACGAACAAAACCATAAATGCTGTAAATAGCATCTCTAATAGATGGTGCGAGCATTTTAACAGCTATCGAAAAAGAAGTACTGTATTCTTTCGTAACCATTCTGCTTGCTTTAAAAGATACGTCATCAAACAATTGTTTCATAGCTAGGTTGTTTTTTATATTCGTTAATAATCAAATCAGATAC
Organism: Flavobacteriales bacterium; assembly: GCA_020635825.1. GTDB lineage: Bacteria > Bacteroidota > Bacteroidia > Flavobacteriales_E > Vicingaceae > Vicingus. The sequence continues at coordinate 20,567 of JACJZA010000017.1, forward strand.
TATTTTACCGGATATTAATGAAGGAGGAACACCAGGTCCCGGTACTGTTAATTGTCCTGTAAAAAATAAATTGTTTACCTTTTTACTCTTAATTTTTGGTCTTAAAAAGGCAGTTTGCATTAATGTATTCGCCATTCCGTAGGCATTACCTTTGTAAGAATTGTAATCTTTAATGAAATCATTAACACAATAAGACTCCTGAAATAAAATATGTTCTCTCACAGATTGATTGGTCAGTTTTTCTAGTCTATCAATAATTAAATCAAAATATTTTGCTCTAATCTCTTGAGTGTCTTCAATATCCGGAGCAATAGGAATTAAAAAAGTGGCTGCTTCTTGTCCATCTGGTGCAAATTCATCATCAGTCATACTAGGAAAACTTGCATAAAACAATGGAGCATCTGGCCATTTCTTATGGTCATAAATGTCTTTCGCATGCACATCAAAATCAGTATCAAAAAACAAAGTATGATGCGTTAAGTTTTTTAACTTTTTATTGATTCCTACATAGAACAACAAGGCGGAAGGTGCAAAAGTTTTTTTCTCCCAATAAGCATTAGAATATGCTCTATAGTTTTCTGGTAAAAGTGATTCTGTATGTTCGTAATCTGCGCCACTCACAACTATATCTGCTGATATAAATTCATTATTTGAATTGACACCAATCACTTCTTTATTTTTGATGACAATTTCATCTACATTTTGGTTGGTAAGAATCTTCACTCCTAAATGTTTTGCTAAACCTACCATACCTTGAACCACTCGGTACATTCCTCCTTTTGGATGCCAAGTTCCCAAACCAAAATCTGCGTAATTCATAAAGTTGTAAAATGCAGGAGTATCAGATGGTTTTGCTCCTAAAAACAAAACAGGGAATTCTAAAATCTGAATGAGCTTTTTACTTTTTAGGTTGGCTCTAATTTGGCTACTAACTGTACTAAAAAATTGATTTAACTTGCTTATGGTTTGTGGGGTAATTAATTCAAAAATAGAAAGACCCGGCCGATACACCAATTCTTTAATGGCTATATTATAATTGTCTTTTGCTTCTTGAATAAACTTTTTCAAAAAAACAGAACTGCCTGGTTCTTCTTTCTCAAAAACAGCTGCGATATCATCTAAATTATCGCCAATTAATATTGATTCTAGTATTCCAAAATAAACCTGATAAGCGGGGTTTAGTTTTATTAACTCATAATAATCAGATGGTTTTTTGTTGAAATCGTTAAAAAACTTTTCAAAAACATCCGGCATCCAATACCAGGTTGGCCCCATATCAAAGGTAAAACCATCCTTTTTTAACTGACGAGCCCTTCCCCCTATTGTTTGGTTTTTTTCAAGAATAGTTACATCGAAACCTGCTTTTGCTAAGTAACAAGATGCAGAAAGGGAAGAAAACCCGGAACCTATTATGATTAATCTTTTTTTCATATCGTTAAACAAAAATACTAATTTTGTTTAACGATATTTATTTTTTATTAAACAATTTTAAATTTATAACGAATCTAATAAAGATTGTATAGAATCAAACTGTTTTATCAAAGGCAAATTCACTTCACCATTCTCTTGAATTCTTTTACCTAAAATCAACAATTCATCACTCTCTTTCCTTAAAACAGTAAAATTGATTTGATTTAAATAATCATTTACATCCTCGGCAGATGGATTAATGGTGAAATAAGAGATATAAGTAACTTTTTCATATAATGGATGAAAATCCAATAAGCTATCAAGCGGAATACTCTGCCCCAGATAAATAGAAGGGTAACCATTTAATAATAAGTTCATGTGAATAAACATGAGACCTAATTCATGAATTTCGTTTTGAGGTAAAAAAAGTACAAATACTCGTTCTTTATTTACCACATCCATACTTTGTGCTTTTTCTATTTGCAATTGAAGCTTTTGCTTTATAAGATTAGAAATAAAATGTTCATGTGCCGGTGTAATGGTACTGGTTTGCCACAACAAACCTATTTCATCCAAAAGCCTGACAAAAATTTCCAGAAAAATTTCTCTAAATGAATTTTTAACCAATAACTGATTGTATGTTTGATTAAACAAATGATGATCAAAATTCATCATGGAAAGCTTAAATGCATTAATAGCATAATCTGTTTTCTCATTCCTTACAATAAACTCTCGAACAGCCACTAATAACGATTCATCATTTAAATCAGCTATTTTAGATATTTTTACCCCATTATTATTAAGTAAAGCAACATTTAAAATACGCTGCAAATCTTCATTATCATAATACCTAATGTTGGTATCGGTACGCTTAGGTTTGAGAAGTTTATAACGTTTTTCCCAAATACGAATGGTATGAGCTTTAACACCGGATAAGTTTTCCAAATCCTTGATGTTAAACTGACTTTTTATATTATTGTTCAATTTTTTTATATTTTTATTGAACAAAGTTAATGTTTTTTTGACTTATTAAACCATTGTTATTTATATTAGTAATTGGCGCAAATTCTTTTAATTGAAACCATGAAGCATTTTTAGTATTTTTAGCTTTCAACCTAAAATTATTTTATAATGGCAACAACAATTAATGTTTACTTAACTTTTGAGAAAGAATGTATGGATGCTTTCAATTTTTACAAATCGGTTTTTGGTGGCGATTTTGCTTATGTGGGAAAATTTGGTGAAATGCCTCCTCAAGAGGGAATGCCTCCTCTTTCTGAAGAAATGAAAGAACGAATTATGCACATTTCTTTACCTATTAGTAAAGAAACAATATTAATGGGAAGTGATGCAGGCGGTGAATGGGCTCCTAACCTAAAATTCGGTAATAATTTTACCATTTCGGTGAATACAGATTCTACTGAAGAAGCTGACAGAATTTTTAAGGGCCTGGCTGTGGGAGGAAATGTAACCATGCCCATGGCTAAAACATTTTGGGAGGCTTACTTTGGTATGTTAACCGATCAATTTGGAATTAATTGGATGGTAAATTGTGAATTGGCTTCACACAAAAAATTTGAAAAAGATAACAAATAAATACAGCATCTATTCAAAATAAAAAATCCCCAGTTTGGGGATTTTTTTTCACTAATATTTAACTAATCATGTGAATCATTCATCATTAAAGTTTATCTTTTTTCAAACCACACATTTTCAACTCTATTCAAACTCACATAAAATCCCTCAATCTCTTTTTTATTATTATACTTATACTTAGCTATAGCCATACCTGCCCAATCTACAACATTTCTTTTCAATACTTTAACAGGAAATTCTCCATGCCTACTATGATAACCTATTAATTGATTGTCAACTAATGATATTGTATAGGTTGTTTCTAGTTCAGAACTATAAAATGTTCCCGTATATTTTTCCATTTCCGATATCGTCAATGGAGAACTATCATATTCTTCAAAATATTGTTGCTTTTTATCTTTTTCCGATACCATCATTTTTTTCTTTTCTCCTATTTCAAATTGTACACTTACAAATGCTTTTATTCCTCCAATAATAAATTGATTTGCTCCAATTTGAACCAGAGGTGATTTCATTCCATTTGCTCTTAAATACCATAAAGTATCTTTTTCTAAATAGATTTTACGAGGATAGTTTTCTTTTACATTCCAATAATCTCCTGTATATTTTTTTGCTAATTCGGCGTCAAAAGGAACTTCCTTGATTGTTGCTAAATTTTCACTTTTAGAAGTTTTATTCTTAAGGAATAGTTGAGAAAGCATCATATATTTATTGTTTACATCATACGAAGTAAAGTTTGTCAAAAGAACAATGGTTAATTCATCATCAGGATAATATTCAGCAAATGATAAAAACCCTGGAACTCCTCCTGTATGGTAGATTCTTTTGTTTCCAAAAAAATCATCCATAAACACTCCAAAAGCATAGTTATTAATTTCACCATTATTCAATTTATCTATAGTTTGTAACTTATTAAAAGCATCTTCCCATCCTTTAATAGGAACACGGAAATTACTCATCCATTTAGTCAAATCTTCTGCTGTTGTATAAATGTTTGATGCCCCTATATCCAAACTGGTATTTTCTCCTTTCGAAAATTGTTGTTCTTCAAATTCATTATATGGTGTAGCTATTTGAGGATTAGCGTTATTATTTGCTTCATCCACAAAAGTATTCTTCATTCCTAATGGAATAAAAATGTGATTGTGCATCCATTTATTATAATTTTCACCGGTAACATTTTCAATAATTTTTGCCAACAGTATGTAACCCGAATTTGTATACATAAATTGTTCACCCGGTTCAAAATTCAAGTTAGTCTGTTTACATAAATAGCGATAATCATCCTCTGTGGTAATAGCATCTCCATCTCGCCATCCTGCCAATCCAAATAACTCAGGAGTACTTCTAAAACCACTAGTATGATGCAATAAATGACGAATGGTAATCTCATGTTTAAAGTCATATAATTCGGGTAAATATTTTCGAATATCATCATCTACAGAAAGTTTTCCTTCTATAGAAAGTATTACAATACCCATTGCCGTAAACTGTTTGGAAACAGAACCGATATTAAAAATCGTTTCTACTTTATTGGGGACATTATATTTAATATTTGCTTGCCCATAAGCTTTTGAAAATAGTACTTCATCTTTTTTTACAATAGAAACAACTCCTCCCGGGTGATCTTTCTGATTCCATTCTTCAAATATTTGATCAATTTTCTTTTCTACGTTTTGAGCATAGAATACTATGCTTAGATGTATAACAACACCTAGTATTATAAATTTTTTCATGTCTTTTTGATTTAATATTTAGTGTAAAAAATCCCCAATATTGGGGATTTTTATTGCTCTCTAGTTAAAGTATGTATTCAATAAACTAGGACACCTTATTTTTATATTTCTTACAAATTAATTACTAACTAAACTAATTAAATGAAACCTCTAACACTCCTTTAAAGAGAGCAATTATGTTTCCATTATTTTTTTAACGCTAACAACAAAACACTTTGTTGTTTTTGTATTTCAAAGTTCATTAATGTTAAATCACTCACTACTATTTCCAATGGAAAATCATTGTATTGTGGATTATTATATATAGACAGATTAGCAACATTTAAATTCAACAACATTTCTTTTCCTAATACTTGCTGATTCAATGTTTCATATGAATGTATCTCTGCCAATAATTTATCAATGGTATTTTCTCCTGTTCTCATAGCATTTAAATCTCCTTTTCCATTCATAATCTCTGTGTAATTTTTTACTAAAGCATTTTTTACCTGCTCTTGTGTCATTTTCTCATTACCACCTTCTGCAAAATGCAACAACATGGTATTTATCATTTCATTTATCTGTTGGCTTTGCTCCATGCTTTTATTCAGCATCACTTCATCTATTAATGTGTCATTTTTTAATTGATGAAACAAAGATTGATTGTAGTTCATCGTTTTTACAATATCATCATTAATATGGTATTGAATATTGACAATCGAATCATTTACCACTCCACTATTATGTAATCTAACCAATGCAAACAGCATACTCATAGCTCCTACTACTAAAACAGCAGTAGTAATAGTTGTGGTCCGCATTTCTTTGTTTTTGATATATACATAAATATATATTGGTAAAAAAACAAAAAGGGCTAACGACATTCCTATCGTCATTAAGACATTGGCATAAGGCCAATGCATTACTTTAAAGAAAATACCATTGACCAATATAAACCCACTAATTGTTCCTGCAACGTTCAGCCAGATTCTGGGCTTACTTATTTTTTCTTTTATTTTAATGGTAAGCATTAAAGGCAGGAAAATAAAACTCAATAAAAATCCACCTAATACATACATGGCTCCTGCTCCGGGCATGTGGTAAATTTTTAAAAATGTAGCAACCAACAATAATACTGCTGCTGCAATTCCGATGATGTGTGTTGTTTTTTTCATGACTAATATGTTTTTAGTTAATAGATAGGTTGTTTCATCCTGGATATTACGGATACCATCCTTCCCAAAAACAGCCATTGTTTCGTGCAACACTTCATCATAGTCGCTTTCGCGAGTTAAACGTTCTTCAATCATGCAGCAAATGTGGTCGAGCAAATCGTTGGTGAGCTCTTCCATTTCGGCTCCTCGAGCCAATATCATTTGCCTTATTTGATTGACCTGATTTTCATTTAAACAGACCATGACAAATTTTGTGGCGCTACATTCATAATAGCTTTAAGTGTTTCAATAAACTGCTTTAATTCATCCACCATTTCAGTTGCTTTGCTGTTTCCTGTCTGGGTCAACTTGTAGTACTTTCGTACTCGGTTGCCTACCACTTCCTTTTCAGTCATTAGCAGCCCGTCGGCTTCTAATTTGTGCAAGGCAGGATACAAAGCTCCTTCTGTGAGGTTGATTTTTCCCTCAGTTATTTCTTTCACCTTTTGGGTTATTTGATACCCGTACATTCTACCATTTTCTGAGAGCAGTTTTAAAATGATAGTTTTTAAGGTGCCTTTTAATAGTTCTTTTGAATACATAAGACAAATGTATACATAATTTTCTTATGTATATAATTTTTAGATGCATATTTTTATTTTTTTTCTTTAATTGAGTTTAGTTATCTTTATCAAAACCTTATCAATAAAGGGTTTTGGATTAAAAAATATTTTTCATTTTGATTGACATTTTAATCATACTACACGCTACTTTAGGTGGAATTGCCCTTTTAAGTGGATTAATTCCTCTGATGAGCCAAAAAGGAAGTAAAGCCCATAAAGAATATGGAAAAGTGTTTTATTATAGCATGTTGGCTGCTGCATTGGTGGGAGTAATTATTACAGTATTGCCCAAACACGAAAGCCCTTTTTTGTTTACCGTAGGGATTTTTAGCAGTTATTTGGTTTTGAGCGGGAGAAGAGCCTTACGTTTTAAAAAAGAAAAACCAAGCATTATCGACCAAATCATTTCTATTGGGATGTTGTTGACCGGAATAGGCATGATTACTTTCCCATTAATAGTTTGGGGAGGCATAAACATTGTATTGACTGTTTTTGGTTTGTTGGGAATTAGCTTGGCCATTACCGATTTTCGAGTATTTAAAAACTCCGAAAAACTTAAAAAAGGATGGCTAAAAATGCACATTGGTAAAATTACAGGGGGCTACATTGCAGCTACTACTGCTTTTGTAGTAGTAAACAACACCTTTTTACCATCCTTGGTAGCTTGGTTAGCTCCGGGAGTTTTAGGGAGCATTTACATTGTGTATTGGACTACGAAAATGAAAGCTTAATTTTTGTAATTTAAACTAAACTTTAGTTAAAATGAAAAACTCTTATCTACTTTAAATATTTCTTAATAAAATTCACAAATCAATTTATTATCAAATGAATACAATTTACAATCTTATAGAGGAGCTAAACAATGAGTTACGTATTCTTGCTAACGAAAAATATGATGAATATAGAAAAACTATACTTAAAGACTACAGTAATTATATTAGTATTGACTTATCCAAATGGAATACTCTTCAAAAAGAAAATTTATTAATAAATATATTAGAAGGAATTCATTATTATTACTTTATTTACTCAAATAAGAAATCATTCCCTATTACTAGTTTCAATGAAGTATATAATGTAATTAACGGACAAAAAACGATATACATCTACAAAAAAAGTATACCATATTTTTCTATAAAAACCATTAAATTATTATTAGAAGAAGGTTACATATCTAATATTGAGTATCGATCATTCATTAAAAGATCTCGTTCAAGAAATAAACCTAACACTAAAAATTATGTGTTTAACTATGAAAATACAAAAGATTATTTCAATACTCCAAGACTAATAGCACAATTTCAAGAAATGTTCTTAAATGAATCTGGGTTTATTGAATTCATATATCTAATTTGTTTTGACAATAAAGAGTATAACTCAAAAAACATTAGAGAATCATATAATTATTCCTATATGGATAAATATGATTTTTTTAATTTTTATAAAAACCAAGGTATTATATATTCTACACCTTTTTACAGTGGTAATAAATTTATTTTTAATCTTAATGAATATGAATTTTTTAACCCTGTCTATTCTAAAAATGCCATTTTTGCCGAATTATTCGAATTTGATCAAGATATATTTATGAGAAATATAAATTTTATTGGTGACAAAACTGATTTTAGAATTAACCTATTCGCAAATCTTTATAATCAGTATGATTATAAAGTATTATTAAATCTGTATAATGAAAAAATTGCTGAAACCATTATTGAAGATGAACCAGATGAACATATAGATTACAGTAATCTACTCAACAATCAAGGCTTAAATGAAATGTATGATGATGACTCAGACTGGCAGTGGAACATTGATTAATCTTATCATTTAAATATTATGTAAGAGATTTCACATTATTAAAAGAAAAAAAAAGACTCTATTGAAAAAAACATATCACTTTTATTTTAGCATACTTCCTATAAATTTATTTAATTCAGAAGTTTTTTTTTCTCAAAGTCATTTTGATTACATCTTCAATTATCAACAGCCTTTTCCTGAATATATTCAACAAAACTTGTGTGATATATTGCCTAATGAAAAGGGGATTTTATTCTCCCAGCATGTTTTAAATCAAATTGACTATGCTACATTAATTAAAGATTTTAAATGTTGCTTTGGTTTCTTACTTCCAACAGGTATTTATGATACTGATAATATAAGGTATTCTAAAAACTATACTATTAATTTTGAAATCTCTCAATTTAAAGACGCTATTCCAATGGATAATGTTCTATTTTATTATGAAAGCCCATGGAAAGAAATATTAGAAATCAATCCTGATTTTTTCTATTTAAGAGATGCAAATCAAATTTTAATAGGTAGTAAAGATTCTCAACTATTAGAACATCTTACTAAAAACCATAATCAATGAAGCTTTTTATAAGTATAATATTTGCATTTTTAAGCCTTAACGGTTTTTCACAAAAAAGATTCAACATCAACGACGTAAACATCATCAATGTATCCCAAGATTCCACTAAGAATTGGATGTGTTTCTTAAAAAGTGATAGCTCAAAAGTAACAGGTATAGTCTACCGTTTAAATAATAAAGGGAAAGTAGTTCTTGAAAACTCTTATAAAAATGGACTTTTACACGGGGTAATAAAACAGTGGTTTAATAATGGCCAATTAGAATTTCAGATGAATTTTGAGAATGGGAAACAAAACGGAGTTTCAAAAAGTTGGTTTGAAAATGGACAAATCTGTTCGATTCAAAATTATTTAGATGGAAAACTTGATGGTGAATTTTTTGGATACTACGAAAATGGCCAACCCCAGGCTAAAGGGAATAGAATCAACTTTTTGTTAGAAGGAGATTTGTATAATTACCATAAAAATGGTCAAATTTCAATACATACCATTTACAAAAAAGATCAAATAATTACAGAAGAAGTTTGGGATGAAAAAGGTGTCAAAATTAAGTAGATTAAACTCCCCCTAACTCCTCTTTTACAAACTCCACTAATTCTTTAACATAACTGGCTGTAAAATTAAATTCAATACCGGCAGTTTTATAAATCTCCCCTATTGATTTAGTGTAGCCTAATTTTAAGGCGTCTATGTATTGGTCAATTGCTTTGTTTGGGTTTTGTTTATAGTTTCTCCATACAGCAATGGCTCCTAATTGTGCCATTCCGTATTCTATGTAATAAAAAGGTACTTCGTACAAGTGCAACTGTTTTTGCCACAAAGTACTCAATGCATTTTCGTTTGCACTCCAATCTACCACATTACTACCAAAAGTTTTCATAATGCTATTCCAAGTAGCATAACGCTCTTCAACTGTATGAGTTGGGTTTTCGTACACCCAATGTTGGAATTTATCTATAGCCGCTACCCAAGGTAACGTTTCTAAGGCTTTTTCCAATTGTTCTTTTTTGGCTCTTTTCAGTTCTTCAGCATCGCTATAAAACTCATCCCAGTAATCCATGGTCAACAATTCCATGCTCATCGAAGCCAACTCTGCTACTTCTGATGGAGCATCTTTAAATCCTGTTAATTCCAAATCTCTCGACAAGAAAGAATGAACAGCATGCCCACCTTCGTGTACCATGGTTACCAAATCGCGTTGCGAACCAACCGAGTTCATATAAATAAAAGGAACACCTATTTCATGCAACGGATAGTTAAAACCGCCCGGAGCTTTTCCTTTTTTAGAATCTAAATCCACATATTTCATGTGTTTCATAATTTCTAAACGCTCTCCAAAATAAGGTCGTATTTTATAAAAACACTGGATGGATTTATCAATTAACTCTTCTCCTCCTTCAAATGGTTTTAAAGCTTCTTTTCCTGTTGGGTCTACAGCCGTATCCCAAGGCATTAAAGCATCCACTCCCAACAATTCCTTTTTCTCTTCATCAAAAGAATTGGTCATCGACACTACTTCACTGGCAATGGCATTGTGAAAATCAAAACAATCTTTTGGTTGGTAATCAAATCGACCCATAGCCGCAAACATGTAATCGCGGTAATTTTTAAAACCGGCGTTTTGTGCCACCTGATGACGCAACTGAATTAACTCGGTATATAATTCGTTTAATTCATTTTCATCTTGTAAACGACGTTCATTAATCAATTGAAAAACTTCCTCCCGAACTTTTCTATCCGTTTTTTTCAAGTAATTAGATGCTTGTTGCAAAGTCAACTCTTTTCCATCATAATTGATGGTCATAGCCGCCGAAATAGTCCCATATTTTTGAGATAAAGCTTGTAATTTGGTATTCAAAGGAATGTTTTCTTCTCTGAAAATTTCAATTTGCTTTTTAATCCCTCTCAAATAAATATGGTACTTGTCTTTGTTTAAATCGTTAACAAACTCAGAATTCACCAACTTTAAATTAAAATCGTTGGCATAAGGTGCTATTTTAGGCTCAATCTGGGTAATGAAAAAATTAAAACTCTCCGCCAAGTCTTCATCGGTGGTATCAATGTTCATTTTAATGTAGCGCCAAGCCACATCTTCTTCCAATACCGCTTCCAGTTCGCTTCTGTCTTTCAACCATTCTTCTAATTCTTGAACGCTATTAATTTCACGATTTTTTAAATCCTCAAAGTAGATTTGTAATTTCTCCCATGAGTCTATCACCAAGTTGTCAGGTAAAAATCTTCTTTTATTTTTAGTAGGTATTTGTAATTCTGTGCTTTGCATCTTCTAATTTTTTAGTCAAAAAAAATCCGAAACATTGGGTTTCGGATTAGATATATTGATTTTGGAATTATCCTTTTTTAGCTCCAACTGTTTTTTTAGCAGTGCTTTTTGAAGCTGAAGTTTTAGTAGCTGCCGGTTTTTTGGCTGCTGTTTTTGGAGCCGCTTTTTTAGCAGGGGCTTTTTTACTTGCTTCTTTTTTCTCTTCTTTCGTTTCTTCAGGTTTTAATAAATCAGCACTTATCAATAAATTAAACCATTGGAATAATTTTTTAAGATCTGAATTATATACTCTATCCTGATCAAATTCAGGTAAAATTTTCTCCAAATAAGTTCTTAATTCTTCCGGCTTTGAGTTATGCTCAATCGCTGCTTTACCTTTCGTAAAATCATAAATTTTCTGGTAAACTTCCACTAAAGGCATATCTTCACTTACCGTATAAAGACTTATATCTTCTAAGGCACTTACTTTATCGGTAGCATATACCGGCATTCTTTTTCCATCTGAAATTGCCTCTACAATTAATCCGTTTTTTGTAGAAGATATTACTTTGTATAATCCAGGCTTACCTGTAACTGAAATAATTGACTGTAAATTCATACTTAATTTTTAAGGATAGCAAATGTAATAAAATATGATTTGAATTAATAGTTTTTTTACACTGCTTTCTGAAGCCATCCAAAAGCTAATGGCAAAGACTCAATGATGTCGGAAGCAATCATGGCATATTCGGTGTTATTTTCTTTAGCCACGTCACCTGCCAAACCATGCAAATAAACTCCCAACACTGCTGCTTCTTGCGGATGATAGCCTTGCGCTAATAAAGAAGTAACAATACCTGTAAGCACATCTCCACTACCTCCGGTTGCCATTCCCGGATTGCCTGTTGTATTAAAAAATACATTCCCTAAAGGTGTGGTTATAGAAGTGTTCGCTCCTTTTAATACTAGATACACATTATGTTTTAATGAAAAATTTTGTTGTAACTCCAATCGTTCTTCATCACTACTCCATTTTCCCACCAATCTTTCAAACTCTTTGGGATGAGGAGTTAAGATACTATCGGATGGTAAAAAAGATAACCATGTTTTATTTTCAGATAAAATATTTAAGGCATCAGCATCCAGCACCAAAGGAGTTTGAGCATTTTGAATTAACAACTTAAGTATATTCTGTGTTTGCTTTTCCAATCCAATTCCTGGTCCAACACCTATTACATTGTATTTAGAAAGATCGGGTAAATCGGTTATAAACTCCTCCCCTTCCGATTCACTCCCCATAGCCTCAGGAACTACTGTTTGCAATATGGGTAATCCGATTTTTGGAACATGAGTAGTTAATAACCCCACACCTGTTTTTAAACAAGCTCTTGAAGCTAAAACTGCGGCTCCCATTTTACCTTTGCTACCAACAAGTAACAAAGCATGTCCATACGAACCTTTGTGAGTATATTTTGGTCTTTTTTGCAACATCAATGAAGCATCTTCATCTGATAGAGCATAATACTTGGTGTCTTGTGCTGCAATAAATGATTTATTCAAACCAATATCTAATACATGCCATTCCCCAACAAATTCATAATTGGAGGGAAACATCATAGCCAACTTGGGTATTTGAAAAGTGAGTGTATATTTTGCTTTTACTTTTTCACCATCATTTGCTCTGTTATCTTCAACATACAAACCTGAGGGGATATCAATGGCTATAATTTCATTTTGATTAATTTGCGAAATAATTTCAGCAATAAAACCACTTATAGGTCTTGTTAATCCTAAACCAAAAATGGCATCAATGACAATACTTTTTTCTTTGATACTCAAAGAATGATTAGCTTCGGTTAAAAAAACAGGAACTAACTCTAACTCTTTTAGCCTATCTAAATTAACCTGAAAATCTGCTGAATATTTTTTTGAAAATTCAAGCACAAAAACCTCAACTTGATAACCGGCTTTTTTAAGCAAACGAGCAATCACCAATCCATCTCCGCCATTGTTACCAACACCACAGAAAACAGCAAACGAATTATCTTTCTGATAGTTTTTCTCTAGCCAATCAAAACATTTTGTGGCAGCTCTTTCCATTAAATCAACCGAAGAAATGGGTTCATTCTTAATAGTAAAAGCATCTGCTTCACGTATTTGAGTAGCGGACAAAATATTCATAACACTAACTTTAATATAAAGTTAATGACAACAATGGAAATATTAAAAATAAAGAGGTATTTAAGCCAAACTGCACCGTTTTTGAAACGAAAAATTAAATGTGCAACTAACAAAAAAAACATAATAATCATGGGCATTAAAGCAGGGTAATAATAAAAACTCCCCACAAAATCACCTTTTAATAAAGCTATGAATGACCTTTGCATACCACAACCCAAACAATCCATATTCCAATACTTTTTGTATGGGCAAGCCATCATGTTATTTTCCAACCAAGTTACCAGTCCCATTTAATTGGCTTCAAACTCTAGTTTATCTTCATTAATATTAATGATGTTTACACCAGTTTGTAATTCTCGATATCGTTTACGAGCATCAACGCCATAAACACTATCTTGGTGTTCGAATAATAATTTTTTATACAGCTCTTTGGCTTTTTCTTTATCATTTTGCTCGTAGTCATAAATCAAAGCCAAATGGTAAATGGCATCATCAGCCAAAATATCGTAAGCATAATTATCAATGATTTTTTGCAAATTTTCTATTGCAGCTGCGTTGTTTTTCAAATGATAATTAATCTCATACTTTTTATATAAAATATCATCGTTAATGGTATGAATTGGAAAGGTTTCAGCCAACGAATCAAGTAATTTCATCGCTTCTATTTGTTTGTTTTGATAAGCTAACAAATCGGCTTTTGCATAAATAAGCAAAGGTGCTTGTGTGGTATCTATTCCAATATTATCGGTAATTAAAATAGATAGTTGCATGGCATCATTAGCAATCAATTTTGAGGTAGAAGCTTTTAACACATCTAACTGTGCTTTTGACCAAGCAAAATCTCCCGTGTAAAATGAAATTTTAGCATTTTTAAATTTTGCGGTCTCCCCTAATTGGTCGTACTTAAATTCTTTCTCTACTTGCGAATACAATAATGATGCTTCCCAAATTTCATCAACAAACAAATACACATCTGCTAAATCAATTTTTATTTGAGCAATGTCTTGTGGTTTCATTCCTCCCATTTCTTTAGCTTCTGTAAGCATATCGATGGCTTTCTGAGGTTGGTGTAAATAAAAAGCATACAATCTTGCTAAACCTCTCAACAAAGGGGAAGTGGTTGCTGTTCTGCCTAATTCATTGAGGGTGGATAGATAAGTGTTTTCTAATTGTAGTAAATCTTGTTCGGTATAGTTTTTTTCATTTACAATTTTTTGGTTGTAAACATTCACCAATTCCATTTTAGCAGAAATGTAATAAAAATTATCAGGCCCTTTTTCAATCACATATTGATAACATTTTACAGCCGTCTCGTAATCTTTATTTTCTAAACAGAGTTCTGCTAAGGCAGTTAACCGCTGTCCATATTCCTTAAATCTTTTATCTAACGCTTTAGCTTGAATAAAAGCTCCATTGAAATTTTCTTCTTGGATATATACCCAAATCAACATCTCTGAAAACACCTTTTTATCGGGATATTTTTGAATGTTTTTCAGCAAGAGAGTTTTCAATAAACTTTTTTTACTTCCGTCTTCATCAGGATAAAGTACTGTTTGTAAAGCATTTTGCACACTTTGAATAAATGATTCTTGAAAAACCAAAGCCTCTAAATATTCATTTAGCATGGCCTCTGTTTTACCTTGCAAATTATATATTTGAGCCAATTCAAAATTAAAAGGATATGTTCCCTTTAATATTTTTCTACCTTGTAAATAGGTTTCTTTGGCATCATCCAATTCTTGATACCTTAAAAACGCCATCGCTAATTCCTGAATTAATTGTTGATTTGGAATTAATTCTTTAATCGTCTTTTCAGCTGTTTGTCTGGCTTCATTTTCTTTTCCTTCTACTTTGTAAACGTGAGCTAAATCAGCATTATAAGCCACCTCAAAAGGATTGTTTTTAATTTGTCTTTTAACTAATTTTTCTGCGTTTTTAAATTCCTGAAGCTCGATATAACAATTTAATAATCGATTGTAGAAAAGCGGATTATCATTTTTGTTATGCAGTTTCTCAAAATAGATGACTGCTTTATCATATTCTTTGTCTGAAAAATACTGATTGGCTAAATCTTCGTCGGTTGATTTTTGAGCAAAAGAATGAAAGGCAAACAAGTTTGCCAGCACAAATAAGAATATAATTTTCAAGCTTTTCATTCTTCTTTTTCTTCAAGTTCTTTTAATAACGTTTCTACAGAAGATGTATTTTGAATCAACTCATCAAAAGCCTTATTCATGTCCTGAACAGATGAGTCAATTTTTTCCTTTAAATTACTGATTATCGTCTTTTCTTTTTCAAAATAGTCTTTGAATTTCTCTTCTGTAAGCAAACCATTGTTTAAATCTTGTTGCAACGCATTTAGTTGGTTTTGAGATGTTTTCAATTCCTCTAAAAAAAGAAGATAATTATCTTGAAAATAGAATAACTTGTTGCGTTCTTGATATGCTTCAGCAACAAATTGAGCTTTTTCTACATCCAGTGTATCGACTAACTGATGTAAATATATTAGATGAGTTTTGATTTGATTGGCTACTTCATAAACCGTAGAAGTATCAATTTGGGAATAATTACTGTCGATTTGATGTAATTCCATTAACAACCCATTTAACTGCTCATTTTGCTCTTTGTATTGCTTTTTACAAGCAGTTAAATAAATAATAACTATTAATGGAATTACATATCGCATTTTATTTAATCATATCAAAACCTGTGTAAGGTACTAATACTTCAGGAATTTTTATTCCTTCCGGTGTTTGATTATTTTCTAATAATGAAGCTACTATTCTTGGTAAAGCCAACGCACTACCATTTAAAGTATGTACCAATTGAGTTTTACCATTTTCATCTTTAAATCTACATTTTAAACGATTGGCTTGGAAAGTTTCAAAATTAGAAATAGAACTTACCTCCAACCATTTTTCCTGAGCAGCTGAATAAACTTCCATATCGTAGGTTAATGCAGAGGTAAATCCTAAATCTCCTCCACATAATTTTGACACACGATAAGGTAATCCTAATTTATTTAACAAACCTTTTACATGACTAACCATATCGTCTAAAGTTTGATAAGATTGATCGGGGTGTTGAATTTGTACAATTTCTACTTTATCAAATTGATGCAAACGGTTTAACCCTCTTACATCCTTACCATAAGAGCCTGCTTCTCTTCTAAAACATGGAGTATAACCTACATTTTTAATAGGCAACTCATCTGTTTTTAAAATTACATCGCGATATAGATTAGTAATTGGCACCTCAGCTGTTGGAATCATATACAAATCATCTGCTTGCATATAGTACATCTGCCCTTCTTTATCAGGTAATTGTCCCGTTCCATACCCTGATGCTTCATTAATCATTAAAGGAGGAATAATTTCTTGGTACCCACTTTTAACGGCTTCATCCAAAAAGAAAGTAATTAATGCTCTTTGTAATCTAGCACCTTGTCCTTTGTATACCGGAAAACCTGCTCCTGTAATCTTAACTCCTAATTCAAAATCAATTAAATCGTATTTTTTGGCTAAATCCCAATGAGATAAAGCTCCTTCATGTAATGTTGGTACATTTCCTTCAGAAAATACAATTTCATTATCAGCATCAGATTTACCAGCCGGAACAATTTCATTCGGCACATTCGGAACCTGATACAACAACTGCATCAAATCATTGTTAATTTGATTTTGTTCTTCTTTTAAAGTATTTGATTGTTCTTTTATTTGAGTTGTTTTTTCTTTTAACTCATTTGCTTCGGCTGCTTTTCCTGACTTAAACAAATCTCCGATTTGCTTTGCAATTTGATTACTTTCTGCCAACAAAGCATCTAAATCTTGTTGGGTTTTCTTTCTTTTTTCATCTAAAGCTAAAATATCGTTAACAATTTGATTGGCATCGATATTTCTCTTTTTTAATCGCTCAATAACAAGCTCTTTATTTTCCCTAATGTATGCTGTTTGTAACATGTTTTCTTTAAAAATTAATGCGACAAAAATAGTAAAACTGATAATCTAATAAACAAAAAAACTCCTGTATCTATTCGTTTATAGACACAGGAGTTTTAAATCTTTTGGTATATAAACTTATGCTTCAGTAAAAGGCTCTACTGAAACATAGGATTTATTGTCTTTCTTTTTTCTGAAAGAAACTATTCCATCTTTTAAAGCAAACAAAGTATGGTCTTTTCCAACTCCTACATTTTCTCCGGCTCTGTGTTTAGTACCTCTTTGACGAACGATAATGTTACCTGCAATTGCTGGTTGTCCACCAAAAATCTTAACACCTAATCGTTTACTTTCTGATTCTCTACCGTTTTTCGAACTACCGACTCCTTTCTTATGTGCCATGATATTTAAGTTTTATAGGCTAAACAAATGTTTAAACCTTATTATTCTTCAGTTTTTTTAGTTACTTTTTTAGCAGCCGGTTTTTTAGCCGGAGCTTTTTTTGCTGGTGCTTCTTTTTTAGGTGCTTCAGCTTTTGGAGCTTCTTCTTTTACCTCAGCTTTTGGTTCTGCTTTTTTTGCAGCTCCTTTTTCAGCAATACCTTCAATTTGGATTTTAGTAAACGATTGTCTGTGACCATTTTTTACTTTGTATCCTTTTCTTCTTTTCTTTTTAAACACGATAACTTTATCGCCTTTAAGGTGTTCTAGTATTTTCGCAGAAACACTTGCACCTGTTACAGCTGGGGCGCCAACAGCAACTTTTCCACCATTATCAATTAAAAGAACATTGTCAAAAGAAACTTTTGAACCTTCTTTTCCTTCTAAACGGTGTACATAAAGTTGTTGGTCTTTTTCTACTTTGAATTGTTGCCCTGCTATTTCAACTATTGCGTACATTATATAAAATTTTAATTTAAAACGGGTGCAAACTTACACTTTTTTTTCTAATACTCTTCTTATTATTTCTAATTTATTTTAAAAAGTAAAACTCATACCAAAACTTGGAAGAATTGGAAGCTGATAAATTCTTTGATCAGTTACTCTATCTAAGTAGAAAATATTTTCTCTGTTGTAGACATTGGTAACACTTCCTGTTAACTCTAATTCTGTATTTTTACCTAATACGAACTTACGTTTTAGGGTTAAATCTAAACGGTGATAATAAGGTAATCGACCTTTATTTAATTCAGCATAAGCTATTTCTAAATTACCATTATCAGTTGTTGGATCTTGACTGATTGAAGAGAAATTAAATCCTTCATAAAATCCTTGCGTCTGAGTAAAAGGGAAACCTGAACCCAAATTCCAACGAGCATCAAACTCCCAGTTCATATCTTTACCGAAGATGTATCCAATTACCACATTTACATTGTGTCTTCTATCAAATACAGGATAATATTCTTGAAGCCCATCCCAACGAAGAACTTTTGACAATGAATAGATGGTCCAAACATTTAATCGAGTAGATGAGTATTTCAAGCTAAAATCAACACCATAAGCATCTCCTGTTTCAACAATAAAATCTTTTTTCAACACATCCGGCTGGTCAGAAAACTCTCCATCATCAGGATAAATTTTATTTCTGTTGGTGTTGGTTAACTGATTAAACTTCTTGTAATAACCTTCGGTATTTAAGGTGATGTATTTATTTAAATCAAACTCAAAACCAAAAATAGCGTGACGAGCCTTTTGTAATTTAGATGTTACTTCTTGCACCGAACCATCTTTGTTTGTTAATTCAGATTGTAAGTTGTCTGGTCCAGATAAAAACCCATAAAATAAGTTAACTACATCCTTATCAGAATTTGCACTGATTAAGTTTTGAGAGTACAATCCGGTTGCTGCTTTTACTCTCCACCAATCAGTAATGTTGTATTTAATTCCCAATCTTGGCTCTGGTGAAAACTCAGATAAAGAAGCATAGTATTGGCCTCTAAAACTTGGCTCTAATACCAATTTACCAATGTTCCATCTAAACAACATGAAACCATTGATTTCAGTTGTATTTTGTTTTTGTTGAATGATTAAATCTACATCGTTGGTAAATTGGTAATCAGTACTCATTCCTAATACTTCGAACCCGTATTTGAACTCATTATCACCAGAGAAACTGGTAAAAGTCATCCCTCCATTAAAACCTCCTACTTCACTATTTCTTGGCTTACCATCAGCTTCAATCATTTCAATGCGATATTTAGAATAAGCAAAAACTCCTTCAATCAAGGTTTTAGCAGAACCAGGAATTAAAACGAAGTTAGAACCTCCACCGTATGAATCCCATTGGATTTTTGAAGCATCAGAAAAATTAACACGGTCTTTAAAATTAAACCCAAAGAAATTTACTTTACTTCCATTCTCTCCGTTCAATGATAATTTTGCATAAATATCAGTAAATCCGTAAGGCAAACCGGTTGTATCAATTCCCCTTGCATTTTTAGACTCTAAATTTTGAAAGTATGATTTGTACATACTCGAAGATTGTTCTAAATAAGAATGTTTAGCTGAAACCACAAAAGAACTACTTCCACCACCTACTTCTTTTGCTTTTTTAATAGGTCCTTCCAATAATAATTTACCACCAAAAGTACTTGCAGACAACTTACCGCTTAAACGTTTTTTATTTCCATCGCGAGTGGTAATATCCATGATAGAAGAAACTCTACCACCATATTGAGCACTAAATCCTCCGGTATAAACATCAGCATTACGCATAATATCAGTATCGAAAACCGAAAACAATCCGATAGAGTGGAAAGGGTTGTAGATAATCATACCGTCTAACAATACTTTATTTTGAATTGGCGAACCTCCACGAATGTACAACTGCCCACCTTGGTCACCGGTAAAAGTAACACCTGGCAATACTTGTAAATATTGTGCTAAATCCGGGTCACCACCAATAGAAGGCATGGATTTAATTTCTTTGGGAGTTACTTTAGAAACCGACATTTTAACTTCGGTTACTGCTTCTGATTTTTCGGCAGAAAGCTGGAAAGTTTCCATTTGAACCATCGCCTCTTTAATGAATAACTTTTGGCTAAGAATTTCATTTCCTTTAATAGTGATGTTTACTTGAGCGGTATCATAACCCAAGTAAGTAACCATTAAGGTATAACTACCTGCCGGAATTTTGGTGATAGAGTAAAAACCATTTACATCGGTTGCAGCACCAATGGTTGTTCCTTTTAAGAAAACATTGGTGAATATTACAGGCTCACCTGTTTTTTCATCGTACACAAAACCTCTTACTGTACCTTGTGCAAAAACAGATACAGAAGCCATTAACAACACAATTACAACTAAAATTTTATTCCAAAAATTCATTTCTATGGTATTAAGAAAAACTTATTTTTTGTATTTCGGTTGCCAAAAATAGCCAATTCAAAACAAATACTTGTACCGTTTATCAATTTTTAAAACCGATGGTGAAATGATGAAAAGAAAAGCCCCTAAATCCCCAAAGGGGACTTATTATTCTACCAACCCAATTTTTGTGGAATATAAAATTCGATTATTATCTATAATTTTAATCAAATAAACACCTTTAGGTAAAAAGGTTAAATTGAAGTTTTCTTGCTGACCTACTAAGATTTGTTCATATACTTTTCTCCAGTTAAATTATAGACATTTAAAGTAGCTCTAATTTGTTCAGATAAATTGTGTTCTAATGTAAAATTGCCAATGTTTGGATTTGGAAATACTTTAAATATCTCCTCTGGGGATTGAGGGGCTGCTATAGCTGTAGCTAATGCACATGTGGTATCGGCACAACCTAAGCTATCTAATTTTAACAACCACATTTCCTGAGGTTGATTGGAATACCCTGAACAAATAAATCCACCATCAGTTGTAGTTCTTATATCATATAAATAACTGGATTCGGTATTGGTTTCAGCTATGTCATATTCTTTTTGCCAAATTAAATCTCCTGTTGAGGTTAATTTTACAACTAATCCATTATAATGATAAGTAGTGGAACCACCATAATACCAATTACTACCCGCAGCCACCAAACTTCCATCTCCTAATTCTAATATACTTCTTAATATATTACTATTACTATTTCCTATTGTTAATGGAACAATTTTATTTATCCATAAAGAATCTCCATTTTGATCGAGTTTTAAAATAAAAGGATATACTCTGGTAGGTGTCTTATATGTTCCTGATATAGCATACCCCCCATCCTGTGTTTCTATCACACATCTACCCCCATCATAATCTTCTACCCCTCCAAAAAATTTATTAAATACAATATTTCCTAAACTATCTACTTTAGTGACTCTAATTTGGTCATTACCACTATTTTCAGTAGTTCCTGTAAATATATAACCTCCATCACCACATACAGCTATATTATATGCAACATCCTGTGTTGGTCCTATATATTTTGACCATTCTTCATTTCCTATGCTATCTGTCTTTATAAGATAAACGAGACTCCCTCCATTTAATCCATCTCCCAAACATATAAATCCTCCATCTAATGTTTCTTTTACATTTCTTCCTATAAATCCTGATACAGCTCCCAGTTGTTTGGTCCACAGGGTATCTCCCAAATCATTAAATCGATATAATAAATCGTAATTCTCTCCATTTTCGTCTTGTTTACCACCATATAATACATATCCTCCATCACTTACTTTTTGAAATGATCCTTGAAACCCCAAGAAATACGAATAAGTGGTATCTCCATAGTTTTTTTCAAAAAGTACATTTCCTTCTAAATCGGTTTGAACAATAACTAAATCCTGATTTCCTGTTATAAAAGAAATTGCTCCTCCTAGCATTAAATATCCTAAATCATTTTCTATAGAATTAAAACTCCCTCCCCCCCAGTGATTAGTAATCGGATAATTTTTACTGAAATAGGTTTGTGCTGAAATGCAGGATAAAGCAATCCAATTAATTATCAGATATATTAAAAACTTCTTTATCATTTAATGATACTTAACTTAGTCTTATATAAAGATACATAAATCAGCATTCCCACTCCTTATAAAACTGTTCTAAAAAATGGAGCATAAACTGGTGGCGCTCTTCGGCTATTTGTTTAGCAGTTTCAGTATGCATTCTATCTTTTAAAAGCAACAACTTTTCGTAAAAATGATTAATGGTGGGTGCGGTACTTTTTTTATAGTTCTCAAAATGGGTGTGCATTACTGGTTTTTGTTCGGGGTTGTAAATCATTCGGTTTTTATTACCACCGTAAGCAAAAGTCCGAGCAATTCCTATGGCTCCTAAAGCATCAATACGGTCAGCATCTTGCACAATTTGTCCTTCTTTACTAAGTGTTTTTTGTTCTACATGCGCTCCTTTGTAAGATATGTTTTCAATATCCTTTAAAATCAATTGAATAGTATCGGCTCCCACACTAATTTCTTCTAAAAAGGTTTTAATTTTTTGCATTCCCCTACTTTCATCTCCACCGTTGAGTTTATAATCAGATACATCATGCAGCAAAGCCGTCATTTCAACACGAAATAAATCACCACCTTCTTTATTGACAATTTGTTTGGCTAAATTATTTACTCGTTGTATATGAAACCAATCATGACCCGTCGCTTCGTTTTGATGAAAGCTTTTCACAAAATCGATGGTTTGTTGTATTTGGATTTCTTTATTTCCCATCCGATTTGATTCCTTTTTTAAATAAATCACTAAACTTATCAAACTCTTTTCTGTAAAACAATCCTATTCCTTGTGTATAATTACTACTGGTTCTCTCCAAATAAGATTGATTAGATAAATTAAATGCTTTTACTCTTAATTTACCATCTTCGGTAATTTTATATTCCATCGAGAAATCTCCAATTAAGTTATTAGTATTCTGCGATTCTGTACTAACTTCTTTATTACCTGATACACCAAAGTTTCCATCTAAAATTAATCTATCATTAAATATTTGGGTAGAAAGTGCTAACTGCACCTCATCCCCAGAGATTTCATCACCTGGACGATAATTAAATCCGATATCAAAATCATTACTAATTTTTGAGAGCCAATTACTCAATTGGTTAGACATCAACTCAAAAGAAGTAGTTCCAGCAACATTTCCATATCCCCCACCTGTTGCTCCTTGCCCAGAAGGAGCTATAAATTGATTGAGAACCAATAAAGAGAACACTTGTTTATTCAATTCTTGAATGTTTTCTTGTTGATCGCTTACATATAAAATACTTTTCACTTTGTTTCTAGTCGTTTCATCAGCAGTTGGAAGGTCAATATCAAAAGCAATATCAGGTTTTAACATCGATTTGGTCATGATTAGTTTTAAGTTAACCGGGGTTCTTTTTTTGTAAACCGATGCGCTCGCACTATCTTCAGTGGAAGCCAATAATTCATATAACCTTGCCCTTAAACGATAAACTGCCGTTAAATCCAATTGTGCATCGTAAGGGTCTCCATTCCAAACAATCTTTCCTCCTTCTTCCAAATCAAATCGCTTATTGATGATATTTTGCAGCGTAAACAAATAATCCCCATCCTTTATTTTATAATCTCCATAGATATTAAAATCTCCTTGTTGATTGATAATAAAACTTAAATCACCCTCTCCTTTCGCCTTCATTACATCTCCTATTTGCTCATCAAAAACTAAGCGAACCTCTGCATCTGGAGTGGCTTCTAAATCAAAATTCATCAATATGTTGGATAAGTCAATTTCTTCTTCTTGTTCTATTTGAGTAGTATCCTTATTGATAAATTCTATAAAATTGTTTTCGGTTATCTCTTCATTATCATCTAAAGGAATACTGATAATGGTTCCTTTCTCTGTTTTTACATCTAAATCTATATTCAATTGATTATTGTATCCACCAACATTGACCAATCCTGATAAAAAAGCTTTTCCATAATACAAATTATTATCTTTTTCAGTGGTATTCATTGCCAAAAACTCTTTTGCATCCATACCTATATCGAAACTAAAATTCTTGTACCATTCATGAAATATAGTACCATTGGTATAAGCTCTATTTCTTCCTGTTGCATCAAAAAACAATACATTATCAAAACTTATCATATCAGGAACAATATTGATACGACAAGATGGGGTTGAAAAATTGGTTTTTAAATAATTGACTTCAAAACTTGTTTTTTGTAATTGGATATAACCATTTACAACAGGTTGTGTTGGTATACCATTAATAGTTACTTCAGCACTAGCAATTCCTCTTAAATTGGAAACATATGCCTGAGTATATGAGCTGATAATTTGTAAATCTGTTCGCTGTAATTGAACCATTAAATCCAAGCTTTCTTCTTCTTTAAATGGAAAATAATTCCCCTTAAAAATAATAGTTGGAATATGTCCTTTGTAAAAACTACCATCAACGAATAATTTTTTTTCATTGGTACTCCAAGCCGATTTAACTTCTCCATCGCCAATATTGGTTTCATTTAAAATGAGTTTATTAAAATTCAAATCAGATGTGAAAATAAACTCTTCATTTTCTTTTTTAACGGAAGCAACTCCATTTACTAATCCATTAATTTTCAGAACATCATGTGGAATAAATTTTTGAATCATTTTCAAATTAAAATTCTTTAAAGCCACATCAATTTGATCGGTAGGTTTACCTGACAATTTCCCATCAATTAAAATACTTTGATTTTGAGCAGAAAATCCAAGACTAGACACTGTTAACTGCATAGTATCGGGCTGAAAAAAATGTATTAA
This sequence comes from Flavobacteriales bacterium, assembly GCA_020635825.1. Classification (GTDB taxonomy): domain Bacteria; phylum Bacteroidota; class Bacteroidia; order Flavobacteriales_E; family Vicingaceae; genus Vicingus. The sequence continues at coordinate 45,500 of JACJZA010000017.1, forward strand.
ATTGTTTTCATTAACCGTCCATAATGTATCATCAATATAAATGTTGGTATTATAAAAGTGGATAGTAAAATCGTTATAACCTCTAAAAAAAGTGTTGATATGGATATCAGCCTCAGTTCTGGATATACTATCTTGGTTATTCCATTTGATGTGAGTTAAAACAGTATCATTTTGAACAATTGAGCTTGTTTTAAAATTATCAATGAAAATACTGTCAGTTTGATAAACTTTATCTGCTTCCACATCCAATAACAATGAATCACCCATTGTTTTACCTTCTACAAGTAATTCATTTATTTTAATTCCATTTGCATCTACGGTTGGGAAATGTGCATTTAATTTCAATGATTGGTTTTCTGAAAAATAAAACCCTTGAACTGTTGAATTTTCACCTAAACGCACACCTTTCAATAACACTTTAGACAATAAGTCGGTATTTAGAATTTCCACATTAAAATCAAAATCGTTTGCTATTTCTACCTGCTTTAGATTTTCATTTTTAAAAGAAGGAATATACTTAACAAGATTATTAGCACTAGCATCTATTAACTCTTTAAAAGTGTACATTCCTTTAATTTCTCCTTTTAAAACATCAGAATCAATGGTTAGTTTTTTGTTATCTGAATTGATTTCTGAGTTTAATAATATCTCTTTCACATAAATTGAATCTATCTTATCCACATAATTCACATCACACAATTTAATTTCTCCCTTCAAATTATCTATATGATTGCCTTCTAAATCTACTTCCAAATTGGTTCTAAAAATGGTTTTCATTTTTTTAGGTAATTCTATCAAGTTTAAATTTTCAAGTTTAGCATAATGTACATCAGATGAAAACTTATAAATAGGAAGTTTATGTGAAAAATCTATCAAACCATTGAAATCAAAATCAATATTTTTATCTTTAACAGCCAACCATCCATTAAAAATTTTGTTTTCAAAATCTCCTTTAACTTCTACATTATTATAATCATAACTTCTAATTTCTACCTGATTTATTTCCCCTTCCATATTGGCTTTTAAATCTTCCAAATCAACACCCTCTCCATCAATTTTTACATCCATGGTAATAGGACCGAACTGTTCAGGTACACCAAAAAAATGACCTAAGTCAAACTGCCTTGTCTTTACCTGTCCTTTATAAGTTATTTTTTCATTAATAGTTTTCAAAGATAAATCAGTCGACATAGAACCTATCGAAGTGTGAAAAGTACCATACGCCACAAAATCGTAATAAAATCCGGTCAAATTTCCTTTAAAATGAATATTACCTAACTTCTTAAAATTAGCAGGGAGTTTTAAAGTATTTCCTTCACAAAAAGGAAAAATGGGCAACTCTGCTAACTTTCGTTCTGAAGTAATTAATTCATCAATATTTAAATGCATAAATGTATTTTCCATATCAGGTAATCCGGAAATATTTAAATCACCTTTTAAAGAAGTACCTTTATCAAACTCTAAAGCTAACTTTCTACCTTTTAAATTGCTGATTCTTCCTTTCACCTCTCCGTCAATTTTTACCGATTTATTGATACAATCAAGTGCAGGGACAAAATGACAGATATCTGAAAAATTTACTTCCGATTTTTCGAAGTAGGATTTAATATTTACTTTTTCAACAAACTCTGCCATGTCTGCATATTCATTTGTAATAAAAGTTACATTTCCATTTATATCAGATAAGTTGGTTTTAATATGAAGATTTTGAGTAATAATCCCTTTTGGGGAAATGTTAAATTCTGTTGTTAGATTTTTTAAATCAAAACCTGATTTTTCAACTAATGACAATTCATTAATATTACAGTTAATACCTTCAGGAATAAACTCAATATCAGATGTTTTCAAATTTAAATTTCGAACACCAATATGCTGGTAATCTACCTGTCCAACTAATGGTTCTGCATGTTCATTATTATAATTAAATCTTCCTTTTTCTATTTCCACATTATTAAGTCCAAATTCCCATTTACTGGAAGTTGTATCAGTAGATTTAAAATGGTCGATGATAAAAGCTAAATTTAATGTGGTATCTTGTTTATATTTTTTAAGGTTGAAATAAACATCTTTCAAATTCACATCATCAACAATAATTTTTTTCTCTTTAAATGAAAATTGTTTAACTCCTACATTTAGTTCATTAATAAAAGCCAATGTATCCTGATGAAGATCTTCTACATATAGTTTATTTAAAGTAACTCCGTTAAAAAATGAAACTTTTACCGATTCAATAGTAATAGTGGTGTGCAGTTTTTTGGCAAGACTTTTTAAATATTGTTGTATAAGGTAAGTTTGAAAACCAGTGCTTTTAGTTACAGAAATCCCCAAACTAACCAACAACAGTAGAATTACTGCCAAGCTAACCCTTATTATTCTTCTTTTTTTGATAATTTTGACCTTGCTTAAACCTAACAAAAATACATTTAATGCCGCAATCATCAACTATTATTTTAGGAATAGAATCCTCATGCGATGATACTGCTGCTGCTATTATTAAAGACGGCAAAATTCTAGCCAATATTATAGCCAATCAAGATATCCACAAGGCATACGGTGGAGTTGTACCTGAATTAGCTTCAAGAGCTCATCAACAAAACATTGTGCCTGTAGTAGAAGCTGCTATTAAAAAAGCAGGAATAACTAAAGAAGAAATTAGAGCTGTTGCATTTACCAATGGCCCTGGACTATTAGGGTCACTTATTGTTGGGAGTTCTTTTTCAAAAGCTTTTGCAATGGGATTAAAAATTCCAATTATTGAAGTAAACCACATGCATGGTCATGTATTAGCTCATTTTATTACCGAAGCTGATGAAACTGCCAATCATCCAAAATTTCCTTTTTTATGTTTAACAGTTAGTGGTGGTCATACACAAATAGTAAAAATTACTGATTATTTTGACATGGAAGTAATTGGAGAAACCATTGATGATGCAGCAGGTGAAGCATTTGATAAGGTTTCAAAAATGTTACAACTTCCTTATCCTGGAGGACCGATTTTAGATAAAAATGCCCAACAAGGAAATGCAGTTTTTGATTTCCCCCATCCAAAAGTTGAAGGTTTAAATTATAGTTTTAGTGGATTAAAAACCTCTATCCTATACTTTTTAAAGAAAGAACTTGAGAAAAACCCATTATTTATAGAAGAAAATATGAATGATATTTGTGCTTCAGTGCAAAAAACCATTGTAGATATTCTTCTAATTAACTTGAAAAAAGCAATTCATCAAACCGGGATTAAAGAAATTGCCATTGCAGGTGGCGTATCAGCGAACTCAGAACTTAGAAAACGGTTTTTAGAATTGGAAAAAGAAGGATGCAAAACCTATATACCAAAATTTGAGTATTGCACCGACAATGCTGCCATGATAGCTATTACCGGATATTACAAATTCTTAAAACAAGATTTTGCAGATCAAGAGCTAGTTCCTAATGCTAGAATGAAAATTTAAATTATGACACAACAAAAAAGAAGAAAATTTGATTTTATTGTTGCCATAAAATATCTCTTCATATTTATATTTGTTGTAGCTCATTTTCAAATGCTAAGAGGTACCGCGGAAGTAATTCCTGTTTTAATTCCAAGCCTTTCTGAACAAGTTAATGCTTCCATAGTTCAAAAATATTCTAGAACACGAAGAAGTAGCAACTCTACATCCAGGTATAGTAATCATACTTCTATTAGTTATTATTTAGAAGCATCATTCTATGTAAATGAGCTAAAATATAACAATACTGATTTGGTTTCAGAAGGAATTTATAATCAAGTAAAAATTGGTCATCAAATCAAAATACATTATCTAAAAAGTTTTCCTCAAGTTGCTTTATTTGAAATCAACAAATCTTATGCAATAAAAAATCACTTTACTTTAGCTTCTATCCTATTGGGAATAGATATTATTGTGTGGTTAATTTGGAAATGGATTAAAAACTTTAGAAATAAAAACAAAAAAGCTACATGAGCGATTTTAATAAAAAAAATCATTGGGAAAACATTTACAACACCAAACAACTAAATGAAGTTAGTTGGTATCAACCTACACCTGAAACTTCGCTTCAGTTTATTCAAAAATTAAAGCTTTCTAAAGATGCTTCAATTATAGATGTTGGTGGTGGTGACAGCTTTTTAGTAGATAACTTAATTACATTGGGATATACTAATATTACCGTGTTAGATATATCAGAAAATGCTATTGAACGAGCAAAAAAAAGATTAGGTGAAAATGCATCTAAAATAGCATGGGTAATAAGTGATATTTGTGATTTTGAACCTTCTAAAAAATATGCTCTATGGCACGACAGAGCTGCTTTTCACTTTTTAAATCAAAAACAAGAAATTGAAAAATATGCTCAAACTTTACAAAATTCACTCGCAGAAAATGGTCAATTAATCATTGGAACTTTTTCTAAATCAGGACCACTAAAATGTAGTGGAATTGAGATAACTCAATACAATCCTGAGAACTTAGCATCTGTGTTTAAAGAATTAAACCTAATAGAATGTCAACAAATTGAGCATCAAACACCATTTGATACTACTCAAAATTTCACTTTTTGTAGATTTTCTAAATAGAAAACGAAAGCCCATCATAGGCTATTTCAATAAAGTTAGGCAACTCTTTTTGCACTTCTTCATGTTTACCAAGCAAGTGACTAATATGAGTTAGATATGCTTTTTTAGGCTTTAATTTTTGGAGCAATTCAACTGCCTCATCCATTGTAAAATGAGAAAGATGTTCAGTTTTTCTGAGCGCATTTATTACAATTACTTCAGAACCTTTTATTTTTTCTAACTCAGTCTCGTCTATTTTATTAGCATCAGTAATGTAAGTAAAGTTATCAATACGAAAAGATTTTACTTTCATTTTAAAATGCCAGACATCAATAGGCGTAACTTTCACATCATCTATAAAAAAAGAGCTTGAATCAATATCAATTAATTTTAGTTCAGGGACACCAGGATATTTAAACTCATCAAAAGCATAATGAAATTCGCGTTTTAATGCATTTTGCACTTGCTGAGTTGCAAATATGGGCATGTCTTTTTTTTGCTTAAAATTAAAGGCACGCACATCATCCAATCCGGCAATATGATCTTTATGTTCGTGGGTGAATAATACAGCATCTAATTGCTGTACTTTTTCTCTCAACATTTGTTGACGGAAATCAGGTCCTGTGTCAATTACAAATGTTTTTCCTTGAGTTTCGATTAAGACCGAACTTCTTAATCTTTTATCTTTTTCATCTTTAGATAAACACACATCACAATTACATGCAATTACCGGTACTCCTTGTGAGGTTCCTGTTCCTAAAAATGTAACTTTCATTAATTAAGCATTTACAGCAAAAAGCTCTTTAATTACCTTAATGGTATAATCAATCTCTTCTTTTGTGTTAAATTTACTGAATGAAAAACGAATAGCCGGTTTTGTCATGTCAGCTCCAATCCCTCTCAACACATGAGACCCAACATTACTTCCTGATGAACAAGCACTTCCTCCAGATACACAAACCCCTTCAATATCAAAATTATATAGCAGCATTTCATCCATCTCACTATTAGGGAAAGTAACATTCAATACCGTATATAAACTATCCCCTTCAGGGTCTCCATTAAAACTAATACTCGGTATATTTTCTTTTAACTGCTTAATCATATAGGTTTTTAAACCTTGAACGTGTTTTTGATGAGCATCCAAATCTCTATAAGCAATTTCCATTGCTTTTGTTAATCCGACAATTCCGTAAATATTTTCAGTTCCTGCACGCATATTTCTTTCTTGTGCTCCCCCGGTAATAATTGGTTTAATTTGAATATCCTGATTTACAAACAAAAACCCAATGCCCTTAGGACCATGAAATTTGTGAGCAGAACAAGTTAAAAAGTCTATATCTAGTTCACGCACATCAAAAGAATAGTGACACATTGTTTGAACTGTATCTGAATGAAAATAGGCTCCATATTGTTTACACAAATCAGCTACTTTTTTCAAAGGAATCCTATTACCAATTTCATTATTAGCGTGCATTAATGAAACTAAGGTCGTTCTATCTTTATTCTCAGCTAATAATTGTTCCAATGAATTTAAATCCACATAGCCTTGAGCATCGTGTTTTACTAAACTTAATTTGATGCCTTGATTTTTTTCAACCACTTCAGCAGTATCAATCACAGCATGATGCTCAATAGGTGAAGTAATAATATGATTTACCCCTAAATCTTGAACGGCACTTCTTAAGACCATATTATCAGCCTCTGTACCACCACCAGTAAAAAATATTTCAGCAGGAGCTGCATTAATAAATGAAGCTACTTTTTTTCTAGCTTGCTCAATAATTACCCTAGATTCACGTCCAAGAGAATGAATAGAAGATGGATTTCCATAGTTTTTTTCTAAAACCGGAATCATCGCTTGAACCACTTCCGGGTCTATTGCTGTAGTAGCTGCGTTATCTAAATATACTTTCATTCTAGTTTCTAGTTACACGTTTCCAGTTAACTGGGTTATTTCCAATTTTCCTCAACGTATTGTATAAATTTATTAATTCTTTTTCCTAAGACATGATAGTTCTCAATCAATTCATCCAAAGGATTTTCCTTAAAATGTATTTCACTAATCATTTCTAATTGAGCAATTGTCTCGTCACAAGAAGCTTGAGAATAAGTTAGAAATTTGATGAAATCATTTTTATATCTTTTTCTTCCAAAACCTTCGGCTATTTGATCTTTGACACTCTTACTTGCTCTTCTAATCTGACTTCCTTGTTCGTAAAGTTCATAACTAGGTAAAGTCAAACTCATCTCATGGATTTTTATTGCCAACTGATAAGCCGATTGATATATTTCTAAATCTTTATAACTTTTCATTTCACTAGTAACTTGCAACCAGCAACTAATTATATCATATTCTTCACATCCTCGATAATTCGGTTAGCCAAAGCATCAGCAGAATTCATAGTATTACTTTCTGAATAAATTCTAATAATTGGTTCTGTATTCGATTTTCTTAAATGAACCCATTCTGTTGGAAAATCAATCTTTACACCATCAATAGTATTTACTTGTTCTTGTTTGTATTTCTCTTCAACCTTAACTAAAATTTCATCTACATTTATTGTAGGAGTTAACTCAATTTTATTTTTAGAAATAAAATAGTTAGGGTAAGAGTTTCTTAATTCAGAGCAAGTCATTCCAGATTTTGCCAAATGAGTTAAAAACATGGCAATTCCAACTAATGCATCTCTACCATAATGTAATTCAGGATAAATAATCCCTCCATTTCCTTCTCCTCCTATTACTGCATTTTGAGCTTTCATCATATTTACCACATTCACTTCCCCTACTGCTGAAGCATAATATTTTCCTCCATTTTTTTCAGTTACATCTCTCAATGCACGAGTTGAAGAAAGATTAGAAACTGTATTTCCTGGAGTATTTTGAATTACGTAATCTGCTACAGCCACCAAAGTATATTCTTCGCCAAACATTTCTCCATTTTCAGAAACGATGGCTAACCTATCCACATCTGGATCTACTACAAAACCTAGGTCTGCTTTTTGTAATTTTATTTGAGAAGATATCTCTGTTAAATTCTCGGGTAATGGCTCAGGATTATGAGGAAATTGCCCATTAGGATCACAATACAATTCTAAAATATTTTCAACCCCTAAAGCTTTTAATAAAGCCGGCAAAAAGATTCCACCTGTTGAATTAACACAATCAATTGCTACTTTAAAGTTTTTCGAACGAATAGCTTCAACATCAACCAAAGGTAAATCTAAAACAGCTTGAATGTGTTTTTGTAAATAGCTATTATCTTTAGTATAACTTCCTAAATTATCCACATCTGCGTAACTAAAAGCTGATTTTTCGGCAATTTCCAACACTTCTTCTCCATCTTCTGCAGAAATAAATTCTCCTTTTTCATTTAAAAGTTTTAAAGCATTCCATTGTTTAGGATTATGACTTGCCGTTAAAATAATTCCGCCTTGTGCATTTTCCATAGGAACAGCTACCTCAACGGTAGGTGTAGTAGACAAATCTAAATCCACCACATTTATTCCTAATCCCTGCAATGTGCCAACCACAATATTTTGCACCATTTCTCCAGAAATTCGAGCATCTCTACCTATTACGATTTTTGATTTTTGTTGTAGGTTTCTTTTCTTAATCCAAGTTCCAAAAGCAGAAGTAAATTTTACAATATCTAAAGGAGTTAATCCTTCATCGGGAGAACCACCAATAGTTCCTCTAATTCCCGAAATCGATTTAATTAATGTCACTTTATTTAGTTATTAATTTAAAGCCTCAAATTTAGCTGAAATAACAGCAATTTACAATAGTAATTTGGTTTAAACGCTGATATTTATTGTTAACTAATTGTTGAAAATTAAAATCAAAAACATCACAGAGTGTTTGGAAAGGCTTAATTTTGTATATACGTAGAATATGGAAGAAGATTTTGACCCATACTTTGAAAGTAACGACGACTTAGAATTATCTAATCGTTTTGAAAGAATGCTTGAAATGAATGAGCATTATTTTTTCGATGTTGAAGAATTCGAAGACTTAATTGATTTTTACCTTGATCAAAACAACATTAAACAAGCAAAAAAAGTAATTGAGTTTTCCTTAACACAACACCCATCTTCTTCGGCATTAAAGTTAAAGCAAGCACAAATTTATGCCGAAACTCATCAACCCATTAAAGCTCTAGAAGTATTAAATGCTGCAGAGCAAATCGAGCCTTTTAATTCTGATATTTTATTAGCAAAAGCAAGTATATACAGTCAAATTCGTCAACCCAACAAAGCCATAGAAAACTTCTTTAAAGCAACTAAGATTATTGACGACCAAATTGAAAAGGCAAACATTTTATTAAACATTGCTTTTGAATATGAAAATTTAAGTCAGTTTGACAAAGCTTTAACCATTTTGAAGGATTTACTGAAAGAAAACCCTGAAAACGAAACTGTTTTATATGAAATAGCATTTTGCTATAACCTAAAAAATGATAGTGATAACAGTATAGAGTTTTTCAAAGAGTTTATTGATGAAAATCCCTTTAGTTATATTGCTTGGTTTAATCTAGGAATTGCTTATAACAAAGCCGAATTATTTGAAAAAGCAATTGAAGCTTACGATTATGCCATTGCTATTAAAGAAGATTTTGCAGCCGCTTATTTCAACAAAGCAAACTCACTGGCATTAATGGAGAAGTATACCGAAGCAATTAATGTTTTTAGAGAAACTTTTAACTACGAAGAACCTGACGCTACTACTTATTATTACATTGGCGAATGTTTCGAAAAACTGGAAGATTACCCAAATGCTGAGAATAACTATTTAAAAGCTATAAAAATAGATGTTTTTTATGCTGATGTTTTTGCCGGATTAGCCGTTATTTACGAATACCAAAATAAAGATCAACAAGCAATTGAAAACATCAAAAAAGCATTGGAATTAGAAGCAAACAACTCTGAATTCTGGTACATTTATGGTGACATTTTAGCAAAACTAGAACAAACAGAAGAGGCTGTTGTTGCTTACTACAAAGTAATGGAACTGGATGAGGATAATGAAGATGTTTGGTTAGACATTGCTGAAGTGGTAAAAAAGACCGATAGCGTAGATAAAGCTATCTTATTCCTATATGAAGGGTTAGAAAAGCAACCTTCAAATTATCAAATTTATACTCGATTGGCAGCCTTATTATTGGAAAAAGGAAATGAAATTGATGCCATCGAACATTTAAATATTGCTTTATCGCAAAACAAAGAATTAGCGCAAGAATTTTTGGAATACTATCCTGATGCCATTCATTTTCCTGCCATTGTAGAGACTTTAGAAAATTATAAATAATAAAATGAATTTTGATTTACCACATATTCCATCAAGGGAATCTCAGCCACGTCAAACTGGCTTAACCATGATGATGGACAAAGGATTGAGCTGGAGACAAGCCGAGAATTTTGTTGATTGCTCAGCCCATTTAACCGACCTTGTAAAACTTGGCTTTGGAACTTCTTATGTTTCAAAAGACTTAGAACGAAAAATTAGTATTTACAAAGAAGCCGGATTAAAAACCTATTTAGGAGGAACACTTTTCGAAGCATTTTTAGTTCGTGGAATGTTTGACGATTATAGAAAACTATTGGATAAATTAAAATTAGATACCTGCGAAGTTTCTGATGGTTCAGTAGTATTGGATCATAATAAAAAATGTGAATACATTTCTACTCTTGCCAAAGATTTTACTGTGCTTTCTGAAGTAGGCTCTAAAGAAGCCGGTATTTTTATCAGTCCTTCTAAGTGGATATCGATGATGCAAGACGAATTAAATGCAGGTTCTTGGAAAGTAATTGCTGAAGCCAGAGAAAGTGGAAATGTGGGAATTTATCGTCCCAACGGAACTGCCCATGTTTCGCTAGTCAATAAAATTATCTCTAATGTAAAAGTAGAAAACATCCTTTGGGAAGCTCCTCAAAAATCGCAACAAGTTTGGTTTATCAAACAATTTGGAGCCAACGTAAATCTTGGAAACATTAGCCACAGCGAAGTAATTCCATTAGAATGTTTACGTTTAGGATTACGAGGTGATACATTTTTTGATTACTTACCGGAAGAATTAAAAGTAGCACTTGTTTAATTTTATCAACATGTTGAAACACATTACACCACAAGAGCTGAAAGCAAAAATAGATCAAGGCGAAGATTTTGAATTGATTGACGTTCGTGAGATTTACGAATACGAAGATTACAACATTAATGGAAAACACATCCCTCTTGGGGAAGTGATGAATCATTTGGATTCTTTAGACACTTCAAAACCTATTGTATTTTGTTGCCAAACCGGAAAGAAATCGAGAGCCATTACCATTGCTGTTTCTAAAAAATTAAATTCCGAAAATATTTATTCTTTAGTAGGTGGAGTTACCAACTACTACAACGAAATTGAAGCTTAATCTCTTTCAATGAAAAGAACTTTAAAAGATTACTCGCTTATTTCTTTAAAAGGAATTGCCATGGGTGCTGCTGATGTAGTACCTGGCGTATCGGGCGGAACCATTGCCTTTATTACCGGAATTTATGAAGAACTATTAGAGACCATTGATTCTGTTAATTTAAAATGTTTTAAAGTTTTAAAAGAACAAGGATTAAAAGGATTGTGGAAACATATCAACGGTAATTTTTTAGCTGCTCTTTTTTTAGGAATTGGAATCAGCATTGTTTCATTAGCAAAACTAATTACTTACTTAATGGAACACCATGCTGTATTGTTGTGGTCTTTCTTTTTTGGTTTGATTATTAGTAGCATTTATTTAGTGGGGCGAGTAATCAAAAAATGGGATATTGCTAAAATTATCGGACTCATTCTAGGTTCGGCAATTGCTTATTACATTACCATTTTACCACCCATGGAAAACCCAGATGCTTTATGGTATGTTTTTCTATCGGGAGCCCTTGCCATTTGTGCCATGATTTTACCGGGCATTTCAGGTAGTTTTATTTTATTGTTATTAGGTTCTTACGAGTTGGTATTAAGTTCTATTAAAGATTTAAAACTGAGCATTATTGCTATTTTTGCAGTAGGTTGTATAACAGGTTTATTGTCTTTTTCTAAATTATTGAATTGGATGTTTAAAAAATACCACGATTTAACCGTGGCTATTTTAACAGGGTTTTTGGTGGGTTCTTTAAACAAAATTTGGCCTTGGAAAACCAGCTTAAGTTACCGTACGAATTCTCATGGCGAATCAGTTCCTTTTATACAAGAAAATATATTGCCACAAAACTTTGAAGGAGACAACCAATTATGGTTAGCCATTGTTTTTGCTTTAGTTGGTTTGGGCTTAATTATTTTCATTGAAAAATTTGCTGCTAAAAAGAGATAATATCTCTTTTTAGCACTTGGCTTTGTCAAAAAAATACGCTAACTTCGTTTAACAACTTTATGTAAGTTGAATTTATGCTGAGCTTGTCAAAGGGATTAAAAAAGCACCAACACATTCGTTAGCAAAGATTTAAGCAACACTATTAAATTTAAAAAAATGAAAAAATATTGCTTGATTTTACTTCTATTGTTAGTATTTGGATGGTCATCTAGGGCACAAAATTTTGAATGGGTAAAATCCTTTGGTGGTAGCTCCCTTAATGATGGGTATTCCATCACCGTAGATGATTCAGGGAATGTATATACCACAGGTTACTTTATTGGAACAGGAGATTTCGATCCGGGAACAGGAATCGCTAACCTCACGTCAACAGGTATTCAAGATGTTTTCGTCCAAAAATTAGACGCTTCGGGTAATTTTCTTTGGGCTAAGTCCTTTGGTGGTAGCTACAATGATTATGGACGGTCCATCACGGTAGATGTTTCAGGGAATGTATATACCACAGGTTACTTTATTGGAACAGGAGATTTCGATCCGGGAGCAGATACCACCAACCTTACCTCTTCAGGTGGTTACGATATTTTCATTCAAAAATTAGACGCTTCGGGTAATTTTCTTTGGGCTAAGTCCTTTGGTGGCAACTCAGAAGATAGAGGAGAGTCCACCACGATAGATGATTCAGGGAATGTATATACCACAGGATATTTTCATAATACAGCAGATTTCGATCCGGGAGCAGATACCGCTAACCTTACTTCAGCAGGGTTCCGAGATATTTTTGTCCAAAAATTAGACGCTTCGGGTAATTTTCTTTGGGCTAAGTCCTTTGGTGGCAACTCCAATGATTATGGGCGGTCCATCACGGTAGATGCTTCAGGGAATGTATATATTACAGGAACCTTTGAAGAGTCAGTAGATTTCGATCCGGGAGC
>JACJZA010000018.1 GCA_020635825.1 Flavobacteriales bacterium
CCTTTTGTGGCAAATAGCAAACAGACAGAATCAACTAATCATATAGGGCTTTGTACAAGTTGCGATCATAAAAATAACTGCTCATTAAGAGCAGAAAATAAAATAATTATAAACTGTGAACATTATCAATAATTAAAACAATGGAGACAAAAACACTAGAAAAACAAAAGACAGGGATGTATGAAAATGTGATGAAACAATTTAATCATGCAGCAGATGTCATGGGGTTAGATGATAACATCAGAAAAATACTTTCAGCAACTAACAATGAAATTGTAGTTCATTTCCCGGTAAAATTAGATAACGGTAAAGTAGAAATATTTACAGGCTATCGTGTGCAACATAATAATGCTCTTGGTCCATACAAAGGTGGCTTAAGATTTCACCCAACTGTTGATATAGATGCAGCAAGAGCATTAGCCATTTGGATGACATGGAAGTCTGCTTTAGCAGGTTTGCCGTATGGAGGAGGAAAAGGAGGAATCCAAATAGATCCCAAAAACTATTCACAGTCGGAGTTGGAAAGAATTACTAGACGGTTTACGTATGCTTTAGGTGATAATATAGGGCCTGATTTGGATATTCCTGCACCAGATGTGAATACCAATGCACAAATCATGGCATGGATTTCCGATACTTATGTGTCTACAAAATCGCCGGCAAACAGGCAAACTAACTTGCATGTGGTTACCGGAAAGCCCGTTGGTTCTGGAGGTTTAGAAGGAAGAGACAGAGCTACAGGATTTGGAGTCGTTGCTACTATTAAGTCTTGGGTTAAACTAAATAATATTGATTTAAAAGGAAAAACGTATATCGTTCAAGGTTTTGGAAATGTTGGGTATTGGGCTTCACATTTTATGCAAAAAGAAGGTGCTAAATTAATAGCTGTTCAAGATGCAAGCGGTTCTATCATTAACAGCAAAGGTATTGACCCTGATCTATTAAACGAACATTGCCGTCAAAACAAAGGAGCAGTTGCCGGATTCTCTCAAGCTGGTATTTTAAACAATGCTGATTTTTTTGCTACTGAGTGTGATATAATTATTCCTGCTGCATTAGGCAATCAAATTACTGTTGAAAATGCACCATCAATTAAAGCTCAATTAATTGCAGAAGGTGCTAACGGACCAACTACTGTAGAAGCAGAAGAAATATTATTAGAAAAAGGAATTAAAATTATCCCTGATATTTTATGTAATTCAGGCGGAGTAATTGGTAGCTACTACGAATGGCTACAAAACAAAAGAAGTGAAAACTGGAAAATTGAAGATGTATTAATAATGATTGAAGATAAAATTTCAGCTGCTTTTAATAAAGTGCTTCAATCATCCGAGCAATTTAAAACTGACTGGAGAATAAGTGCCTACATTGTAGCATTACAACGAATTGAATTAACTTACATTGAAAGAGGGGTATTCCCATAATGAAAAGATTATGATTAAAATTGGAGTTTTAAGCGAGGATCAAAACAGCAATATTGCTGTTTTGATTCCTCATAATATTAAACAGCTAAAAAATCAAGCTGAATTTTATATTCAAAAAAATACTGGATTAACTTCGGGTTACACAGATAGTTTATATGAAGAAGCAGGTGCTAAAATTCTTAGCTCCCGAGATGAACTTATTAATCAATCAGACATTGTGTTGAGTTTTAATCCCCCCTTAAGTGAAGAGGTACCTTATGGTAATAAAACATTTATTGGTGCTTATGATGTATTAAACAGCTATCATGCTAATATTTTACCTTTTCAAAAAAATGGAGTTAATGTCTTTAGCTTAAACCTATTGCCTCGAACCACTATTGCTCAGTCAATGGATATACTATCTTCCATGTCCTCTATGCTAGGATACAAAGCTGTTATCATAGCTTCTACTTTGTCTCCGGTAACATTGCCAATGATAACCGGTGCCGGTGGCACCTTAAAACCTGCCAATGTGTTAGTATTAGGGGCAGGTGTCGCCGGACTGCAAGCTATTGCTACGGCAAAAAGATTAGGAGCTATTGTAAAAGCATTTGATGTTAGAAAAGTAGCCAAAATAGATGTTGAAAGTTTAGGGGCTCAATTTATTGATATTGAAGGAGCTGTTGACCAACAAAATGCAGGAGGCTATGCCGTTGAACAAGAGGTTGACTATTTACAAAAAATAGAACAAGTGTTGTTTGAAGAAGCTGTAAAAGCAGACATTATTATTACTACCGCCAAAATACCTGGTAAAAAAGCACCCCTATTAATTACTAAAAAAATAATTGATAATATGAAAAATGGTGCTGTTATTATTGATCTTGCTGCTGATACAGGTGGAAATAGTGTATTCACTAAAAAAGACGAAACCATTACGACTAAAAATGGAGTAGTTATAGTGGGGGATACCAATTTATTGGCAAAAATTGCAAAACCAACTTCTTTTTTAATTGCAAATAATTTCACTTCATTTTTAACTTATTATTTAAAAAATAACAGTAAGGAAAATGATGAAATTTTAACAGCTACCAATGTTATTCGGAACGGTAAATTAATTAATCAGAAAATTATTCAGGAAATAGAACAGTTATAATGAAAGAAGAATTTTATATTACCAATATAGATGGTATTTATATATTGATTTTTAGCCTCTTGATAGGGATAGAAATCATAAAAAATGTTCCGGCAATTTTGCATACACCACTAATGTCTGGAGCAAATGCTATTAGTGGAATTATATTAATTGGTGGAATTATTCAGATTTTATCGTTAGAGAATACTGATTATTTTAATATGATATGCTCTTCATTAGCTATTTTATTGGCTACCATTAATGTTGCGGGTGGTTTTTTTGTAACACACAGGATGCTTTCAATGTTTGCACCTAAAAATAAATAAATCTTATGGAAACAGTTATTAATTCTGCCTATTTATATGCAGCAGTTAGTTTTATACTAGGCTTAAAATTTATGGGCACACCTTCTAAAGCTAAAAGAGGAAACTTTATTGCAGCAATAGGAATGATTGCGGCAATCGTAGCAACTGTGCTCATCATTACTAAAATGCCTTCTAAAACTGCCAATATTGTATTTTTAGTCTCTGCTCTGTTAATTGGCACCATAATAGGCAAACAAATGTCTAATAAGGTGGAGATGACAGGAATGCCTCAATTAGTTTCGCTATTTAATGCCTTGGGAGGAATTAGTGCATTTATTATTAGTTTAAACGAGGTATTTATTAATATTTATGAACCAACCAATAATATATTTAAACTCGTGGTTGTTTCAGGAATTATTTTAGGAGGAGCTTCTTTTACCGGCAGTATCGTGGCATATTATAAATTATCCGGTAAATTCACTAAACCTAAGTCAAGAGTTATTAAAAGAGCAGCAAAAATGCTATTTGTTACCTTGTTTATCTTATCGGTTGATTTATTATTACTAAACAACTCAACTTGGGAATATGGAAGTATTATTGTGCTTATAGCCATTGGTTCTTTAATTTATGGCGTTTTATTTTCGCTTCCTATTGGTGGTGCCGATATGCCGGTATTAATTTCATTATTAAATGCAGTAACTGGTGTTGCAACCATTTTCTCGGGCATTGTTTTTCAAAATCCTATTATGGTTATGGGAGGGGTATTAGTAGGTGCTACCGGAGTGTTTCTTACCATTCAAATGTGTAAAGCAATGAACCGTTCGTTAAAAAATGTACTATTTGGAAGTTCACAAACTGTACGGATTGATGACCATGAATCTGCTATTGAAATTCAGCAAACTTCTAGTGTAGAGCTATCATCTATTTTAGCATTTTCAAAAAATGTAGCCATAATTCCGGGATATGGAATGGCAGTTTCACAAGCACAACAAACCTGTTATGAGTTACATAAAAAATTAATTGCAAAAGGGGTGAATGTAAATTACATTATCCATCCTGTTGCCGGAAGAATGCCTGGACACATGAATGTATTGTTAGCTGAAGCCAATATTGATTATAAATACATTAAAGAAATGGATGAAGTAAACGATGTAATGGAACGGTTTGATGTCGCCTTAATTATTGGTGCAAATGATGTGGTAAACCCGTTAGCTGAAGACGACCCCGATAGTGTAATTTATGGGATGCCTATTATTAAAGCTTACAAAGCAAAACACGTTGTTGTAATGAAAAGAGGTATGAGTAAAGGCTATTCAGGCATAAGAAATACATTATTTGAAAAAACAAACTGCAAGATCTTCTTTGGAGATGCTAATGACAGCCTGCAAAAAATTATTGATGAACTTAAAGCAATTTAAAAGCATGGAAAATAAAAAGATAATTGTTTCTAAAAAAGAGGTTGACTTATACAAAAAATTAATTGAAAACTCATACACCGTAGATCCAGTTGAAAAGAAAAGTCATCGAAAATTATATAATGAATTACAAACGGCTTTTTTATTAGAAATCTCAGAAATGCCTCCGAACATTGTTCGTTTAAACAGCATTGTTACCATTCAAACATCATTTGGGCGAAAAGACGGAATTCAACTGGTTTTACCCGAAGAAGGTGATTTGGGAAAACGAAAACTTTCTATTATGTCGCCTATGGGAAGTGCTTTAATTGGCTACCAAGAAGGCGATGAAGTAATTTGGAATTTACCCAATGGAGAAGATAAAATAAAAATAGAAAAAGTGATCAATGGAATTAATGTTGTATGATATTATTACCATGTTTCTTATAAGCATATCATCATTAGGAGAAGCTAGAGTTGGGATTTCCTATGGGATAATGAATGGGATACCCCTTGTTTTTTAAGCTTTAGTATTGGTTGTGCTGCTAATTATAGTAATTTATTAATATAAGTACTTGATTTGGATTGGAAAAATATCTTAGTTAACATTAATGTAAGGGTCTTCTTTTTATCATCCCTCCTTTAATATCCTTAACACTACTCATAACTACAAAGGCATTAGGGTCAATTTTTTGTATTTCGGTATTGAGTTTATTAATGTCTAACCGGGTTATTACCGAATAAACAATATCCATTTCTTGTGAATCTCCGGTTTTCCCAAAACCGCGTTTTCCATTATATACGGTGACGCCTCTTCCTAAATTATGAATAATCATTTTTCTAATTTCTTCACTATGATGAGAAATAATGGTTACTCCAATATATTCTTCAATCCCTTCAATAATAAAATCTAATGTTTTTGAAGCAGCAATATAGGTGATCATTGAATACAAAGCTATTTCTACTCCCAATAAATAAGCAGCAGCAGAAAAAATAACAATGTTAATGACAATGATAACATCACCAACAGTTACTCCAAATTTTCTGCTTAAGAAAATTGCCAGAACCTCTGTTCCGTCAATAACAGCACCACCTCTTACAGCAAAACCTATTCCTGCCCCCAAGAAAAAACCTCCGAAAACAGCAACTAATAGATTATCATTGGTAACATTTGGAAAGGTAACTGTTGCTAGACATATAGCCAGACCTGTTATTGCTAAAATTGTTTTGATAGCAAATTTTCTTCCCATAATGCTATATGCTAAAAATATAAAAGGAGCATTGACTATCATAATTAAATAATGTAAAGGTATTTTAGTTAGTGCCGAAATTAACAGGGAAATACCGGTTGCTCCACCATCAATGAAATGATTGGTTAATAAAAATCCCTTAAACCCAAAAGCTGCTAAAAAAATACCAACTGTAATTAAAAAGAAATCCTTAATATTTCTTTTTACATTAATTTTTAAACTTCGATAACCTTTTGCCAAAACATAGTCTGACAATTCCTTGCTTTTTTCTACTTTAATTAATGGTTTTAAGGTAGAACGAACTACTAATTTTTTTAAGAAATTCTTCAAGAATATATTACTTTAAGCGTACTCCATGAGTTGTAAAAGAGATTCTTCCTGCAGTAGAAAGTTGAATCCCTTCAAAAATAGGTTCTGTACAGTCAGGTTTTATGGCCCAATCAAAAATAAAGTTGGCTCCGGTTCCTCCTTCTTTATCAATTTCATCAATAACTATGGCAACAGTTTCCATAGGAGCAATGAATATTGGGTTGTTAAAATAAGTTCTGATGAGTTTTCCGTGAGTGTCAAAATATTCAGCAGATATTACATAAATGGTGTCTTTTTTATTGGTGTTTCTTAAACTAACAGTTGAGGTTAAATCATGTGTTAAATGTTCAGTATAGCTATATATTTGAGAGTATATAGATAAATAGGTTTCTCCATAAACCAGAGAATCATTAGGATTAATTTGAGCAGCCCTTTTTTTCCAATTTACAGGGTTGACAGAACTCATCTCCTTATTATTTTCACAGGAGAATAAAGCAATCGTTAACAGGGTTAAAAATAGATTTTTCATTGTAAACGAAGATACTTAAATTCCTGATTAATCTGAAAAAATAATTCCATATTTAAAAATTACTTTTGTTAAGTGGAAAAGAACTTTAAAGTTTCAGGTGGAGTTTTTTATTATTATTTACCTTAATCTGAATTTAATTGAAATGGAAAGCCTCAGGTAGATAAACAAGGAATTAATTACTATGTATGTAGCTTTTAGTTCAGTTGAAAATGCAATGTTTCTGATAGGAGTTTTTATTTAATAAATCCAGCCTCTTTTAAATTGCTATGCATTTGATTATAGGCATCTTCCCAGGTGTTACTGGTGACTCCATAATAAGAATACTTGTTTACATCTTTATAGGTGATTGACTTAATACCATTGTTTTCTTGGCAATCAAGAAAAACTTCTATATCACCTTTGATAATCATACGACCTATTAATTTTCTTAATACATCAGATCTTGTCATAAACTTTAGTGAAAATTAGGGTCACAAAAATAAACACTTCTGTCAATATGAACAGAGGTTGTTGGTGGAAAAACTTTAAATAAAGAATTCCAGCAAACCTCTGTTTTCAAATTTATGTCTGATACTCTTGCTTAAACATTTAAAAACAATGCGATATGAAAAAGTATTATCATGTAACAAGAAGTCTTGATAACGTATTAAGTATTAAAGAACAAGTCAAAGATTAGAAAAATTTTATAATCGACTTATAGAGATGTTAAAGGAAAGATAAATTATTGTGTCTTAAATTTTTTAAACATACTAAAATATAGAGACTGAAACATTACGATTTACTGAAACATTTTGACAATTATTTGCTTCCTGTAGGGGTTATTTGAATTTGGGAGGCCTTGTAAAATAAGAAAACCGCTTGATTCTGTTGAATTCAAACGGTTTTTTGCAGCCCGTAGGGGAATCGAACCCCTGTTTCCAGGATGAAAACCTGGCGTCCTAACCCCTAGACGAACGGGCCAAATGTTTTTTCTCTTGTTTAAGAGTCGGCAAATTTATAACTTTTTCAAATACCCACAAGTATTTTTTAAAATTTTATTCGAAGTCATCACTATCTGCCTGAAATTTAAAGCCTAAACGTTTGCCGGTTTTTATTTTCATAGCATTGGTTACTTCAATTATATCCATTACACTTACTTCTTTCATCGTGTCGTAAGGAGGGGTTAATAAATCAAAGTCCATAGAATATAAAATGGTAGATTCTAAAATTGCTCTAATTTTTTTAGGTTCAATTACCTCGTGTATAAAATCATTGTATAAAAAACCCAGTTGGCGCTTTCCTTCAACAAAAAAATGTTTTTCGTTGTTGACAAAGCATCTGGCAACTAAATACCCAATATCATTACTTCTGTTGTATTTAAAAGAGTCTGCTAAAAAATTGTAGACATTAATCATTCCACAGTAAGCTCTTAATTCATCATCTTTTAAATAAGAACTGGTCCATATGTGGTGGCTTTTAGGAAAGTCAAAAACATTGGTATGCATATAAAAAACCAAAATGTCGCCTCCAAATTTGATATGGAATTCAAAATCTCCTTTTTCAGTATAATCTAAAATTACCTGATCATCAACTTTGCACATTTCATCTTTCAACTCTTCAACTAACTTTTCAGCCTCTTTTTTAAAATCAGCAAAAACATCAATGGTTTTTCTAAATACACTTTGTTTTAAACAAGCTTTTTCTTTTAAAACATCAATGATTAATTGCTTAGGTTGTTTTTTAGAACCCATAGTAAATTATTTAGTAAGCTTTGGCAAACACAACCCTTTGTGAAGATGAGTTTTGAGTTAAAATGCATTTACCTTCTTCTTTTTTATTATTTAAAGGAATGCATCTAATGGTTGCTTTGGTTAAATCTTTTATTTTTTCTTCTGTTTCAGCACTTCCATCCCAATGGGCTAATACAAATCCACCTTTATTGATTAGTTTTTCAAATTCTTCCCAACTATCAGCTTTAAAAGTATTATCTTCTCTGTGGTCAAGTGCTTTTTGGTAGAGATTCTTTTGAATGTTTTCCAATAAGTGTTCTACTTTATTTGCAATATCTTTTTGTTGAAGCACTTCTTTTTCTTTCGTGTCTCTTCTTGCAACTTCAACAGTTCCATTTTCCATATCTCTTGGGCCTATAGCAATTCTAACAGGAACACCTTTGAATTCGTATTCAGCAAATTTAAACCCTGGTTTATGAGTATCTCTATCATCGTACTTAACAGAAATGCTTTTTGCTTCTAATTCAGCTTTCATTTTTAAAGCTTGCTCAGAAATTTGAGCCAATTGTTCTTCTCCTTTATAAATAGGAACAATAACCACTTGAATAGGTGCTAAATTTGGAGGTAAAACTAATCCTTCATCATCAGAGTGGGTCATGATTAGAGCACCCATCAAACGAGTGGAAACACCCCAAGAGGTAGCCCAAACAAATTCCTGTTTTCCCTCTTTTGTCGCGAATTTGACATCAAAAGCTTTAGCAAAATTTTGCCCTAAAAAATGTGATGTTCCTGCTTGTAATGCCTTTCCGTCTTGCATCATAGCTTCAATGCAATAGGTTTCTAATGCTCCGGCGAAGCGTTCACTTGGAGTTTTAAATCCTTTAATCACCGGCATAGCCATAAAACTTTCTGCAAACTTTGCATAAACATCTAGCATTTTTTCTGTCTCTTCAATTGCTTCTTCTTTGGTAGAATGGGCAGTATGACCTTCTTGCCACAAAAATTCTGCTGTTCTTAGAAACAATCTAGTTCTCATTTCCCATCTAACTACATTTGCCCATTGATTCACCAAAATAGGTAAATCTCTATAGCTTTGTATCCACCCTTTGTAAGTGTTCCAAATAATGGTTTCAGAGGTTGGTCTTACAATTAATTCTTCTTCTAATTTAGCATCAGGATCTACAACAACACCACTTCCGTCTTCGGCGTTTTTTAAACGATAATGGGTTACCACAGCACATTCTTTAGCAAATCCTTCAACATGGTCGGCTTCTTTACTTAAGTAAGATTTAGGAATAAACAATGGAAAGTAAGCATTTACATGTCCTGTTTCTTTAAACATTTTATCTAATTGTGCTTGCATTTTTTCCCATATAGCATAACCATAAGGTTTAATGACCATGCAACCTCTTACTGCTGAATGTTCTGCTAAATCTGCTTTAACAACTAATTCGTTGTACCACTGTGAATAATCTTCACTTCTTGATGTAAAATCTTTCGCCATTTATTTTAGGTATAATTATTGATGCTCAGGAGCAAAAATCTTAACTTTAAAGAGGGTAAAATTAATTGAAATTTTAACAAACATCTAACTTAACTATGAAAACAATTCAGATAATAGCAGTAATAGTTTTTTCCCTTGTATCAACTAATGTAGCTTTTGCTCAGGATGAATTCTATAATGAAGACCCTAAAAATCAAAGTTCTGAACTAGTAAATGAGAAAGAAATGGTTAATGAAGAAAATTATTCTACTTATAAAACCGAGAATGATTTTAATGAAAATGAGAATGAAGTGATAAAAAATGAAAATTACATTAAAGAAGATAATAATGAAGGGGAAGAAAGGAAAAGACGTAGAAGGCAAGCAAATACTGAGTTTGTTGCTGAAATAATGGTAGATGTATTTATTAATACGGTATTTATTATTGCTGCTTTTTGGCAATAGATTTTTGGCACAGAAGTTGTTGTTGGAATAATGAGTAAATATTTTAACAGTTTCTTAACAATTGCTCATTAAAAATGGAGGTTACTATGAAAACACAAAAATTAATATTAGGAACATTGGTGTCGGTTTTGGCAATTGGCCACACATTTGCCCAAGATGATTTTTACCCGACCAATAAAAAGAAAAAACAAGAAGTTAATACAGTTTCTGAACCTGTAGAAGAGGTAATTTCTGATGATGATTATTCTACTGCGACTGATTATTATTATGAAAGTATTGAAAAACAAAAGCAGGAAGAATACAATCAAAGAATGGGCATTACAGACAGTACTACCTATTATGAAGATGAAGAGGGCAATGTAAGAATAACTAATAATTATTACAATGGTAATAATTATGATTTTGATAATGAGTATTATGATTACGAATATACTTCAAGAATAAGAAGATTTCACAGACCTTATACAGGTTATGGATATTATGATAACTGTTATACCAATTACTATTGGTACGATTATAATCCTTATAATTATGGTGTAAGTATCTATACTAGTTATGGTTGGTGGTATCCTCGTCCATGGGGTTGGAATGTGGGTTGGTCTTGGAATAGCGGTTGGTATGGTGGCTGGTCTTGGGGCTGGGGCTGGAATTATGGCTGGGGTTGGAATAGACCTTGGGGGTATTATGGAAGTTCATACTGGGCTGGGTATAATCATGGATATTATGATGGTTTTTATGCCAGTAATTATTACAATAGTTATGATAGAAACAGTTATTATTATGGTCATAGAGGTGGAAGGTCTAGTACTTCGGGTTATGGAAGTGGAACCAGACCAAGTAATTCTTCGGTTGTAAGTTCAAATGGTGTTACAAATAATTTAGGTAGACCAAAGACATTTGGAGAAAAATATGAAGCTGCAGTAAGAAGTAATTCACTTAATAATAGTAGTGTTAATGGGGTGAAACCAAGATCTACTAACAATCCTGCATCTATTAATACTACTAAACCACGTACAACTGTTTCGGGCGGGACGAATGTTGGGACAGTAAAACCTAGAACTGGAAATAATCCTACTTCTATATCTACTCCCAAACCAAGAACTAATACCGGAATAGATAATGTAAGTACACCTAAACCAAGAACATCTTCGGGTAATGTTGGGACTTCTAAACCTAGAAATGTTTATCAAGGTGGTAACACTAATCAGAATAACAATAATTATTCTAGACCAAAATCTATGGATAAACCAAGAACTTATACTAAGCCTTCAACCCAACCTTCATATAATAAGCCTAGAACAAGTTCTCCTTCGTACTCGAAACCAAGTAATTCATATAACCGTCCATCTGGTGGTGGAGGTTATAATAGGGGAGGGAGCTCAGTTGGAGGAAGTAGAAAGCCTAGATAATTTATTTAGATAAGTAAAATTTAAGAAAATGAAAAAAATAGCTGCTATAGTTTCTGTGCTTATTGGGGTAAATTACGCTTCAGCTCAGAATGAGTTTGATGCATTAAGATATTCAAATGTAGAATTTTTTGGTGATGCTAGATTTAATGCAATGGGTGGTTCGTTTGGAGCATTGGGAGCAAATATGTCCTCAATAAGTGTAAATCCGGGTGGTATCGGGGTTTATAAAAGTTCAGATATTTCGTTTACACCGGCATTTTTCTATAATTATTCAGAAAGCAAAGCAGATGGAAATACTGTTTCAGATGGAAGGTTGAATTTTCATTTTTCCAATGTAGGTTTTGTGGGTAATTTTAATTCGTCTGGAAATTGGGAATCGCTGAGTTTTGGTATGGGGTATAATCGTACCGGAAATTATAGTAGCAGTATATCAATTAATAGTAAGACAGACAACACTTCTTTAATTCAATATACAGATGAACTAAACGCTAATGGAGGTACTTATGATGCAGATATTGAGTATTTATATCCATTCTCTTCTAATTTGGCTTACCAGACCTACTTGGTAAATCCTATTATTGGGGATTCTTTACAATATGATAATGTTTTTAAAGATTCAAAAAATATCAATCAGGTTACTTCTTATGAAACAAAAGGTGGTTCGGGTGAGATGTTTTTTGCTTTCGGTGGAAATTATAATGATAAACTATTTATAGGTGGATCAATGGGAATCCCAACAGTGAGATATGTTTATGATAGAAATTATACAGAAACAGTAGCTGACAATGATACGATGTCTCAATTTAAATCCTTTTCGGTTCATGATTATGTGAAAACTACTGGAGCGGGTTTCAATTTTAAATTAGGTATGATTTATAAAGTTCATGACTGGGTTCGATTAGGAGTGGCTTTTCATACCCCTACTATTTATGGGATGTCTGATAGTTATGAAACAAGTATGAGTTCGCAAATGAAAGACGGAACCAAATTTGATTATACTACACCTTTTGGGCAGTACGATTATATGGTAACTACCCCTTATAGAATGATTAGTAGTATTGCTTTTATTATGGGTAGTCATGGCGTAATTAATGCCGATTATGAGATTGTGGATTATTCTACGGCTCGATTAAAAAGAGATATTTCTTATGGAAGTGATGGGTATAATTTCTCAATGGAAAATGATAACATCAGAAATAATTTTGTGATGACTCAAAATGTTAGAGTAGGAACTGAGTGGAGAGTAGATCCATTTAGAATTAGAGCTGGATATAGATATCAAGGAGATCCTATAAAAAACTCATTTAATGCAGATTATAGTTCAAGTACTTATTCGCTTGGTTTTGGGATAAAAGAAGAAGAATACTATTTTGATATTGCCTATGCTTTAAAAATGTATCAAAATCAAACCATTATTGATGGGTATTTAGGTGATTTTGCCGTGACAGAAATGAGAGATCACTATTTGACCTTTACACTAGGCTTTAGATTTTAGAATGTAAATAGCCCATTATAATAAAAGCCAATACCAATAAAGCAAAAACCATCAAAACCCATCTTAGTATTTTATTAGAAAAGATGGGTTTTCTATATTTGGCACTTACTAAATAATTTAGTTTTTCAACTTTTTTTAAGTCGCTGTTTTTTATTCCAAAAAAATATATTGTTCGATCTTCTTGAATCTCATCTTCTGATTCAAACCAAATTGATTCTTCCAATAATAAAGATTTAAAAAAGTCAGCTCGATCTTGATGGTAGAAGTGAAAAACAGTATATGTCTTTCTTGTAGGATGTTCTTTGTAGTTCGTAATATTGAACATTTTAGTTGATTCTCAGTTTTCGGCCAACTATTAAAACACTATTTCTTTTCATTCCGTTTAACTCACATAACTCTTTCACAGAAATCCCATACCTGTCAGCAATTTTATACATAAAATCACCACGCTGAATAGTGTGGTATTCTACTCCCAAAGGAAGAGCCGTATAGCTGTATTTTTGTTTAATTAGTTTTAAAGAATCGCTAATCAGTTCATTTTTCTTGAAAGAAATTAAATGTTTTGGGTTTAATGGTTTTCCTTTAAATCGAACTTCAAAATGCAAATGACTACCAGTTGAATGACCAGAACTTCCTCCTAAGCCAATTAATTGTCCAGCCTCCACAATGTCACCAGATTTTACTTTTAAACGATGTAAATGAGCATAAAGAGTTTCAAGCCCATTGTAATGTCTTATCACTACTACTCTGCCGTATCCGGGATGATAAAGAGCAACCCTTACCATTCCATCAAAAGCAGCTACAACAGGGTCCCAAACTTGAAGATCTAAGTCAATTCCATTGTGATTTTTTCCGTCTCTCCATCCAAAATTCGAAGTAACAACCGGATCATGTATCGGGTTTACGAAGTTGCAGAAATTTGCAGTATCAGTAAGTGTAAGAATTAAAGAAGTATCATTTTCTGAAATAGAATTATCATAAGGAAGAATTGATTTTGTGTCCCAATTTCCATACATAGAATTAGAAGGAATTGGGGAATCCTCATAATAATTGGTTAAAGAAACATAAAAATCGTGCTCCAATAATCTACTTTCTGCATAATCATTAAGCTCACGAATCAAACTTTTTGGAACGTCTTTTTGGTCAAGCAAAGAGTCAATTAAATTGATAATTTCATTACCTGATAAAGAAGAAAGATTATTATATAATGGGTTTTTTGGAGTGATGACCAAAGCCGAAACGGTATCTTTTTTAGTTTTATTCTCTTCATTATTATTAGCATAAGCTAATTGAGTGAAGCATACAACTAACAAAAAATGAAATAGTATATTTTTAAAATAATCCATTTTTTTAAAATTGGGGTGACCAATATAGCAAAAAATCACATTAACCAAAAATAACTCTATCATTTCCACAATTATTGTTGTGTTCTTTAATATAAATTTTACCTTTATGTATTCTTAATTTTTGGTGAATGAATTTCTTAAAACGCTTTTTATTAGTTGTCTCAATATTTTGTATCCTAATTTTTATTGTGTCACTATTTCTTCCATCAAGTCTTAAAATTGAAAGAAGCAATTTAATTAATAGTAGAGCAAGTTTAATTTTTAAGCAAATAAATGATTTAAAAAAGTGGAAAGAGTGGTCGGTTTGGGGACAAAAGGATATTACTATATATAAAGATGATGCTTTCAGTAATCCTTCTTCAGGGGAAGGAGCCCAATTTCATTGGGAAAGTGAAAACGAAGATGTTGGAGAGGGGTTTATGAAAATTACCAAGTCAATTACCAATAAGCAAATAGATTATGTTGTAGATTTTGGAATGGGAGAAACCCAAGGGAGTATGACATTGTTAGAGAAGGACGATAATGTCGAAGTGATTTGGAGTTTTTATGTTGATTTTGGATTCAATCCAATTTCTAAGTTCTTTGGTTTGTTTATGGAAGATTATATTATAAAAGATTATGATCAAGGATTGAAGAATTTAAAATCTTATGTAGAAAGTCTTCCTCAAATTGATGGTTCTAAAGTTGAGGTAAAAAGATTAGATAAAATTCAATGGTATTTATCTGTCAGAGATACTATTAATCAGATGCAGATGAATAACATACATGGAAAGTTATATCAGGAAATTTCTGAATTTATGGAAGGGCAAAATATAAAATCTGTTTCTGCACCTATTATGTTTTATCATTTCTGGTCTGATTCAATTATAGATATTGAGGCCGGAATACCTTTAAAAGATTCAATTTTTGTAGAAAATGCTAGAATTAAATTGAATAAAATTGATACGGGAAATGTATTGACAGCTTCACATTTTGGGCCTTATGAAAGGCTTCCTGAAACGTATTATAGTATAAATGAGTGGATGCGAAAAAATGAAGTAGAAGTGATTGGTGCTCCTTGGGAGGTCTATATTACTGATCCGGCAGTTGAGTCGAATCCTCAAAAATGGGAAACACAAATATTTTTCCCTATAAATTAATTACATTTGAAATCTTATGAAAATGAAAAACATCATAAAGTCAATTACACTATTGCTAGTGTTGTTAGCTGTAACTTCTGTAGGTTATTCTCAAGATGAGAATAAAATAAATATTGTTGGCAAGTTAAAAAGTCTTACCAAAAAAGGGGATTACACTATTTTAGAAGTGAGGTTAAACAATGAGGATGAGTTTAGAACCATAGAGGGAGGGAGCTCCAGTTTAGCGCGTTTAGCTGTTTTTACTGGTAATAATGAAGGAGCTGAGGTCTTATCAAAAGGGTTTGATGGAATAAACTCTATAGTGGCTATTCTTAATGATTTGAAAGCAAATGGGTGGATTTTAAATGACGTCTATTCAATTAAGGGAGAGTCACTTATTGTTACGCATTATATTTTAGAGCGTAAGAAATAATCTGTTTTTTAGGATTTCAAGATTAAAAATACTAATCATTAACATATTGTTAATTAATTATTAATTTTAGAAATTGTAATAAAATTAATGATGAAAAGATTACTACCCTTATTCTTAGTCATATCTGTCTTATTCCTCTTCAAACAAGGAAAATCACAAATAGTAATTAATGAATATTCATGTGCAAATGCAAGTAGTGGAGGTGATCCAGATTTTTTTGGAGAGTTCGAAGATTGGGTAGAACTTTATAATACTTCAGGAACCAATATGAATTTAAATGGATTTCATTTAAGTGATAAAGCTTCAAATCCTACAAAATTTCAAATACCTGGCTCTATTACAATTCCTGCTGGAGGTAAGTTAATGGTGTATTGTTCTGGAAGAGAACAAATAGCTGGAGGTACAGAAATTCATACCAACTTTAAATTAACTCAGACCAAACACGAACAAATTATTTTTGCTGATCCTACAGGGGTTATAATTGATAGTTTAACCATTAAAAATCATCAAATTCATCACTCAAGAGGTAGAACAACAGATGGAGCGAATACATGGAGTGTGTTTGAAAATTCTACTCCAAATGGCGTAAATACGGGAGCTAAATTAGAATATGCTACTACTCCAATTTTTAGTGTAGCACCTGGATTCTATACTTCTAGTCAATCTGTTACAATATCATCACCCGATGCTAATGTTACTATTTACTATACTACTGATGGTTCTGAACCAACTACTAGTTCAAATGTAGTTTCAGGGCCTGTAAATATTGCGTCAACAACTGTTTTAAGAGCAAGGGCATTTAGTTCTGATGCAAATATTCCTGCTAGTTTTATCGAGACAAATACTTATTTTATTAATGCTAATCATACAGTTCCTGTAATTTCTATTTCTGGAGATGATATTATGACTTTGTTAAATGGAAGTCAAATTGAACCCATTGGAGCTCTTGAATATTTTGATAGAGCTGGAGTTATGCAAACCGAAGTAACGGGTGATTTTAATAAACATGGAAATGATTCTTGGGCTTATGATCAAAGAGGAATTGATTTTGTTGGACGAGATCAACAAGGTTATAATCATGGGTTAACCCATCAGTTATTTCCTCACAAAGACAGAGATGAATTTCAACGAATTATTTTAAAAGCAGGTGCTAGCGATAATTATCCCTTTGAAAATGGTGGTGCACATATTCGCGATCCTTATGTTCAAACACTTTCTCAGTTAGGTGATTTAAAGTTGGATGAACGTACATATGATGCATGTGTTTTATACGTAAACGGACAATATTGGGGAGTTTACGAAATAAGAGAAAAAGTAGATGATAGTGATTTTACAGATTATTATTATAATCAAGATGAGAAATACAAAAACAGTCCTGAGTATATACAATTTTTAAAAACATGGGGAGGGACTTGGCAAGAATATGGAGCTCCTAATGCACAAAATGATTGGGATGCGTTAAAGAATTTTATTCTAACCAATAATATGGCTATTCAGTCAAATTTTGATTATGTAGATAGTGTTTATAATTGGAAAAGTTTAGTAGATTATTTCTGTTTAAATTCTTACATAGTAAATAAAGATTGGTTGAATTGGAATACTGCGTGGTGGAGAGGGTTAAATCCTAATGGCGATAAAAAGAAATGGAGATATACACTTTGGGATATGGATGCAGTATTTGGACATTATGTAAACTATACTGGTATTCCTGATACATCTCCAAATGCTGATCCCTGCGATGCTGAAAATTTACCTGATCCAGGAGGAGAAGGGCATACAGAAATAATGCAAGCATTAATGAATCATCCTACTTTTGAGCAGTATTATATTTCAAGATACATTGATTTAGGAAATACTGTATTTAGCTGCGATAATATGATTCCTTTACTGGATAGTTTAATTGCAATGATCGCTCCGGAAATGCCTGCACATGTTGCTAGATGGGGTGGTTCTATTGCTCAGTGGCAACAAAATGTTCAAGATATGCGTGATTTTATTATTGACAGATGTGTACTTGTTGATGATGGAATGGTTGATTGTTATAATTTATCTGGACCTTACCCTGTAAAGTTCAACGTATTCCCTGTTGGTGCAGGTGAGATTGAGATTAATTCAACAACTCCTGCAAATTATGTGTTTGAGGGAGATTATTTTGGCGGAATAGATATTTTATTAAATGCTAATTCAAACAACGGGTATATTTTCGATCATTGGGAAATTTTTAATCATACCTTGGACTCTGCTTTAACCAACGATAAGAATTCTCTTCAGATTACTCAATCTGATAGTATAATTGCTCATTTTGTTATTGAAGATTCTACTCAATTGGTGTTTAATGTCTTTCCGGTTGCTTCAGGAGATATTTCAATTGATGGGTTTACACCTCCGTCATATAGTCATTCTGATTTTTATACTACCAGTACAACATTAGATTTAGTGGCAACACCACAAGCAGGTTATGTATTCGACCATTGGGAGTCCTTAACTACTTCCTTTACACCGGATTCATTATCATCAAGTGTTCAAATAACTGTTGATTTAGTTGATAGTATAATTGCTCATTTTGTGATTGAGCAAACCTTTGATGTTATCTATAATGTTAGTCCTATTGGTGGGGGAGATATTTCAATTGATGGAATTACACCTGCTTCATATTCTCATACAGAAAATTATCTTGTTAATGATGTTGTTAACTTAGTTGCAACTCCTGCAACAGGGTATGTTTTTGACCGATGGGAATCTTCTATTTTAGGATTTAACCCCGATGAATTTAATACTAATGTAAGCATCACAGTTACTTCTACAGATAGCATTACAGCACATTTTTTATATGTAGATACATTTGATATAACATTTACAGTAAATCCTATCGGGATGGGAGATGTAGAAATCAATTCAGTTGTTCCTTTTGCCTACCCTTACACAGAAAGTTTTATTACAAACGAATTGATAAATCTTAAAGAATTTGAAAATTTTCCAGATATTTATTCATTTGATCATTGGGAGTCTTTGAATCATACTATTTTACCATCAACGACTTCTCCTGTTGTAAGTTTCAATGCTTTGTCTGATGATACTATTACTGCTGTTTATATTGTAATTCCAATTCCTCCAGAAAAAGGAGCTCATTTACCAACTGCATTTTCACCTAATGGAGATGGAAATAATGATGAATTGTTTATTTACGGTGGTCAAATTGAAAAAGCATATTTAAGTATTTATGATAGATGGGGAGAATTAATATTTGAGACAAGCAACAAAGACGAAAGATGGGATGGAACATATAAAGGTGCAAATGCTAGTCCTGGAGTATATGTTTATAAGATGAAAGCAATCTTCTGGGATGGAGATATTGAAACTAAAACAGGTAACATAACATTAATCAGATAGTGAAAAGGATTTTAAAAATATCAGTTCTTGTTTTGGCTTTTAGTATTAATGTTAATGCTCAAGATGTTCATTTTTCACAATTTACTCAAACCCCACAATTAATCAATCCAGGTGCAGCAGGTAATTATATAGGCTCTTTTAGAGGAATTTTAAATTATAAATCTCAATGGAGTGCATTTGGAGCTCCATACAATACTTATGCTGCCTCTTTTGACTTTTCTATTGCCAAAGGAAATGGTAAGCATGCTTATTTAGGATTAGGTGGTAACTTTTATAAAGATGCTGCGGGTGATGCAAATTATGGTAATTTTTTAGGAGGATTGTCTTTTGCAGGTGTTTTGCCAGTCTCTAGTTATAGTAGTTTTTCTGCCGGATTACATTTAGGTTTGGGACAATTTTCAGCTAATTTATCTAAATTAACTTGGGGAAATCAGTTTAATGGAAAAGAGTTCGATACTGAATTAAATTCAAATGAAGTAACTAGTATTAATACTGGAATTTACCCTGATGTAGGAGCTGGTTTATACTATAAATTTCAAAATTCATCTAATTATTTTATTGGAAATAGCTTGCAAAGTTTCAATATTGGTGTTGCTGCTTTTCATGTTAACCAACCTAAACAAAATTTTTTAGGAGTAACAGATGATGAACTTAAAATGAAGATAGTTGGTCAGTTTGCAGGAACTTTTGATGTTTCAAATTCTAAAGTGGCATTTGTTCCATCCATGTTTTACGCTCAACAAGCAAAATACAAAGAAATAACAGCAGGAATGTTGCTTAAATTAAAATTTGGTGCACAAACTCGTTATACCGGAATATTTAAGGAATCGGCATTGTATTTTGGAGCTCATTACCGACTTAAAGATGCTATCATTCCTCAAGTATATTTTGAATTTTCAGACTATATGATTGGTTTTTCTTACGATTACAATAACTCAAATTTATCTGATGCAACTGGTGGAAATGGAGGTTTGGAGTTTTCTTTAAAATATCAAGTTAAGCCAAAAGCTATTCAAAAAAGTTCTTTTTAAGTAACTTTGCTTCGTGTCGAAAATTGCTGCATTTTTATATAAATTATTTGGTTGGAAAACTGTTGGAGAAATTCCAAAGGATTTACATAAGTATGTTATTATTGCTGCTCCTCACACAAGTAATTGGGATTTTTTTTTCGGAAGGTTATATTTTTATATGAAAGATATTCCGGTAAAGTTTTTCATTAAAAAAGATTGGTATTTTCCACCTTTTAGTTATTTGTTTGATAAAATGGGAGGTATTCCTGTAAATCGTTCTAAGAGTTCCAATCTTACTGATGAAATTGCTGATTCTATTAAAAACTATGATAGGATAGCAATTTTGGTTACTCCAGAAGGCACTCGAAAATACAGTCCGAACTGGAAAAAAGGCTTTTATTTCATTGCTCAAAAAGCAAATGTTCCAATTGTGTTGGGTTATTTAGATTATGAGAAAAAAATTGGAGGTATTGGCCCTGTGTTTTACCCTACAGGAGACGTTGATAAAGACATTGAAACCATTAAATCTTTTTATAAAGACAAGAAAGGTAAATTTCCGGAAAATGGAGTAAGATAAAAACATTGTTATTCTTAATTCTATCGGTTCTAATCTCAAATCACAATTTAAAATAATTACATTTGCAATCCAATTAGGGTTATGGACACAATTACAATAAAAGATTTAACATTTAAGCCATTTATTCCTGAAGCCGAGCTTCAAGAATCAGTAAAAAATGTCGCTAAACAAATTAATGAAATTTATAAAGGGACATCTCCAATTTTTTTAGGGGTTTTAAATGGATCATTTATGTTTATTGGAGATTTAATGAAATCAATCGATTTAAACTGTATGATTTCTTTTATTAAAATGGCTTCATACGAAGGGACTGAAAGTACAGGGAAAGTAAATGAGCTAATTGGATTAAATGAAGATATTGAAGGTCATGATGTAATTTTGATAGAAGATATTGTTGATACAGGTAATACTTTAGAGAAACTGTATCAAATGTTGCAAGAAAAAAAACCTAAAAGTATTAAAATAGCTACTCTTTTATATAAGCCTGAAGCATATAAAAAACCTTATAAAATTGATTTTGTAGGTAAAGAAATTCCTAATGCATTTGTGTTAGGATATGGTTTGGATTATGATGGGTATGGAAGAAATTTAAGTTCAATATATGTGCTAAAAGATTAGCCTTAAAATAGAAAAAACATGTTAAATATAGTATTGTTTGGACCCCCTGGTGCTGGAAAAGGAACACAAGCTGCAAAGTTAATCGATAAATATAATTTAGTTCATCTGTCAACAGGTGATATTTTTAGAGCCAACATAAAAGGAGAAACGGAATTAGGGAAACTTGCTAAAAGTTACATAGACAAGGGAGAGTTAGTACCTGATGAGGTAACTATTAGAATGTTAGAATCTGAAGTAAATAAAACTCCTCAAGCTAAGGGTTATATTTTTGACGGATTTCCACGTACTACACCTCAAGCTAAAGCACTAGATGAATTTTTAAATTCAAAAGGGACAACTATTTCGGTAATGTTAGCTCTAGATGTGGAAGAAAAAGAATTGATTAGAAGATTACTTGGAAGAGGAAAGGATAGTGGAAGAGCTGATGACCAAGATGAAAACATCATTGCCAACAGAATTAAAGTATACCACGATCAGACGGCTATTGTAGCAGACTATTATGCTGAACAAGGAAAATATCAGGAAATTAAGGGGGTGGGAGGAATTGAAGCCGTTTTCGACCACCTGTGTGAAGCTATTGAACAACATTCTTAATTGTTGACTACATGTCAAACAATAATTTTATAGATTACGTAAAAATTCACTGTCGTTCTGGAAAAGGAGGACCAGGATCTCGTCATTTTCGTCGAGAAAAATTTGAAGCCAAAGGAGGTCCTGATGGTGGTGATGGAGGTCGTGGAGGTCACGTTATCGCTAAAGGAAATAAAAATCTTTGGACTTTACTTCATTTAAAATACAAAAGACACATTAAAGCTGGACATGGAGAGTCAGGAGGAGAATCGAGAAGCACGGGTGCAAGTGGTGAAGATGTTTATGTTGAAGTACCCTTGGGAACCGTTGCTAAAGACCCAGAAACAGGAGAAGTACTGTTTGAAATTACAGAAGATGGTGAGGAACAAATTTTAGTGCAAGGAGGAAGAGGGGGAAGAGGAAATAGCCATTTTAAATCCGCTACCAATCAGGCACCAAGATATGCACAACCCGGAGAAGATTATGAGGAAGCTTGGAAAGTTTTAGAATTAAAAGTCCTTGCAGATGTTGGTTTAGTAGGGTTCCCAAACGCTGGTAAATCTACCTTGCTTTCTGTTTTGTCGGCTGCTAAACCTGA
Source organism: Flavobacteriales bacterium (assembly GCA_020635825.1). Lineage (GTDB taxonomy): Bacteria > Bacteroidota > Bacteroidia > Flavobacteriales_E > Vicingaceae > Vicingus. The sequence continues at coordinate 22,543 of JACJZA010000018.1, forward strand.
AATTGCTAATTACCCATTTACAACCTTAGTTCCTAATTTGGGAATGGTTCAGTACCGCGATTATCGTTCGTTTGTGATGGCTGATATTCCAGGAATTATTGAAGGAGCGCATGAAGGAAAAGGATTAGGGTTACGTTTTCTTCGACATATCGAGCGTAACTCTGTATTGTTATTTTTAATTCCTGCTGATAGCGATGATATTAAAGCTGAGTATCAGACCTTATTGAACGAATTAAAACAGTACAATCCAGAATTATTAGATAAAGATAAAATATTGGCTATCTCTAAATCCGATATGTTGGATGATGAATTAAAAGAAGAGATAAAAAACGAATTACCTGACTTACCTTATGTGTTTATTTCTTCTGTGGCTCAACAAGGATTAACAGAGCTAAAAGATATGCTTTGGCAAAAGATTAACGATTAAATTCTTTTTCGTTACAATTCATTTTTCTTCTAGTATCAATTAAATGTACAATTTGCCATTGTTCATTGAGTTTTACCAATTGAAAGGAATTAACTCCACAATGAATAAACTGATCGTCTAAATAAAATTGATAATCTGTCCATACATGAGCTAAGTGTTCATCAATTTGGATACTTGTAAAAGTTATTTTTTCATTCCAGATTCCATCATGAGGAGTTCCTATAGCTTTTAAAAAGTTTTCGAGTTTTTCATCATGAAGTTTAGTAAGACCTTCTTTATTTGTAAAAATGGTTTGCATTTTAACTTCAGGATGAAATGTCTTTTTAACTAAAGCACTATCACCTGTTTTCATTCCTTCAAATAGTTGGTGAATGGTGTTTTTAATATTTTCTTCATCGTTTTGAGCAAAAACGAAAGAACTTAAAAGTAAAAAAATCAGTAAAATTCTAATTTTCATATTAAACATTTTGTGCGAAAGCAATTACATGATTATCAAGGTCGGTAACATAAACTACCTTGTCTCCCCAATTTCTTTGTGTAAAAGGACTAATTAATTTACCTCCCAATTCAATAGCTTTTTGGCTTAATTGTTCAGCATTATCAACTTTTAAATAAAGTTCGCATCGAGGTACTTGATTAGCTTTTGAAGGATGAACTAAAGTTGGGGTGATAATTTTTGCAATTCCATCTTCTGGCATCAATCCTAATTTTACATTTTCAGCCAAATTAAATTCAGTCATTCCAGAAACATCCAAACAAGGTTTTTGATCTAACAATTTTTTATAAAAATCCCTGCTTTTAGATTGGTCTTTTACATAAAGGATGAATTCAATTAACATGAAGTAAGAATTAAATATCAATGTAATAATTATCACTAGGAAATTTAATTAAGTCATTAAAATTAGAATCGATTAAGCGACCCATTAATTTCAATTTCTTTAATCTAGTCTTTTTTTTATTTAGAAGAAGATCTTCTAAATTAGTTTCAATATATGATGAACTTACTAGGGTAATATTTTTAATAGTTAAAGTAAATGATTTATCATGAAGAACAATAACAATCTTTCCTTTGATAGAGTCGTATTTATTATCTTGAATTTTTAATGGAATTAATTGTCCTTTAATAATTGTGTCATTATTGATTTGAATGTTTGATAATAATTTATATTGTTTTAGATAGTCTATAATTTCTTTATTAGATAATTTTGAGAAATAAGATTGGCGGTATTCTATATTCTCTTGGTTAATATAAATTATGCTTTCATTTTGACTAAAACTGTGAAAAAAACAAAAAAGAAATATAGATGTAAAAAGGAGTTTCATGTAAGCCAAATCTACTGTTCTAAAGCAAAATCTATATAAGTATATAAATCAGCAGGATTGTTATTGATAAATTCTTTAGAGCGTTTGTGACCTAAACGAACTGCAATGATATTTTTTTCAGGAATAACAATAATGTACTGTCCTTTAATTCCTCTACAAAAAGTGATGTTTGTGTTTTTGTAATAAGTAGTCCAAACCTGATAACCATAAAAATCAACAGGGTTCCCATTTTTGTCTTTTAGGTAATAAGCTGGGTTAGTGCTTTCGTTTAAATATTGCTCAGAAATAATTCGTTGATTCTTCCATAAACCTTTATTCAGGTATAGTTTTCCAATTCTTGCAAAGTCTCTTACATTAGAATAAAAACAGCAGTAAGCTTTTTCTCGTCCATTTTCATGATCTAAAGTCCACAAAGCAGGATTTTCTGCACCAACAGGCTTCCAAATTTTTTCACTAAAATATTCTGATAAGGTCATCCCTGTAACTTCTTCCACTAAAAAGGAAAGAATGATGGTGTTACCTCCCAAATATTTCCATTCTTTACCTGGTGTTTCAGTAACTGTGTATTTTTTATTTAATTCAAAAATATCAGTCCCATAATAAGCTTTTGCCATATGTCCAAAAGGACTAGTGTAACTTTCATCAAAATTAATTCCTGAACTCATAGTGAGTAAATCTTTTATAGTGACTTCAGGATGATCTTTGTATTGTGGTAAATAATTTCCAATGGGGTCAGTTACACTATTTATTTTCCCTTCATCCAATGCGATTCCAACCAAAAGTCCCACAAAACTTTTTGCCATTGAAAAAGAATTGGTTGTTGAATGTTCATTGTATTTATCCCAATATTCTTCATAAATGATGGAATCATTTTTTACTACTAAAAATGCAGCAGGATTATATTTATTTATTTCCTGATGTAAAGAATCATTTGTAGTTTGATTATAATTTTTACTTATATACCAAGGCTGTGGTGTTCCAATTTCTACTTCTCTATTTTCAAAATATTGGTAATCGTCAATACCTGGACCAGTTTTACCAATTAAGTAAGTAGTAGAAACAGCTTTAAATAAATGAGAATGACCTGTAATGACCGCAAGTAAAGAAGCAATAGCAATCAATACTACTAACCCAACCAATATTTTTTTTGCAATTTTCATATTAATTCAGCTTCAAAAAGTGTTGAGAAATGATGCTTTAATTTTAACTTAACTTCTTCTACGTCAATTTCTTGATTAAGTTCTTTTTGTAGTGAAGTAACTTGTTTGTCACTTATTCCACAAGGAACAATATTGTTAAAATAATCAAGGTTTGCATTAACATTAAAAGCAAAACCATGCATGGTAACCCATCTACTACACCGAACTCCCATTGCACAAATTTTTCTTGCTTTCATTGGGTTGTCTACATCTATCCAAACACCTGTGTAACCTTCGTATCTTTCTCCTTTTATTCCATATTCTGCTAAAGTAAGAATAACCATTTCTTCTAAATAACGAAGGTATTTATGAATATCTGTAAAGAAAAAATCTAAGTCTAAAATAGGATATCCAACAATTTGACCGGGACCATGATAAGTAATATCACCACCGCGATTTATTTTGTAATAAGTTGCTCCTTTTTGTTTTAAAAGAGCTTCAGAAAGTAGTAAATGACTTTCATCTCCACTTTTCCCTAGAGTATATACGTGCGGATGCTCGCAAAAAATTAAGTGAGAAGTAGTTGGAGTAACCACTTTATCAGCTCTTCGATTTTCAATTTTAGCATCAACATTGGTTTTGAATAGCTGCTCTTGAAAATCCCAAGCTTCTTTATAATCTATTAATCCTAAATCTTTAAAATGAACTTGAGGCATTAAATTTTTGCTAGTTCGTTTTTTAAATGAGTGATAACATCAACTTCAACAACATCAACTCCTTTCTTTTCAGCAAGAAGGTAGGATACCCAATCTCCTAAATGAATAAGGTATAATGATCTTTCTAGTCTTGTTTTTCCTTTAGAATAGATTTCTAAAATGGTAGAAGTATATTTTTCAAATACAGTTTTGTTTACTTCCATTCTTTTTTGAGTTCGGAAATAATCATCATCATTCCTGAAAATAACTACCGCTAAATCTTCATTTTTAGTGGTCCAGCCAACTAATTCATTATGATTCATTTCTGGTATTACATGATGCCAACATAGCATTTTAGAATTTTCGTTGATTTGTTGTCTAAATCTAACGGCAACCCCTTCGTACCATGCATCAGCATAAATAACAGGAATTTTATTAAACAGTTTTTCAGTTACTTTTTTAGCTTCTTCAATAATATTATGTTCTTCATTTTCAATTAAACTAATAGCTGAGTTGAATTGTGAGGTATAATTTTCAGAAACAACTCCGTAATGTTCTAATAGAGTAAAAAGTGTTGGGAAAGCCAATCCAAATGCTGCTCTTGGAGGGTGTCCCCTTCAATAAAATATAATTAAATCCTTTTTCTTTAGCAATTTGTTCTAATTTTCCTCCAGAAGTTACACATGCAATTTCAGCACCTTTAGTTATAGCAGTAGCAATCATTTCAAGTGTTTCTTCAGTATTTCCAGAATAAGAACAAGCAATTACTAAAGTGATTTGTATCTACAAATGCAGGAATTTTATAATCTTTATTAATTACAATTGGTAATTTAGTATTAGCTACAACTTGAGAAACAACGGTACCTCCAATACCGGACCACCTAAACCACAAATTAATACAGATGAATTTTTGAACAAGGCGTTAAGTTGCTTTTTCACTTACTTTAACTGATTGAGCTAAATGTTTAGTAAAATCTTCAATTAATCTTTCATAAAACTAATATAGTTTGTATTAAGCAAGGTAAAAGTAATAAAATCTAACTTTATTTAGTTATTATCTTCCTTTCTTAATTAACTATATTTGCTTCGATTTGGAGCATAAGGTAAAAATATTGGTTATTCGGTTTAGCTCAATTGGCGATATTGTGCTAACGACACCTGTTTTACGTTGCTTAAAAAATCAATTAGAAGGAGAGGTGGAAATCCATTATTTAACAAAAAAACAATACAAAAGTATTGTTGAGAATAACCCTAATGTTTCTAAGGTATATAGTATTGAAAAAAGTACTGAAGAGGTAGTTGCAGAGTTAGAAAATGAATTTTATGATTATGTGGTCGATTTACATAAAAATTTACGTTCTAAAAGAGTAGTGAGGAGATTAAAATGTTTGACTTTTTCTTTTCATAAATTGAATTATCAAAAGTGGTTGATGACTACTTTTAAAATTGATAAATTACCCAGAATACACATTGTAGAACGATACTTAGCTGCTGTACAAGCATTGGGAATTGAAAATGATAATTTAGGATTGGAATTTTATATTCCTGAAAAAGATAAAGTGACTATTTCTTCTTTGCCAATAACTCATCAAAACGGATATGTCGCTTTTGCAATTGGGGCACAACATACTACCAAAAGATTGCCAAACCACAAAATTATTGAACTATGTAAACAATTGAATTTACCTGTTATTTTATTAGGAGGAAAAGAAGATGAAGCAGCAGGAAATTTAATTCATAATGAAGTTGGCGAAAAGGTTTGCAATGCTTGTGGAAAATACAATTTAAATCAGTCAGCTTCTTTGGTTGAACAAAGTAAGGTATTGATTACACACGATACAGGTTTAATGCACATTGGTGCAGCTTTGGGTAAAAAAATAATTTCTGTTTGGGGAAATACCATTCCTGAGTTTGGAATGTATCCTTATTTTCCGAAGCATCCTGAAAAGTATGTGGTGGTAGAGAACAAAAATTTAAAATGCCGCCCATGTACAAAAATTGGCTACGATAAATGTCCAAAAGGTCATTTTAAATGTATGGAAGAGTTAAAAGTGAATGATATTATTGAAGATGTGTTATTATGATATTTATCTTAATATTTTTTAATTTTTAAACAGAATTAAAAAATGGAGATTCAGTATTCATTTTTGATATGAAATATTGTGAGAGTCTCTATTTAATTTCAATCAATAAGTTTACTAACAGGGGTATAGTTTTTATCTGTTTTTAGAAAAACTTCCCAGTAACGTTCTTTGGTCATGCCCGACCAATGGATAAAAAAGTACCTGTATTGATAAGTTTGAATTTGACAAACTACAATTAATATAATTATCAAGGAGGTATGAATATATTTTGGTATTTTTTGTTGGATTTTTTTTACTGAAATTCCCAAAAGAATCATAAAAAGAGGAATAAATTCAACATATACTCTCGAGGAAAAACTTCCTCCATAATACCACATCCACCATGAAGAAAAAATATAGGTGATTAAGACAAAAAAGCCTAACCACGTAAAAAACTGATATTTCGATTTTTTCAAAACATAATAAAGACCTAGGGTGGCAACTAAATAAAGTGGAGTGTATAAAAACAACCCTTTTCTATAACTAAATAATATGTCAATGAAGTGTGGCGACAAAAAGTTAAACCCTTCTTGTTGATAAGAATAAACGAAAAAACTTCCGGTAGATATTTTATATATAATAAGCTGAATAAATGGAATGCAAAATAAAGCCATTAATGTGAGGATAAGATTTACTTTATATGCTAGAGCAGTAGCTATTCCTTTTTTGAGTGTATTTAGGGAGCCCGCAATAAAAGGCAAACTAAAAATAATTAATCCGTTTATAGGTCTAATAAGTATGACAACTCCTAGAACCAACCCTAATAATAGAATATATTTTTTCTCATAATTTTCAAAAAACTGTTTTGAATAATAAACGAACATAGCAATACAACAAAAAGAAAATACATGCGACATTCCCGGTTCCACTACAGCATAATAAAAAAGGTTAGTTCCAAAAACAGCTGCCAATAAAACTAGGGATTTTTGCCATTCGTTAAGTTTATATATTGTTAAAGTACGACTGAGATAAATTAACCCTATAAATAGATAAAATAAACCAGATATATTAACAAAAATGTGATATAACTTAGAATATCCGTCAGGATCATACCCTTGGATATAGCTTAAGAAATGAGCCATTAAAAAAAAAGGTAATTCTAATAGAGCTACCCCACAATAGTATTTGTTAATAATTTTTTCATTGGCACCAGATCTATAATCATAATAGAAACTAGGGTTGTAATATTTCTCTTTTTCAATTTTATCAAAAAAACCAAAATTCAAATCGTGGTAAATAAATATAGCAGGTAAATAGGCATAATAACCCTTTGCATCAGATTCTACTATTCCTTTCCAACGGTCTTTTCCCCAGCTTAGGTTGGATGAAACAAAAGTACAAAGAAGTATAATTACAACTACGGTTATTTTTGAAAGAGAAGAGCTTAGTTTCATGCATTAAAAATACAGATTTCTATATCATTTCCGATATTTTGAATTTTAAGAGTTACTCTTGGTAAAAGATATTGATCACTAAATAGGAGGTTCCAAAAAGGCAGATTTAATTCTAATATTTTAAATTTTCTATTTTTAGAATTAGTTTTATACTTAATAGTTTGCCCTACTGTTTTCATATATTAGTCATAGGTTAAAAATAGTGGGTTCTATTTAAATAAACCCAAATCTACCAATTATTTTTTTTGGTACTTACTTTACCTTTTTTTGAAAATACTTTCTTTTTTGTTTTAAAATTCTAAACCTAAAATCGTCGTAAAATAGACTTATTAATAAAACTGAAGAGCCTAATAATAGTGTGTTTAGTTTGAAATTAAGTCTTGAATAAATAAATCCACCAACTAAACCACCAATAAAAAAGAAAGCGATAATGTAAATTCTTAGTTTAATTGTGGCTTTTATTTTTTGTCTATTTGGGTAAAATTCTTTGAAAAATAATTGAGAGATTTCAATTCCTAAATCAGTAAAAAGACCTGTAAGGTGTGTTGTCCTAACTACTGCATTAGAAATTTTTGTTACGTAAGAATTTTGTAATCCCATAGCAAAAAGCAATAAACATGCAATAATATCGGGATAACTATAAGCATTGAAATTACTCCAAACAGCAATAGTGGTAATAACCAAACATTCAATTAATGTAGGAACCACAAAAATGTTTAATCTTTTATTTTTTCTAAAAAATTCTATTAAAAAACTTGAAAAAAATGAACCCAATAAAAATGAAAAAATATAAAGGAAATAAACAGTTCCACGCCAAAAATCAAAGTGTGCTAAATCGTTAATAAATAAAGCAAAATGCCCTGTAACATTGGTAGTTAATTGTTGAATAGCTAGAAATCCGGTAACATTTACTATTCCTGCAACAAAAGATAAAACAATAGCAATTTGCAGATTATGTTTTAAAGTACGGCTTTTCCCTTGGTGCCTGAACATATTTAATTAGATAAGAAGTTTACCAATTATTTTTCTGACGTTCCTCCAATAAAACCTCTTTAGGGATATCGTGTGTGCCAGTAAAAGAAATCATTTTAAAATCAATACCTGATTGGGCTAATAAATCTTTTTGTTTTTGTACATTTTCGTTGGTGGCAAATTCATCTTCATCCCCATATAATACAAAAGTGTTGGAGGCGTCTAAAGATTCAAAATTCATATCGTCCGGAAAAACACTTGCCCACAAAATAAGGTTGTCAAACTTCACTTTTCCATTAGCTACCCAACGGCTCACTGTTGCTCCTCCTTGTGAAAACCCTAGTAAATTTATTTTTACATTTTGGTTTTCGTTTTGAGAAAGGATATGATCATACAATTGATTCAAGTAATTTACATAATCTGTAATTTCTTCTTCCCGGTCTTCTTTGGTCATCCAAGTTGCACCCACTCTACCGTAAAACCCTTGTGTATAAAATTTAGATAATCCGTCGGGAGCAACAATCAAAGTTTTATCGTTTGCAATGGGTTCAAATTTTTTAATGAAATACTTAGCCAGCATACCATAGCCATGCAAAACAAACCAAATTGTTTGAGCAGTATTAATAGCTCCAATGGTTGAATAAGTAGCAGTTCTTTTAACAGAAATGTTATGATGCTTGATGCTCATGTTTGTGTTGGATAGCATTTTTGTCGTATTTTATCATCAAGGCAATCCAAATAGAACGAGATACTCTAAATACATAAGGCAATGCCAATAATAGTGCAATCAAATCAGTAATTAGAAATATTCCAATCGAAAAAAGATTGAGTACGCTTAATGCGACAAAAACAGCAACTGTTATCGCGATGGTTAATGCATAACTAACATACATTGCTCCATAATAAAAACCGGTTTCAATTTCAAAATCTTGACCACATTTAGTACATTTTTTTGGCATGTCAAAAAAGCCTTTGTATTGGTATGAGCTTTTATTGCAAAACAAATCTCCTTCTCTACATTTAGGACATTTTAATTGCAAAACACTAGAAATAAGATTGGGCATTGAATAAGTTTTATGATACTTCAAAGTTACTCAAAAAGCAAAGATTGGAAATTGATAAAAGTCACTTTAGTTTAACTAATTTTGCGCCATGGTTGGAATTAATGAGTTAACAGTCAATTTTGGAGAACGATATTTATTTAATAAAGTATCATTCTTAATCAATAAGCAAGATAGAATTGGTTTAGTGGGGAAAAATGGTGCTGGTAAATCTACTATGCTAAAAATTATTGCAGGTTTGTACGATCCTGATGAAGGCAATGTTTCTTTTCCTGCAGATTTTACGGTTGGTTATTTACCTCAAGATATGGATTTTGTGCAAGGTAGAACAGTAATGGAGGAGGCAAAAATGGTTTTTGACGAGGTAAATAAAATCAATGATAAAATTGATGATATCAATCACCAACTTGCTACTCGTACCGATTATGAATCGGAAAGTTATATGGATTTGTTGAATCATTTGAATGATTACAATGAACGATTACAACTACTAGGTGGATTTAATATCGAAGCTGAGATAGAAACCGTACTTAAAGGTTTGGGTTTTACACCTAAGGATTTTGAAAGATTGACAGATGAATTTAGCGGTGGTTGGAGAATGCGTATTGAATTAGCTAAAATTCTTTTAACAAAATCGGACCTTCTATTACTCGATGAGCCTACTAACCATTTGGATATTGAGTCTATTCAGTGGCTGGAAGATTTTTTGAAAGAATATCCGGGGGCTGTAGTTTTAATTTCTCACGATAAAGCTTTTTTGGATGGGGTAACCAATCGTACCATTGAAATTTCTTTAGGCAAAATTTACGATTACAAAACCTATTATTCTAAATATTTAGAACAAAGAAAAGAGAGAAGAGAGCAACAATTAGCAGCTTACACCAATCAACAGAAACAAATTGCTGATACTGAAAAATTTATTGAACGATTTCGCTCCAAAGCAACCAAGGCTGTTCAGGTACAAAGTAGAATCAAACAGCTCGATAAAATTGACCGAATTGAAATAGATGAGGAAGATAACACGGCAATGCGTTTTTATTTTCCTCCAGCACCCAGGTCAGGTAAAGTGGTAGTGGAGGCTCATCACTTAGGAAAAGCTTTTGGTGACAAAAGAGTGTTTAGTGATGCTAATTTTTATATAGAAAGAGGAAAGAAAATAGCTTTTGTGGGTAAAAATGGAGAAGGAAAAACGACCATGACTAAAATTTTAGTGGGAGAACTGGAACATGAAGGAGAACTGAAAATTGGTCACAATGTAAACTTGGCATATTTTGCCCAAAATCAAGCAGAAGAATTAAATAAAGAATTAACTGTATTTGAGGCTGTTGACCAGGTAGCACATGGAGAAATTAGGAAACAAGTGAGAAGTTTGTTGGGTGCTTTTATGTTTGGTGGTGAAGATGCAGATAAAAAAATAAAAGTTTTATCAGGGGGAGAAAGAGCAAGGGTTGCTTTATGTAAGTTATTGTTAGAGCCTGTAAATTTATTAGTATTGGATGAGCCTACCAATCACTTGGATATTCGTTCTAAAGAAGTATTGAAAGAAGCTTTGATGAAATACGATGGGACTTTAATTGTGATTTCTCACGACAGGGATTTTTTAGATGGATTAGTGGAAGAAATGTATGAGTTTAAAGACGGTCAAGTGAAAGAATTCTTAGGAGGAGTATATGAGTTCTTAAAATCTAAAAAAGTAGAAACCATTCGTGAATTTGAGCAGGTAGAGAAAAAAGTAGAGAAAAAGGAAAAAGAAGTTTCAAATAATCAACTGACTTATGAAGAGAAAAAGCAGTTAGAAAAAGACATCCGTAAAGCTCAAAATAAAACCAATAAACTCGAAAAAGAAATAGAAGAGTTGGAGTTGAAAATTGAAGAACTTAATCAACAATTGATGAATCCCTCTTCTTATTCTGATGATTTATTAGCAACTTATAATGCTACCAAAAAACAATTGGAGCAATCTATGCAAGATTGGGAAGAAAGTCAGTTATTGGAAGAAGAATTACTAGCTAAACGTGATTAGTGAGTTTTGGTCATCGTTTCAGGAGTAGCTATAATGTAGTGAGCAGTTGCTTTATTTTCTTCTAATAATTCTTCGATTTCTTTCTGCTCAACACAGTTTATCGTGGCTACTTTTAAATCAGGATTGGTCTTTTTCAAATACCATAAAATACCTTCAAAGTTATTGGAATGGTAGGCTCCGTTGTAATGAATAAATGTTCTACCGGCTACCCAATTTTTTAGGATAAAGTGAGCCATAGTAGCATCCTTTGCAGCTTGAGCTTTCGCTAAATTTTCACCACTTACACCACCATGTCCGTGACCTCCTCCCATCATTTTTTTAATTTCCACATAACCGGGTAGTTTTTCATCATATTCAAAAGGAAGTGGAGCTATGTATTTTTTAGCTTCATCGGTTAGGTGATTAAAAGCTTTAAAACCTTGTTGGCTTACCATTTTAGCATATCTTCTTGGAATGTTTGTCGCCACAAATGTTAATTGATTTTTAAAAGCAAAATCCAATAAAGGTCTATAATCTGTTTCGTCATTTGGCCATACTTTAGCTTCGTTGCTAAAAGTTTTATAATCTACATGACCACCTAAGTATTCATTAATGATGATTTGATTATCAGCTTCGTACATTTCTGCTCCTAAAGCTAAAAAATCGTTGTATTGCTCAAAAATGTCTTTAGTTACTTCGTATTGCAACCAATGGTTAATCGGATTGTTATGTAATTCACCAAAAAGAATAATATCAGCTTCAGCAATTTTCTTTACAAACTTTTCATATCCAACTTTTTTACCGTTTTGATCAAAAATTTGGTAAGCATTTTTATCTGATTTAAAGCTAATTAGCAATAAAGCTGAAAATAATATGGCTGTAAATTGTTTCATTTGGTTAAGTAAAATTACGCAGACAAACTTAGGGTAAAAAAACATATCAGCCAATAAAAAATTACTTGATAATCAGATTCTTATCTTAACATTAATACAAAAAATTTAACAAAGTTTTATATTGTATTAATATATTTTCTTTCGCAGAGTTTTTAATAAGCCATTGGAGATGTTTTTCAATTAATTTTTTAGCTTTTTCTTTTTCTGTGAAGCTTAATGATTTTAAATTATACTGAAAAGGTCGTTCTAAAAAATTGAGATAGATATGATCTATTTCTAACAGTTGTTGAGTTACTAATTCTCTATGTAATTCAGGAAGGTTGAAAATATTAAGAGTACTTACTGTTGGTGCAATTTCAAAATATATTTCCGGACAAATATCCAGCATTTGTTTCCGATTTTCAATGAATTCCTTCCATCTAAATCCTTCTCTTATCTGTTCTCCTGTTTCAAAAGCAGCATCAACACTTGCACTTATGTGTACTTTTTTAAATTTTTTCCAGAGATGTAAAACATTCTTGTTTTTAAATTTGAAGTTAGAAAAATTAGTGTTGTATCTCAATTCCACATCGAATAATTGACGCTGTTCTAATTCTTCTATGATTTGATAATGTTCCTCCATGATTAGTGGCTCACCACCTGCAAAATAGATTTCTTTTACATCATCTAAATAATGTAGTAATTCATCAAAGTTGTTAGTAAAGGCCTTTATTATTCTGTTTTTAGAAGCATTTTTTTTACCTCCTTCTTCGAACCAAGCAGAGCTGTTGCCATGCCAACAAGTAACACATTTAAAATTACAGATGTTTGAAAATCTTATATCAAGATAAATAGGTTCAGGATTATTTTCTTCTACTCTGTTTAGTTCTTGAGTATACTTCTGATTAGAAATTTGACGCATACTTTTTTTACCTGATGCTTCAATATTGTAACAATGAGAACATCGTTTGTCAGAGATATTGTTTTTGAATTGTTCTCTTAACTCTTCAAATTTTTCACCTTTCCAAATATTTTCAATGGAGTTTTCTTGAACATTTCCTAAGTATCGGTTATTGTTGCAGCAAGGGCTTACTCTTCCATTTTGAGAAACATGTAGATGAATCCATGGCAATATGCAAAAATGGTCATTATCCAAGTTTAGCATCTTTAATAGAGAGCCCAATTCTTTTCTTAGCGATATCAACTGATATAACTTTTACTTTTACATAGTCATTCAAATCTAATTCTTCCATTGGGCTAGAAATAAATCTGTCTGTGATGTGAGAAATGTGAACTAGACCATTTTCTTTAATACCAATATCTACAAAAGCACCAAAATTGGTAAGGTTGGTTACTAAGCCTGGAACAATCATTCCTTCACGAACATCGTTAATGGTTTTTAAAGTGTCATCAAAATTGAATTTTCGAATTTTTTTGCGTGGGTCAAACCCAGGTTTTGCTAGCTCCTTAAGAATGTCTTGTAAAGTAAGCTTTCCAACTTCATTCACTAGTTTTTCATCCAATTTTGTATTGATGATGTTCTCATCATCAATTAATTCTTCTACCTTTTTATTTAAAGACTTAGCAATGCTTTCTACCGCTTTGTATTGTTCAGGATGAACGGATGTGTTATCCAATACGTTTTTACCTTTTACCCTTAAAAATCCAGCGCACTGTTCAAATACTTTGGCTCCCATTCTTGGAACTTTTTTAATTTCTTCACGAGTTTCAAAAGGTCCGTTTTCAGTTCTATAATTAACAATATTTTCTGCCAACACTGGACCAACACCAGCCACATATTGCAATAAATATTTACTGGCTGTATTTACGTTTACACCTACCTGATTTACACAAGATTCTACAACGTGGTCGAGTTCTGTTTTTAATAAATTTTGATCTACATCGTGTTGGTATTGTCCCACCCCAATTGATTTAGGCTCTATTTTTACCAGTTCGGCTAAGGGATCCATCAAACGTCGTCCGATACTTACCGAGCCTCTTACAGTTACATCATAATCAGGAAATTCTTCACGTCCAATGTTAGAAGCTGAATAAATGGAAGCGCCACTTTCGTTGACAGTATAAACTTCAACTGGTTGTGAGAAACGAATTTTTTTCATCATTTGTTCTGTTTCTCTTCCGGCAGTTCCATTTCCTATGGCAATGGCATCAATTTTATAGGAATTGCATAAGCTGCTGATTTTACTCATAGCAGCACTCATTTGATTTTGTGGAGGATGCGGGAAAATGGTTTCGTTGTGTTTTAGGTTTCCTTGTTTGTCTAAACAAACCACCTTACAACCTGTTTTAAATCCTGGATCGATGGCCAATATATTTTTGCTTCCCAAAGGAGGTACCATTAATAACTGACGAATGTTTTGAGCAAAAACTTTGATGGCTTCTTGGTCAGCTTTGAGTTTTATTTCTTTTAATAATTCGTTTTCAATAGCAGGTTTTATTAGCCGTTGATAAGCATCTTTTACAGCTTGTTCAACAATTTCAGAAGCTTCACCATGCCCTTTCACAAAATATTGATTCATCGAGTCTAATATTTTGTCTTTGTCAACCTTAATTCCTGAGCTTAAAAAACCTTCTTCCGTTCCTCTTAATATGGCTAAAACTCTGTGTGATGGAGCTTGCATCACCTTTTGAGAAAAATCGAAATACAATTCATATTTCTCTGCTTCTTGTTCTTTTCCTTTTTTGAGTTTGGAAAATAACTCTCCTTCGTAATAAAAAATTCTACGTATTCTATCTCTGGTATTTTGACGTTCACTAATCCATTCTGCAATAATGTCTTTTGCGCCGTCAATGGCTTCTTCTTCTGTTTTAATGTTTCCTTTAATAAAACGGTCGATGATGCTTCCTAAGTTTTGTTGCTCTTGTTTCATAATGAAACCGGCTAAGCCTTCCAATCCATTTTGACGAGCCACTTCTGCTTTGGTTTGGCGTTTCGGTTTGTAAGGCAAATAAATATCTTCCAACACTTTTTCATCCCAACAATCGTCAATTTTTGTTTTGAGTTCGGAGCTTAATTTTCCCTGTTCTTCAATTACCGAACAAATGTGTGTTTTCCTTTTTTCTAACTCTTTGAATTTGGCGAGTTGCTTCTGAACTTCAAACACATTGATGTCTTCCATTCCTCCCGTCATGTCTTTACGATAGCGAGCAATAAAAGGAACAGTAGCACCGCCTTCCAGTAAATCGATCACTGCTTTAACATTCTTTTCAGGAAGATTGATGTTTTTGGAAATGAGAGATGGGAACATGAGTTGATATTAAAGATTATTTTCAATTTCAATAAAACCAGGTGAAACGGTGTTCATGAAAGTAATACTAGCTTCAATAGCTTCTTTTAAATCAAACTTAGTTAAAGAGTCAAAAGAATCAGTGTATCTTTTCCAATCTTCTTTAGATTTAGTTTTTAGGTGTACAAATTCTTTTCTCTGATTATAAAGATTTTTAATAATGTTTAAATCTTCAAAATTTTCTTTCCATAAATTTTTCAAATCACAAGCATCAGGGATAACATGTTCTAACTTTATATTAAATGATAGCTTGTTTTCGATTTTCTCATGATTCCACTTCTCGTCTTTCCATGTATAAGTATAATTCTGATGAATATGTTGATTCATAAAAATTTCTAAAGAACTAACTAACATAATTATTGATGTAGTTTTTGCTTTAAAGTAATCTGTGAAACATTCATGTGTATATCCATTTTCGAATTCAAGTAAAACAATTTTATCGTCATGAGTTTTAGTTCCACATTTTAGAAAGTTAATATTTTTTCTGTGTTCAGAAACCTGATAAAGTTCAATTGCAGTTGAAAGATACAAATGAGTAGGACTAGGAAAAGCAGAGATATATTTAATTGAATCGTTTTCTACTGCTAAGAATTGATTTACTCTTTGTTCCCCATCTTGATGCTCAGTTACACCAATTAAATTTGAAGATATTTTTGCACTTTCTCCTTTTGTAGAATTTTCAATTACATCTTGCTGAATCGAAAGTCCTTCAATTTTTTTATTAAGCTGTGATGGTATTTTTATTTTCAAAACTATTTTCTAGTATACTCATGAACAAACTCACACAATCGTTTTACATTTTCAACAGGAGTTCCCGGTAAAATACCGTGTCCTAAATTAAAAATGTGTCCAGGTTTTCCTTTAACTGAATCTAGCAATTTTTTTGTTTTAGCTTCAATAATGCTCCAATCAGCAAACAAAGCAGTTGGGTCTAAATTTCCTTGTACTGCTACTTCATAATTTAAATCAGACCAAACTTTAGCTAAATCTGTTTTCCAATCAATAGCAATTACATCAGGGTTGGCTTTGCGTAAGCTTGGTATTAAGTGAGCAGAGTTTACACCCATAGAAATTAAAGGAACGGTTGGATACTTACTTTTTACCACTTGCACCATTTTTTCTACATGAGGGTAAACATATTCGTTGTAATCTTCTACATCTAAAGCACCTACCCAGCTATCAAAAATCTGAACAGCCATGGCTCCACTTTCAATTTGAAAGTTAAGGTAATTAGCCATTACAGTTCCTAATTTATCCATCAATAAATGCCATGCTTTAGGTTCGTTGTACATAAAGGCTTTCATCTTTTCGTAGTTCTTCGATGGTCCACCTTCAATCATATAACTAGCTAATGTAAATGGAGCTCCAACAAAACCAATACAAGGAACATTTAATTCTCCTTTTAAGATGTTTAATGCTTTACCTGTGTACCACATCTCTGTTGCCGGGTCAACCACTTTTAGCTTTTCTACATCAGCAACTGTTCTAACAGGGTTGTGAATTAGTGGTCCATAGCCTTTTTTGTACTCAAAGCTAATTCCCATTGGTCCCAATGGGATTAGAATATCTGAGAAAATAATAGCTGAATCTAATTCAAATTGATTGATGGGAAGTAAAGTGACTTCAGCACTTACTTCTGGAATGGTACTAATTTCAATAATGCTGTACTTTTCCTTTATTTTCATGTACTCTTTTTGGTAACGACCTGCTTGTCGAGCTAACCAAAGTGGAGTATAAGGAGTTTCTTCTCTTCTACAAGCTTTTAAAAAATTATCGTTAAAGTCTGCCATCTTAATATCTTATTTAGCCAATTTCATGGCTGTATTTATTGCGTTAATTATTTTATTCATATCCTCATCACTTAAAACAGAGCATAAAAACCATGCTTCAAATTGACTTGGTGGAATGTAAACTCCATTTTCTATCAACCCCCAGAAAAATTTTGTAAATCTTGCAGTGTCACACTCTTGAGCCTCTGTAAAATTGGTGATTTTTTTTGCTGAAAAGAATGGGTTAATCATAGAACCAAATCTGTTGACAGTTAATTCAATCCCGTTTTCTGCAGCAGCTTCTAACAATGCTTTTTCAATTATTGCTGCTTGTTTATTAAACTTATCGTAAGGATTTTGAGCTTTTAATTCTTCTAAAGTTGAAATTCCTGCTGCCATTGCAACCGGATTTCCTGATAAAGTTCCTGCTTGGTACATACCTCCAAGAGGTGCTACCATTTCCATAATTTCATTTCTTGCACCATAAGCTCCAACAGGGAAACCTCCACCTACTACTTTTCCTAAACAAGTAATATCAGCTTCAATTCCTAATAATTCCTGAGCACCACCAAATTTTGAACGAAATCCAGTCATTACTTCATCCACCACTAAAAGAATTCCATTTTCTTTAGTAATCTTTCTTAATTCTTTAATAAACTCATCAGAGGGAAGAACAACTCCCATATTACCAGCAATAGGTTCTATAAAAACAGCTGCAATATCATCACATTCAGCGATGTGTTTTTTTACACTATCAATATCATTGTATTCTGCAATTAAGGTGTTTTTTACTGCATCGGCAGGAACACCTTTGCTTCCCGGCATACTTAAAGTCGCTAATCCTGAACCAGCAGCTACTAACAATGCGTCAGAATGTCCATGATAACAACCGGCAAATTTGATGATGTGATTTTTACTAGTAAATGCTCTTGCTAAACGAATCGCACTTAAAACAGCTTCTGTTCCTGAGTTAACAAATCTAACTTTGTCCATACCCGGAAATGCGTTGCAAACCATTTCAGCTAATTTAATTTCATTCTCTGTACTTGCACCAAAAGTAAAACCGGTACAAACTTGTTTTTGAACGACTTCAATTACTTTTTCATTTCCATGACCGATAATCATTGGGCCGTAAGAAAGCACCATGTCGATGTATTCATTTCCATCAACGTCATAAATTTTGCTTCCATGAGCTTTCTCCATGAATAACGGATTCCCACCAACTGAATTAAAAGCTCTAACGGGAGAATTTACTGCTCCAACTAAATGTTCTTGTCCTTTTTGAAATAGTTCTTTTGACTTTGTATTATTCATCTTTTTCCTTTATCGTCATTCCAGGTTTGACCCGGAATCAGTTTTGTATTTTTACTAATGTTCTTTTTTCTTGACAAAAAAGAACCAAAAACTCAAGAACGAATGCCAAATATTACATAACTTTTTCACACTTAACTTTCCCAACTTGGCTAGTTATTCCATATTTCGCTCCATTCGTTCATTCTCCCTCGCTCTTTTAGTTATTCAATATTTTGGATGCCTCTTTGGCAAAATAAGTAATTATGATATCGGCACCAGCTCTTTTTATAGAGAGCAAGGTTTCCATCATAACTTTTTGTTCGTCAATCCATCCATTTTTGCCTGCAGCTTTAATCATCGAATATTCTCCACTTACATTGTAAGCTGCTATGGGTAGATCAAAATTATTTTTTAAATCTCTAATAATATCTAAATAAGATAGTGCAGGTTTTACCATTAAAATGGCAGCTCCTTCATCAACATCAGCTTGCGCTTCCTTGATGGCTTCATTTCTATTTGCAAAATCCATTTGGTAAGTTCTTCTGTCTCCAAAACTTGGAGCAGAATCAGCAGCATCTCTAAATGGACCATAATAAGACGAGCAATATTTTACAGAATAGCCCATAATAGGAATGTGCTCAAACCCATTTTTATCTAATTCGTCTCTAATTTCTCTTACTGCAAAATCCATCATTCCCGATGGGGCCACCATATCAACTCCAGCTTTAGCTTGAGCTAAAACTTGTTTTCTTAAATTATTTAAAGTTAAATCATTGTCTACATCATGATTGCACAATACACCACAGTGACCATGATCAGTATATTCACAGAAACAAACGTCTGCAATTACTTGAAGCGCAGGATAGTCTTTTTTAATCTGGGTAATCGCTTTTTGAATAATTCCATCAGGATTCCAGCTTTCAGTTCCTTCGGCATCTTTATGTAAAGGAATACCAAAAAGGATAACTGATTTAATCCCTAATTCCATTACTTCATCCAATTCCTCATTGATTCGATCTAAAGAGTAACGAAAAATACCCGGCATGGAAGCAATTTCTTTTTTGATGTTTTCTCCTTCTTCAATAAAAAGAGGGTAAATAAAGTCAGAAACTTTTAAATGGGTTTCTCTTACTTTCGCTCTAATTTCTTCTGTTTTTCGGTTATCTCTTAGTCTTTCTTGCATTGCCTCTAATTGAGCAACAAATATAAGGTTGTTAGATGAAGTGAAAAGTGTTATTTGTCATATTTATTACACAATAAGCCTTAATTTTATAACATGAATTCTTTACCTAAAATGATTATTGCTGGAGGTAGTGGTTTTTTTGGAAATCATTTGGTTGAATATTTTAAAAAGACTTACCGAGTTGTTGTTCTGACGAGAAGCGAATCTAAGCTAAAAGAGGGTGTTCAATACATTAATTGGGATGCGAAAACAATTGGAGAATGGGTGGATGAATTAAATGGAGCAACTGTTCTAATTAATTTAACGGGAAAATCAATTAATTGTCGATTTACAGAAGAAAACAAAAAAGAGCTGCTATCATCAAGAACAGATTCAACTAAAGTTTTAGCAGAAGCGATTTATAAGTTAGAAAAACCTCCTAAAATATGGATGAATGCAAGCGCTGGAGCCATGTATCAAACTGCAGATGTTCCAAATACGGAAGAAGATGAGGTTTTTAAAGATGATTTTTTAGCTCAAATGGCTATAGAATGGGAAAAAGCTTTTTTTGAAAATGAACTACCTAAAACTAAAAGAGTGGCAATGCGTATTTCTTTAATTCTTGGAAAAGATGGAGGAGTTTTTCCTGTTTGGAAAAAAATCACCAAATTGTTTTTAGGAGGAAAAGTAGGGGATGGCAAACAAATGATTTCATGGATACATATTGATGATGCTGTTGAAGCAGTTAAATTTATCATTAAAAAAGAAATAGAAGGAATAGTTAATTTTTCAACTAATCAACCTATTTCTAATAAAGATTTGATGAAGGAGTTAAGAAAACAAATGGAAGCTCCGTTTGGATTACCAGCTCCAAAATTTGGAGTAAAATTAGGTGCTGTTTTGTTGGATACAGAACCTTCCTTATTATTAGATAGTGTCAACTTTGTTCCTAAAAAACTTTTGGATAATAACTTTACTTTCAATTATCCTACTATTACTGAAGCATTCAAAAAGTTGTTGGAAAAATGAATCAAAATCACCTAATATTATTATTTGATGGCGATTGTAATTTTTGCAGTTTTTGGGTGAAATTTGTTATTGAAAGGGATAAAAAAGATAGGTTTCGATTTGCTTCTTTGCAATCGATAAAAGGAAAAGAATTACTTGAAAAACATCATTTAGAACCTGATTTAAGTACGGTTGTATTGATAAAAGATGATTGTGCTAAAACAAAATCTTCAGCTGCACTTTATGTAACTAAAGAATTAAAAGGAATTTATCAGTTCGCTTTTGTTTTTATGATGATTCCAAAGTTGATTAGAGATTGGTTTTATGATTTAATTGCTGCCAATCGAAAAAAAATTATGAAAGGAGAATCATGTATTATTCCAACAGAATCTATTAAAAACAAATTTTTAGAATAAATGGGCTCTTTTTTAAAAGCTGAATGGAGAAAGTTAGCAATGATTAACTATGAAGTTAATCAAGAATTACTAAAGGAGTATGTTCCTTATAAAACTGAGCTTGATTTATGGCAAGGCAAATGTTATGTGAGTTTGGTAGGTTTTATGTTTTTAAATACACAAGTTAAAGGGTGTAAACTTCCCGGTCACATCAATTTTGAAGAAGTAAATCTTCGATTTTATGTAAAATATAAAACTGAGCAAGGAGAAGAAAAAAGAGGAGTGGTTTTTATTAAAGAAATTGTTCCAAAACTAATTATTACATGGGTAGCTAATAAAGTTTACAAAGAACATTATGAAACGATGTCAATGAAACACGATTGGCAAGAAGATGGGAATGAGTTGAAAGTGAGTTATACTTGGTATAAAGACAATTATGAAAATAGCATTTTGCTGGAGGCTAAAAATATGGAAACACCTTTAAAAGAAGGGACTATGGAGTTTTTTATTGCCGAACATTATTGGGGTTATTCAAAATTTAAAAATAGACAGACAACAGAGTATGAAGTAAAGCATCCAAGTTGGGGTGTATATCCTGTTCAAAAAGCAAATATTAGTGTTGATTTTGGGATGGTGTACGGAGAAGAATTTTCATTTTTAAGTGAACAGAAACCCGCTTCCGTGTTTTTAGCCGAAGGTTCTGAAATCAGTGTAGAAAATAAAAACATCATTTCTTAAATAATTATTTTTGTTGCTTGTACGCAATAATCGACATAGAAACCTCTGGAGGAAATCATAAGCAAGGTAAGATAACCGAAATAGCTATTTACAAACATGATGGGGTAAAAGTTGTTGATGAATATGTAACTCTTATTAATCCGGAATTGAAGATAGATTGGTATGTTAAAAAACTAACGGGAATTACAGATGAAATGGTGGCAACAGCACCTAAATTTTTTGAAGTAGCTAAAAATATAGTGGACATTACAAGAGATTGTATTTTTATTGCTCATAATGTAGACTTTGATTATGGTTTTATTCGTGCTGAGTTTAAAAAGTTGGGTTATGATTACAAGCGCAAAAAGCTTTGTACTGTTAAGCTTAGCAGACAGTTAATTCCCGGAATGCAATCTTATAGCTTAGGTAAATTGTGCGATGAGTTAGGAATTGTTTTAGAGCATAGACATAGAGCGTCAGGTGATGCTTTGGCAACTGTTAAGTTGTTTGAATTGTTATTGAAGCATGATGTTGGTCAAAAATTAATTCCTAGACCTATTAACCCAAATCAGACGAGTTTGTTTAATTAACGATAAGCTTTTTACTTGTATTGATGCCTTTTGAGTTGGTTACTTTTAAGAAGTAAATTCCTTGATTAATATTGATATTTAATTGATTGTTTGTTAATTCTGATTGATAAACAATTTTTCCTTGAAGATTTATTATCTCCGCTTTTTCTAAGTCTGTTCCTTCAATTTGAATGGTGTTGTTTTTTTGTACAGGGTTAGGATAAATAGTGTATTCAAAAATGGAACTGTTTGATTCAATTGATGTGACAATATCATTCCATAAAATTCCTTCTTGTATTCCATCAATAACGGAACCTTCGATTGTCCAGCTTTGATAAGATTCATCAACTCCAAAGGAATCATACCTTGAGTAAATGCCGTATTTACTATTAATTAAAATGCAAAGAGAGAAATCATAGTTAGGCATTAACTCACAAGGGTTCATTTCTTGAGCGTAGCTTAAAATAAAAGCTCTATTAACATATCCATTTGCATCATAATACAAAGGGGAAGTTTCATTAATAGCACCTGAACTTAATATTGTATTAGAATTTATTTGATTTGTAAACGAACAAGTCCCAACAAATAAACCTTCCAAATCACTATAATTATAATTGTAAGTATAGTTATTGATTGAGCCATTTTGGTTGGTTCTTATAACTGAATATGAGACATTAAGTGGTGATGAATTGACAGCTATTATCGAATCTTTGTAATAAGTTATAACTTCAGGGTCAAAAAAGCCAGCATCGCTAACATGTTTCCATATTAAAACATCACTAGCAATTAAATTAAAATATTCTTGTAAATCGGGTTCGTTAAAACCTTCAGAAATTATGCTGTTTTTGAATCCAATTAATTTACTATCATAGGGGAAAAAATCTTTCAATCCGTAGTTTTTCGATAGTATTAATTTTTTTGAATTGAAAGGGGATACAACGGGAAAACTATCAAGATATGTTTGAACTGAAATTATTTTAATCGAATCTAATACATTTAAAATGTTTCCAAAAAACTTATTATCACATGTAAATTTTAGTTTGTTGTAGTTAGAACCATTATAATCTGAAAACCAACTATCTCCAGGGTTTGCTGAGGGTATTATTAATAATGGTAATGAATCTAAAGGAAAATACATCCATAGCGAATCTAAGTTGGTAATTAACGAATCAGGTAAGTGATGGTCATTAAACTGAGGAGTTAAATTTGCCGATGAATGAAAATCTAAAATATCTTTGTAACAGTTAATAAGATTGGGATTTTTATAGTTGAAGTAATAAGTAGATTTACTTCCAGATATTAAAACACTATCAATTTCATAGCTTTGAATTGTTGTGTCAGTAGGTATAATTGGTGGGTTATTATATTGTTCATATTTTTCAAAATAACTTCTTTGTCCAACAGGAAAAGGAAACCAATCTTGGCAAAAT
Organism: Flavobacteriales bacterium; assembly: GCA_020635825.1. Taxonomy (GTDB): domain Bacteria; phylum Bacteroidota; class Bacteroidia; order Flavobacteriales_E; family Vicingaceae; genus Vicingus. Next base: position 46,202 of record JACJZA010000018.1, read on the forward strand.
ACCAAATTAGAAATAAGTAAAAAAATAGAAAGTAAAAGAGATTTCATACCTCACATTTAAACCAATACTAAGGTATAAAAAAATACGCTAGTTCAATAATAAATTATAGTGCAATTTGAGGAACGGCAATTTTTGATAAAAAATAAAAGTCCCGCAATTGCGGGACTTTTATAAACTATACAAACTATAAAACTAAACACTTAGTTAATTCTACCATCTAAAGGTAAAATAAGAATTTGATTTTTAAATTTCAAAAGTTTTAAAAAATTAGTATTCTAACTTGTTAAAATATCGCTTTCATCGATAAAATAAAATTTCTTCCTGGAGCAACTAATCCCGAACTATATGGTCTGTATCTTATATCTGTTAAATTTTCAATTCCTCCGTTTACCATAAAGTTTTTATTAAATTGGTATGAGACTTTAAAATTCAAAGTGTACCAAGATGGTGAAAAAGGATTTCCGTTAGCATCAATTGCATATAAATAATTTTTTCCTTTTTCTTCTTCAGGCATTTCTTCAAATTTTCTTTCTCCACTATAATTAACATAGAATTGAAGCATTAAATCTTCATTAGTATAGGTTAATTTAGATGTTCCAAACCAAGGGGCAGCATGTCTTGATGGACTAATGGTTCCATCATCTAATTCTTCTTCACCTTTTTGGTAATTAAATCGAGATGATAAACTAAATCCGTAAGGTAATTTTACTTCAATTCCTGTTTGTATTCCATAAACCGTTGCTTGTGCTGCATTTTGTATGGCTTGTACTTTACTTAGTGTTCCGTCATACAATATACTGTCTTTTCCATTTAGTGTGAAGTCTCTTCTTACTAAAGCATCTTTAAGTAAAGTGTAATACCCTGTAAAATCTATTTTTACAACATCATCAAAAACTTTAGCAATCCCAAAATCAACATTGTATGCATTTTCAGCATGTAAATTGGGGTTGGGAACTACAACAGATCCTGGTTCAGAATCAAATACTTTTCCCATGTCATCAACATTTGGAGAACGAAACCCTGTAGATGCATTTGAACTAATCACCCATTTTTCTGTCGGTCTATAAACAAAACCAAAACTACCGGTAATTGCAGCGTTATTCATGCTTGTTGTTTCAAAAGGAAAAGGATAAAATGTGGTGTCAAATTTTGCATCTAAAAGATATTGATTGTAACGAATACCTGATTGAATCATTAATTTTTCAAATGGGTGAAACTGATTAGTTAAGTAGGCTGCATATGAAGCCCATGATGCTTTTGGGTATCTTGCAGGTCCTTCTATTATTTTATTGGTAGAAATATCTTGATCAAGTCCTGTAGATGTTACGTCGTCGTAAACCAACTCTATACCATAGAATAATTCATCTTTTTTACCTAATGACTTATTGAAGTCAAGATTGGCAGAGTAAGCATTAACGGTTTCAGTTCTTATTTCTCTATTATTTTTATTGATATCTCTACTTATTCTACTTTCTTCAAAAAATTGATGGGCTAATCTTATTGTCATTTGACTGTAAATAAAATTATTTCCAGTATGTTCAATAGATAGATTATTCATCATCCATTTTTGAGGACCATAATACCACTCTCCATACCTTGGAAGTCCTTTTTTATATCTAATATGTCTATCATACCTATCATAATTTGAAGTTTCAGAATAATGAAAACCATATTGAATATCCAATTTATCGTTTGGTTTAAACCTAATTTTTTGCATCATATTGATTTGGGTATAACCCGATGGTTTTTGTTCTAATGGATTTTTATTGGTCACAACAACATCAATACTGTCTTGTCGTTCAACGTAAAAGGGTCTTAGGTATTCAGTTGGGCCATTACTTCCCATTATTAGGTTTCCAAATTTATTAGAGCTAACACTTGAGATTAGAGCCCATTTTTTCCAACCTATGTTTACATCAAAATGACCTGTATTTTCATTATTTGCAGAAGAATACCTTGCTAAGGTACTTCCTTTAATTAATGGTTTTTCAGTTAATGACATTTGAGGAGTTAGCGTCTTAAAATTCATCACGCCACCTATAGCATCACTTCCATAGATAACAGAACCTGGTCCAAATAAAACTTCGGTTTGCTCCATATTAAAAGGGTCAAGTGAAATTACATTTTGTAAATTACCGCTTCTAAAAATGGCTGTATTCATTCGTACACCATCGACAACATATAGTAATCTATTGGTTGAAAAACCTCGAATCATTGGGCTTCCACCCCCTTGTTGACTTTTTTGGATGAATACTTCTCCCGAAGCATTCAATAAATCAGCTGCAGTTTGAGGGTTTTGTAGAGCTATTTCTTTACTAGAAATTAGAGATACTTTTTGAGTAATGTCATTTTGTGAATGATTCCATTTGGTCGCAGAAATAGTAATCACATCCATATCAAAATGAGTGGGTTCCATAAATATTTGGAATCCAGCAGCCTCAATTTCTTGGTAAGTTTTAATAATACTTTTATATCCTAAGAGGCGGAATGCAATTATGTCGAGTTCTTTAAACGAACTTATCTCTGCCTCACCTAGACTATTAGTAATTACCATTAGTTTTGGTTGGTCGCAGCTAATAGTAACCAATTCTAATGGTTTTTGTGTTGTGTTGCTTTTCACAGAGATTACCTGTCCAATTGCAGGAATTGTTATATACAATACAACACAAAAAAGAATCATCTTTTTCATGTTTTATATTAATTTGAATTAAACAAATAAAATGCAGTTATAATAAATTGTTTAACTCAATCTTGGAGGTGGAGAGGTAGGATTGGGTTTGATTGAATAATAATTGTCAAAATAATTATCAGAATAGAAATAACAATAATTTGGAATATCCAATTTTAGATTACTTAATTCATAAAAATAAAGTGATTTGCAAAAATCAATTAATGCTTTTTCATTTTTCTTCTTGTTTTGATTGTTTCCAAAAGTATTCTTGACAAGTTCAGCTAATAGAATATTTAATTGAGTTTCTTTCTTGTCTAGCCAACACCAATAAAAGACAGAATCGGAAGTAGTTTCTGTATACACAACATCATACATGTTGTTTTTGAATTCAAATTCTTTAGAATGTTCCCAATCTAGTTCTTCCTCTGCTTCAACTTTTGAAAGTTTAATGAATGCTAAATCTGATTTACTAATGGAATTAATTATTTCATGCTTTACCGTTCTCTTGATAGATTTTTTTTGAAAATGAAGCCAAATAAAGGTGCCCATAAATGGAACAACTAAGACGCAAAATAGAAATATGCCTAAATACTTTTTCAAAATCAAAAAACAATTTACAAGTTTAAACTAATATTCAATTATTTTAAACTCTGTTCTTCTGTTTTGTTGATGTGCTTCTTCTTTCTCAGCTTCGGTTGCTAATTTTTCAATTAAATCATCAGTAATCATTAATTGTTTTTCGCCATATCCTTTAGCAATTAATCTACTAGTAGGAATGTTTTTTTGAACTAAATAATCCACACATGATTGAGCACGAGCTTGAGAAAGCTTATCATTATAGGCATCACTTCCTCTTGAATCTGTATGTGCAGAAATTTCAATTTTCATATTAGGATTATGGTCAAGAAGTTCTATTACTTTGTTTAGTTCATTAAAAGAAGATGGTCTTAAGCTTGCTTTATTGTAATCGTAAAAAATATTTTTAAGCACTACTTTTTTCCCTTTTTCTAATTTTTCTAAAGCAACATTTTTTTCAATAACCTGAAAGGCAGCCGTATCAGGAATGTTAAAATTATCTGAATAAAATAAATAACCTTGAGCTTTTACACTAATACCATAATCTCTTCCAGCAGGTAATGATATCATATATTTACCGGAGGCGCTATTAGATTCAAATGTTCCAACTTGCTTATCTTCATTGTTGTCATAAATTTCAATAGAAGCTACAAGAGGTTCTCCCGTTTTTTTATCTGTAATTACCCCTTTTAATAAGGTTAATTTAGGTTTGTTTAATTCATCAATAAAAGAAACACGGTAGATATCTCTTTTCCCTTTTCCATCTAGTTTGGCTGAAGTATAATATCCATACTCTCCACTTGCAGTTAATACAAAGCAAACATCATCGTCAGCAGTATTAATTGGGTAGCCTATGTTTTCTGGAGTTGACCATTTTCCTTTTTCATAAGTACTTTTAAAAATGTCATAGCCACCCATTGTTTTGTGTCCCTTAGAGCTAAAATAAAGAGTTTTACCATCGGCATGGAGAAAAACTGCGTCTTCATCGTCAATAGTATTAATAGTACGACCTAAGTTCTCAGCTTCGCCCCATTTCCCATCTTTGTTTTTAGTAGACTTGTAAATGTCTTTTCCTCCAATTCCATCAGGTCTATTACTTACAAAATAGATAGTGTTTCCGTCTGGTGAAAAACAAGCTGAAGTTTCTTGATTTTTTGAATTAATCGGTTCTGGTAATTCTTCAGGGTCTTTCCATTTCTTACCTTTTTTTTCAGCCATCAAAATATTTCCAATTCCCTTTTTATTATCTCTATAGATAAACAATTTTTGACCATCAAGAGAAAGTCCCACAGTAGCATCATGAAATTCAGAATTTACAGGACTACCTATATTTTCTGCCTCACTCCATTCTCCATTTTCTTTTTTTGAATAATAAATATCTTCGTAATAATCTCCTAATGCCATGTCCATATTCCCACCAGTATTTCCCTTTCTTCTGGAGGTAAAATAAATCTCAGATTCATCAGCAGTAATCACAGGGACATATTCTTCATTTTCTGTGTTGATAGCAGTGTTAAGGTTTTCTATTTTAACATTTACAGGAGTAGTTACCAATTTTTTAGCAAAAGTGCACTCTTTAATTTTGTGGTCGCAATTTGCAGATAAATCTCTATCAAAATTACTTCCTTTAGATTTAGCAGTTCGATACAGTTTTATAGCCTCATCAAATTCCTCGTTAATATGATAAGATTTTGCATAAGAGTAAATATAATATCCATCAATATTTTTGTCTAATTCATAAGCTTTTTTAAAATAATCAATAGCTTTTGATTTTTCAGAAGTATGTAAATAACAATCACCAATTTTTGCATTTAATTCAGCATTACTTGGATTAAATTGATTGGCAGATAAATATTTCTCTAAAGCTTCATTATATAAATGGGTGTTATACTTAAAATCCCCTTCCTTAATACTAATTATTGCAGCTTTTAGTCCGGTAGGATTGCTTTTGAAATTTGATTTTTCAAAAGCAACATTACCTTGACTAAAACAATTTAAATAAAAGAATAGTGAAAAAAGAATAATATAAAACAGTCTCATGTTGTATTTACCTTAGTTAAATCTTGCATTAGATCTTGTTCCTCTTCCATACCCAAACGAGGCAGCAACATATTTAATATACATTTCCGGACCACCACTTCCACCCGTAGCAGAAGATAATTTTGAAATATTCATATCGTAAGAAAATCCGATAGCTAAGCCAGATAATTCAAATTCAACTGAAGGAGCAAATGCATCTCCAAATCTGTAATATGTTCCAAATGATACAGCCATTTCCTTAAACATTCCAGTGTATTTTGATTCTTCTTTTATCATGTATCTTGCAAGAATACCGGTTGAAATTTCTCTAGCTGGTCCTTGCATGTAAACAAATAATTTAGGTTTAACTCCCCATTTTGAATTATATAACCCAATGAATGATTCTGTATGAAGGGCTAAACGAGAATAAAGTCTATCTAAATCACCAAATTCAATTTGTCTACTTGGTCTTGTTACGTGGTAAAAAGAAAAACCTGCCTGCATAGTGAAATTATCCATAGAGCTAAGTGTTTTGGTTCCTTTTCCATAAGCCCACATACCTCCTGCAGAAAAATCTACATATGATGAATTTTCAAATTGAAAACTTTCTAAGCTAGGAGCAGTTGGATCATAAGTTTGTCCATCAAACTGATTATCCCATCTTAAATTTTCATCACTTATGCTGTTTTGAGCCCAAGATGCTAAAAAACCTATAGAAGCAGAATTATAATCATCTAAAAATAATACACTAGATATTGCAAAATTTAATTTAGTGGTACCAAACTTTGTTTCACCAGCTACATCTTTATAAGCACCCAATCCAATACCAATGTATCCATTTTTCCATTTACTTTTCATTAAACCTCCATCTATCATTACTGAATAGGTTTTGTATGGATTACCAATACTACCCCATTGGCTTCTGTAATTTAATACACCTCTAAAGTCACCATTATAAACCCCTGTTGAAGCTGGGTTGGTTGTTACTATCATTGCATCATACATAGTGAAGTGTACATCTTGTGCCATCAAATTGATGCAAAATGAAGTAGATAATAATGTGAATAATAATCTTTTCATAATCTTTATTATTTAACTAATGTGATATCTCCTTTTTGTTTTACTTCTTCTCCATCAATAAAGGTTGCTTCTAAATAGTAAACAAAAACAGCTTTATTCATTTCTTTCCCTCTAAAAGTTCCATCCCAACCTATATCTAAATCTGTCGTTTCAAAAACTTTTTCACCCCATCTGTCATAAATAAAGAATTTTAATTCTTGTACTCCTTTACCTCTTACAAATAAAATGTCGTTTTGACCATCGCCATTCGGAGAGAATATGTTTGGAACAAAAATTACATTTTCGTATTCAACAAATACAGTTATATCATCAGTTGCAGTACAACCATTTGGGTCAGAAACAATAACTGTATAAGTAATTGTTTCTTCAGGGCTCGAAATTGGATTAGGACAGTTAGTACAATCTAAACCAGTAGGAGGTGTCCAAACAAAGTTACCAGTCGAACCACTTGCATTAAGTTGAGTACTTTCGTTAAGTTTGATAATTACGTCAGAACCGGCATCTACTATTGGTGTAGGATGAACAGTAAGGGTGCTTGTATATGTATCAGAACCAAAAGTGTTAGTAGCAACTAATTCTATAGTATAAGTTCCATCAATTGCAAAACAAACATCACCGGGATTCTGTTGATTTGATGAAGAAGGTGTGCCTCCGTTGAATGTCCATTGCCATGAGGTAGCACCTGTACTTTGGTCAGTAAATGTAACACACTCACCAGCACAAATAGTATCATCACTTGCACTAAATAATGCCGTTGGTACAGTACAAGGGTTTACCGAAACAACTACGTTGCTATTATCAGAACCACAAGAATTGGTTACAGTATAAGTATAAGTCCCTCCAGCATCTATACTTGGGTCAAAAACTCCTGTTCCAGAGTTCATCGCAGGAGACCAAGTGCCTCCAGCATTAGGTGAGCCGGTTAATTGTCCAAATAAATTCGTTGCTGCATCAGTAGTACAAAGAGTTATTACACCATCAATACCAGCATTTGGAGCAGGATTGATTGTTACTTGAACTTCAGCTGTAAGAGTTCCACCACCACATGCATTTAATGCATAGGTATAAGTGCCAGCAGCATCTATAGCTGGGTCAAAAACACCTGTTCCAGAATTCAAAGCAGGAGACCAAGCCCCTCCACTAGTAGGTGTTCCGTTTAAGCTATCAAATAAATTAATAGTAGCAGCATTTGCACAAAGTTGAGCTACTCCATTTGTTCCTGGGTCTGGATTTGAAGTAACCGTTACAACAACATCACTATTATCGGAACCACAAGAATTGGTTACTGTATAAGTATAAGTTCCCCCTGCATCGATATTTGGGTCAAAAACTCCAGTTCCAGAGTTCATTGCAGGAGACCATGTTCCACCAGCATCAGGTGATCCGGTTAATTGTCCAAATAAATTCGTTGCTGCATCAGTAGTACAAAGAGTTATTGCACCATCAATACCAGCATTTGGAGCAGGATTGATTGTTACTTGAACTTCAGCAGTAAGAGTTCCACCACCACATGCATTTAATGTGTAGGTGTATGTTCCAGCCGCATCAATAGAAGGATCAAATATCCCACTTCCTGAATTTAATATAGGCGACCAAGTTCCACCAGCATCAGGAGTACCGGTTAAACTATCAAATAAATTAATGGTCGAAGCATTTGCACAAAGTTGAGCTACTCCATTTGTTCCTGGGTCTGGGTTTGAAGTAACCGTTACAACAACATCACTATTATCGGAACCACAAGAATTGGTTACTGTATAAGTATAAGTTCCCCCTACATCGATACTTGGGTCGAAAACCCCGGTTCCTGAGTTCATTGCAGGAGACCAAGTGCCTCCAGCATTAGGCGAACCGGTTAATTGTCCAAAAAGATCAGTAGCTGCATCAGTAGGGCAAATGGAAAGAGCACCATCTATTCCTGCATTCGCTATAGGGTTAATTGTTACCTCAACATCAGCTGTTAAATTACTTCCGTCACAACCTATCACAGTATAGGTGTAAGTTCCAGCCGCATCAATAGTAGGGTCAAAAATGCCAGTTCCTGAGTTTAAAGCAGGAGACCAAGTGCCTCCACCATCAGGCGTTCCGGTTAAACTATCAAATAAATTGATGCTGGAAGCATTTGCACAAAGTTGAGCTACTCCATTTGTTCCAGGTGATAAACTCGGAATAATTGTTACTTGAACTTCAGCAGTAAGAGTTCCACCACCACAAGCATTTAATGTATAAGTATAAGTTCCGCCTGCATCAATAGTAGGGTCAAAAACTCCAGTTCCTGAATTTAATACAGGAGACCAAGTTCCACCAGCATCAGGTGTTCCGGTTAAACTATCAAATAAATTAATAGATGTGGCATTAGAGCATAATTGAGCTACTCCATTTGTCCCAGGATTTGGATTTGATGTTACTGTTACAACAACATTGTTACTAGATGTACCACAAGAATTAGTTACTGTGTAGGTATAAGTCCCTCCAGCATCGATACTTGGGTCAAAAACTCCTGTTCCTGAATTTATAGCCGGACTCCATGATCCTCCAGAGTTTGGAGAACCTCCTAATTCACCAAATAAATCTACAGGTGAATCAGTTGTACAAAGTGTTATTGCACCATCAGAACCGGTATTAGGTGAAGGGTTTACTACAATGGTCATTGTATCGTTATCTCCACATGTTAGGTTGTAGCTTATAACATGACTTCCGGCTCCAGCCGTAGCTGGATCAAAAGCTCCTGTTGAAGTATTTGTGATACCAGTACCACTCCATGTTCCACCTGTTTCTGCGGCAGAAAGAGTTACCGGTGATGCATTATCACAGAATGGACCTGCTTGAGTAATAGTTGCATCACAACTTGCACTACAAGAAGGTAAAGTTCCTAATCCATTTATAACTAATGTATTACCAACGCCATCTGTTACACGAACTGTGTCAGCTCCTCCTGGAGGAGTTACAGTAACTCCATTTCCAAAATCACTCCAATCTGGAACCATCACAGCACATCCAGCTGGAAGGTTACATCCAACTATACATCCTCCGCAATCTTGAACAAAAACTTGCTCAGCCCAAGTGTAAGGACCAGAACCTCCATTTACAGTTAAATCACCATTTGTTTCCATACAAACATCCATTGCACTACAAGTGCCCACTGCTAAATCAAATGAACTTGTACCACATGCCAAGGTGTAAGTAATCGTATAAATACCTGGTGTAGCAACAGAAGGGTCAAAAGTGCCTGCTCCAGCATTAAGTGCTCCTGTTGCAGGATTTGATGACCATGTCCCACCTGCTTGACTAGCTTCAAATGTAACTGGTGAATCAGAAGTACATAAAGAACTAACGGGACAAATATTTGTATTACAACAAACGAGAGTGTATTGTCCTCCAGCACTCATATTGATGGATTCTATTCTACCACCTCTTCCTGTTGAAGTTCCGTTATCTTGTATTGCACCTCCCGCAATCACCTCGCCATTTGAGTTTACACTTACATCATATACAGTAAAGTTGTCTGTAGTAGGTATTTGTGAAATGATATTTAAATTAGCATCAAATTTTACTACTCTATTCATTGAACCAGCATATACATTTCCTGCTGCATCAACATCTAATCCACTACAATGAACCATTAATTTACCAAAAATGATGTCATTTCCTGAGCTACCACTAGGTAAACTAACAGTATTTAATAATGCTCCAGTATTTACATCCCATTGTAAAATTTCATCCCCCTTATGTGTATAAATATAGTTGTCATTAGAAGCAATAGCTTTTAAACCACCACCATTTTGAGAGGCAGATAAAAAATTTTCACATTTATATCCTAATTCTTCGGTATTACTCACTATAAAAGATGGTTCAACACTTGAATTACAAGCATTGAAATCTTGATTGATAGTTCCAACTTCTTTATGAGTTAAAAAAGCATACCGGGAATTTTTTGTAGAAGAAATAGATCTCACTTCTACAGGTTGTGCAAAAGGATCAGAAATTCCAAAGGTACTTGTGTCAAGTGGAATTTGAGAATTCACATTTCCATTAGATAAATCAATATCATAAATGGTAGCAAAAAAGTCCTGTTCTGTAATTCCTAGTTCAGCCTTTGTACCACCCACTATTAATTTAGTATTATCACAATTAAAAGTAATTGACCAATATTCCACTCCAATTCCATTATTGTTATTATGCCACAAAACATTATAAGTAGCACCTGCATCGTCAACTCTTTCAATTTCTGCTCCTGTACCTTGAGTAATATAACTAGTACCAGCATCATCAGTTGCTAATGTTCCTAACCAAGTTCCACCATTTGTATCCCATGGTGTAGAGTAAGTCCATTGAAGAGCTCCGGTACTGTTGTATTTTCTCAATTCCATTGGGATTTCACCACCTATTACATATACATTTCCTGCTGCATCGGTTTCTACTTCTCTAGTAAAATCTCCTGCATTAAATGCTGGAGATACAACCCAAGGGTCAATTATTACTTTTTCATTGGAATTGTAATGATCTATATTAAAAGTTAAAATATTGTTTACATATGAAAAGCTTGAATTAATTTCTTGATTAGAATTAGCATAAAAAGTATAAGGTTTGTGTTCAATAATTTTTCCTAAAGATGTATTTATTTCTAGGTTTCCTGAAGCATCAATTTTTACTTCACTTCCTTCGTTAAAATAATTACTGTGAGTAGTTTTATATTCTAATTTAATATCTGATGGATTGGCACCTGGATTTAGAATTACATTGTACTTTATTCCTCCTTCAGGATGGAATGTATACTCCACATCTATATTATTATAAAGGTTTTTGTAGGTGATTTTTTTAAATCCATCAACGTGAGTTCTTTTAGGTATATCAGAGTCTTTAAAATCTTTTGCACTATAGGTAAAATAATAATCTGTTTTATTTTCAGCAACAATTTCAACATCAGGATTTGAATTTAACCATGTTGCATGAACCAATTCGCTCACATGAATTCTACTTGGACCACCGTTAGTCTTTTTATTTGGGTTTCGTGTAAGTTTTTCTAATTTATAAGTTAACCCCTTTTTGGTGAAGAAGGTATACCATCCTCCGGATTTAGAAACATATTCTACTTCAGTAGATTGCCAGTTTCTACCATTAAATTGTCCTTCGTTTTTAATAAACGTAGGATCTGCAGCAAATGAAGTTTTCCAACTACTGTTTTGAGCAAAACTTACAAAGTGTATTAAAATAAAACTTAGGGTGAGTAATTTTTTCATTTTGTTAAATATTTAACTGAATGTTTGTTTTAAACTTAAAGAAACGAAAATATAGTTTTGTTAAATACCAGTCAATAAATAATTTAAAATTTTTTAGGTTTCTAAAAATCAAGAATAAATATTTGTAGTTATGTTTTTAATATGATGTTTATGCAACCTATGAGAATATTCAATAGTCTATAATATTAAATGTAGATTTTTGTGTTGAAAAATTAGAATTCTAAAATTTGGTATGAAAAGTAAAGAGTTGTTGTTTGAATTGGTTCATTCTTTAACAAAGTCAGAAAAAAGATTTGTTAAGCTGAATGCGCAAATGCATAGTGGTGATAAGGTTTATTTGAAGTTAATGGATGCTATTTTAAAACAGAATGAATACAATGAAGATGAACTTTTGGGTTTGTTTAAAAATGAAAAATTTGTTAAACAATTTAGTGTCGCAAAAAATTATCTTATCAATTTTATACTTAAACAGTTAAGACAATATCATTCCGGATTAAAAGCTA
>JACJZA010000019.1 GCA_020635825.1 Flavobacteriales bacterium
TCCCTGCTGTTTCTTCTTCTTTTTGTGATACTTTAACAGGACAAAACGACATCTTTTTAATCAAGCTTGACGAAGGTGGAAATTATATTGCTTCAACATTTATTGGTGGTTCAGAAAATGATGGACTCAATACCAGCACACCTCTTAAATACAACTATGCCGATGATTACAGGGGTGAAGTAATTGTTGATGATAACAACAATATTTATGTGGCAAGTACTACGATTTCAAACAACTTTCCAACCACAGCAGGAGTGATAGAACCTAACTTTATAAGTGGAGACCACAATCAAAATGCTTGTGTGTTTAAGTTTACACCCAACCTCGATAGCCTTGTTTGGAGCACTTACTTTGGTGGTAACATGGATGATGCCGCTTACTCTTTACAATTTGACGAGCTAGGAAATATTTTATTTACAGGAGGAACCAAAAGCTGGGATTTACCTGTTTCAAGCAATGCTTTAAATACCATTTTAGGAGGAGTAATGGATGGCTACATTGCCAAAATAAATAATAGTGCGACTTCATTACAAGCTTGTACATACATAGGAACAGATGAGTTAGATCAAACTTTTTTTGTTCAACTTGATACCGCCAACAATGTATATGTAATTGGACAAACCGAAGGAACTTACCCTATTTTCCCTTCTACTGTTTACAATGATAGTGTAAGTGGTCAGTTTATCCATAAACTAACTCCAGATTTATCGAGTACCGTTTTTTCTACCACTTTTGGTTCCGGTGATGGTGACGTAGATATTTCTTTATCGGCATTTCTGGTAAATGAGTGTAATTACATTTTAATTTCCGGTTGGGGGGGCACAGTAAATTCACTCTATAGTTTAGCAAATTCAAGCAGTACTCATAACTTACCCATTACTTCAAATGCGCTTCAAACTACCACTGATGGTAGTGATTATTATTTAATAATGTTGAGTGAAAATGCTGATTCTTTAATGTTTGCTACTTATTTTGGAGGCGCCAGTAGCTCTGAGCATGTAGATGGAGGAACCAGTCGTTTCGATAAAAAAGGAATTGTTTATCAAGCAGTTTGTGCCGGTTGTTTTGGAAATAACGACTTTCCTACCACTCCGGGAGCTTGGTCGAATATCAATGGAACTTCTTTACCAAATGTTCAAAATCAATGTAATTTGGGGGTTTTTAAAATTGACTTAACTCGCCTTACTGCCAATGCCGATGTTTATACAACTCCCTACTATTGTTTGGGAGATACGGTTCATTTTCAAAATCTAAGTGTGGGTGGTATTTATTATAATTGGGATTTTGCTGATGGAAATAGTTCTAACGAATTTGAGCCTTACCATGTTTTTGATTCGGTTGGCACTTATCATGTGCGTTTGGTGGTTTTTGATTCCGTTTCTTGTATTCTGCAGGATACTGATTATGTAGACGTTTTTATTTCTCCCTTGGTAAACGCTAGTATTAATCCTGTTTTAGGTGTTTGTAAAGGTGATTCTGTTCAACTGGAAGCTGGTGGTGGAGCTACATACACTTGGACTCCCAACTATAATATCTCTGACACCAATGTTTTTAATCCAACTGTCTGGCCTGATTCATCTATTACTTATACGGTTATTGTGGAAGATACGTGTGGTTTTGACACGGTTTCTGTTTTGGTCAATGTGTTTCAAAAAGACATTGACATTGACCCCGACCCTATTGTTTGTCGAGGAGACTCTGTTCAAATAGAGGCGTATGGTGGTAAATTTTATTTGTGGTCGCCTGATTCTACCCTTACCTTAAATAATGTAGCTAATCCTTATGCTTTCCCTTACAACAACTCTACTTATCAAGTTGAAATTACCGACTTAAATAATTGTGTTTGGGATACTTTTATTACAGTTTTTGTTGATACAGTTTTTGCGAAAGCTGTTGTTTCTTCCAATCAAACCATTTGTATTGGAGATACTGTTTCCATTTCTGTTTCTGGTGGAGAAAGCTATTATTGGTCTCCTGAAAGTTATGTGATGAATCCGTATGATTCTATTGCTTATGTTTTTCCTGATACTACTATGTATTTTATAGCTGCTGCTTCAAACGACTGCAATACCGATTTAGATTCAGTATTAATTACAGTATTAGATTTTGATGTAAATATCGTTCCCGACACAGCAATTTGCCCCGGAGAGGAAGTTGATTTATGGGCTGAAGGGGGTATTTCTTATTGGTGGCAACCGTCACAATATTTTATTGACCCAAGCTTGCCTAATCAAATTGTTCAACTCCTAAATCCTGAATATTTTTATGTAACCATTACCGATGCACAAGGATGTGATAAAACTATGTATGTTTATATAGATACTTTACCTTTACCCGTGATTGAATTACCTCTAAATATAAATGCACATTGGGGAGATGAAGTTGTGTTAAACGCAACAACAAATGGAGTAGAATATTGGTGGAGTCCTACTGAAAATCTAAGTTGTAGCCAATGTCTAAACCCTACTGTAACTATTAGTGAAGCATCTACCTATCAATTAACAGTTAAAGGAGAAAACGGATGTCTCAATCATAGCTACGTAACAATTTTGTTTGATGGCTCCTTGTATGTTCCCAATGTATTTACCCCAAACGGAGATGGAGTAAATGATGTTTTTTATGCTTATGGAGAAGATATCATCGAGTTTCACATGCAGATTTTTAACAGATGGGGCGAATTGTTGTTTGAATCAGAAGATTTAGATAAAGGGTGGGATGGGTTTTATCTTAATCAACTGGTAAAAACGGAAACTTACATTTGGAAAATAAAATTTAAAGATATTCAAGGTACTCCCGGAGAGCTTTACGGAACAGTAAGTGTAATCTATTAAACAAGTTAATTGTAAGATTAAAGTGCTTTTTATACATTTGGAACACTAATTGCGATTAGTCCAAAAAACAATTATTATGAGAATTCTTACTTATTTCATTTTTGCTACAATATTAATAGCATGCTCTTCTTCATCAAAACAGTTAGAAAAAGGAGATTATGATGCAGCCATGGAAAAATCAGCTAAAAAAATTAACCGAGACCCTGGAAAATTTGAAGAAGTTGATGTGTTTAATGATGCTTACCGTATGGCTTATTTAACAGACAGCGAGCAGGTAACTAGATTAAAACAAGCTGGGAACCCTGCTAATTGGGCAAAAATTTATTCATTATACACTCAAATGAATAAGCGTCAAGAGCTTGCTCAATCGTTGCCTTCTGTTGGTATTGTTATTTATGAGGAGCAAGACTATTCTTCAGAAATTGAAAATGCAAAAAACAAAGCAACAGAATATGCCTACGCTAAAGGGGTTGAACTTTTAGGAACAAATGACAAAATGCAGGCGCGTGAGGCTTATGCTAAATTTTCAGAAGTTAAAAGTTATAATGCAAATTTTAGAGATGTTGATGAGAAAATGGCAGAAGCCAAATTAAAAGGAACAACTAATGTATTTTTTACCATTGAAGACCAATCTAAAATTGTAGCACCACAACAACTAATGGATGAATTACAAACCGTTCAAGTAGATGATTTAGATAAGGGTTGGTTAAACTACGACAATGTAATTGATTCTAATTTGATATATCATTATTCCATTATTTTAACCATGACTGAAATTATGGTTTCACCCGAAGAATTAAAAGAGAATGTTTCAAGAAACAGTAAAAAAATAGAAGACGGATTTGATTATGTGTTGGATGAAAATGGAAATGTGAAGAAAGATAGTTTAGGAAACGATATCAAGATTCCTAAATACAAAACTGTTTATTGTGCAGTAAAAAGAGTTGCTCAGAAAAAGTCGGCACGAATTTCAGGTTTCATATATTATTTCGACAATGTTGCCAACAAACAAATAAAAAGTGAACCTATTACTTCAGATGCGTTTTTTGAAAATTATTATGCAACCGCTAATGGTGATTTAGCTGCTCTTGAACCTGAAACCCTTAAAGAATTAGAAAGTGGGCCAGTTGCTTTTCCTCCAAGTGAAGCATTGATTTTGCAAGCTGGTAATGTAATGAAGGGAATGACAAGAGACATCATTGTAAAGAATAAGGAGTATTTGAAATAGATTATTTTATTTCAAAATCATCAGCATCCATAGCAACAGGAAACTTTTCTCTGAAATCTTCCAAATCCTGTTTGTCTAATTCAAATGTTTGAATGCTTTCCATGTGTTCAGTTATTTGAGATATGTCATCCCCCTTAGGGTCTATTATTGCTGAGTTTCCAGAATAATTGATTTCTTTACCGTCTTGCCCAACCCTGTTTACTCCAATTACATATACTTGATTTTCTATGGCTCTTGCTTGTAATAATTTTGTCCATGGTGCTTTTCTTGCTTCAGGCCAATTAGCAACATAAATTAAACAGTCGTATTGTTGATTTTGATTTCTGCTCCAAACAGGAAAACGAAGGTCGTAACATATTAAGGGACAAATTTTCCAGCCCTTTAATTCTACTATTAATTTTTGTTTTCCTGATGAAAAAAAATGATTTTCATTTGCCATTCTAAACAAATGACGTTTATCATAGGTTTGTATTTTCCCATCGGGTTGTGCCCATATTAAACGATTATAATATTTTCCTTCTTCTTTGATTATTAAACTTCCTGTAACAACAAAATTTTTGCCTTTAGCATTTTCTTTCATCCATTTTACAGCTTTCCCCTCCATGCTTTCAGCTAATTTTTCAGAATTCATAGAAAACCCTGTAGAAAACATTTCTGGCAAAACCACCAAATCTGTTGCCTCTTGTATTTGTTCTAGCTTTTGAGAAAACATCTCTAAGTTTTTGTCAATGTCTTCCCAAAAAAGTTGAGATTGTATGATGGTAACTTTTAAATTCATTCTTCTACGTAAAAAATATCATCAAAAGGAGAATTAATGGGCGCTCCCATATTAACAGGATAATTCCATCTGTTGTTTTTTTCGTCCCATTCTGATTTAAAAATATCATAGCCACCCATGCTTCCATGTTGTGTAGATGCAAAATACAATGTTTTACCATCTTCCGATAAAAATGGAAAATCTTCATCACCAATAGAATTAATTGGTCCATCTAAGTTAATTGGTTCAGACCAAGTATTGTTGGGGAGTTTTTTCATCATAAAAATATCTTTCCCATTTTCTCCTGTTTCTCCTAAGCTTGAAAAATAAATTACTGTTTTGTCTTTATTAAGATACATGGTTGTTTTTAACCCTTCTTTTTTATCTTTTGCTGAAAGCATATCATCAGGTGCTAATAAAAACTTTGCATTAATATCTAATGAGCCATAAACAGTATGAATATAATCTTTTTTAAACTCTTTCTTTTCAATAACTTCAATAGGTTTCGGATTATTTACAATGTCTTTTCCAAACATACTAAGGTTAATTAATGATTCAATGTTGTGTTTTTCCAATTCTTTTTCGTTAGCATAAGTTTTATATTTATTAAAGGAGTTAACCGCTCTCTCAAAACGATATGCATTATGATTGGTTATTCCAAGCATATAAAATACATCGTAAGGGGTGGTTTTATTCTCTCCGGCTTGTTCTAAATATTTTAAAGCTTTTTCATATTCTCTTGATACATAAAACAAACTTTTACCATAATAATAACTCTGTTTATCTGTAAGTGAAATTAGAGGAGCAACTTTATCAAATTGTTGAACACATTTTAAGTATTGCTTGTTTTTAAAAAACTCTTCTGCCAAGTTTAATATCTTTTGCTGTTCTGTATTAGGAGAATTTAATTTTTCTTTAAGAACATCTACTTTTTTGGTTTCTTGTGTTAACTTTTTTTCTTCAAAATCTTTTAAGGTGTATTTATACTCCGGTGCATTTTCAGCCTCCTCTTTGGTAAAATAATTATCGATGTTTAATATTTCAAAAGATCCTTCTTTTTTTAATCGAATATTTTGTCGTAAAGGAAATGATTCTGTCTGTACAGGAACAGTAATATAAGCTACATGTTCATTATAGTTGTCAACCGTAATTGCTAATTCATATTTTATCCCTGGCATTAGTGCCATTAAAAAATTTCCTGTATTTGCACTTGAATTATAAATACCAACAATCTCTTGATTATTAGTATTGTAAACAGCAATAGATGCACTAAAATTAGGAATAGAATCATTGGTCATAAAGTGCCCTTTTATAATAGTTAGTGGCAATGGCGGTTTGGGCATTTTTATTTGAAAAAGATTAAAACCACCTGTTGGGCTTCTTCTGTTTGAAACAAAATATGCTTCATCTCCAGAAAGTTTGGGCATAAACATAAAATCATCATATGGAGAATTAATAGGGTAACCCATATTTTTTGGTTCTTCCCAAGGGTCTGTAGTTGTTTTTCTTGTAGAAACAAAAATATCATAACCGCCAATACTGTTATGCCCTTTTGATGCAAAATACATAGTTCTACCATCTAATGTAACATAAGCATAATCTTCATCATAAGGCGTGTTTATTTTTTCTCCTAATGATTTTGAAACACTCCATTTATCACCACCCAATAAAGTGTTGTAGTATAAATCTTTGCCATTTTTATCATCCATTCCGTAACTGGTTTGAATCATCTCATTGTTTTCAGTTTTAAACATGAGTAACCTTTCTTTCTTTTTTTGGTCTACAGGAGAAATAAAAAAATCTGTTTTATAATTAAGCTTTTCTGATGTTAATGAAAGCGGCAATTCTTTTATAAGTTTTTCAACATCTAAAGGTGTTTTATTTACTATTTCCATATCAAATTGTTCCTGAATAATGGTTTTTCCACTGGAGCAATTTTCGATAAGTCTATCTATGTTTTTCTCACTAACTTCATTAGGTTTAGCTTTTGTTTTATATGTTGTTAAAGCTTTTTGTGCCTTATCAAAATCTGCCCATGAATGGTAGATTATTCCTAAGTAATAATAAATTTCATACGGAATTTGTTGCCCTGCTTCTGCTTTTTTAAAATATGGTAACGCCTTAAGCTTGTTTTGCTCTGTATAGAAAATCGCTATTCCCAATCGATAATTATAAATTGGATCATTAGGATCTAATTCTAATAATTGAGAGTAAATATTAATGGTTGTTTGGTAATCTTTTTTTAAGAATGCTTTTTCAGCTTGTTCGGGTTTTTTACTTTCTTGCTCTGCTTCATTTTTAAGTAATTCATCAATTGTTCCAAATTCAGTTTCAGATAATTGTTTGCGTTCAAAATCTATTTGATCTTCATTTTCAGCCTCATAAAGTTCTACATGATGACTTGTTTCGTTATTTTCATCATATACCGTTAACAAAAATAAGGTGGGCTCTTTTTCCTCAACAAACAAAGTGTTTAAACTCAAGTTTAATTGAGTTGAATCTATTGATAAGACCATTTTTTGAGTAGAAATTTCATCAGAAATATCTGTGCTCGCATAACTCGGTATTTCTACAATTTTTTTTAGTGGAGCATAACCATAAGTATTAACAACAAACTCATATTTAACATTTGGAACAAGAATTACTAAGTAATTTCCTGTTTTAGAGTTGGTGTTGTAGATGCCAACCAATTGATCTGTTGAAATATTATAAACGGAAATTTCTGCTTTACGCATTTGCGGAAATCCTTTTATTTCAAAATTCCCCTTAATCAAACAAGAAGAAATCCCGCTTTGATTTGTTCTGGCTTTATACATTGCTAATTTATCACCAGATGTTTCTCTGTTTGAAATAAAATAATAGTTCTCTTTTATTAGCGAATCATTACTCATTTTGAAACATCCTTTAGTTTCAATTGATAATAAAAACAAAATACAACTACAAATAAAAAAAGATAAAACTTTCATTTTCAAACTTTTGAAAGGATGAAGGTATGAAAAAAATTATAGAGAAATGAAATTAAAAAAGGATGACTTTTAAACAATTCTATTTAATATTTCTGCTGCCTTTTCAAGAGTTTCTTCTTTTTTGGCAAAACAGAATCTTAGAATTTTTTCATCTACATTTTTGTGATAAAACACAGAAACAGGGATTGATGCAAGCTTATATTCTTTGGTTAATCGAATAGCAAAATCCGTATCCTTTTCATCACTTATATTCTCAAAACTTAATAATTGAAAATATGTTCCTTGTGATGGTAAAATTTCAAAGTTTGATCCTTGAATTAAATTCACAAAAAAGTCTCTTTTTTGTTGATAAAACCCACTCAATTGCAAATAATTTTCTTCTTGTTTTAAATATTCAGCTAAAGCGAATTGCATTGGCGTGTTTGATGAGAAGACAATAAACTGATGTGCTTTTCTAAACTCTGTCATTAAGTTTTTTGGAGCAACACAGTAACCCATCTTCCATCCGGTGTTATGAAATGTTTTTCCAAAAGAAGAAATTATGAAAGATCTTTCCATTAATCCCGGATACTTAGCAGCACTTTGATGGGGTTTGCCATCAAAAATAATATGCTCATAGACTTCATCACTCAAAACAATAATATCAGTGTTTGATACTATTTTTTCCAACGCTTGCATATCTTTTTCTGATAGGGTTTTTCCTGAAGGGTTGTGTGGTGTATTAATGATAATCATTTTGGTACGCTGATTAATCAATTTTTTTACTTGTTCCCAATCAATTTTATAATCTGGAGCATGCAATTGAACAAAAACTGATTTCCCTCCATTCAGCTCTATTGCCGGCTCATAACAATCATAAGCAGGGGTAAAAATAATTACCTCATCATCTTCTGTAATTGTTGCTGCAATAGCTGTAAAAATAGCTTGTGTGGCACCAGAAGTTA
This sequence comes from Flavobacteriales bacterium, assembly GCA_020635825.1. GTDB lineage: Bacteria > Bacteroidota > Bacteroidia > Flavobacteriales_E > Vicingaceae > Vicingus. Next base: position 8,727 of record JACJZA010000019.1, read on the forward strand.
TGGTAATTTCAGACTCTGGGTGATATTTTGCTCCGTATAATTTTTCTGTTTTGATAGCTATTTGTTCACGCAAAGCAAGAACACCAGCCATAGGTGCATATTGATTTAGCCCTTGCTTCATGGCAGATGTTACCAAGTCTATTAATTTATCTGAACTTTTAAAATCAGGAAACCCTTGAGATAAATTAATGGCATTATTTTCATTAGCCAATTGACTCATTACAGTAAAAATGGTTGTTCCTACCTTTGGAAGTTTTGATTTTATTAAACTTGGATAATCTGTCATGCTTATTTTTTTGAAGCGGCAAATGTAACAAAAGCGCTTTAATGATAGACGCTTAATATAAAAATGGGTTGCAATTAAAATAATGCATCCGATGAATTATTCTCATAAGCTTCATCTATTATTAAATTAGACTTTTCAGCAGCTTTTACAGCAAGTTCATCACATCGTTCATTAAACAAATTTCCGGCATGCCCTTTTACCCATATGAATTTCACTTTATGTTTGGGGTATATTTTTAAAAACCGCTGCCACAAGTCAACATTCTTTTTTCCTTTGAATCCCTTTTTTTGCCACCCAAAAACCCATCCTTTTTCAACTGCATCTACCACATATTTTGAATCGGAATATATTTCTACCTCTGCAGTATTGAGTTTAATGGCTTCTAACGCAACTATGACACTTAAAAGCTCCATTCTGTTATTGGTAGTTTTTCTATATCCTTCTGATAACTCTTTCTTGTGTTTACCACTCATCATTACAATTCCATACCCTCCATTTCCTGGGTTCCCTTTCGCTGCTCCGTCTGTATAAATGGTAATTTTTGCCATTAAAAACCGACGTTCGTTTTAAATAATTTTACAGCTATTGCTAAAAGAATAACTCCAAAAACCTTTCTTAATACCGCCAACCCCCCATTGCCTAGTATTTTTTCTATTTTAGCTGATAGTTTTAAGACTATATAAACCAAAATAGTATTGACTATAATAGCAACAATTATATTTTGAACTTCATACTCAGCCCTTAAAGAAAGCAAAGAGGTCATGGTTCCTGCTCCTGCTATTAATGGAAATGCTAAAGGAACTATTGATGCTGTACTTGGTGCATCATCTTTATATAAACGAATGCCTAATATCATTTCTATTGCTAAAAAAAACAAAATAAACGACCCTGCAATTGCAAAAGAATTTACATCTATACCAATCAAATTTAGAATAGATTCTCCAACAAATAAGAAAATAATCATAATAAAAAGGGCAACAATACTTGCTTTTTCTGACTGAATGTGACCCACTTTTTGTCTTAAATCGATAATGATTGGAATTGACCCAACAATATCTATTACAGCAAAAAGAATCATTGAAGCCGTGGCTATTTCTTTAAAATCTAATGTCATTTTCTTGTTTTTTTCCAAAATTAGACATTTAAAGCTTGTTTAATAAAATAACTCTTTCAATAAAGAATCCTCGATTATCATGTTTTTTATTAGTTTTTGTTTTTGTTTTTACTTAATTTCATAAAACTTTTTTTTGCACAAACTAAAATTTAATCTAATGAAAACTAAGATTTTTTTATTATCTGCTTTTGTTTTTGGCTTGTTTAGCTTTACAAATGCACAAAATTCATTGTGGAATAAAGTTTCTTTCGATGAATTGAATGGTAAACCTATGGTTCACCGAAACAATATACCATCAAAAGCAGAATTCTTTAAACTGGATTTAGAATTGCTTAAAAACCTTCTTGTCCAAGCACCCAATAGAGAAGGGTTTTCAGGAAAATCGAATGTGATTATACCTTTTCCAACTGCTCAAGGAACAATTGAACATTACAGGGTATGGAATTCCCCCATTTTACATACAGATTTAGCCGCTAAGTTTCCAATGATTCAAACTTTTGTTGCTCAAGGAGTTGAAGACCCAACAGCTTATATGCGTTTTTCTATTACTCAATTTGGTCTTCATACTATGACTCTTTCAGGAAATGTAAGCACAACATATATAGATCCTTTTACTCAAGATTTAAACTACTATATTGTTTATAGCAGAGAGTCTTTAGGGCCAGATACACAACCTTTTGAGTGTTTAACACCTGATAGTGATGCAAAGTTAAGATCTTTAGAAAAAGATAGATACTCTAGTGAGACTTTTAAAGCAGATGTGGATGATATGGTTTTAAGAAAATACCGATTGGCACAAACATGTACAGCTGAATATGGAAACATTTTTACAGCCGGAGGTGGAACTGATGCTCAAAACAAAGCGGAAGTACAAGCTCAAATGACTATTACCATTAATCGTGTAAATACAGTTTATGAAGTGGATTTAGGTATTACTTTAGAGTTTATAGCAAACAATGATGATTGTATTTTTTATGGAAATACAGGAACAGACCCATGGAGTGGCGAATACAACAACACTACTCAAAGTTGGCTAACAGCAAACATTGGTGAGGCAAATTATGACATTGGACATAATTTTAATACTGATGGAGGTGGTAATGCTGGTTGTATTGGTTGTGTTTGTGAAGATGGAAATAAAGGTAGTGGAATGACAGGTAGAGCTAATCCGACGGGAGATCCTTTTGACATTGATTATGTAGCGCATGAAATGGGGCATCAATTTGGTGGATACCACACCATGAATACTTGTAGTAGAAGTGGTAGTGGTCAAACAGAGGTTGAGCCTTGTAGTGGAAGTTCTGTTATGGGTTATGCTGGTATTTGCTCTGTAAATGTTCAACCAAATAGTGATGCTCACTTTAACTATGTAAATGTTAGAGATATTGCAGATAACATTAAACCAGGCGGAACCAGCACTTGTTATGTTGCTATTAATCACACTAACAACCCTCCTACTGCTAACGCAGGAAACGATTATACAATTCCAAAAGGAACAGCATTTGTATTAGAAGGAACCGGTTCTGATCCTGATGGAAATGGTTCATTAACTTATAACTGGTCACAAAACGATCCCGCACAAGCTCCTAGCAGCTCATCTCCACAATCTACTTGGACTGTTGGTCCTCTTTATCGTGCAAAACTTCCTATTGCATCTCCAAACAGGTATATGCCTCAATTAAGTGATGTTGTGGCTGGAAATTTATTTCCAACATGGGAAATGACACCTACTGTAGGAAGAATTTTAAATTTTTCTTTTATTGTTAGAGATAATGATCCCCTGGGAGGACAAACAGCATCTGATTTAATGAAAGTGACTGTTGACGGAGCATCTGGTCCATTTGAAGTGACCTCTCAAAATACAGGAGGAATAACATGGAACTCTGGAGCAACAGAAACCGTAACTTGGAATGTGGCTGGTACTAATAGCGGTTCTGTTAACACACCAAACGTAGATATCTTTTTATCTGTTGATGGTGGTTATACATATCCTTACACTTTAGCAACAGGTGTTCCAAACAATGGTTCTGCGTCTGTTACAGTTCCAACAGGTGCTGCAACAACAACCGCTAGAATAATGGTGAGAGGAGCTAATAACATTTTTTATGCCTTAAACAGCAATAATTTTGCTATTGAAGATTCAGAATTTGTAATGAATTTTTCAAATACTACGGCTGCTCCTTGCCCTACAGATGATGCGGTTTATAATTTTACTTATAACACTTTCCTATCTTTTAGTGAAACAACCACTTTCTCTGCATCTGGAGAACCTGCTGGTTCTGTTGTTACTTTTAACCCAACTACAGCTTCTGCTGATGGCACACCAGTTACCATGACAGTAAGTAATTTAAATGCTTCTATGGTTGGGAATTATACTATTTCAATTACAGGAACAGCTACAACTGTTACTAAAATTTCTGATGTTACACTTGATGTAATTGACCCAGCTCCTGCAACTGCGGTTTTATCTTCACCAGCAAATACTGCTGGAGGTGTTGACCCTGCAACAACTTTTACTTGGTCGAGCGCTGGCACTGGAGCTATGTATGATATAGAAATTGCTACGGATGCAGCATTTACAAACATAGTTGACAATGCTACAGGTTTATCTTCACCATCTTATACTTCTTCTGCACTATTAAACCAAACCACTTATTATTGGAGAGTAACCTCTTACAATAACTGTGGGTCAGCTCCTGCTTCATCTGTTTTTTCTTTTACAACATCTAGTTGTTCAACTGTTGCGAGTACAGATGTACCTGTTGTTGTGTCTGCAGCATCTCAAACATCTATAATAACAATAGCTAATTCAGGTACCATTTCAGATGTTAATGTTATAGGTTTAAATATACCTCATGATTATGTCGGGGATATGTCTGCTACCTTAACCTCTCCTCAAGGAACAACAATACAATTATTTGATGGTCCAGGGATCCCTGCTTCAACTTATGGGTGTAGTGGTTCTGGAATAGACGTATCTTTCGATGATGCCGCAACATTAACTAGTACAGATTTTGAAAACACCTGTAACACTGCATCTAGCCCTGCTATTTCAGGAGTTTATCAACCAATTAATGCGCTTTCTGCATTTAATGGAGAAGATATGGCTGGAACGTGGACGCTTACAGTACTTGACAGTTATACTAGTGGTGATGATGGATCCATTGATGCTTGGTCTTTAGAGATTTGTTCTGAAGTAACTCCAACTGGAATCTCAACTTCTTCTTTAGATAACAATATTGTTATTTATCCAAACCCAACATCAAATGTGTTAAATGTTAATTTTGGGAACATAAATAGTTCTATACAAATTACGTTGACAGATGTTCAAGGAAAGGTAATCACACAAATGAATAACATTACCGATAATTCTGTTCAATTAAATTTAAACAAATACAGTAATGGTCTTTATTTATTAAAAGTAAAATCTGAAGATTCATCTAAAGTATTTAAGGTAACTAAACAATAAAAATGAATCATTTTTAACCACAAAAAGCCTCGCTAGTGCGAGGCTTTTTGTTTGTATAATATTTATAACTTATCTGTACTTTTGTGTTTATTAAATTTTGCAACCATGAACTTTATTGAAGAACTAAGATGGAGAGGAATGATTCATGATATCATGCCTGGAACAGAAGAAGAATTTGCTAAAGGAATAACCCATGCTTATATCGGTTTTGACCCAACTGGTGATTCTTTGCATATAGGAAGTTTAGTTCAAATAATGATTCTGGTTCATTTACAGCGATGTGGTCACAAACCTTTTGCTCTAGTTGGTGGAGCTACAGGAATGGTTGGCGATCCTTCTGGTAAATCACAAGAAAGAAATCTTTTAGATAATGATACCCTTCAACATAATTTAGCTTGTGTTCAAAAACAATTAGAACAGTTTTTAGATTTTAATTGTGGAGATAATTCTGCTGAAGTAGTTAACAATTACGATTGGTTTAAAAACATGAGTTTTTTAGACTTTATAAGAGATGTAGGAAAGCACATTTCTGTGAATTATATGATGGCTAAAGACTCTGTAAAAACAAGATTAGAAACAGGAATGTCTTTTACTGAATTTAGCTACCAATTAGTTCAGGGTTATGATTTTTATTGGTTATGGAAAAATAAAAAATGTACTGTTCAGTTAGGCGGTTCAGATCAATGGGGAAATATTGTTACAGGCACTGAATTAATTAGAAGAAAAGAAGGTGGAGAGGCTTTTGCTGTTACTACCCCCCTAATTAAAAAGGCTGATGGTAGTAAATTTGGTAAAACTGAAGGAGGAAATGTGTGGCTGGACAAGACCAAAACATCTCCTTACAAATTTTACCAATATTGGATTAATGCTTCAGATGAGGATGCATCGAATTATATCAGAATATTTACTCTTTTAACAAAAGAAGAAATAGAATCGATTGAAAAAGAACATGCTCAAGCGCCACATTTGAGATTTTTGCAAAAAACTTTAGCAAAAGATATTACCACAAGAGTTCACTCAGAGGAGGATTTTGAAGCTGCTTTAAATGCATCAGAAATTTTATTTAAAAAGGGTGAAGAAGCTGTTAATGGCTTAAAAAAGATGCCTGAAAATATTTTCAATGATGTGTTTGAGGGGGTTCCTCAAGCAGAGGTAGCTTTATCTGAAATTGAAACCGGAATTGGGGTTGTTGATGCTTTATCAGCTAAAACTCAATTTTTATCTTCAAATGGAGAAGCAAGAAGAGCGCTTAAGGAAAACGCAATCAGCATAAATAAAAATAAAGTTACCGAAGATTCTGTTTTAACTAAAGATGATCTCATCAATGGTAAATACATTTTGGTTCAAAAAGGGAAGAAAAACTACTACCTTATCAAAGCTGTTTAATGTTTAAGCAACTATTCTTATACAGCATTTTTTTAGGCATTGTATTTTCTTTGTCTTTGTCGGTATTTGCTCAAAAACAAAAAGTATTAGTTGTTCCTTATACTCGTTTTCAGTTAGTTTCCGATTTTCAATTAGAGGAAATCGCTTCTTTCAATAATTGCTCTTCTACTGAAGTTTTTGATGTTTACCAAACAAGCCTATCGTCCACTTTAACTCTTAATCAAAACAATAAATACGAATTGGTTTTTATGTCTGATAGTCATTTTCAGCTATATAAGAGGTATATTCAATACAAAATGGACAAGTTTAACGGTAAAAACTTTAATGGATCCGACTTGTCCTCTCTTCCTAATGATGTTTTTAAAGAATTATTATCCTCAGAAAATGCTGATTTCATCCTTTTTATCAATTGGTATCAAATCAAAAAAGCTGTTCACACAACTTACACTGGCGATAGAAATAAACGAAACAAGTTTTCACAACACTTTATAGACTTTGATGTTTACAATTCTAAAAAAGAAAAAATTTACGGCAAAGGGAATTTAAAACTTGATTGTGGAGACTTTCCTTCAGCCTCTATGGTGGAAAATAAATGTCTTAATGCTAAAGAATTGTCCGATTGCTATAGTAATTTTTTTAAAGAACTGGATAAAATTATTCCTTAACAGGTTTTACAAACTTAAACACAAGAACAAATCCAGCTAAAACCATTACAACATCACTTACCGTAAACCATATAGGATGAGGAATCATAAATAAGTTGGAAATGGTTAAAAGAAAAAACAAGATTGCAACGACATATGCCGGGCCTGATTTTTTAGCTATTTTAATTGTTGTAAAAACAGAGGCAGCTCCTCCGAATAAGTGAGCTATTAAAACCATAAACAAAGCGCCAAACGGAGCATTCTCCATTAGTTTTTTTAAGGCTTCGGTTTCATTAACATCTATTTGTTCGGATAATGGATATAAAGCATGACCTAAATATTCTATTGCGGCAACAACTACAAAGCTAGCAAGTAGCCCTAATAAAACTGCCAAAACTGATTTTCCCATTTTAAATTTCTGTTTTTGCTATTGTTTTATGAATATCTCCAACTTCCATTAAAGCAGCTGAACCATACCATTCTTGTAGTTCCATTATTAAGCTACCTGCCTGAATGGCGGGGTCTGTTTCTGTAAGTTGTTTTGCTTCTTCTATTGATGTAACATCAAAAATATAAATACCTCGCAAGTCTCCATTCCCAAAAAAAGGACCCGCCAATACTAGTTTTCCTGCTTCAGCCATTTTACCAATATTTGCTAAATGAGCAGCTTGTAATTCATAAGCAGATGCCGAATCTAAATCTCTATTTGGTCCTTTTTTAAGAAAAGCCATCACATACTTTTTCATTCCATACTCATCTGCACCATAATTAATTGCTTTTATCGAATCAAAGGTTAATTCAACTACTTTTGATTCAACATTAGTTTTTGGGGTATTTTTAATTTCACCCTGCTGACAGGCAAACAAAAAAATTGCAACACAAAAAATTAATTCTTTCATTATTTTAATGGAATTGTTAATACCGGAATGTCCGTTTTTTCAATAAGAGCATCATCTGTGCTTACCATAAATAGGTTATAAATAAAACCTCTTTTATGATGACCAATAATAATTAAATCTACTTTTAATTTTTTAGCTTCTTCTGCAATGGTGTCAGCTGTCATTCCTTGAATTAACAAGCCTTCCGATTCAATTCCTTTCTCTTTTAGGTTTTTAGACATCTCTTGAATCATTTTATGCTCTTTTCTTAAATCTTGAGCTAAAATATCTCTTATGTACTGAGGGCCTGTGCTATATCCAATAAAATCTGGTTCGGGTGGCGCTATGTGAACCAACCAAAGTTTAGAGTTAAATTTTTGAGCCAACTCTTCTGCTTTTTCTAAAAGCGGATTTGATTGCTCGTCTAAATCTACGGTTACTAGTATGTTTTTCATAGTTGTGGAATTTTATAATGGAATATTACCGTGTTTCTTTTTGGGTAGTTTATCTACTTTATTTTCAAGCATTTTAAATGCTTTGATTAATTTTTCTCTCGTTTGTTCTGGTTTAATTACTTCATCAACATAACCTCTTGCTGCTGCATTATATGGGTTGGCAAACATCTCAGCATATTCTGCTTCTTTTTCTTGCCATTTTGCTTGAGAATCTTCTGCTTCTTGAATTTCTTTTTTAAAGATAATTTCAGCCGCCCCTTTTGCTCCCATCACCGCAATTTCTGCCGAAGGCCAAGCAAAATTCATATCTGCACCAATATGTTTAGAATTCATCACATCATAAGCTCCACCATAAGCCTTTCTAGTAATTACTGTAATTCTTGGAACAGTGGCCTCGCTAAATGCATACAATAATTTTGCTCCATTCGTAATAATAGCATTCCATTCTTGGTCAGTTCCTGGCAAAAATCCCGGAACATCTTCAAAAACCAATAATGGAATATTAAAAGCATCACAAAAACGAACAAAACGAGCACCTTTTTGAGATGATTTTATATCTAAAACCCCCGCTAAAAATGCCGGTTGGTTAGCTACTATTCCAATTGAACGACCCGCTAAACGAGCAAATCCCACCACGATGTTCTCTGCAAAATCTTTATGTATTTCGTAAAAGCTACCATCGTCAACTGTTCCTTCAATCACCTCTTTTATATCATAAGGTTGATTTGCATTTTCTGGAACGATAGTGTTTAATTTTTCTCTCAACTCATTCGAAGCCTCATAAGGTATTGATGGCGCATCTTCTTCACAGTTTTGAGGCATATAAGATAAAAGAGTTTTTATTCCATTAATACACTCTATCTCATTGGCATAAGTTAAATGTGTAACACCTGATTTTGTCGAATGAGCAGAAGCTCCTCCTAATTCTTCAGAACTTACTTCCTCATGGGTTACTGTTTTAACAACATTTGGTCCGGTTACAAACATGTATGAAGTGTTTTCCACCATCATGATAAAATCAGTTAATGCAGGAGAATATACTGCCCCTCCGGCACACGGCCCCATAATAGCTGACAATTGTGGAATAACTCCGCTTGCTAAAGTATTTCTGTAAAAAATATCTGCATAACCCCCTAAACTCACTACGCCTTCTTGAATTCTGGCTCCACCAGAATCATTTAACCCAATAACTGGAGCTCCATTCTTCATGGCCATATCCATAATTTTACAAATTTTTTCAGCATGAGCCTCTGCCAGTGAGCCTCCTAAAACAGTAAAATCTTGAGCAAAAACATACACCAAGCGACCATTAATTGTACCATATCCAGTTACCACTCCATCTCCTAAAAATTTTTGCTTATCAAGTCCAAAATTAGTTGAACGATGTGTCACCAACATTCCTATTTCTTCGAAAGAGCCATCGTCTAATAAAAAATGAACACGCTCTCTAGCAGTAAGTTTTCCTTTTTCGTGTTGTGCGGCGATTCTTTTTTCTCCACCCCCAAGTTTTGCTTCCTCTGTTTTGGAATCTAATATTTGAAATTTCTCTTGCATACTTTATTTTGTTTTTGAGATAGTAAAAATAAAAAATACTATGCAATAATTAGGGGGAAATGTTAATTTAGTAAACAAGATTTAACCTTTTTAAGAATGCAAGAAAACGATTCCTCTCCAAAAAGTACAGGCAAACAAGACGAACAGGTAAAAAGTGATTTAAAATTTAGTTTTTTGCGATTTTTTGTTTCGTTAGTTACTTATTTCAAAACCGTAGTTAATATTAGGGATAATGTTGATTATGAAGGATCTGTTGAGGCAATTAAAAAAGATATTGATTTTAAGGGTGTAAATGTATGGGTGTTAGGCGCTTCTATTGTTATTGCGTCTATAGGGTTGAATGTAAATTCTACTGCTGTTATTATTGGTGCAATGTTAATTTCTCCTTTAATGGGTCCTATTGTTGGTGTTGGATTAGCTGTTGGAATTAATAATTTCCAAATGCTAACACGATCCTTAAAAAGCTTGGGAACGGCTGTATTAATAAGTGTTGTGATTTCTACTCTCTATTTTTTACTTACCCCTTTTGGTGAAGTTCAATCAGAGTTAATAGCACGGACTAGACCTAATTTACTAGATGTAATGGTTGCAATTTTTGGTGGTGTTGCTCTAATTGTTGCTAAAACTCAAAGAGGAACCGTAGCTAGTGTTATTTTTGGTGTAGCCATTGCTACTGCTTTAATGCCTCCTTTGTGTACTGCCGGCTATGGTTTGGCAAACGGAAATTGGCAATTCTTTTTGGGTGCTTTTTATTTGTTTTTAATTAACTCCGTTTTTATTGCCCTATCAACATGGTTGATTGTAAAATACTTAAAATTTCCCTTGGCTACCTATATGGACCCTGTTCGTCAAAAGAAAGTAAAAAATTATATCTTAATTATTTCTTTGTTGATTATTGTTCCAAGTGGTTTTACTTTTTGGAACACCATACAGGAAAGTATTTTTGAAAGCAATGCTGAGTTATTTATTAGTGAAAATTTCACTTTTGAAGGAAGTGAAGTAATCAATAAAAAAATTAACTACAATACAGATGAAGGGTCAAAAATAGAGGTGTTTATGATTGGGGAAACACTCAGCAATAAAACTGAAAGAGAATTAAACAAAAAACTCTCAAAATATAGTTTGGAAGGCGTGGAATTGAAAATTTATCAATCAAAAGACCAAACTGATGAAATTGCAGGAAAATTAACCGCAGAAGTAAAATCTGGTATTATAGAAGAAATTTATAAAAAGAATCAAGATTTAATTGAAGACAAGGATGAACGAATTCGTTTATTGGAAGAAGAATTATCTCGTTATCAACAAGATTCAATCCCTTTTAATTTAGTAAAACAAGAAATAAAAATTCAATACGAGCAAATAGCAAAAATGACTTATGGAAAAGTAATTACTACCGATTTTGCAGAAAAGCAAGATACTTTGCCGGCATTTTTTGTTAGATGGAAGCCCGAAGTACCCAAAGAAGTTGGATCTAAAAACAACGAAGCGATGCAAAAGTGGTTAAGAGTTCGATTAAACAACGATAAGGTAAGGGTGATGAACTATTAATTACTGTTCTATTTGTTCTAAATAATGTTGTTCGATTCCAAAGCTGTCTTTAAGTTCTGAAATTTTAGTATTTATGCCTTCTGTATCTGGTTTTTTATTAGATTTTATCCCTATTAGCATTATATTTTTTCGGGTATGCTCGTTAGAAATAAACTCAAAAATATTCGTGTTATATTGGTGTTTTTCCATAATTAATGCACGAATGGTATCCGTTATCATTTCATACTGACGTTCTTTAAAAATACCGTATTTCAAAATGGGGCTTTCTTGTTCTTTTCCTTTTACCTGTTGTCGTATTTGTTTATGACAACAAGGAGCTGTAACAATTAATTTGGCTCCAGCGTTGATTCCTTTGCTAATTGCGTCATCTGTTGCTGTATCACATGCATGTAAGGCAATTAAAACATCTAGGTTTTCAGCATTAAAATCTTGTATTGACCGAGATTTAAAACACAAGTTTTCAAACCCACATTGTTTTGCTGTTTTATTACAAAAATCTACCAACTCTTTTCTTAACTCAATTCCAGTAATATAGGCTTTTATCTTTTTTTGATTTACCAAATAATCATATAATGCAAAAGTAAGGTATCCTTTACCTGAGCCCATGTCAACAATATTTACTCTATCTTTTAATTCAATGTGTTTCAGCTGAGCCTCAATAATTTCAAGGTATTTATTAATCTGCTTAAACTTATCCGCCATTTTTGGGACAACATTTCCTTGCTCATCGATTACTCCCAACAATGCTAAATACTGGCCTAATTTAGCTCTTCTTTCTTTAGGTTTATCATGACTTTTGGGTGGTTTTTGTTCAAAACTAGGGGCAGAAATTCGTGTGCTTACTTTCCCTTTTTTAGAAAACTGAAGTGTAAAATCTTCCTGTAAAGTAAATAAGGTTGCTACTTTAAATTTATTGTTAACTAATTCTGTTAACAACCCCTTTGTTTCTTCTAAGTTATAGTTTTTTACTTGGTCATTGGTTTTATAATGATAAGTAAACGAAAACAACATCTCACCTTTTATTTCTATCAAACGTATATATATATTCAATAGACCGTCGCTTTTAAAAGCTGGTTTACTAAGAGTAATTTTTACAAAATTGTTGCTCTCAAAACTTTTTGTAAGCTTTTCTAAAAAGGAGCTTTGTTCTTTCATAATGTAAAGGTACCGTTACTTTTTCATTTGTTGTATTTTTAAAATGCATAACTTTGTAGTGATGAAAATCTTAAAACCAATAATATCGGTTTTCTTATTATTAACCTATTTAGTTGGGTTTTCTCATAATATATTACCTCATCATCATATAGATGACGCACAACTTCATACTCATCTAGAAACGCACGAACATGCAAATGTGAATGAGTTAGACTATGATGATGTTAAGCACAAAAGTCATTTAGACGATAGTTTTATTGATTATGTTTTATGTTTATTAAGCGAGGTAAAACATCCGACCTCTTATAAGGTTGATAAACATATGGTTTCTTTTCAAAAAGAGACAAATTCTTTAAAAGAAAAGTTTATTATTTCATTTTTATCTCTTGTATTTTCTTTCAACCCTGATTCTTCTGCTCAACCAACGATTATAAAACCTAATAATCGTGTGGTTTTTTTAGGTTACCTTCTACCTTTTATTGAGTCTTTTTCGTTTAGAGGCCCCCCGTCTATTTCTTGTTAATTAATTGAACCTTTATCTGGTTTAATTATTTGCACCTTTTTCTATAAAGGAGTGCATAATCATTATACAATAACAAGAAAAAAATAAATCATGTTAGACAAAATAATTGGATTTTCCATTAAAAATAAACTGGTAATTGGGTTAATGATGTTAGCCTTAATTGCCTGGGGAAGTTATGCTGTAAAACAACTTCCTATTGATGCGGTTCCTGACATCACTAACAATCAGGTTCAAGTTATAACCATTACTCCTTCTTTAGCCGCTCAAGAAATAGAAAAGCTCATTACTTTTCCGGTAGAAATTACAATGGCAACTATTCCAGGTATTGAAGAAATTCGGTCATTTTCTAGGTTTGGGTTGTCTGTTGTAACTATTGTTTTCGAAGAAGATGTTGATGTGTATTGGGCTAGACAGCAAGTAAATGAAAGACTGTCGGAAGCCAAAAGTCAAATTCCAAATGGAATTGGAACACCATCAATGGCTCCTGTTACAACAGGTTTAGGAGAAATTTATCAATACGTTGTTAGAGCTAAAGAAGGATATGAAGACAAGTATTCTGCAATGGAGCTTAGAACGATACAAGATTGGATTATTAAACGACAACTGTTGGGAACTCCTGGCGTAGCTGAGGTTAGTAGTTTTGGGGGTTATCTAAAACAATATGAAATTTCTGTAGACCCTGAAAAACTAAGAAGTATGAATATTAGTATCTCTGATATTTTTACTGCTTTAGAAAAAAACAACCAAAATACTGGTGGTGCTTACATTGACAAACAACCGAATGCCTATTTTATAAGAAGCGAGGGGTTAATTGGAAATATTGAAGACATTGAAAATATTGTAATTAAAAACAATTCTTCAGGAACACCTATTCTAGTTAGAGATGCTGCTTCTGTTCGTTATGGGCATGCCATTCGTTATGGTGCTTCTACTAGAAATGGAGAAGGAGAAGTGGTAAGTGCTATTGTTATGATGCTAAAAGGAGAAAACTCGGCTAAAGTTATTACAAACATCAAAGATAGAATTGCTCAAATTCAGAAAACCCTTCCTGAAGGTGTGGTAATTGAACCATTCTTAGACAGGACTAAGCTAGTTAATAATGCTATCGGAACCGTAGCTAAAAACTTAATAGAAGGTGCTTTAATCGTTATTTTCATTCTGATTTTAATGTTGGGAAATGTTCGTGCAGGAATAGTTGTAGCTTCTGTAATCCCTTTGGCAATGTTATTTGCTTTTGGAATGATGCACCTTTTTGGAGTGTCAGGAAACCTAATGAGTTTAGGTGCAATTGATTTTGGTTTAATCGTAGATGGAGCGGTAATTATTGTAGAAAGTATTGTTCATCGAATCACCATGAGTAAACACCATCATGTAGGTGTAAAAAAACTTAACCGAGAACAAATGAACACTCAAGTTTATGAAAGTGCTAAACGAATGATGAGTTCTGCTTCATTTGGGCAAATTATTATTTTCATTGTTTATATGCCAATACTCGCCTTAGTTGGTGTTGAAGGAAAAATGTTTAAACCAATGGCTCAAACAGTATCTTTTGCAATTCTGGGTGCATTTGTGCTGTCTTTAACTTATGTTCCTATGGTTTCTGCTCTTTTTCTAAGTAGAAAAACCGAGCATAAAAGAAATATCTCCGATAAACTTGTTGATTTTTTTCAAAGAATTTATTCAAGCACCATTGATTTTGCGTTGAACAGAAAATTAAGCATCATAGTTACCACTGTGATTCTCTTTTTTATGAGCTTGTTTATTTTTTCAAACATGGGTGGAGAATTTATTCCAACTCTTGACGAAGGAGATTTTGCTGTAGAAACAAGAGTTATGACGGGTAGTTCTTTATCTCAAACCATTGAAGCAACAACCAAAGCACAAAAAGTTTTGTTAAAATTTCCCGAAGTGAAGCAGGTGGTTGGAAAAATTGGGTCCGGAGAAATTCCAACAGACCCAATGCCTGTTGAAGCAGCAGATTTAATGATTATTTTAAAAGATAAAAACGAGTGGACGACAGCAAAAACAAGAGAAGAGTTGGCTGAAAAAATGAGTGAAGCTTTATCTGTTATTCCAGGTGTTACCTTTGGGTTTCAACAACCAATACAAATGCGTTTTAATGAGTTAATGACCGGGGCAAGGCAAGATGTTGTGATTAAAATTTATGGGGAAGATTTGGACTTGTTATCTAATTATGCTAACAAGGTAGGAAAACTGGTTAAAACTGTTGAGGGAGCTGAAGACCTTTATGTTGAACAAGTAACCGGGCTGCCTCAAATACAAATTACTTATAATAGAGCTACTATTGCAAAGTATGGGTTAAACATTCAAGATGTAAATGCGGTTATTGAAACTGCTTTTGCAGGAAAATCAGCTGGAATGGTATATGAGGGTGAACGAAAGTTTGATTTAGTAATTCGGTTCGACAAGGAGCATCGAAAAGACATTGAAAATGTAAGTAACTTATTTATCTCTACTCCTGATGGTCATCAAATTCCATTAAACCAAGTTGCTGAAGTTGCTTTTAAAAATGGCCCCAACCAAATACAAAGAGATGATACTAAACGAAGAATTACTGTTGGTTTTAATGTTCGGAATAGAGATGTAGAAAGTACTGTTGAAGAAATAAAAAATAAAATAAACAAAAAAATTGATTTCTCAGCAGGATACTATCCAACCTATGGTGGTCAGTTTGAAAATTTAGTGGAAGCTAGAAAACGTCTTTCTATTGCTGTTCCTGTTGCTTTATTATTAATTTTTATTCTGTTGTTTTTCACTTTTAAATCCATGAAACAATCATTGTTAATTTTTACAGCAATTCCATTATCTGCTATTGGTGGTATATTTGCCTTATATTTTAGGGGAATGCCTTTTAGTATCTCTGCAGGAATTGGTTTCATTGCTCTTTTTGGAGTAGCTGTGTTAAACGGTATTGTTTTGATTGCTGAATTTAACAGGCTAAAAACCGAAGGGGTTGATTTAACAGAAAGAGTCTTAAAGGGAACTAAAACAAGGTTGCGTCCTGTGTTAATGACTGCAATGGTGGCTTCTTTTGGGTTTTTACCAATGGCTTTATCTAGCTCCTCAGGAGCAGAGGTTCAGCGACCTTTGGCAACAGTTGTTATTGGTGGTTTAATTTCTGCAACATTGCTAACATTAATTGTGTTGCCTATTTTATACATCTATTTTGAAAAAGGAATTAAAAAGGTAAAAGCAAATTCTCCTCTCATTCTAATAGGTTTGATTTTAATTCCAGCCCTTTCTTTTTCACAAAACACAACAAAAGAAATTTCTATTGAAGAAGCTATTAAAATTGCTTTAGAAAATAACCAGAAAGTAAAATCTGCTGAATTGGAAGTTAAGTATAATCAAAAACTCAAAAAAACAAGCACAGATTTTGGTAAAACTCAATTAGACTGGCAACACGGTCAATACAACAGTTACATAAAAAACGACAACTATTTTGCTGTTTCACAAAGTTTTGCTTTTCCAACTGTTTATATTAATAATTCAAAGGTTGCTAATGCAAACATTAAAAGCAGTGAGTATAAACAAGCGGCTACTAAAAACGAATTGGTAGCTGAGGTAAAAACTACTTACTACAACCTTCTTTATGCTCAATCTAATTTTGATTTATTGATTCGTTTAGATAGTCTGTTTTCTGACTTTGCAAAAGCTGCAACTCTAAAGTACAAAACAGGAGAGTCTAACTTGTTAGAAAAAACAACTGCAGAAACACAATCAATGGAGGTTAAAAACCAATTGCAACTAGCAAAGTCTGACGTTGAAATTTATAAATATCAACTAAAAACATTGCTAAATAGTAATGATTTATTTGCCGCTACAACTTCTACATTAAAAAAAGAAATAACCCTTTCTTTAGATAGCAACTTGTATTCAAATAATCCTGTTTTAGCCTATTTACAACAAGAAATAATGGTTGAAAAAGAGAAAAAATCGTTAGAAACAGCCAAACTACTTCCAGAGTTTACAGTTGGGTATTTTAATCAATCATTAACAGGAAGTCAAACCATTAATGGTGTTAACCAGTATTTTGGTCCAAGCAATCGGTTTTCGGGCTTTCAAGTTGGTGTTGCAATTCCATTGTGGTTTAGGCCACATACGGCTAAAATACAAGCCGCTAACGTTCAAGCAGATATTGCAGAATCTAACTACTTACATTATGAAAAAACATTAGATGGAATGTATCAACAAGCAATCCAAGTGTATCTTAAACACAAAAACAGTTTAAATTATTACGAAAAAAGTGCTCTTTCTCAATCAGAATTAATTCTTAAAAATGCCCAAAAAGGGTTTAGCGCCGGTGAGGTTGGATATGTAGAATATGTTCAAGCTGTTCTTCAAGGAGTACAAATACAATCTGGATGGCTACAAGCTTTAAATAATTATAATCAGGCTATAATTCGATTAGAGTTTTTAGCGGGTATCAACTAATAAAAAAACATAGAAAATGAAAACAAAATATATATCAAAAAACACCATTACAGTAATGGTTTTTGCAGTAATTACTCTATTCAACTTATCCAGTTGTAACACAGAGGATAAAGAACAAAATACATCGTCAGAAATAAACACTGTTAATCAAGAATCGTTTGTTGAACTTACTGAAGATCAATATAAAATGGTAAACATTAAAACCGGTACCATTGAACAAAAAAACCTAAGTAGTGTTCTTAAGGTAAATGGATCTTTAGGGGTTCCTCCTAAAAACTTAGTTAGCATTTCTGCACCTCTTGGTGGTTTTGTTAACAACACAGAGCTTTTGCAAGGCATGAGAATAAAAAAAGGAGATGTTTTGGCAGTTTTAGAACATCCTGATTATGTTCAAATACAACAAGACTACATTGATAAAAAAAGTCAATTAAAATTTCTTGAAGAGGAATACAAAAGACAAGAAGAACTCAATAAAGAAAATGTAAGTTCTACCAAGGTTTTTCAACAAACACAATCTAATTATGTCAGCATGCAGGCTCAGGTAAAAGGATTGGAAGAAAAACTAGCCATTATTGGCATCAACGCAAACCAATTAACAGAAAAGAATATTTCACGAAAAGTAAATATTTATTCTCCTATAAGCGGATATGTATCAGAGGTAAATGTTAATGTCGGTAAATATGTTAACCCTAGCGAAGTAATGTTTGAAATAATTGATACAGAACACTTGCATGTAGAGTTAACCGTTTACGAAAAAGATATAGTAAAGCTAAAAGAAGGCCAATCAATCCGTTTTACCTTACCCAATGACGATAATAAAGAGAGACTAGCATCTATCTATTTAATTGGTCGTAAAATTGATGCTGAGCGCTCTGTCAACGTTCATGCCCATCTAGAAGCAGAAGACACTGAATTATTACCAGGAATGTACGTAAGTGCTGTTATTGAACTGGATGAGAATAAAGTTAATGCTGTTCCTGAAGAAGCGATTGTAATGTCGGATGGAAAACATTTTGTATATGTACAAAAAGGAAAAGAGGGTAATAATCATCTATTTGAAATGTTAGAAGTAAAAAAAGGAGTATCAGAAAATGGTTTTACTGAAATTTCTTTTGTGGAGAATACCAATGCTGAAAAATTACAACTAGTTACCAATGGTGCTTTTGCATTATTATCAAAAATGAAAAATACAGAAGAAGAATAGTTTTATAATCAAAAGCAATAAACTATTACTTTTGATTTATGAGTGTAAGTTTTCGACCAATTGAAAAAAATGACCTTCGTGAGGTAACTTCTATTTACAACTATTATGTGGAAAATAGTACTGCTACATTCCATTTAGAGTCTATTACTGAAATGGAAATGGAAGATACCTTGCGTATTGGACATTCGCTTTATCAATCTTTTGTTGTGCTTTACAATAATGAGATTTGTGGTTTTTGTTATTTAGGCCAATTCCGTAAAAAAGAAGCTTATGATATCAGCGCCGAAGTTACGTTGTACATTAAACCTGATTTTACCGGGAAACAAATAGGCGTGGATATATTGGCTTTTATGGAAAAAGTAGCTAAAAATGTAGGTTTAAAAAATCTGGTAGGTGTTATCACTTCTGAAAACACTGGCAGTATAAAACTGTTTGAAAAGTGCGGTTATTTTAAAGTTGGGCATTTAAAAAATATCGGTGTAAAATTCGGAAGAGCTTTAGATGTTGTATCCTATCAAAAAGAAATCTAATGGAACATTTAGCGCTCATCGGTTCAGTAGTTTTAATTCATTTAATGGCGGTAATGAGCCCTGGTCCTGATTTTTTTATGGCTCTTCGAAACTCACTAACCTATTCTCGCAAAACAGGAATTTATACGGCTATTGGGTTTGGGTTAGGAATTGGTGTGCATGTGGTTTATTGTGTATTTGGATTGGCTTTAATCATTTCTAAATCCATTCTGGTTTTTAACATTATTAAATTTTTAGGTGCCGCTTATATTATTTATGTAGGAGTGATGTCGCTCATTTCAAAAAGCAACAAAATTGAGATGAAAACCAATGAACACAAAACAGATATTAGCCCCATAAAGGCAATTAGAATTGGTTTTCTAACAAATGTGTTGAACCCCAAAGCAACTTTATTTTTTCTGAGCTTATTTACGTTTGTTATCAGCCCTGAAACGCCCAATCATATTATGATTTTGTTAGGTGTTATTATGATGGTTAATACAGCTATATGGTTTAGTTTGGTTGCTGTTTTCTTTACTCAAAAACGAATTCAAAGGTTTTACAATCAATTTCAACGTATTTTTAATCGTATTTTTGGTAGTATATTAATTGCCATCGGTATCAAAATTATTTTTTCTAAATAGCTAAAACATGAAAAAAATACTAATCGTACTTATTGTTTTAACCAATATTTTAAAAGCACAAGACATGAAACAAAGCATCCATCAATTTAAAGTAAAAGACCTTTACGGAGAAGTGTTTGATTTTAATTCATTAAAAGGGAAAAAGATAATGGTGGTAAACACTGCCAGCGAATGTGGTTTAACCCCACAATACGAACAACTAGAAGAAGTTTACGAGCATTACAAAGACAAAAAATTTGTGATTGTTGGCTTTCCCGCCAATAATTTTGGCGCACAAGAACCTGGAACAGACGAGCAGATTGCTGCTTTTTGTAAAAAGAACTATGGTGTTACCTTTCCGATGATGAGCAAAATATCGGTAAAGGGAGATGATATGCACGAAGTTTATCAGTTCTTAACTCAAAAAAGCAAAAATGGGCTAGAAGATTCTGAAGTAGCATGGAATTTTCAGAAATACTTACTGGATGAAAATGGGCATTTGGTTAAAGTGGTACATCCACAAATTTTGCCTAACGATGAATCTATTTTGAAGTGGATTGAGGAGTAATCTACAACAAGTATAAAGAAAAAAACAAGCCTAAGGTTAAAATCAAAGAATATAAGAATCCTAGTTTTATTTCTTTTTCTTTAAAAATAAGCATCCCTAAAAAAGCACTAGCGGGCAACCACAAATAATTTATCATCACCTTAAATAAAACATCTATCCCTTCAAATGTTGCTTTAATAGCCTGCAAAACAAATTGTTCTTCTCTTTTATTATCTGAACCCGAAAAACGAATAAAAAGATACCCTATAAGAACATATAAAACCGTTCCTATTATATAAGCAAGCAATATCTTTTTCCTATCGATTTTCATATTAAATACTATCCTTACCTAACCATCTCAATACATTGTCTCGCCAAATTTCGTCTGCTTCGCGTTGGGTTAAGATATCCACTTGTACAGCAAAATCAATTACTCTTCCAGGAAAAGAGCTTCCCACCCCTTCCATTTCTCCTAAAGGATATGGGTCATCTAACCCGGCTACAATTTGTGATGCCCCTACTCTTCTTTTTAATAGTTCTAAAGTATAAGAATCGTGCACCAATGAATCAAAAAACAAGTTTTTATGTCCTAAAGAGGTTCTTGGGTTTTCTGTTCCTTTAAACAAATCAGGTCTTCCATCGAAGCCTTGTAGTCTTCTTCCATAGTTAGCTATACCCAACATACAGCCATGAGCAAAACAAGTTCTGATGTTCGGAAATTTATTAGGAATGTTATTTAAAGTATATAAGTGAAGTGTATCTGCACTTTGAGCCATCATCCACACCAGATGAAAACGCCAATATTGATCTTTTAGGTTCACCATCTTTTCTCCGTCATAAGGATGAATTTCAATAGCCAAACTATATTTATTGGCTAATTCATAAATTGGAAAAACAGACTCATCCGCAATGGATGTCCACTCATTTTGAGCATTTAAAAAGTGGGTGGGCAAACAAAGCAATTTTAAATTTAATTCATTCACACATCGCTCTATTTCTTTTAATGCATCATCCATATAAAGAGGCTGAACCACAAACCCACAAGTAAATTTATGAGAATGTTCATTTTGTACTGAAGCATTAAAATCATTTTGCCAACGAATAGCGTCATTGGCATCTTGTTTTTCCCAGCCATTACAATAGACTTGAGATAAATTTAACATTACCCCGTGGTCAATATTATACTTGTCCATCCATTCTAGTTTTTCTCTTAAGAAAAAACTAGGATCGGTAATCGGTCTAGCCCAGTCTCCTTGCCGCATAAACTTTTTATCCTCATCAATCCAGAACAATTTCTTTTCTTTCATAAATCGAGGCACCTGATGAGGTTCAGGCAATATGTGACCGTGACCGTTTATTCTAAGTTTTTCCATCAATTATTGATCTGTAAACTTTGGGTCTGTTTCCATTACATGGCCACAGTTATTACAGGTTCTAAGTTCTTCAGAATTATAAAACTTTTTAAAAACAGCTAAAAAATCTTTTTCTATGTCTACTAAAGGAAATTTCTCTTCATATAGTTTGTGATTGCATTTATCACAAAACCACATTAATCCATCTTGTAGGTTGGTTCCTTTTCTTTTTCGTTCAATCACCAAACCAACAGATCCTTCTGTGCGTCCTGGCGAGTGAGGGATGTTTGCAGGCAATAAAAACATCTCTCCCTCCTTAATAGGCACCTCAACAGCCTTTCCGTCTTGTTGAATTTTTACACAAATATCTCCTTTCACTTGATAAAACAACTCTTCTGTTTCATTATAATGATAGTCTTTTCTTGCGTTTGGCCCACCCACAACCATTACAATATAATCTCCAGATTCTGTATAAAGGTTTTTGTTTGCAACAGGTGGCTTCAACAAATCTTTGTTGTCTTCTATCCACTGATTAAAGTTGAAAGGTTTTCTAATATCCATGGCTTAATTTTTTTTTTAAAGTTAATTAAGTTGTTGGATTTAAAAAAAATTTTGGGTTAATCTGCTAAAAAGTTACACAACCTATAGAGTGCTCTTGCTCCCACATTAGCATCCCACTCTTCTTTTCCTACTTCATTTAAGTCAAAACCAATAATTTCTTTTCCTGATAGTTTCACTTTTTGAAACAAAAAATTGATTTGTTCTAAGTCAAAACCTCCAGCAACAGGGGTTCCTGTGTTTGGACAAAGTTTTGGATCTAAACCATCTATGTCAAAACTGATGTAAATTTTTTGAGGAAGCTCTTTTATAATCTCATTACATTGTTGCTCCCATGTTTTTCCTTTGTAAGATTCAGCTTTTATGTCCCAATCAAAAAACGTTTTAATTCTTCCTTTTGAACTTTCAATTATTTCAATCTCGGCAGGACAAATATCTCTAATACCTACCTGAACAATCTTTGATACTTCTTTTGTCTTCAAGGCATTAAACATAATTGATGCGTGAGAATACACAAACCCTTCATAAGCAGCACGTAAGTCTGCATGTGCATCTATTTGCAAAATTCCAAAATCAGGGTGTTTTTTGGCTAACGCTTTTATTAATCCAAGAGGAGAATTGTGATCCCCGCCCAGTAGCCCAACCTTTTTCCCTTGATTTAAGAATTGCAAAGCCTGTTCTTCAACCTTACAATTAAGAGAATTACAATATTCATTTATCTCTTCATATAGCTCTTTATCAGAGTTATTAAATGGTTCTTCGTTTTCAAGTTTTTCAATTAATTGGGATGCTTTTTCGCCTACTTTTCTATTACGCTTCAACTCTTTTTCATCAAGGGAAATCATTGCCACTTTTTTTGTCCATGCTTTTTCTGCATAAGGACTAAAAAAATCTAGTTGCGTTGATGCTTCCAAAACAGCTTTTGGTCCTTCTGCGGTACCTTTAGAATAAGAACAAGTAATGTCAGATTGTACCGGTATTATAACAATTTGGCTTTCCTCAATAGAATAAGGAAAGCCAAAAATATTACCATTGTTAACTCCAACTTCGTTTGGGTTAAATTCCATGATTTATGCGTTTACAGCTTCTTTTGCTAGTAAATTTTTTACAAAATTAGGCATTGACAGGGCCGCAAAATGAATGTCTTCGTTATAATAAAATAACTTATTGTTGTCAGCAAAATCTTTGATTCTGTTTTTATCTGCTTTTTGTAGGCTTAAATCTCCTTTACTTGCCACCTGGAAGCTCCACATTCCTGTTGGGTAGGTTGGAATATAAAATAACAGGGTGTTTACTTTTTCTTGTCCAAAAATTTCAACCAAACATTGGTTTAGCTCAACAAATACTCTCCCATTAAACATTGGAGATTCTCCTTGTGCTACTAAAATTCCATCATTTGATAATGCTTTTTTACAGTTGTTGTAAAATGTTGTAGAAAACAATCCTTCTGCCGGCCCAACCGGGTCAGAACCATCCACCATAATTAAATCAAACTCTCCTTCTTTTGCATTTTTAACATACTCTATTCCGTCTCCAACAATTAAGTTAAGTTTTGGGTTGTTAAACTCTGCAGCAATAGATGGCAAGTGCTCTTTACATGCATCAATTACTGTTTCATCAATCTCTACCATAGTAACCTTTTCTACAGTATTGTGCTTTAGAATTTCTCGAACAGTTCCTCCGTCTCCTCCACCAATTACCAAAATATTTTTTGGGTGTGGGTGTGTTAATAATGCTGGATGTGAAATCATTTCGTGGTAATGGTGTTCATCTTTTTCTGTACACATTACCATGTTGTCGATGGTTAACATTTTACCATAAGCATAGGTATCTAAAACCGAAACTCTTTGGTATGGAGATTCTTTTCTAAATAAAACCTCTCCTGTATATCTTAACGAAAGTGCTTGATTGTCATCTTTATCTGTAAACCAAACATTTCTGGTGTATTTTCCTGGGTTTACTCGATCACTTGCTTGGCTTCTCATTGAGCTCAAGTCAAAATCCATACGCTCTAAAAGATTGATAACCCCTCTTCTCATTTCAATTGCTGAGTAATTTTTTGCTTTAAATTGTTCTTGCAGGTAGTCAAACGCCGCCCACGTGTTTGTATCACCACAAGTAAAAATATCAACAGCAGCATAGCCATACTCTGGCCATGTGTGTATTGCTAAATGGCTTTCTTGAACAACAACAACACCAGAAACTCCGTATGGTGAAAAATGGTGAAATGTTGAGTTTATAACCGTCATTTCTGCTTTAACTGCCGCCTCTACCATGTCTCTTTCAATAGAAACAACGTCGTTCATAATTTCGGGTGAACACCCCGTAAATTCAACTAATATGTGATTACCTAATGCACTCATGATGTAAATGTTATAAATAATAAAAGTGGTCAAAATTAACCACTTTTATTGTTCCTATTATGTTTATGGTGTTTATTTTAGATTAATTTAATCCTATCAAAAAGCTCATCTTTATAAGACCCGCCTATTGGAATTAATTTTTTTCCACCCTCAATAACAATATTTGGTTGTTCAATTGCAATTATTTTATCTATTCTTACTATATAAGACCTGTGCACTCTCTGAAAATCTGAAGCTGGTAATTTCTTCTCAATTTCTTTCATCGTAGAATGTATGGTATATTTTGCATCAGAAATGTTGATAACAACATAATCTTTTAAGGCTTCAACAAAAAGAATGTCAGAAGTATTTACTTTTACGAGTCTTGAATTTGATTTTACGAAAATAACATTATCGTCACCATCTTTGTTTTCTACTAAAGAAAAAAGGAAGTCTCTTTCCTTTAAAATTTCTGCTTCCTTACTGTGTTTGTAAAGAGCCATTTCAATAGAGGTGTGAAGGTCAATTTCTTTAAATGGTTTAATGATATAGCCATAAGGCTCTGTCACTTTTGCTTTGCTTAACGTGTTTTCGTCAGCATAAGCAGTCAAATAAATTACAGGAATGCCTAATGATGCTTTAATTTTATCGGCTGTTTCAATACCGCTCATATCTCCTTTAAGCATAATGTCCATTAAAACCAAATCTGGTCTTGTTTCGTTTGCAATTTCAATGGCTTTTTCGCCTGTTGCAGCAGCACCAGCAATATTATATCCAAGCTTTTTCAAACTTTGTTGGATATCTTTCGAAACAATGCTTTCGTCCTCAACTACTAAAATGTTGTATTTCGACATTCTTAATTCTTTTTAAATATTATCGTATATTTTGTTCCTTTTTTGTTCTCCATTTCAATGGTGCCGTCTATTTGCTCAATAAGTGTGTTCACTAATTGAAGCCCTAATGAATTGGTATCTCTAAAATTAATTTCTTTTGGGAAACCAATTCCGTCGTCTGCAATCGTTAAAACAACATTTCCGTCTTCGGACAACAAATCTATTTTTATTTTTCCTTTTTTTCTATCTTTAAACGCATATTTTAATGCATTAGATATTAACTCATTCACTATTAAACCGCAAGGTATTGATGTGTCTAACGATAGTGAAACCTCATCAATGTTATACTCTACATCGATTAATTTGTCTAATTGACCGTATGAATGTACTAAATTTTTAGATAAACTAACAAGATATTCTGAAAAATTTATTTTTGAAAAATCATTTGTTTGGTATAAACTTTCGTGAATAATAGACATTGATTTTATCCTGTTTTGGCTTTCTTTTAGAATAGAAAGTATTTTTGAGTCTTCGATGTATGAGGATTGTAGATTTAAAATGCTGGATATTACTTGTAGATTGTTTTTTACTCGATGGTGAACCTCTTTTAATAAAATTTCTTTTTCTTTAAGCGATTCTATAAGTTTATCTTCTGCTAATTTTTTTTCCGTGATATCGTGTGCTATTCCTGAAACCGAACTAACTTCTCCATCTTCATTAAAAATAGGATTCAAAAAAACTTCTCTTATTGTTTTTTCTCCATTTTTATTAATTCTTTCGGTAATAAATTCTACTTTTTTACCCGAAAAGGCTTTGTCATATTTTTCATCCCAAAAAGCATGTAAATGTTTAGCCTCAACTCTAGTAGTGGTTTTACTGTTTAAAACTGGTCTTTTCCCATATAAATCATATATGGCATCAGAAAAGTTTTGATTAAAAGTTGTTAATCCTTTTCCTTTTTCAAAGGTCCAAAATAAATGCGTGCTGTTTTCTATAATACTTTTAAGCTTTGAACTTTGGTCAAACAAAAGTTGTTCGTCATATTTTCTTTGAACTGCTAGGGCAATAGCACCAGAAATAAACTCTAAAATTTCAATCGTTTTTTCATCATATTCATCTTTATTTACGTACGATTGTACAGATAAAACACCGATTATTTTATTTTTTAATTTTAAAGGAACGCCAACAAAAACTTGGCATTTTGGTCCCAATAGTTCATATTTTCCTTGTTGAATTATCTCGTCTAATTGTTCTCTTTTTAATATTTGAGCGGAACGTTGTTTTAAAAAGTATTCATTAATCCCTTTTTGTCTAATTCTGTTCGGCCGATAAATTCTTCCATCGCGTTCTTTATCATAATAATAAGGGAAAGAAATAGAGTCTTTGTCATAGGCATAGGAAATAACAAAAATATTTGTGTTAAACACTTTTCCTAATTCTTGCCTAATGGCTTCATATAGTTCTTCAGCATTCGTTTTTTCAGATATGATTTTTAAGATGTTGTTGTAAATGGTTTGTTTGAATTTAGCCCACGACTCTTCTGTAACATTTCTTAAAATAGAGCGGGTAGAGTGTGGTTTATTATTAGCATCGAACTTACAACTAATATCTCCTTCAACAATTACTTTTTCCTTGTTTTTGGTAATTAATTCAAAAGTGGTTCTAAAAGTTTCTTTACTCGGTGTTTTAGTAATATTTTCAAATAAATTAATGCAATGTTTTTTGCTATCAGGATGAATAAACTCAAAAATCATTTTATTTTCAACCTCCTCTATAGAATAACCTAGGGTTTTTAACCACGATTTGTTTACATAAACTATTCTTCCCTTTGGGTCAACACTTTGAATTAAATCGGAGGCATTTTCAAATAAATCTCTGTATTTTTCCTCGCTTTCAATGAGTTGTTTTTCTGCTAATTTAACATCGGTAATATCTCTTGATATACCCATGGTTCCTGCAATTTTACCCTCTTCATTATAAAGAATTGAAGAAGATAAAAAAGAATTAAACGGTTCTCCGTCTTTTTTTATATTGATTATTTCACCCGTAAAAGACCCTTTTTCAATTAATTGTTTTCTTATTTCTCCATGTTTGTTTTTTGATTGGTATAACATTGAAATGTGCTTGCCTAAAACTTCTTCTTTTTTATAACCAAAAGCTAATTCTGCAGCTTTATTAAACTCTTTGATAACTCCATTTTCGTCAGAAGCACAAATAATATCAAGTGAACTGGAAATAATACTATTGATGTAGTTTTGATTCGTAATTAGTTGGTTTTCAACTTTTTTCCTTTCTAAAATTTCTTTTTGTAAAATTTTATTAGATTCTTCTATTATTTGAGTTTTGAGCCTTTCTTTTGCCAGTTGTTTTTTATCTGATATGTCCTGAAAAACAAACTGAATTGCTTTTTTTCCTTCATACTCAACTAAAAGAGATGTAGCTTCAATTTCTATATTTTTATTTATGTTTGAATTATGTACTTTAATATCAACAAAATCGAGCTCAACATTTTTTTTATTTAATTCTTTTTGTCTTTTCTTAATCAACTCATGATATTCCGGCAAAATGAAATCAAAAAGGCTGTTTTTTTTATTTTTTTCTGTTACTCCTAATATTTTTTTAGCTCTTGGATTAATATATTTTATTTCTTCATCAACAATAATGATAGTACCATAAGGTGCTTTTTCTATAAGTTGTTTATAGTTTTTTTCGCTCTGCTTAAGTATCTTTTCTTTTAAAACTTGGTCCGTTATATCTATTAATGTTCCCTCTATTCTTTGTTTTTTCTTGTCTGTTAATGAAACGTTTGTTAAAATCCACTTTTCAATGCCATTAATAGTTTTGTTGTGCAACAAATAATTTGATAAAAAACCATCTTTTTTTAGCTTATTTATATAATCTTGTCTTTCTTTTTTAGACAAATAAAGCTCTTCTGCTTTTTTTCCAATTAATTCTTTATAGTTTTTATATCCATATATTTTAGCAAATGATTGATTACAGCTAATAATAATATTGTTTTCAGTAACAAAAACTCCTGCCATATTGTTTACAAACAAACTTTTATAAAGTTGTTTGTTTTCATTTAATCTTTCTTCTGCAAGCTTTGAAGAGGTTAAATCTGTTATTGTGGTTACTCTAATTTCTTTGTTTTCCCATTTTAATGTTTTAGCTTTTACTTCTACCGAAAATACCTCTCCATTCTTTTTTACAGCTTTTGCTTCATAAGGTTTGGTTTGGTTTTTAGAAACATTCTTTTTTACTGTTTCATGAAATTCTTTAGCTGTAAATTCTAATACAGATTTTCCTATTATTTCACTTGGTTTATAACCAAACATAGTAATGACAGCATTATTAAAGAAATTAATAATGCCTTTTTCATGTATCAAAACAACCTCATTGGTCGCGTTTGATATAATATTTAACTTTTGTTCAGATTTTTTTAGTTCATCTTGATGTTTTTTTTCTTTTGTAATATCTCTTACAACTGTTGTTGTTTCAACTACTTTTCCTGTTTTATCATATTTTGCATGGAGTGATTCATCTAACCAAATATATTCTTGTTTTCCTTTTGGTTTAAATCTAAAAACAGTTGATATTAAAGGTTTTTTTCTTTTATATAATCCTTCTTCAATATTTTTATTTACATAATCAATATCATCTGGATGTATTCTTTTTATAAGCTTTCCCGATTTACCCTCTTCATTGTATTCGTTGATGCTTAGGCCGGTTAATTTTTTTATTTGAGGGCTTATGTAAACTAACTCTGGTCCTTTTTCTTTGAACTTAATATTGTAAATACATTCATCAATGTTTTCAAGTATAAAATCTATTTTTTGTTCAGATTCTATCTTAAAAGTAATATCTCTTGCCGTACCAAAAAGTCCTTCTTTTTTACCTTTATTAGAAAAAATTGCATTGATAGATTCTTCTATCCATACATATTTTTCTTTCTTTTTATTATAAAAACGATATACAACCGACCAATTCTTGGTAGATTCATTAATGTTTAATATTTTTTTTCTGAGGTTTTCTATTTCATCAGGATGGAAATATTCAAATAATCTGTGCTGATTTTCTCTGTATTCTTTTTCGCTTAAACCAAAAACTTCTTCTACTTGTGGACTAATAAAATCAATTATTTTTCTTCCTTCTTCATTAAAAGAAATTTTGTAAAACATCTCACCAACATTGTTTAAAATGTGAGAAACATTTTTTTCTTTTTCTTTCAGTTTTTTTAATTCCTCAAGAAGTTCTTCTTTTGATTTTAATGAATCGTCCAATTTTACTTGAGTTTGGTTCCGTCAATTTTATATTCTATTCCGTCTTTAAAGTTAATACTTAAAACTATTTCTCCCAACTCGTTATAAGTTTTCCAAGTATTAACTTTTTGTCCCATTAAATAATATTCTTCTCTCCATATCTTGCCCGATTTAAAATAATATTTATGCTTTCCGTCCGGTTCGCCATCTATAAAATTACCTTCATAATTGAGTTTATCATTATCAAAATAATAATTCCAAATGCCTTGTCTAACCCCACTTCTATACTCTCCTTCTTCTCTATGATCTCCCATTTCATAAAACCAAGGTCCTTCTTTTAAACCATCAATAAATTCACCTTTTGTTATTAGCGTTCCATCATCATAATATTCATATAAAAAACCATCTTCTAAACCTTTTCTAAAACTTTCTTCTCTTAAAATTTCTCCATTGGGATGATACCAAAACCAAACACCAGTAAATTTTTCTCCCTCCAAATAACTTCCTTTTTGTTCTAATTTTCCATTGTTAAAATAATATTCCCAATCACCTATTTTCTTTCCATCTAAATATTCTCCTTTCGATTTTAAAGTTCCATCATAATAAAATTCTTCCCAATATCCTTGCCTTTTATCTTCTTCATCTACTCTTCCTATTGCTAACAGTATTCCATGAAAGTAAACTTCTGTTTTTTCAATATTCCCTTCTTTATCAAAATATTTAAATTCACCATGTTCTTTTCCATCCACATCATAAGTTCCTTCTTTTTTTATGCTGGCATCTTCATAATATTCTCTTCTAATTTCAACGGTTGAAATAGCTTCTGCAAATTGTTGAGCTTCTCCATTGATATATAAAACTGCATTAATCAATTTTCCTTTTTCATCATATTCTTTTAAATAACCATTCAATAAATCATTTTTATACCTACATTCTTGTTTTAATTTACCTGATTCATAAAACTGTTTCCAAATACCATCTTTTTCATTGTTTTTATTATATCTGTTAATTTGTTCTTTCCCTAAAAATGTTCCTTTTTTGTAAGTACTAATAGTAATTATTCTACCATCTTTTCCATATTCATAAGCAATTCCATCTTCTAACCCATCAATGAAAGGTATTTTTTTTGAAAGCTTTTTTCCAGGTTCATCATAATAATAGAAAGTGAAACCTTGTTTTATTTCTTGTTCAAAATTTTCTTCTTGAATGATATAACAACTATCACTGTAATAAGTTTTTACACCATCTTTTTTACCTTCTTTATAATTTATTTTTGATTGAAAATTTCCCTTTTCATCATAAAAAATCCAAGTACTATCCAATAAAAAGTTCTTTCTATTTCCTTCAGATTTTATAATCCCAGAAGGGTAATACGTATACCAATAACCTTCTGGTTTTCCATTTTTAATATTTCCTTCACTCGAAACTTTTCCATTTTCGTAATAAAACTTTTTATAACCATCATTTAACTTGGTTTGAGTAAAACCAAAAATGGAATAAAAAAATAGAAACAGAAAAACAGAAAGATATTTATACATTAATAATATATTATATTTTAAATAAAAAGATTTATTATTATTATTAGTCTGTTAATACTGTTTAAAATTACCAAATACTTTTCTTGCTTATTTTAATTATTAAAAGATATAACTCTTAACTAACAATTTTTAAAATTACATTTAATTGAAAATCTATCATTTATCATATTAAATTAACATTTGTTAATTATTAAGTAAATATTGATTTTTTCATAATTAGATAATTAAAATTGGAATTAAAGTGTGTTTAAAAAATTCAATTTAAAATAATAAAAATGGTTTGTTTTATTCAATTATAATTTTCTATTGGATTTTAGTTTGGATTTTGCAACATAAAAGTTTTATTTTTTACTGATAATGAAGGTTTATTATCAACATAAGAATGGTTAATTTTATAAGCTTAAAAATCAAACAATTAAAATAGTTATTAATACCTATGTTAATAACGTTAAATTAATAAAAAGTAAACATGAAAATTAAAGAAATAGCCATTGGAAGCGACCATGCAGGCTTTAATTTAAAAGAGGTTCTTAAAAACTATTTAAAAGAACAAAATATTTTATTTAAAGATTTTGGACCCAATTCTGATGCAAGAGCCGATTATCCGGATTATGCTCATCCGGTAGCTAATTATGTTGAAAATAATAAAGATGTTTACGGTATATTAATTTGTGGAAGTGGAAATGGTATTAACATGACTGCTAATAAACATCAAGAAATAAGAAGTGCATTATGTTGGCAATCGGAAATAGCAGAATTAGCCAGATTACATAATAATGCCAATATTTTGGTTTTACCAGCCAGATATATTACTAATGAAGAAGCAATAAAATGTGTAGATGTTTTCTTTAACACAGAATTTGAAGGAGGAAGGCATACTGATAGAGTAAATAAAATTGCTTGCAGCTAATCTCTTAACATTAAGTTAATATTGATTTAAAAAAACATTAACATATGCTGTTAATGGTTAGTTTACTTTTGCCTAAAAATAAGGGTTTCGTAAATTTTTAAATTAACATAAACTTAATCTAATGATTCATATTAACTTAAAGTTAAGTCTTTTTGCTTTATTTATTTTCATTTCTTCATTTTATAAAGCACAAGAAATTACAAAAACAAAATTTGGTAAAGGACTATATAATGTAGTTGCCGAAGATAGTTCATGGAGTATGAAGTTTGGAGCTCGTTTTCAAACCTTATTTATTGGTGAATGGAATATTCATGATTCTTTGGGATTAACAGAAAGTAATTCAAAGTTTTTAACAAGGAGAGCAAGATTAAAGTTTGATGGATTTGCATTTAACCCTAAATTACAATATAAAATAGAATTAGGACTTAGTAATAGGGATATATCCGGAGCTAGTACTTATACTAGCAATTCTCCTAATTATATTTTTGATGCGGTATTAAAATGGAATTTTTATGAAAATTTTCAATTATGGATAGGACAAACTAAATTACCCGGTAATAGAGAACGGGTTATTTCTTCAGGAGATTTACAGTTTGTTGATAGATCATTATTAAATAGTAGGTTTAATATTGACCGCGATATGGGAGCCCAATTGAGGCACCATATTAAAATAGGTAATACCTTTTTAATAAGAGAAATGATAGCTTGTTCTCAAGGAGAAGGAAGAAATGTTACATCTGATAATTATGGAGGTTATCAATGGACGGGTAGATTGGAGTTTTTGCCTTTTGGGTCATTTCAAAGTAAAGGAGATTATGTAGGAAGTGATTTAAAAAGAGAAGAAAAACCAAAATTATCATTGGCTTTTACTTATGATTTAAATGATAGAGCAGTAAAAAGCAGAAGCAATATGGGTTCTTATCTGGTTAATGATGTTGGTTTATATGAAACAGATATTAATACCATTTTTGTTGATGCTATGTTTAAATTTAAAGGATTTTCATGGATGGGAGAATTTGCTGATAGACAAGCAGAAGATCCATATGTAAAAAATAGTGATGGTACTTTAACTGGAGATGTAGTTTCTGTGGGTAGAGGAATAAATACACAAATAGGATACTTATTTAAAAATAATTGGGAAATAGCTACTCGATTTACTCAAATTGAATTAGATAAAAAAGTAACAGGAAAAAACATTGAAAACCAATATACATTGGGTGTTTCTAAATATATTTCAGGTCATAAATTAAAAGTACAATCCGATTTAAGCTATTTAGATGTAGTTGATTCAAAAAATAATGAAGTAATGTTTAGACTACAAATGGATGTTCACTTTTAAAATTAACATTAATTTAATACCCTAAAAATTAGTCAGTAAAATTCAAGAATATACTTTTGTAAAAAAATAAAAATAAAACATGGAATTTGGATTAGTAGAAGCATTAAAACTTATTGGAGCATTAGGTTTTTTCATTTATGGAATGAAAATAATGAGTGAAGGTATTCAAAAAGCTGCAGGAAACAGCATGAGAAAGATTTTGAGTACTATGACCAAAAATCGCTATTTAGGTGTTTTAACAGGGTTTTTAGTTACATGTTTAGTTCAGTCTTCTTCTGCAAGTACAGTAATGGCAGTTAGCTTTGTAAATGCCGGATTGCTTTCTTTGGTTGAGTCTGCGGGTATTATGCTAGGTGCTAATATTGGAACCACTATTACCGGATGGTTAGTAGCTATTTTAGGTTTTAAAGTAAGCATGTCTGCATTAGCATTGCCATTATTAGCTTTCGGTGTGCCAATGATGTTTTTTAAGAAAGATAAAACAAAACACATTGGACAATTTATAGTTGGTTTTGCTATTTTATTTTGGGGTCTTTCAGAATTAAAACATGCGGTGCCAGATATTAAAAATAATCCTGAAATCTTACACTTTTTAGGAGATTATGCCGATATGGGACTGTTAAGTAACTTGTTCTTTATATTGGTTGGAACTATATTAACAATAGTTGTTCAATCTTCTAGTGCATCTATGGCGTTAACACAAACTTTGTGTTTTAGTGGAATTATTCCGTTTGAAACTGCAGCAGCAATGATATTGGGAGAAAACATTGGAACAACTATAACGGCGGAATTAGCATCTTTACCAGGAAATGTTCATGCAAAAAGATCGGCGAGAATACATTCATTATTTAACATAATAGGTGTTACTTGGATGGTGTTATTAATTTCTTTTACGCCATTTTTAGGCATGGTAAAAACAATAGCCATCAATTGGTTAGATTCAGCCGACCCTTATACAGCAGAGGGCGCCCCAATGGGTCTTGCAATTTTCCATACAACTTTTAACACTTTAAATGTTGCTATTATGATATGGTTTGTACCTATGCTTGTTAAACTAGCAACCAAATCTGTAAAATCAAGAGGAGAATCAGACGAAGAATATCATTTGGAATATATCAGTACAGGCATGATGTCTACACCAGAAATGTCAATTTTAGAAGCCCAAAAGGAAATAGCAAAATTTGGAGATATTGTTTCTAGAATGAATGGATTTCTTAAAGATTTGATTACCACTACAGACGATAAAGAGTTCAGTAAAACCTTGGCTAGAATTAAAAAATATGAAGACATAACTGATAGAATAGAAATTGATGTTGCAGATTATTTAGCTAAAGTTTCTCAAGGAGAAATGAGTGAAGAGTCTAGTATAAGAGTTAGAGGAATGTTGAGAATTATTGGGAATTTAGAGCGTATGGGAGATATTTTCTATCAAATGTCAAAAGCTCTAGAAAGAAAAAATGAACAAAAAGTTTATTTTACACCCGAACAAAGAGAAAAGATCTTAAATATGTTTGATTTGGTTCAAAATGCTCTAAATAATATGAATGCTAACCTTAATAGTGAATATGAGTCTATTAAACTATCAAAAGCAAACGAATTAGAAGAAAGTATAAATCAATATAGAAAAATAATCAGAAAAGAACATTTTGAAAGTGTTGAAAGAGGAGACTATAATTTCCAAAGTGCAACAATCTATAGCGATTTGTTTAATTCTTTAGAAAAAATTGGGGATCACACAATTAATGTTACAGAGGGAATAACAGGAGAACACTAATTTAAAAAAATGAATTCTAAAATAATTGAGGTAGCCAAGGTTTTTTTTAAGCTTGGCTGCTTTGCTTTTGGGGGTCCTGCTGCTCATATAGGCATGATGCAGGATGAAATTGTACACAAAAGAAAATGGATGTCTGAACAACATTTTCTTGACTTGATTGGTGCCACTAATTTAATTCCGGGTCCAAACTCTACAGAAATGACCATGCATTGTGGATATGAAAGAGCAGGAAGAGTCGGTTTGTTTGTAGCTGGGTTAAGTTTCATTGTACCCGCAATTATAATTACAGGCATTCTTGCTTATTTTTATGTAAATTATGGTCATTTACCAAAAATTAATCCCTTTTTTCAAGGTATTAAACCGGCGGTTTTAGTCATCATTTTGTCTGCAGTGATAAAGCTAGGTAAAAAAGCAATTAAGGGAACAGATTTAGCCATTATAGGTGTTTTTGTATTGCTGTTATGTTTGTTGGGTGTAAGTGAAATAACAGCATTGCTTGTTGTGGGTATAATTGGTGGTCTGATTAGGTTTTTTATCAATCAAAACAAAGTTGTTAGCAGCTTATTGCCAATACCTCTTTTAATAGAAGCAACCAACTTTTATAACAAAGCAGAGTTTTTGATGCCTTCAAAAATATTTCTAATTTTTTTAAAGGTTGGCTCTGTTTTATATGGGAGCGGATATGTTTTGTTTGCATATTTAGATGCAGAATTAGTTTCTAATGGGTTTTTATCACACCAAGGACTTATGGATGCTATTGCCGCTGGACAATTTACTCCAGGCCCAGTATTGTCAACAGCAACGTTTATTGGTTTTCAACTTGGAGGTGTTTCGGGTTCAATTGCTGCAACTAGCGGGATATTTATTCCTTCCTTTTTGTTTGTACTATTTGTGCAGCCATTTATACCTAAACTTCAAAAATCTAAACTTTTTAGATCTATTTTAGATTGTATTAATGTTGCTGCTGTGGCTGTTATGGTTGCTGTTATGTTTGAAATGGGAAAAACATCTATAACTGACTGGAAGTCCATTTTAATATTGTTGATAAGTGGACTTTTAACTTTTTATTATAAAAAATTAAACTCAATATACCTTATTCTTATTGGTTCTCTATTGGGTTATGTGTTAAGCTTTATATAATCATTCTCGGGTTTGGCAATAACAAATATGGTTGGCAAAAGGCAAGTGTGCGCCTGCTTAACATTAAGTTAATGTTGCTAACTTTTTCTTAACAAAAACATAAAAATAGATTTCTTAATTAGAACAGAAGAAAGATTTACTTTGCTAAAAAATTAAGACCATGAAAAATCTATTTTTAGTGCTTTTTACAATTATTTCTTTAGTTGCATTTTCAAACAATAATGAAAACAAAGAAATTAAAATGACTTCTTTTTCAGGAAAAGTAGTTGATGCTAATGAAACTTTAGCGGGTGTTAAAATTATCATTGACAACAAAGAAACAGATGTATATACCGATTTTGATGGGAATTTTATAGTGGACAATGTTCCTGTTGGTGTTCATAAAATTAGTTTTAGCTTAGTTGCTTATGAAAATAAAACGATAGAAATTGATTTGACAAAAGAGAATACATTAGATGTTGTTTTAGAGTCAAAATAATAAAGATATACACAACAAAAACCCCACAATTTGTGGGGTTTTTTTATTTTTATAAAACCTTAAATAGTTTTTTTCGTAATTAAACAAAAAATAAAAACGGTTTATGAAATCAATTATAATTACAATAGTTTGTGCATTAACATTAACAGTTGGCTATAGTCAAAATATC
The DNA here is from genome assembly GCA_020635825.1 of Flavobacteriales bacterium. GTDB lineage: Bacteria > Bacteroidota > Bacteroidia > Flavobacteriales_E > Vicingaceae > Vicingus. The sequence goes on from JACJZA010000019.1 coordinate 45,769, forward strand.
TCAAAAGAAGGTGGTTTTTTCGTTGATGAAAACGGAAAAAAACACAATGGAGAATTGGTTTCATATTATGAAGATGGAACAAAAGAAGCTATCTATGAGGTTAAGAATGGTAAGGAAAATGGAAAAGTTGAGTTTTTTTATCCTGCCACTAATAAATTAATGGAACAAGGTTTTTATAAAAACGGAGAAAAAGATGCAACTTGGATTAAATGGAGTGAAAACGGAAAAAAACTAGCAGAAGCTAATTATAAAGACGGAGAAAAAGATGGAAAATGGATTATTTGGGATGAGAATGGAATAGTTCGGTATGAAATGGAATATACCGGAGGACAAAGAACGGGGAGTTGGATTAACAGAGACGAAGGAGGAACTGTCATAAAAACAAAGAATTATAACCAATAGAAGCATTTAATACAAGCTTAACTTTCTGTTAACTACCACAAAAGGCACGACAATTAATTTCACAAAAATTAATTGTGAAAGTTGGCAAAAATAGCTGTAATTATAGGTAACCAAAATCAACAACAATCTTTTTTAAAATTATTTGATAAAGAGGGGTTTGAGGTTGTTGAGTTTTCAGAAATATCTCCCACCAAAATTGATTGGTTGGTTAACATGTCTCCTGATATCATTTTATTAGATTTAGAACTTCCAGGAACAGATGGGATTGAAGTTTGCCACCAGCTTAAAAATGAGAAAAAAGTAAAATCTTTTGTCGTTCTACTATCCAACCAACCAGAAGAGTATATACAACTAGAAGCTTTTAAGGTTGGGGCAGATGATTATTTATCGAAAAACATTAATCAAAGAGTGCTCGTTAAAAAAGTAAAGGCATTATTAAAACGTTCTTTTTCTACACAAAAAGTAACTCCAGTTAAATCTTTACAATACAAAAACATTGTTGTTGACAAAGAGAGCTATGTAATATATAAGGATCAAAAAATGATTTCATTACCCAAAAAGGATTTTGAAATATTGGTGATGTTTTTATCAAATCCAAATAAAATCTATACAAGAGAAGATATTTATAAAAGAATTTGGGATAGCCCAGAAGGTTTTAACACCAGAATAATTGATGTTCACATCAGAAAGATAAGAGCCAAACTAGGCGATTATTTAATCGAAACCGTTAAAGGGATAGGCTACAAATTAGCATAAGAAGTAAAAGACATTAATAAAAAAGCCCCGAACAATTTCGGGGCTTTTTTTGTTTGTTTAACTAATGAATTATTTAAAGGTATAGGAGTAGCCCACACCAAAGAAACGTCCTTGTGACCAAGAAGAATAAATTTCATCATCAGAGCCAAAAGTTGAATAGATGCGCTGTCTTTTTTGGTTTAAAAGGTTTCTAACAGTAAAGTTTACCTTGTGTCTTTTCATTTCACCCCCAAAACCTTTTGAGATTCTGAAGTTTACATCATGAAAAGGGTTTTCATAAATATCCGGAACCCTTCCTATACCCACAATAAATAAATTTTTCCCTTGAAGGTTGTAGCTTAAAGTTGCATCTATTGCTTTGTCTTTGTTAGAATAACCCACAAAAGAGTTTATTAAATATGGCGCCTGACCTTGAAATTGTCGAGTTTCTTTTATGGTTTCTCCTTGTCGCGCCTCTAGAAGTCTTGCCTCGTATTCAGTAGCGCTCATTTTCACCTCTGATTTTACAACAGTAACGTTACTACCAACAGAAATCCATTTCAATTTATCAGTAATAAATCCTAAATTTTTCTTCAACTCAAATTCAACCCCTAAAACGGTTGCATTTTCTGCATTTCTTGGTACAACATCGTCAGTACTTGTTGCATTATAAAACACCTGTTCTATTGGGTTGGTAAACATTTTGTAAAAACCACTAATTGAAATCAAATCAACAGAACCCATGTATTTTTCAAAACGTAAATCATAGTTATTGATATAGGTTTGTAAAAGATTAAGATCTCCTTGAAATGTAATTTGCGTAACAGGGTCGTAAATTTGTGCTCCTGACTTTTCTTTAAAAGAAGGGCGAGCTAATGTTCTACTAAAGTTCGCTCTAATATTAAAATCTTTTGGTAAAGAATAAACCACACTTATTGCAGGCAATAAATCGGTGTTGTCTAAAACGACCCTGTCCTTAAAAATATCGTCTTTGGTTAAAATTGTTTGTCTTTCACCAGTATATCTCATTTCTCCTTTTTCAACCCTTGCCCCATAAATTACTTTTAAAGAGCTGTCTATCGGTAACTCATTCATTATATATCCTGCAATAATTGTTTGGCTAGCGGTATATATATTAGAAGAGTCTAGCTTACCTATTACATACATTCCCTCTAAGGTGTTAGGAGAGTTGTTGGCGCTAAATAAATAATCGTTTGTGAATAACTGATCCGGATCTCCAGAATAATCAGGCTGACCAATGTTTCTAAAGTTATACTCTACAGCGTCAAATGAACGCTCTTTGTAAGTGTAATTTACACCTGTTTTAATGTTGCTTTTTTGACCAGACCATTGGTTAAAATCCCATTTTAAATCAGCTTTTCCATTTAAATTAACCTCACGAAGGTTTCTGTAAGCTCTATTCACTAAAGCACCTTCTCCATATGCCAATGTATATTCTCCTTTATCAGAAATTACAAAAATGGTCTGTCTTAAGTCAGGCTCTTTGTTTAGCGCCAAAGAAGGCGATATAGCAGTCTTTAATTCTAGGTTTTTGTTAAACTGGTGTTTGGTGTTAAACATCACATTGCTTATGCTTCTTTGATTATAATATAGAATAGTTTTGTCTAGTGTAACTAGGTTTTGAGAAAAGTCAGTATTTTTTTGAGTCCAATGAGTTGCTTGTTTTATTCCGTTTTGAGTGTGGAAAAAAGTCAATGAAAACTTACTGATGCCTCGTTTAAAAGAAGTGCTTAACAATCCATTCCACATTACCTCTTGTGTTCCTCTTGTTGCAGTATGTTCTTCAACTAATTCAAGCTTGTATTTTGAGGTGGTATCACTGTATTGAAAAGTATTAAATTCAATGTCGTCATAAAAAGTATATTGCATTCTATAACCCAAAGACACCACATAACCAAAGGTGTTTTTTTCTCCTTCAATTAGGTCTCCATAACTAAGACTGTAATTTTGGTTTAATAGGCTTGACCCTTCTATTGTCCCCATGTCTCTATCAAATCGTTTGGTTGCTTTTTCCAATATGATATTGTTTTCAACAGAAACAAGAGGTCTAGGCATAGTGCTTTTTGGGTTAATAGGATTAGAACGAAAATCTGCCCCGGCAGCAAACAAATCAGGAGAATAGCCTTTAAAGGTTAAGAAATCGCTTTTAAAGTGCATGTTTGGATTATAGCTAAAAGATGCTGAGAAGTTATAAAACTTGCTTTCAGGAAAATCTTTTGTTATAATGTCAACCATACCACCGGTAAAATCACCAGGAAGGTCGGGAGAAAAGGTTTTGTAAACCACAATGTTATCTACCACGTTTGTTGGAAAAATATCAACCTGAACAGAGTTTCTATCGGGATCTAATCCCGGAATTACAATTCCATTTAAAATCGTTTTGGTATATCTATCGCCCAGCCCTCTTACATATACATCTTTTCCTCCTTGAATAGAAACACCCGTTACTCGTTTTAGCGCAGATGCGGCAGTATTATCTCCATTTTTAGCGAATGTTTGTGCTGAAATACCATCAATTAGGTTTACAGATTTCTTTTTGATGGTGGATATTGCTGCTTCATTGTTTCTTACCTGTTTAGCTGTCAATTCAAAAGTTTCACCTGTAATAGCCTGATCTTTCATTCTCATATTTACAACCGTAACCCCTCCCTCTTTTATTACCACATCACTTACTTTTTGAGTGGCAAAAGAAACATAAGAACTAACTAAAGTATAAGTTCCCGGAGCGGCAGTGATTGAAAAATTTCCATCAAAATCAGTAATTCCCCCGGTTGTTGTTCCCTCAATAATAACACTACAACCAATCAATGGAAGTCCTGTTGCGTCTTCAATTACAGTTCCTCTTATTTTTCCTGTTTGCGCTAAAGAGTTTATAGATATTAATAATAAGCTTAAATAGATAAGTTTTTTCATGTCTTTAAATAAAAAAATTGCCGCTATATTTTGCGGCAATTTTAAGAATCATAAATATGGTGAATATAAACCTTGTGTTAACTAATTGTTAACTTCAGTTTAGAAGTTTTTATACTGTCCAGAGTTGGTTGCAAAAGTCCAACCTGTAAACTGAGTCATGTCCACTTTGTTGTTAATACCAGTTGAGTTTCCGTTTACAAAAGTGGTTTCATCAAAAGTTTGATCTGAACTAAAAATACCAGTTAAAGCCCCAACATTAAATACGTTGTTTGAAATTGTTAATGAAGAAGAACCAGTTCCTGCATAATTGTTATAAGCATCAGCTCCATTTGCTTTTACTTTAGCACCTGATTTAAAGTTGGTAAAGAATACATTTTGCATTGTTCCTTGAGCTTTTGATTTAAAAACTGCAAAGTTACCGTTTGAAATAGTTGAAGTTGCTCCTGACCCAACAACATAAGCTGTGTTTACTGTAAATAATCCAGTGTTGTTAGAAGCCCCTTCAGGACCATCAATTTCAAAAGCATCACCATCTTGAGTAGGGCTCACAATTGCTATAATGTTAGAAAGAGTTCCGCTATATGCCTGATCAATATCATAACAATCATCATCAATTTTTACAACAATTAAATCAGAAGCACTAACTGAACCGCCAAAAAACTCAATACCATCATCTAATCCAGCATAAATTTCTACGTGGTCAATTGTTGTACCGCTACCTACACCACCAAGAGTTAATCCATTAATTTCGTTACCACCAGTTAATACAATTCCACCGTGTCTGATAGAACAGTATTGGAATTCTCCAGAGTTATCAGTTGCGTCAGCACCACCATAAGTACAACCAGCAGTTCCCGCAGGAATACCTTCGATTTCAGCAGTAGTTCCTGAAGATGGAGAAATAGGAGCGTCACCTAAAATAATTACACCACCCCAGTTACCTTTATTGTTTACAGTTAAGTTTGGACTAGCAATTTGTCCGGGTACGATTTGGTCGTCTTCTGTTGTAAAGATAATTGGCTCAGCAGCAGTTCCTGTAGCGTGGATTTTTGCACCAACACCAACAATTAATACTGAAGCATCAGCACCATCACCAGCTTTTCCTTTAATTACAGTACCAGCTTCAATTGTTAATTCTGCAGGAGCTTCAACAATTACTCTACCATCTATATAAACTATTTTATCTTTAGTCCATGTTGTGTTCGAAGTAATGTTTCCTGATTGAGTAATAGAAGGGTAAGATGTGTCAACAGGTGTAGGTGTTACAACTACCTCTTCATCGTTGTTGTCATCTTTTTTACACGAAGTAAAAAATAAGCTTGTGCTAAAAATTAAAGCCGTCGCTACTAATAAGTTTGTTTTTTTCATTTTTTAAGTTTTTATAAGTTTTATTCTCTTAAGTTTTCGATGCAAAGCAATGAAGGAAATATTATCTTGTAATGACCTCATCTTTATTCTTATTTTATCTTCGTGTTAAGAAATTATTAATCACCAAATATTGATAAAAGAAGAAATCATCTTTAAGCTACTGTGGTTAAGTGTTCTTAAGGAATTTAATGTTAATTTAACACCTTGTTATAATTATCAATAGTAAATTCGTAGAGCAAAATAAAACTTATGGAAAAGATATTATTAGTTGATGACGAACAGGATATATTGGAGTTTGTGGGCTACAATTTATCTAAAGAGGGATATGATGTTACTACTGCAAACAATGGAAGAGATGCTATTGCTTTAGCTCAAAAAGAAACACCAGATTTAATTATATTGGATGTAATGATGCCAGAAATGGACGGTATCGAAACCTGTTTAGAATTAAGAAACATTGATAAATTAAAAGATGTATTAATTATATTTTTAAGCGCAAGAGGAGAAGATTATTCTCAAGTGGCAGGTTTTGATGCCGGAGCTGATGATTATATTTCAAAACCTATTAAACCAAGATTGCTAGTAAGTAGGGTTAAAGCGATACTAAGAAGAAAAGGGGGACAACAAGAAGAAGCATCAGAAGAACAAGGAGGAATTAGAATAGACCGAGAAAAATATTTAGTTTTTAAAGACGGAAAAGAACATTCTTTTCCTAAAAAAGAGTTTGAATTGTTAGCCTTATTAATTTCTAAACCAGGTAAGGTATTTACAAGAGAAATTATTCTTGAAACTGTTTGGGGCGGGGAAGTTGTGGTCGGTGACAGAACAATCGATGTTCATGTTAGAAAATTAAGAGAAAAACTAGGTGACCAATATATTAAAACCATTAAAGGTGTTGGATATAAATTCGAAGCC
>JACJZA010000002.1 GCA_020635825.1 Flavobacteriales bacterium
TGTTTAAGGGATTGTAATGGGGTCCAGCAGTTGTGCATCCTGCGCTTAAATCTCCAAACTAATGGATATGTATTCCATGTTTCCCATTAGGATTGAGGCCTTTGACTGTACAAGCAATTTTGACGGGCTCGGTAATATTTTATTGACTGAAGGCTGTGATTCCTCGAACATTAGAGTTGTTTGGGTAGAGGATACAGATGGCATGTCTTTGTGAATTTGTGGGCTGTTGTCCATCGAGTAGGCATGTAGCACTGAAAAGGGATACAGAGAGTACTCCTAGAGTTCTGGTGATCATTATGAAGATTATATTATGATTCTAGAACCATACAATAATAGAGTTATTAGTTAATTATTTGATCAGAATTAATTTAAGGTCAGAAATGGAACCGAATTTTTGAATAGAAAAAATCTTCAGGAGAGAGTTTCTGAATGTCAGAGTTAAAAATAATGAGATTAAAATGAGGACTAATGAAAGCACAAAATATAACAATTTATAGATGTAACTCTATGGTCTTCTTGTAGGACTTTAGAACTGTACTACTGTTCATGAAATTGAACTAATTTTTTTAGCTATATTCAATGGAAAATGGTTCCATATTTCAGGAAACATAAAAGGAGGGTCTTCATTTTACGAACTAGGTTGTTTAGTTAACCTTTTGCTTTCAGATTTTAGAATTTATTTTAGCCTAACTGCATCAATATTGTTAATGTTCTTCCTAAATTGGGGATCCTCATAAATTATCTTAATCCTAAACTCATACTTTTACTCCATTCCATCTATTTTTACATGTCATTAGTCTTGATCATTATTTGCTTCTTAGTCATCAACTAGATTTTTGATACTTTTTTGTTTCAATCTTTATCATCTATCCCTAATATGCTCTCCTATATTGGCATATTCATTTGCCCTTTTTTAAATTAGATTTCCAACTGCTAGTCCTAATATATTTTGAATTTTTATCAATCGTTGAGTCTTCGAAAGAATCGGATTGTTTAGAGGCATTGGATTGGGTCAATTATTATGCCGACTGTTTAATCATGACTTAAAGCAAAATATAATCACATTATTACATTCATCCATCTAGATAGTTGTCTTCTACTCAATAATGAAATTTAGCCTTTATTTATGCTCTATTTTCAAAATCAAACCTTTGTAGCCCTTTTTGCTTTTAAACATTTACTTTTTTTCTCTATTCCATAATCTTTATGTCACTTTAACCTCGAAATCAGGCAATTTGTTCAAGGCTACTCACTAACAAGCCGAGACTTTTAGAACTTCTTGCCAAACTCCTAGAATAAATTGTAAAAACTACACAATAAATGCCTTAAGGTGCCAGCCAATACCACTCAAAAATACCACCCTCCATCTCGATCAAGGATTATTTAGACAGTAAATCATTCATAATATTCAGGAATTAGCAAATTCTATCACTGCTCATCCTCTTGCTATGTCCTAGCCCTGGCCTTTCTGGATGATTATCAGGAAAGTTTCTAAAATTTTTTAGTGAACAAATATTGCATTCACAAGTAAGATGAATATTAACGAAGGCTCTTGCTGGTTGCAATTACAGTGGCTGCTAAGTTTAATGATGATTTTTACTTTAAGAATAGCTACTATGCCAAAGTGGGGGGAATCAGCACTTAGTAGCTGAACAACTTGGAGATATTATTTCTGAGGGACCTTGACTACAGAGTTTTCATAAAGAGTGCTAAATTTGAGGAGTACTTATAAAAGCTGGAGCTGTATGATGAGTGTATCTAATGAACATTTCCTTTTCTGGTATTATGATAAAACTAAGTGTAATATAACTAATCAATCACCCAAATTTTCAATTTCAAAAAATATAGCCAAAGTCATCAAGTCTTTCACATACCCTTATTGTCTCCTTCCTGAAATAATCATAAAAATTCATGATTTTTTAGCTAAATTGATTTTCATGATTTGCGATATTTCTGTTATATTTATTTTAACCTTTTACCTGACAATATATAATTCATAATATAAATACAAAATCAATACATAATCACTCTTCCTGAGTGTTGACAGATATCTTTTTAAGTGGAATTGTTTTTTTTTGTCAAATAAATAGAATAGTATTTGTTGGCGAAGCCCAAATCTTGAGAATTGCCATACTTGGAGCTGAAATATACGAAAATGATATAAGTGTTAGAGATATAGTTCTGAATACGTTTGATGATAATAAAATTAGTTGTATTTATATATATTTGATAATAGATTATCGAGATGAAATTGCCCAAAATAGAGGAAGTGGAGAATCCCTTGAAATCATAGTACTATCAGAGCATAATAGATAAGCCAAATAAGAAATACAGAATCGATCGTATAAACATAGATTGGCTATCAGCCGAACTGTAGCTTATCTAAAGAATTCCCGAATAATAAAACTTATTAGACGCCCTTATTGAATTTCAAAAAAAGTGTGGAACATAAAAAATTCCACACTTCTATTCTTTTTTCTTTGTTCGGAAATTGCTCGATGAAATCACTAAATCTAAAAAATAAGGAAAGAAATATTCAAAATCACTGGAAGAGCAAGTGCTTAAAAAGAATAATTAGATAAAGTAG
>JACJZA010000020.1 GCA_020635825.1 Flavobacteriales bacterium
GAATCAGCTTCTCAGTAAAATAAGACATCAGCAAGAATTAATTCTTAAATTATTATTGTTTGGAATTGCTGCCACCCTTATTATCTTTTTATTGCCTAAAGAAGGGAAGTTTAAGTACGAGTTTCAGAAAAATAAACCTTGGGTACATGAAGATTTGTTTGCTCCCTTTGATTTTGCCATTTACAAAAGTGCTGAAGAATTAGAAAAAGAACGGGAAAATCTAAATCAAAATCATCTTCTATTTTTTAATCGTGATCTTTCAATAGAAAAGAGCTCTTTAGATAAGTATGAAAAATGGGTGGAGACGAATTGGGCTGATACTTTGGGACTTGTTGGAGAGCCCATAACATACAAAGAAGTAGGGAGTGAACTATTAAATGAGATATATGAATTGGGGATTATTCAAGTTACTGATATAATGGATGGTCAATCTGATGACTTTACAATTTTATTGTTGAATGAGAATAATATTGGAGAAGAAACGGAACTAAAAGATTTATTAACAATAAAACAAGCTTATGAATGGATAGAGCAAGAAATAACCAAAAGCAGTTTAAATGATAGCTTTCTTTTAATAGGCATAGAATCCGCATTACAACAAAATATTATTTACAATAAAGAATTAACCCAAAAAGATTTAGAAAATGAACTTTCATTAGTCTCTTTAACCAGAGGCGGAGTGCTAAAAGATGAAAAGATTATTTCAACTGGGGAATTGGTAAATGATGAAAAATATAGAGTGTTACAATCGCTCAAAAAAGATTATGAATTTAAACTAGGAGCATCCAATCAGTTTGTATGGATATTATTAGGGCAAATCATCTTAGTGTTGCTCATTTTCTACTCTATTTTTATTTTCATTAAAAATGTTGCTCCTCAAGTTTTTGAAAACAATTTAGACATTGGTTTCTTTTTATTACTGCTAACTTTATTTGTCATCATTACTCAGCTTTTATTAAAACTTGATAATTATAGTGTTTATATCATACCTTATTGTATTATTCCACTCTTAATCAGAACATTTTTTGGGAACAGGTTGGCTCTGTTTATATACTTAATGAGCATTTTTCTTATCAGTTTTATAGTTCCCAATGCTTTTGAGTTTGTATTATTAGAATCAGTTACAGGTATTGTTACATTGTTTGCTGTTTTAAATGTAAACAAGCGTTCAGAGTTGTTTTATACTTCAATGGTAGTCTTTATTACTTTTACTTCTATGTACATAGGTTTATCATTATTACAAGAAGGTGATATTTCTAAAATAGAATGGAATAAACTCACATGGTTTGGTATTGGAGCAGGATTAACATTGTTGACTTACCCATTGATTTATTTGTGCGAAAAAGTGTTTGGTTATATTTCTGATGTTACATTGTTGGAATTGTCAGACACGAACAATGATTTATTAAGAGAATTAAATTTAAAAGCTCCCGGTACTTTTCAGCATTCGTTACAAGTTTCGAATTTGGCTGAAGAAGCCATTAGAGAAGTAGGAGGGAACCCTCTTTTGGTTAGGGCAGGTGCTTTGTATCATGATATTGGTAAAATGTTAGCTCCGGCTTATTTTATAGAAAATCAGTCGGGTGTAAATCCACATGATGAATTAGCCTACGAAGAAAGTGCATCTATCATCATTAGCCATGTTATCCAAGGAATTGAATTGGCAAAAAAGAATGGATTGCCTGAACAAATTATTGATTTTATCAGAACACATCATGGAACTACTAAAACTCAGTATTTTTTAAGAATGTATTCTTCAGATAACCCGGAAGAAAATATTGATTTATCTATTTTTCAGTATCCTGGGCCAAAACCTTATTCTAAAGAAACGGCTGTATTAATGATGGCTGATTCGGTAGAGGCTGCTTCCAGAAGTTTAAAAAGCTATAATAATGAGAGTATTGCTGCTTTGGTAAATGGAATTATTGATGAGCAAGTTAAAGAAGAGCAATTTATCAATACGAACATTACATTTAAAGACATAGCAACCATTAAAAAGCTTTTCATTAAAAAACTATTAAACATCTATCACGTTAGGGTAGAGTATCCTAAGTAATTTAGGAACCTCCACCACTAGGTCTTTCTTTCGTGGTTTTAACTTTGGTGCGTACCTTTTTGTTATGTTTGCTACGTGCTTTTTGCGACATTCTTTTTTTCTTTTCCATCTCTTTCTTCGCTTTTTTAGCCGCTTTTTCAGGGTCATCGTCAGTAGCAAAACCTTCGGCATACTGAACACTTGGTGGTTTGCGTTTAAATTGTTTATCGTATGCTACCCCATTTTTGGTTTTAAACTTTCTGCCTTTAAACATGGAATCTTGAGTAGTACGTTTACTACAGGCAGTAAATAAAATGATGAGAGTGAAAATTATAGCCTGAATTGCCTTCATGGAATAGATTTTATTTATATTCTTTTAATAACGTATAAATATCGGCAATTAGTCTGTCAACATCTTTTTCTGAAGTTCCATCATAAAATCCTCTTAATTTTTTTTCTTTATCTACCAATACAAAATTTTCGGTATGAATAAAGTCATTAATTCCTCCATCTCCTTCTGTTACAGCTGCAAAGTAAGTTTTTCTGGCTAAATCATAAATTTGTTTTTTGTCGCCCGTAACAAATTTCCATTTGTTGGAATTAGCTTGATGTTCTTCGGCATATTTTCTTAAAACAGGAACTGAATCTTTTTCAGGCATAACGGTGTGTGATAACAATAAAACATCATCATTATCTTCAAATTCTTCATATATTCTACTCATTTGTGTAGCCATTTTTGGACAAATGGTAGGGCAGGTTACAAAAAAGAAATCGGTTACATAAATTTTGTCTTTAAAATCAGCTTCAGTAACAGTTTTGCCATCTTGGTCGGTTAAACTAAACGAAGCTACCCGATGAAGTTTATCTTTATCTTGTAAAGATTCATCAACAAGTTTTGGGTTAATATCTGAAGGATTAAAAACCGGTAAAGGTTTTTCTTTAATCATAAAATAGGCAATAATAATTCCGATTAAGGCAATTAATGCTGAAGGGATAATTCTTTTCATGGATTTTATTTATCTTTTACTTCTTTCCCTTTTATGTTAAATTGATTTTCAAAAACTTGTTTCAATAAATCGGTATCTAATTTTTTCCCAACAATGGTTTTATCTTTATCTAATAAATAAACCTGTGGGGTGCTGTAAATATCGTAAGTAGCACTATAATTTAAACTAGCTAAATCTGTTAAACCACCCAATACATATTCATTCACTTTTTGTTGGTCTTTATATACTTCTTGAGGTACAGCAACATTTATAAAATCCATTTTATTGTCTCTGATAAATTTTTTCCATGCTTCGTTGTGGTCAGAACTTACAGCATATACTAACACATCTTGATCTTTAATGGTTTCATAGTACTGAGCCAATTTGGGCATTTCTTTTTTACAATGACCACATTCCGGATCCCAAAAAACCAAAACAACAAACTCAGCTTCTAACTTGTGCATGTTCACCCAATTTACATGAGCAGTATCTAATAATTTTAAGTTAGGAGCAGTTTTTCCCACTAATAGAGGATCCAAAGTTTTAGCTCTGTCCTGAATTTTTTCAACTTGAGCTGAGTCCACCCAAAATGCTAATTCATGAGTGTAATAGTTTTTTGCCATGTGAACAAAAACAGCATCCATTCCCATAATTTTTGACTTTTCAAAAGTGTTGGTAATGTAATGAACGGTGTATTTAAATAGTTCGCTGTTTTTATCTAATTGCTGGATAATCCAATCCGCCTCCTTATTGATAGAATCAGGGCGTTGAAGCACCATTTTGTTTAAATACCTATCTAATTTATTATGATAAACAGGTGTTCTGATTAATCGATCATCTTTAAAATTAAAATCATCCCAATAATGAGTTTTCATGTACTCATATTGCTTAATTCTTAAAATAGAATCATTTTTTTCGTCAAATTCTGGTAATTCAGGTTCTTTCATTGCATTAAGCAATACCGTAACAAAAGCGTTTGGGTTTTGTTCCATCAAATTGTACCTAAATTGTCTAATGTCTTCGTTTAGCTTACTGATTTCTGATTTTATTTTTTCCTTATCACTTTCAGAAGTGGATTCGTTTTCATACTTCATTTGTAAATCTTTCATCTCTTTTTGTTTACTAGTGATAAAAAACAAATGATCATAAAATAGCTTATTTTCAACCGATTTTTTTACAACTAAGTTTTTTACATAGTTAGCTGTGTCAGTTTCAATTTCGATGTAGGGTTCATTAACAACCAACTCAAACAACATGGTATTGTTAAAAATAATTGTATAAATTCCACCAGATAATGCTTCTTTTCCATCAAACACACACACACCATTTTGGTCAACATAAGCAGTATCTTTATAGTATTGTTTATTGCCAAAATAATTTCCAAGATAGCAGGTGGTATCCTTTAGTCCCTTAATTTTTAACTTGATTTTATATCCATCAGCAGCAGAAACTGAAAAACTTATCGCTGAAATTAGTAGAGTAACTAATAGTTTCTTCATAACTTTAAAGACTTTTTTAAGCAATCAAATTTAAGATAATAATAATTAATGTCGAAGGGAGAATTCTTTTCATCTGATTACTTTTCGTTTACTTCTTTCCCTTTAATGTTAAATTGATTTTCAAAAACTTGTTTCAATAAATCGGTATCTAATTTTTTCCCAACAATGGTTTTATCTTTATCCAATAAATAAACCTGTGGTGTACTATAAATATCGTAGGTGGCACTATAATTTAAACTAGCTAAATCTGTTAAACCACCCAACACATATTCATTCACTTTTTGTTGGTCTTTATATACTTCTTGAGGTACAGCAACATTTATAAAATCCATTTTATTGTCTCTGATAAATTTTTTCCATGCTTCGTTGTGGTCAGAACTTACAGCATAAACTAACACACCTTGATCTCTAATGGTTTCATAGTACTGAGCCAATTTGGGCATTTCTTTTTTACAATGGCCACATTCTGGATCCCAAAAAACCAATACAACAAACTCAGCCTCTAATTTGTGCATGTTAACCCAATTTACATGAGCTGTATCTAATAATTTTAAATTAGGAGCGGTTTTCCCTACCAATAGAGGATCTAATGTTTTGGCTCTGTCTTGAATTTTTTCAACCTGAGCTGAGTCCACCCAAAATGCTAATTCATGAGTGTAATAATTTTTTGCCATATGAACAAAAACAGCATCCATTCCCATAATCTTAGATCTTTCAAATGTATTAGTGACATATATTACGGTATATTTAAATAGTTCACTTGTAGGATCCATTTGTTGAATAATCCAGTCAACTGCTTTATTGATGGAATCATGCTGTTGGAATATTATTTTGTTTAAATACCTATCCAGTTTATTATGGTAAACAGGTGTTCTTACCAATCGATCATCTTTAAAATCAAAATCATCCCAGTAGTGATTTTTAATGTAATAGTATTGTTTGTATCGAGTTATAGAGTCATTTTTTTCTTCAGCAAAATCAGGGATGTCAGGTTCTTTCATCGCTCTAAGCATAGATGATATAAACATAGTAGGGTATTTTTCAATTATATTTAATTGAAAATCTTTTATTTCAGTATTAATCGTATTTATTTGTTCTTTTAATTCCGTAATTTCTTGTTCAGTAGTTTTTTTATCCTTGAGTTTAGCTTGAATATCTTGGATTTCTTTTTGTTTATCTGAGAGAAAGAATAAACGTTCAAAGTTAAGTCTATTCTCTTCCGACTTTTTAACAACTATATTTTTAAAATTAGAAGTATCTGTTTCTATTTCTATGACAGACTCATTAACAATAAATTCAAATAGCTGGGCATTATTGAAAATTAAGGTGTAAACACCTCCGGGAAGAGATTCTTTTCCTTCAAAAATACAGACGCCATTATGGTCTACTTTTGCTGTATCTTGATAGTATTGTTTGTTTCCAATATATTTGCCCATATAACAAATAGTATCCTTTAACCCCTTAATTTTAAACTTGATTTTATATCCATCAGCAGCAGAAACTGAAAAACTTATCGCTGAAATTAGTAGAGTAACTAATAGTTTCTTCATAACTTTAAAGACTTTTTTAAGCAATCAAATTTAAGATAATAGTTACGGATTAATTTTTACTACTTTATTTTAACATTCTTTTAACGTGCCTACATTTTTAATATACTTAGCAATAATTCTGCCAGCTATTCTTATTGGTTTGGGTATTGCATTGTATGTTTTTCAGGAACGATTAATTTTCTATCCCGATAAATTATCTGTGAAAGCTCAATTTAAATTTGACAATGAATTTGAAGAGTATTTCATTGAAACTAAGGATGGTGAAAAGATAAATGCTTTGAAATTTAAAGCTAAAACACCAATAAAAGGTGTAGTTTTTTACAACCATGGTAATGCCGGTAGTTTGGAATATTGGGGAACCAAAGCCATTGATTTTACTTCCAGAGGATATGATGTGTTAATGTATGATTACCGAGGGTTTGGAAAAAGTAGCGGAAAAATTAAAAACGAAAAAATGCTTTACAATGATGCAAAAATGCTTTACAAAAAGTTATTGCACGATTATGCTGAAAAGGATGTGGTAATTTATGGTATTTCCTTAGGAACGGGTGTTGCCACCAAATTGGCTCACGAAAACCAACCAAAATTATTGATTTTGGAAACGCCGTATTTTAATTTTTATGATGTATCAAAACACCATTATCCTTATTTACCGACTTCAATTTTGCTACATTATCAATTCAGAAATAATAAGTTACTTCCGGAGTTGAAAATCCCTGTTTATTTATTTCATGGAACAGTAGATAAAACAGTACCTTATGATTCAAGTGTGAGGCTAGAGAAATTGGCAAAACATATTCATCTTTTCACTATAGAAAATGGTTCGCACAGTGACTTGAATACCTTCAATTATTATCATCATAAATTAGATGAAATACTAAACTAATTCTCTTTTAAATTCTGAAGTGGTATGGAAGGTAATTTCAGGATAATCAGTTTGGGCACTTTGTAATAAAAAGGCTGTTTGAGCTAAAAACACTAAATTCCCATCTTTATCAGTAGCAATGTATTGAGCTTTTCGTTTTACAAAGTCATCAATTTTTTCAGGTTTCTCTGATGTCATCCAACAAGCTTTATAATAACTTTTAGCCTGAAATTCAGCAGAGGCTCCATATTCATGTTTTAAACGATATTGAATTACTTCAAACTGTAACTCTCCAACTGTGCCAATAATTTTTCTGTTTCCAGGTTGTTGGGTAAAAAGCTGAGCAACCCCTTCATCAGTTAATTGTTCAATCCCTTTTTCCAACTGTTTGGTTTTCATAGGGTCTTTATTAATGAGCTCTTTGAAAATCTCAGGTGAAAAACTCGGAATCCCTTGAAAATTCATCATTTCTCCTTCGGTAAGTGTATCACCAATTTTAAAATTACCTGAGTCGTACAATCCAACCACATCACCTGGGAAAGCTTCATCAATCACGCTTTTATCTTGAGCCATAAAACTGGTTGGATTACTGAATTTTAAATTTTTGTTTAATCGTACATGTTGGTAAAACTTGTTTCTTTCAAATTTACCTGAACAGATACGTAAAAAAGCAATTCTATCTCTGTGTTTGGGATCTAAATTGGCGTGAATTTTAAAAATAAAACCTGAAAACTTATCCTCTAAAGGAGAAATTTCTCTTAAATCGGTAGTACGACTTTTAGGGAAAGGTGCAATTTGAATAAAAGCATCCAATAACTCTTGAACACCAAAATTATTTAAAGCACTTCCAAAAAATACAGGGGCTAATTTTCCTTCTAAATATAACTGAGGATTAAATTCTTCATAAACTCCTTCAATCAATTCTATATCTTCACGCAGTTTTGATGCGGCTTTCTCTCCAATGTTTTCATCCAAAGCAGGGTCTTCCACACTTTTTATAGAAACAATATCACGTTCAATTTTGGTTTTGTTGCTGTCGAATAAATTCAAGTGCTGTTCAAACATATTATAAACTCCTTTAAAAGTAGCTCCAATTCCAATTGGCCAACTCAAGGGGCGAACTTTAATGTCCAATGTAGATTCTATTTCATCTAACAAATCAAAAGGGTCTTGACCCTCACGATCCATTTTATTGATAAAAACAATTACAGGAGTATTGCGCATGCGACATACTTCCATTAATTTTTTAGTTTGTTCCTCCACACCGTTGGCACAATCAATAACCATAATTACGCTATCAACTGCGGTTAAGGTTCTGTAAGTATCTTCAGCAAAATCTTTGTGCCCGGGAGTATCTAAAATGTTTATTTTAGTGTCTTTATAATTAAAAGCCATTACAGAGGTTGCAACAGAAATACCACGCTGCTTTTCGATTTCCATAAAATCGGAGGTAGCAGATTTTTTTATTTTGTTTGATTTAACAGCACCTGCAGTTTGAATGGCACCACCAAAAAGTAATAGTTTTTCAGTTAATGTCGTTTTACCGGCATCGGGGTGGGAAATGATGCCAAATGTTCTTCTTTTGTTGATTTCTTCTGTTAAGCTCATAATTTGGCAAAAGTAAAATTTTTTAAATTGATTTTGTTGATAAATGAAAATAGAAATAAGGTAGTTTCAAAATCATCAACCTTATCTTTATAGAAAATTAAAATATTGAAATCATGAAGAAAATTATTTTAGGAACAGCCGGAATATTTTTGGTAAGTATGTTTTTTGTATCGTGTAGTTCAGAAAGCGATGTGTTAAGTTCTTTTTCGAAAAGAAAATATCTGAAAAACTTTAAAGAGAAAAAAGAAAAGTTTGATAACAAAATTGAGGATAGAGATGTCGAATTAGCAAGTGTTAAATCGGTTTCAACTATTACTATAGAGGAAGAAGCAACTCCAGTATTGAAAAATAATACAAAAGGAATCTCATTTGTAGGTTTAACTCCCATAAAACAAAAAACAATTGCAAGAGAGGTTAAAAAAGAATTGGTTGACTGGAATAAATACAATAGAATAGTTCAGGATGATTTTTTAGCGTCCAAAGAAATTCAAATAAGAGACTATTCAATTTCTAATAATCAAAGAGCTGCGGAATGGGTTTTAGCTGTATTGGCTATTTTTATTCCACCTTTAGCTGTTTTTTTATATGAAGATTCAGTAACGGCTAATTTTTGGGTAGACTTATTATTGTGTTTATTGTTCTGGTTGCCCGGAATAATATTTGCCTTCTTAGTTATATTTGCTGGAGTTTCAGTATAAATAATACTCTTTTGAATAAAAAAAATCCCCAACATGCGTTGGGGATTTTTTTATTCTTCATCTGTCCAAAAATCAAAGGATTTTTTGGATTTATCCATTTTGTAGGCAATGTTTTTTATTAAGTTTTGAATAAAGTTTTCTTCTTCTCCTTTGGTAAAGTATTCCACATATTCTTTGATAACAGGCGTTTTTCCGTTTAACACTAAAGTATTAAAAATATAAGCAGCAGTAATCACCACAGCTTCTTCGGTAGGAAAGATAAATTCTTTGCTTAAAAAGAAATTATATAAAACACTTTCGTGGTGATTAGATTTGAGAATGTTGTAAGGAATTAAAATTTCTTTACCATTAATAATTAGTAATGCTGTTTTATGAAATTCTTCTTTTGCTGCTTGATTATGTCCATTACCAAATAAAAAATGCTTGAAAGAAGTGTCTTCTTCAAGCTTATTGTCAACCACAAGTTCGTACAACAAATACGAGGGGCTGTTCATAATCCTATCTTTCGTTGGGTTTAGCTCAACCGTTATTTCGTACTCATCTTTATCAAACAATATTTTTTTATTCAAACTCATTACTTTTTATAAAAATGGTCGCAATTGCGACCATTTTATATTAGTTGGCTTTATAAATTTAAGCATAAACATTTTGATAATAAAATTTATTTTATTTCTTGCCATTCATCATTAAAATTTCATTTACCACAATTTCAGTCACATAGCGTTTGTTACCATTTTTATCCTCGTAATTTCGATTCACTAATTTCCCCTCAATTGCTATTTCATTTCCTTTTTGCAAGTATTTTTCAATAATGCCTGCAGTTTTTCCCCAAGCTACAAGGTTGTGCCATTGTGTTTCTTTTATGTTTTCACCTTGGGCATTTTTGTAAGTTTCGTTGGTGGCTAAAGAAAGTTTGGCTAATTTTTTTCCTGATGAAAGGTTAATGATTTCAGGAGTGTTACCTAAGTTACCAATTAATTGTACTTTGTTTTTTAATGTGCTCATAACGTTAAAATTTAAATAAATAAAAAGTTTAATTTGTGAAACCTGATTATTCAGATTTGATGAAGCAAAGTAAGGGTGAATGAAAAATAATATTCGGTTATTAAGTAGTTGCTTTCGTTTAATGTTGTTTGTAATTATTTGTAGTCGTTTGTAATCGAATAAAATAATTAGTATCTTGGTGCTTTCAAATCAATTGTTATGGGAAAACCAACCTGTTTAGAATGTGGCGAAACTTTTGTAGGTAGAGCTGATAAAAAGTTTTGTTCTGATTATTGTAGGAATACTTACAATAACAAAATAAATAAAGACACTAAAAATTTTATTAGAAACACGAATAATAAACTTCGCAAAAATTGGAGAATTTTAGAGGAACTAAATCCCAAAGAAAAATGTACCATACCCAAAACCAAATTAGAAAATAAAGGGTTTGATTTTGGGTTAATTACAAGTATTTATACAACCAAGGCAGGAGATGTTTATTATTTCTGCTACAATCAAGGGTATAAAGTTTTAGAAAACGATTATTACCTTTTGGTAAAAAATCAAAATAGTTAATAATTACTTGTTAATAAAAGTGTAGAGATATTGAATCTAAAAGGTAAAAATCTCGTTTACTTAGCAATATGCAAAAATTAATAATCATATCGTTGTTGTTTGGAGCTTTACTGATGGTCTCTTTCACAAAAGAAAAGGAGTCGTATGATGAAGTAGTGGAAGTAGTTGGTTTAAGTGATACCACTAATTATAATTTTTTGAACACAGAACAACTATATGTAGAGCGATGGGATACACTTGCTCAACCTCAATTTTGGCGCACTTTAATGAATTTGCCATCCGATTCGGCTGTTATTAATATTGCAAGTACTAGACAAATCATTAAAAAAATTGCTATTAAAGAGTGGGATAAATTGAGTGATGCTCAAAAAGATGGGATTAGAGATAGTATCAGAACATATTATTTTTTATCAGCTGACGAAAAGGTTTTTATGACTTCAGGTAAAAACGATTTTTACGATTTTAAAAAAGTAATGCCAAGCATAGGCAGAGGAATAGAAGTGTTTAAAGAAAATAATGTTGATCCCTTTTATGCTCAAGCTATTTTATTAATTGAAAGTCCAAATAAATTGCAAAAATCACCTGTGGGGGCTCATGGCTCTTTTCAGTTAATGAAAAATGTAGCCATAATGTTGGGCTTAAAAGTAAATAAATACGAAGATGAGCGTAAAGATTTTGATAAAAGTGCGTGGGCTGCTGCAAAATTAATTAGAACAGTTTGTGTTCCAGAATTAAATAAAATTTTAGATGAAAGATGTATTGAATATCAAGCTAATGATATATGGTATCGATTATTGGTGCTGCATGTTTATCATGCGGGAGCAGGAAATGTTAAAAAAGCAATTGATGTAATTAATCCTGAAAAAGGGAACATGGAATTAATTACTACTTTATGGCAAACAGAAGCTGCAGGATTTAGGAATGCCTCTCAAAATTATTCTCAATTAGCTTTAGCAAGTATGTTGGAGTTAAATGATATCGTTTATCATAATTGCCACAGTATCCATTCTAAAAATTAATTTTTGGATTAATATGAAAAAAACTTACCTTAGTTCTATAATTATAAGGTATTGTGTCAGAAGAAGTTAATATATTAAAACAAAGAGTTAAGGAGCTTGAAAGCGAGGTAGAACAGCTTAGAAATGGAATTACTCATTTTTTAGCAACTGATAAAACAGTAAAAGTTCCTGAACAATTTCGACCTATTTTCGATTTAGCAGAAGAAACAGTTAAGCAATACTTTACCAAATTAAAAGCTGCTCCCTCTAAGGGAAAGATTGAAATTAACGACCAGCGATATGTGCTAATGAGAGCTTCCTCATTATCGTATGGTTTTTTAAATAAAATTCGTGATTTATATGTTGATAAAGGAGAGAAAGAAGCATATCTGATTGGTAGAAACTTTTTGTTCGATATTGCACATGTAATAGGGATGGAAGATGCTAAAAATTTTCATGAGTCAATGGGTTTAAAAGATCCAATTTCAAAATTATCTGCTGGACCTATTCATTTTGCTTATACCGGATGGGCTTTTGTAGATATTTTACCCGAAAGTAATCCATCTCCAGATGATAATTATTATTTGAAATACCACCATCCATATTCTTTTGAAGCAGATTCTTGGATAAGGGCAGGGGTGAAGTCGGAATTTCCGGTTTGTGTGATGAATGCAGGTTATTCAAGTGGTTGGTGTGAGGAAAGTTTCGGAATGCCATTAACAGCAGTTGAAATTACATGTAAGGCAAAGGGGGACGATAATTGTACTTTTATCATGGCTCCCCCTCATAAAATCCAGGAGTATTTACCCAAAACTCATAATCTTAAAACTGAAAATGATGAGTATGATGTTCCTTTGTTTTTTGAAAGGCAAAAAGCAGAAGAGCAAATAAAAGCCTCTTTAAAGGAAAAAGAAACTTTACTGAAAGAAGTTCATCATCGTGTTAAAAATAATCTTCAAATTATTTCTAGTCTTTTAAACCTGCAAACTAACTATTTACAAGATAAAGAGTCTATTGAATTATTTTTAGAAACAAAAAACAGAATTAAAACATTAGCATTAGTGCATGAACGTTTATATAAATCAGAAGATGTTCAGTATGTTAACATAAAGAATTATATAAAATCTGTAGTAGAATTATTGAGTTTTTCTTACGATAAAGAATATATAGACGTTCAAATTGATATCAATGAGTCTGATTTTATCAATTTCGATTTAGACAAAGCCATTCCTTGTGGTTTAATTATAAACGAAATTGTATCTAATTCATATAAACATGCTTTTAATACACTTAAAGGCAAAATAGAAATTTCTTGTAAAAAAGAAGATGATAAATGTATTTTAAAAATCTCTGATAATGGGGTTGGTATGCCTAAAAATTTTGATTTAGAAAAGCTTACTTCTTTAGGATTAGAATTGATTGATGTGCTTGTAAATCAATTAGATGGGGATTATCATGTCAAAAATCAAAAAGGAACGGAGTATATTATTACTTTTCCAATTTAAATTTTTCAAAAAAATCTTTTTCCTGAGAATTATCATCTTCTATTTAAGAATATTATATTAGCATTGAGAAAAATTTAAATGATGGAGAACATAGATAATTTACAAGAAAAAATCAAAGAAAAATATAAGTCGCTCAATCTGGATGTGGAAGCTATGTATAAAGGTCTTTTACATGCCAAGCCAATTACCTATTGGGATTACATCGAAGTAGAATCTCTTTTAAGTCTTCAAAAGCCACGTACTGATTTCCCTGATGAGATGGTTTTTATCATGTATCATCAAGTTACGGAATTGTTACTTAAAATGATGACTCATGAAATGAAGCAAGTGTGTGATAATGATAGTTTGACGGCTGATTTTTTCATCAATAAGTTGGGTAGAATGAATCGTTACATTCAAATGTTGGCTAATTCATTTGATGTAATGCGTTTAGGAATGGATCCTAATCAATATAATGAGTTTAGGTTTACTTTAACTCCAGCTAGTGGATTTCAGTGCGCTTCATTTAGATTTGCTGAAATTTATTCTACCGATTTAGAAAATTTAGCAGATTCCAGGTTGAAAAACAATTTAGCTGATAATTATGATATTCCATATTTATTCGAAAACATTTATTGGCAAGCAGCGGGGAAAGATTATAAAACCGGTAAAAAATCGTATTTACTTACTCAATTTGAAGCGAAATATCTTAAGCAATTCATCGAATTAGCAGAAGAGTATAAAACTAAAAATCTTTGGCAGAAATACATTTCTTTACCCGAAAATGAAAAAAATAAGCCTGAATTAATTCAGGCTATGAAAGAACTAGATATTGAGTTTAATATTAAGTGGCCATTAGTGCATTTAAGAGCTGCTGAGCAATATTTGGATAATGGTAGTAAGGTGATTGAAGCCACTGGTGGAAGTGAGTGGAAAAAATATTTACATCCGATGTATCAAAAAAGGGTGTTTTTTCCTGGTCTGTGGTCAAAAGAAGAAATGGATAATTGGGCAAAAGAATATCAATAGGAATATTCTACATTCGTTAAATATTGAGTAATTTTATAAGATATTATTTCAACACCTTAGTATGGAAAGATATGATTTGTGTGTGATTGGTGGCGGACCTGCAGGATATGCAGCAGCCATGCGTGCAATAGATTTTAAGAAAAAAGTAATTTTAGTAGAAAAAGATAAACTAGGAGGGGCTGGGATTTATAATGGTGCATTAGCTTCAAAGACTATGTGGGAGCTTTCCTCTCGTTATAGAAAAGTATATGATGAACTAGGTAAGGATAGAGCGGATAGAAACCTTGATATTACTTTTGATGAAGTTAAAAGAACTATTGATGAAGCTGTTTTTGATAGGAAATTTCAATTAACATGCCATCTTAGAATAATCCATGCAGAGACTGGACTTATTACTTATGAAAAAGGAATGGCTAGTTTTGTTGATAAAAATCATATTCTTATCACAAAAGATAATGGTGATAAAGAAACTATATATGCTACAAATACAATTATTGCGGCAGGAAGTAGACCACGTTATTTACCTAATATTCAAGTTGATGAAAAAGTTGTAATGACTAGTGATGGTCTTATGAATATGGATGATTTTCCTAAAAGTATGGTGATAGTTGGTGCAGGGGTAATCGGTTGCGAGTATGCTACAATGTTTTCAAATTTTGGTAAAACTAAAGTCTTTTTAATTGATAGAGCAGATAGAATTTTACCGTTTGAAGATGATGATGTTTCGGAGCTGATTTCGCAAAATTTGGAAGGTAGAGGTGTAACAATTCATAGAAAAGCTAGTTTAAAAAGGCTTGAAATAGTTGAAGGACAAGTAGAGTATGAAATTGAAACTGATAATGGCACAGAAGTAATTAATGTTGAAAAAGCTCTTCTTTCAGTAGGAAGAGTTCCAAATGTTGAAAGCTTAAATATTGAAAATGCTGGGGTGAGCATGAGTAAGAGGGGAGTTCATATTGGTGATGTTGATACACAAACTAATGTGCCAAATATATATGCGGTTGGTGATATTTCAGGTAGAATCCCTTTAGTAAATGTTGGAGAAAGAGAGGCTAGACATGCAGTAGTTAAAATGTATGCAGATTTCCCTGTAAAACCAATCAATTACGAGAATGTATCAACAATAATGTTTTTAAACCCTGTTGTAGCATCTGTTGGTGCAAATGAAAAAACATTAAGAGAAAATAATATTCCTTATCGGGTGGCTAAAGTAGATTACTCCACTATTGCTCGAGCAATTACTATGAGGCAAACTGAAGGGTTTTTTAAATTGATTGTCTCAGATGATGATCAGATGAAAGTCTTGGGTATGAGAGCAGCTGGTTATCATGCTTCTTCTGCAATTCAAACAGTTGCATTATTGATGTATATGGATAAAGGAATTGATGAGCTAGCTCATATGATTCATCCTCATCCCTCTATTGTTGAAGGTGTTCAGGAAGCAGCAAGGATGTTACTTGGAAAATCTATTTATAAATCAGCTGTGTTTAGGGATAAATTAAAATGTTATAGTTGTAGGGATGGAGTATGTACACCACTACATATAATAGATGAATCTAAGCACATTAAATTTGAAGAAGTAGCAAAACACTTCCACGAACATAAGGAAGATTAATAGCCCTTATTTAAATTTTTTAGGATAGTAAAAGCTCTATCAATACTTTCATCATCTACTATTATTGTAAATTCATGCATGGTAGATATAATATCTAAAATATTAATTCCTTCCCAAGCTATTTTCTTTAAAATATAGTAGTATATCCCCGATACATCAGCATTTTCGCTAGGTAATTTAATGGTTAAGGATGATAGTCCTGTGGTTTTTTGAATTAAAGTTTCATGTTTAAAAATATCATCTAATCCTTCTTTACCAGATTCGCTTAATATAATAGTAGTTTCATAAACACCTTGTGAAAAAGCAAAGAAAATATCTTTTTTACCTTTTAAAGATTTTAATAAATCCGATTGACGTTCAACAATGGTTTCTGAATTTTGAAATGTGTAATATGTAACTTTTGAACGAACTGTAATGTCGCCTAATTTATTGATTACTTTTTTAACTTTAATTTTTAAGTTGGGATCAAATTTAGGAGATAGCCTTTTTAAAGCCATTACGATAGCACCAATTTGAACATCTTTATTGGTTAGTTCATCAATTTCAGGTTTAATTTGTCTTGATAAAGAAGATAAATTGATAATCCCTTCGGCAAGAGCCTCTTCTAAAAAAGGAGATTTTTTGATGATTTCTTCAACTAAAACGTGAGTGGCTTTCATTAAATATAGTTTATAAAAAAGTTAATTTAACAATAATACAACAAATTAAGTTAAAAATTTAACATTATTAAAATTATTAATTTAAAAAAATTAGGTTTCTAAATATGAATAGAGATATAAAATATTAGTATTACTGAACTATTGATAAATTAAAAATTATTCTTTTAATGCGGCTTTATTAATGCTATCTCTTCTTCGTCCAAGTTGTCTTTTGTTTTTGGCTTTTTTATCTAGTAATCTGTCGTATATAAATGAAATTGGATTAGTAACAGCATGGTAAAGTTTATAGTCTAAAGGTTGGATGTTTCTATCGGTATACATTTTAATTCCTGTCATTTTTATTTCTTGTTCTGTTAAATCAAGAGCTTTAAACGCTTCTTTAAATTCGTCATAAGTAGGCCAAGGAAGAATTTCAACTTCAGTTAAAGAAATAGAATCTTTATACATTTTAAATTTAGTCAAATACCTCCCTTTTTCTTTTTTAGGGGAAACATAAATGATGTTTTTATAACCAACATAGCTTATATTAAGCGTGTCATTTAGTATTGTTGATATTTCAAAAACACCATTTTCATTTGTTTTAGAGCCTAGGTGTTTAGATGTAATAATGTGGGCTCCAATTAATACTTCGTTACTTTCACCATCTACTATAGTTCCAATTAATATGTAATTCGAATCTAATTGAGATTTAGCATCGAAAGCTTGCAAAACAAGTATTCCTAAAAAGAAAACAGTTAAATATTTCATTGAAGTAAAAATAATAGTAATAATGAAAACTAAAATCTAAAAAATGTTAAATGAAATAGTGATAAATTAGCTTAACACAATTATTTTTTGTTTTTTTATGTTATATTATTTTTAGATGAATTATATAGAAATAACAGCCATCATCTTACCTTTAGAAATGGGTAGAGATATTCTCATTGCCGAGTTATCTGAAATAGGATTTGAGAGTTTTATAGAAACAGAAAATGGTATTCAAGCTTATATTCAGGCTGGTATGTTTAGTGAAAAATTACTTCGCCAAATTTCTATTTTAAACCATCATGAGTTTAAGATTGATATAAAAATCAACGAAATAGAAGAGCAAAATTGGAATGAAGTCTGGGAGCATAATTTTGAACCTATTAATGTAAATAATCAATGTTATATATATGCTCCATTTCATAACAAGAAAAACGAAATTGAATATAATATAGAAATTGAACCTAAAATGTCTTTTGGAACTGGACATCATGAAACTACGTTTTTAATGATTTCTGAATTGTTGAAGATGGATTTAAGCAAAAAAAAGGTATTAGATATGGGCTGTGGAACAGGTGTGTTGGCAATACTGACAGAAATGAAAAATGCTGAAAATATTTTGGCAATTGACATAGATGAATGGGCTTACAATAATACAATAGAAAATGTTAATAGAAATAATTGCAAAAAAATAGAAGTATTAAAAGGGGAAGCAGAATTATTAAATGGTAAGAAATTTGATGTGGTGATAGCAAATATCAATAGAAATGTGTTGCTGAAAGATATGGAAAACTATGCCAAATCATTATCACCAAATGGAGAAATTTTGTTGAGTGGGTTTTTTATGTCTGATAAAGAAATATTGTTGGAAGAGACAAAAAAATACAATTTGCAATTAATAAGTTCTAATCAAAAAAATGATTGGATTTTATTACACTTAAAACTAGATTAAATGCAAAAAATACTTGGAGTTATTCTTTTTCTTTTCTTCTTTATTGAAGGAAATGCTCAAATAAAAATTAAAAAATTCACTTCTGATTCAACTCTGTTTTTCCAAGAAATGGAGGAATTTTTAACATATTCTCGAAAGGAAGATGGAAGATTAGTAATGGATGAATTTTCTTGGGATTGGTATGGTGGGAAATTTACTGAAGAACAGAAAAAAGGGGTTTACATGATTTGTAATTTAATGTTAGATAAGAAAAAAAGAGCCTTCCCTGATTTCAGAAATTACCTATTTAGTGTTTCACGTTTTGTAAACAGTAAATATCAAACACCTCAATCCTTTGAAAGCTGGCAAAATATTTTAGTCAAGCTTATTAATGATAAAAGCAAAACCAATTTTAGTAAATATTTAGAAGCATGTAATACCCTTTTTGATGAAAACGCTTTGTATAAATCTGCTGCTAATGTATGGACTGCAAATAATAATAATTACAGTTTTGGATATGATAGTTTACCTACTATTGAATTTGAAGCATTGAACTTAACTTGTTATTCTAAAGGTGATAGTTCTGTTATTATGAATACAAAGGGTACATATTATCCCACCGAACAAGTTTGGTATGGACAGGGAGGAAAAGTTACTTGGGAAAGAGCTGCTTACTCATCTGATTCAATGTATGCGGAAGTTTCGGACTATAGTATTGCACTTAAATCGCCAACTTATGACATGGAAAATGTCATTTTTTATGATTTATATCTATTTGAAAAACCTATGAAAGGTGTTTTAAAAGAAAAAGTATTGGCTGGTATTTCTTTTGATGAAGCTACTTACCCTAGATTCGATTCATATGATAAGCGTATCTTAATTAAAGATATAGAAAAAGGGGTAGATTATATTGGAGGATTTTCTCAGCATGGAAGAAAAGTAGTTGGAAAAGGTGATGAAGAACAAGATGCCTTTGTTATTTTTTATCGTAATGATATGCCCTTTGTTAAGATGGCTTCTAAAACTTTTAGTATTAGACCAGAAAGAATTAGTTCAGATATAGCATCAACGACCATTTACTTGAAATCAGATTCTATTTTTCATCCGGGTTTATCTTTTAAGTTTTTCCGTCAAGATAGAAAAGTGGCAATGATTAGAGATAGAGAAGGAATTAAAAATACGCCATATTTTGATTCATATCATCAGGTAGATATGGATTTTGAAGCTTTGTATTGGAATATTGATGATCCATTAGTGGAGTTTACAAACTTGATTGGTGGAACTAAAACGGATGCAATTTTTAATTCTACCAGTTTTTTTAATTTAGATGTTTATCATGATATAGCAGGATTGTCAGACGTTAACCCTTTGTATCAATTAAAAACACTTGTAACTGAGTTAGATACTAACTATTTAACTGTTCCACAAGTTGCAAATTATATGCGTTTGTCTAAAGAACAAACAATCACAGTATTATTAAATTTAGCTTATGCAGGCTTTCTTATTTTGGATTATGATAAAATGGATTTAATTGTACAAGATAAATTAATTAATTGGGTAAAAGCTAGCGCAGGTAAGGTGGATTATGATGTTATAGGCTTTTATTCAAAAATTAAAGGAGCCAGCAATGGAACTTTGAGTTTGTTGAATTATGATTTAAACTTACGTGGAGTTTATAGTGTTCATGTGAGTGATTCCCAAGAAGTAACCATTTTCCCCAAAAACAGAGAGTTAATCTTAAAAAAGAACAGAGATTTTGACTTTAGTGGAGTGGTTCAAGCAGGTCGTTTTGATATTATGGGAAGTGATTTTAAATTTTTATACGATGAATTTAAAATTGATATGCCAAATGTAGATTCATTAAGAATATATGCTGAAACTGGAGAGGTTGATGATTTAGGTAATCCCGTTATT
Source organism: Flavobacteriales bacterium (assembly GCA_020635825.1). Lineage (GTDB taxonomy): Bacteria > Bacteroidota > Bacteroidia > Flavobacteriales_E > Vicingaceae > Vicingus. The sequence continues at coordinate 20,176 of JACJZA010000020.1, forward strand.
CGACCAGTAAAAACAGTAATTAATAAAATACACGGAGATTTGTTAATTGATAAGCCTGATAATAAATCTGGAGTAAAACCATCTCATGAATACCCAATTCTTCATAGTTTTAAAGATTCTTATGTTTTTTACGATAGAAATTCAATTCAGGATGGACAATACAAAAAAGACGATTTCTATTTTCATGTTAAACCCTTTACCATTGATAGTTTAGATAATTTCAATAACTCATCTCTTAAGTTTGATGGTACATTTATCTCAGCAGGTATTTTTCCTGATTTTGAAGAAACTTTAAAACTACAACCAGACCATTCATTAGGTTTCGTTAGAAATACTCCTCCGGATGGTTATCCAATGTATGGTGATAAGGGTACGTTTACCAATAAAATTGAAATGAGTCACGAAGGGTTGAAAGGTGATGGAAAATTAGAATACATTACTTCAACAACTTATTCTGATGAATTTATATTCTTACCAGACTCAATGCATGCTGTTGCACAAAAATTTAACATAGAAGAAAGTCCGGTTGCTATTGAGTTTCCTCCAGCAGAAGGAGAAAATGTAAAAACAGTTTGGCGACCTAAGGAAGATTATATGACTCATACTCAAATTACAACGCCAATAAGAATGTATGATATGAAGTCAGTAATGCATGGTCAAACCAAAATTCAACCAGATGGATTGTATGGGGCAGGGACTTTTGAATTTGAGAAAGCAGAATTAGACTCTAGAAAAATAAACTTTAAGTTTAAAGATTTTCAAGCAGATACCGCAGATTTTAGATTAAAAGATGCTGAAGTGGCTGGAGAACTAACATTTAAAACAGTAAATGTAAATGCTTACGTTACTTTTGATGGTAGATATGGTGAATTCAAATCAAATGGAGGAGGATCATTTATCGATTTTCCTCAAAATCAGTACATCTGTTATATGGATGAATTTAAATGGTACATGGATAATGATGATATTGAATTATCTGCAGGTGAACAAAAATCAACAGATGCTAGCGATGTGAAATTAGAGGGTGCTCAATTTATTTCAGTTCACCCTGAACAAGATTCTTTAAGTTTCTTTTCTACCAAAGCAAAGTATGATTTAAGAAAAAAGATAATCAATGCAGAAGGAGTGAAGTTTATGAATGTTGCTGATGCTATGGTTTATCCAGATAGTGGAAAAGTGGTGGTTGAAAAACAAGCAAAAATGAGAACGCTAAATAATGCTAAAGTAGTAGCAAGTTATATTACTCAATATCATCAAATTTATGATGCAACTGTTAATGTTTTTGGAAAAAGAAAATATGCAGGAACAGGAAGTATCGATTATATTGATGAATTGAGTGTTTCACAAACAATATTTTTAGAAAATATAGGGGTTGATACAACAGGACAAACTTATGCTACGGGGCAAATTTCTGATTCAGCTCAATTTAAACTTAGTCCATATTATGATTATAAAGGAAAGGTTAAATTATTTGCAAACAATGAATTCTTAACTTTCGATGGTCAAAGTAGAATTTTACATGATTGTGATTTGTTAGGTAAAAACTGGTTTTCATTTGAAGCAAAAATCAATCCTCAAGATATTTATATTCCTGTTGATAGCACAACAAAAGATGAAAGCGGGAACCCACTTATAGCCAGTGTGTTGTTGAGTGCTGATTCATTGGGGGTTTATACTTCCTTTTTAAATAATAAGAAAAAATGGAGCCATGAAGAAGTTATTAAAGCTGAAGGTTTTTTGTATTATGATAAGGAAACTACAGAGTATAAAATTTCTAATAAGGATAAGTTGCAAGAAATGTCATTCAATGGTAATTACTTGAGTTTGAATACTAAAAATTGTAAAGCTTATGGTGAAGGAAAAATTAATTTAGGAGCAAATACAGGTCAAGTAAATATTAGTTCTGCAGGTACTGTTCAACATAATCAATTAGATAATGAGGTTATATTTGACTTGGTGACCATTTTTGATTTCTTCTTTACTGAGGACGCTTTGAAAAAAATGGCAAAACGTATGCAAGAAGCCACTGAATTAGATCCGATTAAATTAGATAGACCAACTTTTGAAAAAGGATTAAGAGAAGTGATTGGTAAAAATGAGGCGGATAAATTAATTGCCCAAGCTAATTTATATGGTGAGATAAAAAAACTACCGGATGAATTAAAAAAATCGATTGTTTTTAACGATTTAAAATTTAAATGGGATGATAAAAATAAAAGATACAAGTCGTTTGGTAAGTTAGGAATAGTAAACATAGATAAAGAACAAGTAAATAAGTATGTAGAAGGTAAAGTAGAAATTATCAAAAAACGAAGTGGAGATATTTTAACCATTTATTTAGAAATAGATAGAAATAATTGGTATTTCTTTACTTATACAAGAGGTATTATGCAAGCTATTTCTTCTGATAATGATTTTAATACTGCCATTCAAGAAACAAAACCTGATAAACGTAAGTCTAAGGCAGAAAAAGGGCAAGAACCTTATCAGTTTATGTATTCTACAGAACGGAAAAAAACTGATTTTTTAAGAAAATTTGACGATTAATTTTATTGAAATCTATTCCTTTTGCATCAATTATATATATTGTTATTTTTGTACAAAACCTCGAATGGTAAGAAATAGGGCATATAAGTTAGTTTTATTATTTATTGTAAGTATTATGTTTATTGGGCAAACAAGTGCTCAATATGCTTCTGAAGATGAATTAAAAAAAGCTGCTGACAAGTATTTTATAGAACAGGATTATATAAAATCACTGCCTTTATTCTCTCAATTATTAAGTCTTTATCCTAAAGACGCAAACTACAATTACAAATACGGTGCTTCTTTCTTTTTTGCAAAAAGAGATAAAGAAGATGCTTTACGATATTTAAAGTTTGCCTGTGGAAATCCAAATGTAGATCCAAAAGCTTATTATTTCTTAGGATTAGTGTATCATCATAATTATAATTTTTCTGCTGCAGAGGTTAATTATAATAAATTCAAACAAAAAGGGAACTCCAAAGATGTAGCAGATTTAGAAGTTGATAGGAAAATTGAAATGTGTAAGAATGGAACTAGACTTCTTAAAAGTATGACAGATATTGGAGTGTTGTATAAAAAAGAAATTAAAGCAACAGACTTTTTTAGAAGCTATGATTTAAAAGGAATTGGTGGTAAAATTATTGTTAAGCCTGATGAGTTTAAAACCAAACTGGATATAAAGCGTAATGAGAACACCTTAATTCATTTAGGAGACCAACCTAAGATGGTCATTTTTTCATCTTATGGAGATGATGGAAAAACAGGAAAAGATATTTATCGTGTGATTAAGTTGCCTAATGGAGAGTGGAGTAAACCAGCACCATTTGACGAAGCAGTTAATACTCCTTTTGATGAAGATTACCCTTTTTTACATCCAGATGGAAGAACACTTTACTTCAGTTCTAAAGGGTTTAACAGTATGGGAGGGTATGATATTTTTAAATCTGAATTAAATCCTCAAACAGGTAAATGGTCTTATCCTGAGAATTTAGATTTCCCAATCAATACACCAGATGATGATATTTTATTTATTTCTGATATAGATAATGAATTGGCATTCTTTGCTTCATCGAGAGCAAGTATGCAAGGAGAATTAACGGTATATAAAGTTCAAGTTGCTACTCAACCAGCTGAAAATTCTATTATTAAAGGGATTTTTATTGCAGAATCTAATCCTAGTTTAAAATCTGCTAAAATTTCTGTAATGGATGCAGAAAAAGAAAGAACTTATGGAGTATTTACATCTAGCAAAGAAGATGGGGGATATGTTTTAGTTTTCCCTGGAAATGGTGGGAAATTTAAAATTCTTGTAGAAACCTTAGACGAATCTCCTATACATTCAGCCATAATTGAAATACCAAGAATTGATGGTTTCAGAGCCTTAAAGCAAGAACTTAGATTAGTAGGACAAGGAGATAATGAAAAATTAGTGGTGAAAAACTTGTTTGATGAAACTGACGAGTTTGACATTACAGATCCTTTGATTGTAGAGAATTTATTAAAAGTAAAAGCTAAGTTAGATGTCAATTTAACCGAAGAAGAGCTTAATAATAAACTTAATAATCAGAATACTACCGCTTCAGATTATGCAGATTTATCTGATGAACAATTGGTTACCAAAACAACTAAGCAAGCAGATGAAATTATTGCAAAATCAAAAGAAGCAAAAAAGCAATCTGATTACAGTTATGCATTAGCTCAGAAAAAAAGCAATGAAGCTAAACAACTTTTTGGAGAATCCTTAAAACTCGAAAAAGAAGCTGAACAAGAAACAAATGTTGATGTTAAACAGCAAAAATTAAATGAAGCTGCTAAAACTAAAATGAAAGCAGCTAAGTTAGTTGATGAAACCATCGCTGCTCTTAACTTAGCAAAAGCAATTGAAAGCCAGTCTGTTGAAATAAAAACAGATGTAGAAAAAGTAGAAAAAATTAAAAAACAAGTTGCCTCAAATGTCGCATCAGGAAATAGACCAGAGGCAGAAAATAATTTAGCTGAGTTAGAAAAAATTTCTGAAGCAAGCTATTTGAATCAATCAAGTTTAAATACAGAGAAAAAGTTAGCTGAAGAAAAGCTAACTGAAAAAGAAATTGAATACAACAAATCAAGAAACGAAGTAAATGAATTAAAAAACAGAGAAATTGAAATTAATACTTCGATTGCTGATGCTGAAAAACAATTGGCAGCAACTAATAAAAAGAGCGATAAAGAAAATATTACCACTCAAATTAACGCTTTAAAAATTGATTTAGAGGATGTTAAGTATGATTTAGCTACAGCTAAAAAAGAAGAAGAAGTATTAAGTAAAGAACTCAATTCTTTAAAAAACTCGACCAATACTTTTAGCTCAATTGCAGACAATGTTGCAAAAAACTCTAACACTCAACCACAAAGTAATGTCGACAAATTAGCCTTAGATAATGATGTAGTTTATTTTGAAAATCAAGGGTTAGTTGGTGTTTATAGTGGCGAAGAAACAACTAATGAGTTTGCAGAAAACAATACTTCTACCACTGTAGAATCTAATCAAGTTGATTTAACTGCATTGGCATCAGAATATTCAGTGATCAACGAAGAAGGAAAAATTATAGATTACAATACCGATTTCAGTAGCAAACTTGTTGAAGCTGATAATAATGATAATGAATATCAAAAAAACTTAGCATTGGCTAAAGTAAATCAAGATTGGTCGATGGCAATTGGTGAAGAAATTGAAATTAAAGAAAAGCAATTGGCTGCCAGTGATGATTTGAATGAAAAAATCAACTTAGAAAGTAAAATCAATCAGCTAAAAACACTACAGGAAGAAAAACAGAAAGAGGCCAATAAAAATATGACAATAGCAGAAGTATTAGCTTCTGATAATGAAAATGAAGTAGTTGAATCTGAAAATATTACTGATGCTTCCGGAAATATTATTGATTATGAAACTCAATTTAATGATGAGATAGCAACTATTGAAAATAGTAATGGAAGCGGTGATGAAAAAGCAGCCGTTTATTCAAAATGGAACAATGCCATCGATCAAGAAATTTTATTGAAAAACATCGAGTTAGAACAAGCTAATGACGAAGAAAAATTAGCCATTGAAAATAGAATTGCTGAGTTAAATGCTCAAAAATTAGATAATGAAAATAAAATTGAGGAATACACAAATGCTGAAGTATTAGCCAATGAAACGAATGTAAATGAAAATACCTCAGAAAATGCAATTGCTAATAATGTAAAAAATAATCTTAATAATAATACAAACTATCAAAACATCCTTGACGAAAATGGTGAAGTAGTAGATTATGGTTCGAACTATCAATCAGAAATTGAAAATGCTGATAATTTGGTAGACGAAAAATCTGCTTTAACATCAAAAGAATCCATCACCAAATCATGGATAAATGATATTGATAGTGAAATAGCTTACCAAGAAGAACAACTAGCTCTTGCTAATAACGATTCTGATAAAGAAGTAATTAAGTCGAAAATTAATGACTTAAATGCTGAGAAAAATGAAAGACAAGAAGAATTAGTGAATTATCAATTAGCGATGGCTAATACAGAAACTGTTGATACTGAAGCTTCTAATGTTATTGCTGAAGAAACTTCTAATACAGCAAATGTAAATAACAATAATGTTTCAAACATCGTGTCAAATAAAGATGTTTTGGATTACCAGGCTTCAGAGCAAGATGCGAATTTGAATTTAGCTTACAATAATGAATTTCAGTACAATGGAGAACAGTCTAAAAAAGAAATGGCGAATGTAAATGCATTGAAAAATGAGGCTGTGAATTTATACTCAGATGCTGAACAAAAAAACAATGAAATTGTAAACATTGAAAATGTAGAAGAAAGAGCTGAAGCTATAAAAGAAGTGAATAAAATTAAAGAAGATGCTGAGAGAAAAGAATTAGAAATTGCTCGAGTATACGAGAAATCTAATAAATCGGAGTTTTACAACAACCAAGCGGTACTTTCTCAATTAAAATCTCAAAATAACAGAAATAACCAAAACGTAACTGTTGCCGATTTAATGGAAGATGAAGCTTATAATTATTTTGAACAGGCTCAAAATGAGAGAAACAAAGCTTTTGCAGCGGCTTCATTTACATCTAAAGAAAGTGCATTGCAAAAAGCTTATAATTTAGAATTACAGGCTTTAGACAAGCAAAACAAAGCCATTGCACTTTATGCCGGTAATAAAAATATCGACGATGTTTATGCAAATGTTTCCAGTAAACCTAGTACTACTAATAACAGTAGCACTAATGTAGCGTCCAATAATAATGTAGCTAATAATACTACAGAGCTAAATAATAATACTGAAACTCTTGCAGAAAACAACAATATATCAACAAAAACTTATTCAGAAGAGTCGCCTATTTACCAACCTGCTTCTATTAGTTTACCATCTGACCAAGAAAAGATAAAAGCACAACAATTAGAAAAAGAAGCTGAAGAATTGGAAGCTGAAGCTCAAGTTTTAACTGATAGTGCTAATGTTGTTTCGAAGAAGAAAGAAAAAGATGATTTATTGCTTCAGGTGGAAGATTTAAAAACAAAAGCAGCTCAAAAAAGAAAAGAAGCTGAAGTGCTTTATGCTAAAGCTGAAGAGTTAAAAGCTGAAGATGCTGAATTGGCTGACAACTTAATGGAAAACAGAACGGCACTTAGTAATGAAAAAATTAATAATGAAGAAAAAGAAGTTCTTGCTTCTTTAAGTAGCGATGAAGTAAATAATATTACCACTTCATCTGATTTTGTAGCTTATTCTGAAGCAAAAAAAGAATCGAGAAGATTGATAAAAGAAGCTGAAATTAGCTATATAGAAGCCGATAAATACCAACAAGAAGCAGAAGATGAAAAAGCTTTAGGCGTAAGTTTAAATGCTTTAGCTGCAGGAGCAGAAGGGGATAGAAAAGCCAAACTTTTAGGTCAGATTGAGCAATTGAAAGCTATGATTGCTGCAAACGAACAAAAAGCGAATGATGAAAGAACAAGAGCTACCGAAAAAGAGATTAAAGCCTTATCTAAAACCAATGAAGCGAATGATTTAATTGCAGGAAATACTTCAGCTGATAAGATTAAAACTCTTGAGAAAATTAACTACTACAATCCAACTGTTATAGAAGATGCTGTTGCTAATAACAATCAATTGGCTGATAATACCAACAATACTTCTAACAACAACAGCAGGTTGAATGAAAATAATGTAGAGGAAGAGAATAATTTAACTGAAGAAATAGCTGAAAACACGAATAATGTTACCGAAGAAAATGTAAATGAAAATACAACTAACACCAACATTGATAATGAAGCCAACATTGAAAACATTGTAGAAGAAAATGCAGCAGAGAATAACATTGTAAATGAAGTTGAATCTACAACGAATGAAAATACGACAACTAATAATAATGTTGTTGAGAATGAAGTGGCAGAAAACAATATTAATATAGAAGAAGAAAATGTGGTAGAAAACAACACTGTCACTAACAATGAAACAAATAATGAGTTTGAAAACGAAACAGAATTAGAAAATGAAGCAGAAACTATTGCTGAAACTAATACTGTTTCTAATAACACAGCTTCAAATAATAACACTATAAATGAAGAAACGGCTACATTAAATGAAGTAGTAGCTAATTCCACTAACTCAAATGTGGATGAAGTACCAACAGTACTTACTTCTCCAATTTTTGTGTTAACTGCTAATAAATCGAATTATAGCAATAATAAACCGATTCCAACTACAGAAAAACTACCGGAAGGATTGGTATTTAAAGTTCAGATTGGAGCATTTAGAAATCCTATTCCACAAGATCACTTTAGAGGTTTTGCACCTATTATGGCTGAAGATGCAGGAAATGGAATTACTCGTTATACGGCAGGGTTATTTAAAACCTTTAACATGGCAAACGAGGCCAAAGTGGCAATTCGTTCAATTGGTTATAACGACGCTTTTGTGGTGGCTTTCTATAACGGAAAACGAATTTCAATTAACGAAGCAAGAGCCATGTTAGGAGAACAAGTAGCTTCAAACAATACAACTAATAATTCAGGAGCAAACAATACAACTTCATCGAATAATACCAATACTACTAATAATTCTACTTCTGTACCGACCTTGAATACGAACTATGAAGAAGTAAATGATGGGGTTTCTACTGATGTACACAAAATTGAAGGTGTATTCTTTACAGTGCAGGTAGGTGTTTACTCTAAACCAGTTACAGCAGACAAATTGAACAATGTTAAACCATTAAACAGTGAAAAAACTTCTAACGGTTTAATAAGATATACCTCGGGTGTGTATAAAACGCTTGAAGATGCAAATGTGGCGAAAGATAATGTTAGAAATCTTGGTATTACTGATGCTTTTGTGATTGCTTATGCAAATGGAAACAGGGTTTCTGTAGGTGAAGCTGTTGGATATTTAAATGCAAATGGTGGAACTCCTGCAAACAACACTTCAACTAACAATACACCTGCTAATAACACTTCTAGCAATAATACTTCAACTAGTAACAATGGTTCGAATGTAACGGCACCATCTAACACTACTTCTAACAATACTAATTCGGGAGGAAATGTAACCACGAATCCTTCAGAAACGAATACAACCAATAATACAACAACTAACACTAATACGGTTCCAAATACTACTAATACTCCAAGTAACAATACTGCAACCAATACACAACCAAAACAACCTATCGACCATGTAAAAATAGGACAGGAGTTAAAACTTGATTTTAGAGTATTGTTAGGCGAATATGCTGATGAAGTTCCGGTAGAAGAAGCCGCTATTTATTTAAAATTATCATCACAAGGATTAAAAATTTACGAGAAAAATGGGAATACTATTTACGAAATAGGTTCTTATCCTGATTATCCATCGGCTTTAGATATGCAATTACAAATGAAAGAAGAAGGTATACAAAAACCTAAAGTAGTAGCGTTTAAAGATGGTGAACAAATTGAAATTAACGAAGCACTTGAATTAGTAAAAAATAACAACCAATGAGTACACAAACATTAGAACAACAAAAAGTAGAACAGAAAGTTGAAGAAATAAAAAAACTGGTTCTTTTTAATGATGATGTGAATACTTTCGACCATGTTATCAATTTATTGGTTAAAGTATGTAAACACGAAACCATACAAGCAGAGCAATGTGCAACCTTGGTTCATTACAAGGGTAAATGTGCGGTGAAAAGTGGTTCGTTTGATGAGCTAAAAATTATGTCAGAAATATTGGCTGACAATGGTTTAACGGTAGAAATAAATTAATAAAATTCGAACATGAAATCGATTAAGCATATAGTTGTAGTGGCTGTTGTTGCCGGTATTTTAGCATGTACCAAAGTGCCAATTTCGGGTAGAAGACAAATGAACTTATTACCTGAAAGCCAATTGATGAGTATGAGTTTAACTCAGTATGGTACTTTTTTGCAGGAAAACCCACCGATGAGCGATGAAATAGAAGACACCAAAAGAGTGAAAAGGGTAGGGAGTAGAATTTCGCATGCCGTTGAAAAATACATGAAAGAAAATGGTATGTCTAATAGAATTGCCAATTACAAATGGGAATTTAATTTAGTGAACCAAAATACGGTGAATGCTTGGTGTATGCCCGGTGGAAAAGTAGTAGTGTACAAAGGAATTATGCCTGTGGCTGCTTCTGATGAAGGCTTGGCAGTGGTAATGGGACACGAAATTGCACATGCCATTGCACGACATGGTAACGAACGTATGAGTCAAGGTTTGGTAGCTGCTGTTGGTGCAGCAGGTTTAGCCGTGGCTTTACGTGAAAAACCTGCAGAAACTCAATTGTTGTTTTTAGGAGCTTATGGTGCAGCAACCGGAGCAGGAATTTTAGCATTTAGCCGTAACCATGAAAGTGAAGCGGATAAATTGGGAATGGTATTTATGGCAATGGCAGGTTACGAACCTAAAGAGGCCATTCCTTTTTGGGAGCGTATGAAAGCTGCCTCTGGAGGAGGGAGCAATGTGCCGGAGTTTTTAAGTACACACCCCAGCCACGATACCAGAATAGAACGTATTACCGAATTTTTACCCGAAGCTCAATCTTATTTTGTGAAAGCTGAGTAAATTAAATATTTTTTAAGATGCACATTTCATTCAAAAAGATCTTTCTGTTTATTGTAATGCTATGGTTTACAACTCTTCATGCTCAAAATTTTGAATGGGCAAAACAAATGGGAGCAAGTAATTCTGATGTCGGAGTATCAATTACTAATGATAAAGATGGAAATGTTTATACTACGGGTATATTTTGGGATAATGCTGATTTTGATCCTAGTACAGGAACTTATTATTTAAATTCAAATGGAGTATCTGATGTTTTTGTTTCAAAACTAAATGATAATGGAGAATTTGTTTGGGCTAAATCTATTGGCGGTATTGATTATGATGAAGTATATTCAATATGCACTGATGTTTTGGGAAATGTATATATAACAGGTTATTTTAACGATGTTGTTGATTTTGATCCAGGAATAGGTGTGTATAATCTCACATCTGTATTTGGTAGAGATATTTTTGTTTTAAAGCTTGATGCTAATGGTGAGTTTGTATGGGCAAAACAGATGGGAGGTTCATCAAATGATATTGGATATGATATAACCATTGATTCAATAGGTAATGTTTTTGTAACAGGTTATTTTCAATCTACAGTAGATTTCAACCCTGGTGCTGGGACCTTTAATTTAACTTCAGGTGGTGCTGGAGATGCATTTATTTTAAAATTAGATAATGCGGGTAATTTTATATGGGCAAAAAAATTAGGGGGAAATAATGATTGTGATGCAAAATGCATTAAAGTTGACAATGATGGTAATCTATATATTTCTGGAATTTTTAGTTATACTTCTGATTTTGATCCTAGTCCATCGGTATATAATTTATCTACTTCGGGAAGTGATAATAGCTTTATAGTCAAACTAGATGAATTAGGAAACTTTGTGTGGGCTAAACAAATAGGTGGTGAGAATATGGGGAGTTATTTAAAGTCTTTAGTTGTTGATAATTTTGGTAATGTTTATTCTACTGGTTACTTTGCAGATTCTGCTGATTTTGATCCAGGTGTTGGAGATTTTAATTTAGAATCAAATGGTGGTAATGATATTTTTGTTTTAAAGCTAGATTCTTTTGGAAACTTTGAATGGGTAAAACAAATAGGGGGGATACAACATGATGAAGGGTACTCTATTGATATAGATAAAAATGGAAATCCATACATCATTGGAGTTTTCTTAGGTACAGTTGATTTTGATCCAGGTTCTGGGTTTAACTATTTGAATGCCATTGATAATGCAGATATTTTTATTTTAAAGTTAGATGTCAATGGTGATTTAGCTTGGGTTAATCAATATACTAGTAGTGGACCAATCGGTAGCGGATATGTTGGTGGCAATTCCATAAAGATTGGAAATGTAAACGAAATATATTCAACAGGGTTTTTTACATATACTGTTGATTTTGATCATGATACAACTATCTACAATTTAAACACTTCAAGTTATAGTGATATTTTTGTTCTTAAAATGAACCAATGTTCTACTAGAAAAGATAGTATATCTCCAATTGCATGTGATTATTATATATCACCAAGTGGTAATTATTTGACTACCAGTGGTGTATATAATGATACAATTTTTAATTCAATAGGTTGTGATAGTATAATAACAATTAATCTTACAATTAATTCAGTTGATACTATAGTTATTAATAATTCACCTACATTAATTGCTAATGCTGCTGGTGCAAATTATCAATGGTTAGATTGTGATAATGGAAATTTATCTATTATTGGTGCTATCAACCAAAGTTTTACACCGGTTACTAATGGTAATTATTCTGTTGAAGTGACACAAAATGGTTGTGTTGATACGTCCTCTTGCTTTCCAATCTCTGTAGTTTCAATTATAGAAAATGAACTAAGTAATGATTTATTCTTATTTCCTAATCCAACCATGGGAAATGTTACTTTACGTTTTCCAATTTTTTATAATGAGTTAACTGTGATATTAAGAAATTATTTTGGTAAAGAAATACTACAGAAAAAAATATACAACACCAATGAATATTTAATAGAAATTAAAGGAAATCCTGGAATTTATTTGATTGAATTAAGAAATGAATTAAATCAAATAGTTCATTTAAGGGTGATAAAGCAATAATTTTTTTACCTAACTAAAATCTCCTTCCTAATCAAATTAGGAATGGTGTTGGTTAAAAAGGTTACTTCACAATTTTTTGCAGTGTTTTCTGTTCTTTTGATGGTAATGTAAGTTGGTTCAAAAGTGGGTATTTCTTCAGTAGGTAAAATAGCTTCATAACCTTCTTCACTAAACTCGGCAGAGAATATTTTTAAAGGAGCTTCGCCGTTATTAATAATCTTAAATTTCTTTTCCAGTTCATCGGCTTTAAACGTTAAAATAGTGTCTTTAAAAGTCAATAAAGGCAGTTTTTCCAATTCGCTTCCATCCATTGCTACATTAGAGCTGTCATCTACCGTAATGGCAATAATTTCAATTTTACGCTCTAAGGCTGCACCGGGGCTGTATACGGAGTTTCTTTTGTCGTCAATGTTGTCGCTTATTTCTTTTACCGATTGGTATTCACCAAAAGGAACTTTTACAAAGTTGAGTTTTCCTCCGTTTTCGGAAGTTCCATTCATGTAAGGTATAATAATCCCGTTTTCGTATTCACTCAAATAATTAATCAAACTCGAAATTCTTCTCAAAGTCAGGTTTACATTGTAATCCGATTTAGAAAGCGGACTCGCAAAACCTTTAATGGTTAAAGTAATTTCTTTGCCTTGTTCCAATTCTTTTAAAAGCAGAGGAGTAAACATTTCAAGGTCTTTGGCTCCTTTATCAATATGGCTGCTAAATAAATCTTCAATATCAACCAAAGCATTGTCTTTTTCTACGCCTTTTAAACCGTTGGCATATTCTCGTTTGTATTCGTTGTACAATCTGGTGTAATCTTTATAAGTAGATAAATAGTTGAGGGTGGTGGTCGTATCTCTTGTTCTGGGGTTGGGGTGGTCGTTATGGAAATACAAACGGACAGGCAAGTAACGGTTTAATTCTTCTAAAGTGGTGTAGATAATTTCTGTAGTATCGGGTATTTCGTAAAAGTAAATGTCGTTACAGCAGGTTTCACCTTTTTTGGTGTAAGAACCCTTGCGGTTAGATGTTATTAAAGCAACATTGTTTTTAATGTTGTAATAAAAATCGTTGGTACTAGTGTTAATTGGGTAGCCCAAGTTTTCGTTTTTACAGAAAGTCATTAAGTCAGTTTGGTTTTTAAAAATATCAAAACCACCTAATCCTTCGTGCCAGTTAGAACTAAAATAAAGGCAAGAATCTTTTTCATTGTAAAAAGGAGTAATCTCATCCTCCATAGAATTAATGGCTTCACTTAAATTAGCCGGAGCTTGAAATTGTCCGTTTACCATTCTGCTGTACCAAATATCCATTCCACCTTTGCCTCCCGGTCTATTGGATGAAAAAAACAAAACTTCTTGTCCGTTGATTTGAGCAATGCTTGGTTGACTGGAGGTGTAATTCTCTAAGTTTAATTCTTTTAGTTCGTAAGTAGTTCCCCAGTTTCCATTTTTGTAAGGAATGGCAAATATTTTACATTGGTAATTGGCATCGCATTTATTGTAATAGAAAACGCTTCCATCAGTATTAATACTCCCATTTGCAATGTGATAACCGGATTCGTTTATTTTTTCTTCTAGTTTTTCATCTTGTGTCCAAATGTCACCATTCCTATTTCCTCTAAACAATCTTACCAAATAAGCAGAAGTGTCGGTTACTTCGTTGTTTTCTTTCATTTTTTCATCACGCAAAGAGGAATAAATAATGGTAGAATCGTTTAACAATGTTCCTCCTAATTCGCTACTGTAAGTATTAATGCTGTTTCCTAAGTTCTTAATGTCAATGGCCAAGGAATCTTTCATTAATTCAATGGCTTTCTCACACGATTCTATTTCCTGCATTACTTTTTGATAATAAAAACCTTTTTTGTCCTTATTAAAAAATCGTTTGGAGCGTTTAAAGAATTTTTTGGCTTCGTTGTAATTTCCATTGTATTTCAACATGGTAGAATACCAAAAAGGAGCCATCGGGTAGTTTCTGCCCATGTCTTTGCGGTAAATAGAATTGTAGTAGTATTCAGCTTTTGCATAATCGTTGTATAATCGCAATGATTCGGCATATTTATAAAGTAAATCAACGTAAGTTGAATCATACTCCAAGGCATCTTTATACCATTTGCTGGCACCATAATAATCGCCTTGAGAAAATAATTGGTCGCCGATTTTTATTAATTGCTTTTGAGATTGAGAAAATGAGCTGGAAGTAAAAAGTAAAAAGTAAAAAGTAAAAAGATGTAGTATCTTTTTTAATAGGGTTGTATTTCTAAACTTTTTAACTTTCAACTTTTCAACTTTATAAACTTGTAACTCAAATAAAATTAGGACACGCTTTGTATCTCTTAATAATTGGTCGATATTTTTCAAAAATGTAAATCACAGAAAATTCAAAACCACCTCTGTTGTGGCTGGCAACTTTCAAGGAAGAAAGGTTTAAATCATAACTCACTCCAAAATGAAAATTTCGATAATCTAATTCAGCCGTAAAATAGGTGGCATCTTTGTTTCGGTACCAAATACCTAAATAAACTGCTTTGTAATCACCTTTGTTTAGATGGTATTTACCAGAACCACCAAAAATTATTTCTTTGAATTGATGTTGAGTCATAAAAGAAATACTCGGTAAAGCATCAATTTTATTACTCACTCGAAATAATCCATTAGTATGAAATGTATATCTTTTGTGGAGTTGAATGTTGTCATCATTAAAAAAACTCTGTTTAGGTGTTACTAAATTATGGATGGCAAATCCGGCAGCGACTTGCTTTCTAATATCAATGTTGTAATTCCAGCTAATTCCTGAGTGGATGTTTAAATAATCTCTACCGTTGTTACTGAAATTTTCATTGTTTCCGAGAGAGGCATCATAATACAATCCATTAAATTGATTGTCGAATTGTAAATTGTTATAATTAATTCTTCGTTGAGTATAAGCAGGTTGTATTCCTGCCGTTATAGTTTGAGAAGAATCACCAAGAAATAAGGTATAACTAAAGCTAGGGGTAATTTGTAATGTGCTGAATTCAGAATCTCCTGCTTTATCTTGATAAAAACCTAGACCTGCATTAAAAGGAGTATTGTAAATGGTATTGAAATCGGCAGCAAATCCAAAAGTGGAGTAGGGAGTTGTAACCGACCTCCATTGTGTACGTTGATTGGCATTTAGGCGAACATCTCCAACAAAAGCACCAGTTAATCCCGGATTTAAATTTAAAGGAGAATTGTTAAATTGAGAAAAATGGATGTCTTGAGCAAATGAGTAAAAAGTATAAAGTATAAAGTATAAAGTAAAAAGGGGGCGTCTCTTTTTAAATGGGACTTTATTTATCAACTTTATAACTTTCAACTTTATAAACTTTCTACTTTACGAACTTTTAACTATCTAATTACCGTTACATTCCCTTTTTTAAAATACTCTTGTCCATCCACACATTTTACAGTAAGATGATAAACAAATACAGCTGGATCAACAGGTTTGCCATTGTAAGTTCCATCCCAACCAACATTTTGCTGATTGGTTTCAAAAACTAACTCACCCCAACGATTGTAAATCTTCAATTTCATTTCCTCCACAAATTTTCCTCTTAAATAAAGCACATCATTTTCATTATCTCCATTAGGTGTAAATGCGTTGGGTAAAAACACATCAGGGTCTTTACAATTTAGTTCCCAAGCATAAATTGTAATATTTCTAATGTAAGAACAAGTACTGCTGTTTTCAGTAAGTAAAACGGTGTAGGTTGTATTTGATGTAGGGGTTGCATAAGGATTGGCTATCGTGCTATTGTTTAAACTACTATAAGGAGTCCATTCATAAGAAAAAGCGCTATCAGGAAAAATATGTAAGTAAGTTCCCTCACCAACATACAAAGTATCATTGTCTGCACTAATGTTAATAATGCTTGGGTCAAAACCTGAGACATAAACAATAGCTGAATCTGTAGTAGAACAACCCAATGAATTTTGTGCTGTTACATAATAAGTTAAATCATTCACAGGATTGACAACAACAGTAGAAGTGTTTGCTCCTGAGATTATTTCAGATATCGGAGTCCAACTATAGATCAAAGGCATTCCAGTTAAATTCACTGCTGTTAAAGTGTCGTTTTGGCCACTGCAAATAGCTCCATTTTCAACATTAATCCTTACACCTATAAAATTAACTTTAATACTATCAATTGCATTACAATTTCCATTGGTAGCCATAATGTAATAAGTGGTAGTGTCTGTTGGATAAACAACTAAACTGTCATTATTTAAATTTGAATTGATGGTGTCAGTAAAATTGGGAGATGTTGACCAAATATAATTAGTAGCATTAGTCGAATTAGCATAGATTATTGCTGAATCACATGTAGTAATACCACTAGGAGTGGAAACAGTTACGGAAGGATAAACTTCAATAGTAATGTTTTGGGTAAAAGAACTATTGCATATAGAATCAAAAATAGTAAGTGAAGCATTATAGTTACCTGGGGTGGAATAGGTAACAGTTGGATTTAAATTAGTAGCATCAGTATCTCCATTTCCAAAATCCCATAAAAATGAATCGTGCGGTCCGGAATTATTAGAAAAATCAACGGTTAGTGGATTACAGCCCTGAAGATTAGTTGTACTTAAACTAATAGGAGATGGCTTATGGAATGTAATAGTTACACTGTCCATATCATAGCAGTTATCATTAAAGGTTAAGACGTAAAAGGTAAGCGTTCCGTTTCCAGAAACAAAAGCAGAATCAATACTAGTAGAAATATTTAAAGTGTCAGTAAACAATGGAGAACTAGACCAAATATATTCATCAGCTGCAATGGCATCAATATCTATCCAAATGGAATCACAAGAAGTTGTTGAATTGGTAATGGTTACTATTTCTGTTTGAGGATTTACAGTAATCACTTGATAGGCAGTGTCGTAAGTTTGACAAATAGAATCTCTAATTGCCAGAGAAATAGTATAGGTACCGGGTGTTGTAAAAGTTCTAATGGGGGTTAATTCAGTAGAAGTGGTATCTCCATTACCGAAATTCCATAGATAAAAATCCCCTCCTGAACTAGTATTATTAAAATTAACTGTTAAAGGTGCACAACCTTCAATTTGGTCGGTAGTAAATTTTGCTTTAGGAATGATTTCAAAATCGAATTTAAAAGTACCATTGTTACATCCAGAACTATTATTGGTGTTAGACCAAGCCCCAGGAGTGGTAGGGAAGTCGTCATTGCTCCAGCATCCTGCACATACAGATTGATATACAATTCCATTTTTATCAAAACGACTGGTGCCACCATCAACATGTTCTCTACTTTGTGTTCCTCCAAAATAAGTTCCATAAAGCATTGATTGAACATCCCTTTCCATAACAATTAAATAGAAATCAAAACCATTTGGTGAATTAGGTAGAAAAGCATTAGAAGTGGTTGGCATTCCGGTAAGACTGGCCCCTGTTAAGATATCTCCTCCCCATCCTGATACATATAGATTTCCACAAACGTCTACCAAAAAAGCAGAGGGACAAAATTTAGCATTGATATTACCATTTCCAAAAACGGTAGAATAATACACGTTAGTTAAATCGTTATCCATTTTTACTAAAAAATTACTACTGTTGGGATTACTGTAATTGGCATTTAAAACAGGATAAGCACCACGAGTTTGTCCTACTACATATACACTTCCAAATCGGTCAAGTTCAACAAAGTAACATTGGTCATAAGCATTTGTCCCTAATAATGTAGAAGCTATAATTTGTGAGCCATTCGTGTCAATTTTAACGACATAACCATCAGCTTTTCCTCCTTGAAATGAAGTGTTAATGGCACTCAAACTGGTTGGGAAATTGTTAGAAGCAGTTCCTCCGGTTACATAAACATAACCATTGCTGTCTACCTTTATAGAATACCCTGCATCCATGTTATCTCCTCCTAAATATGAACTCCAATAAACAGTTGAAAGATCAGCGTTTAATTTAATAATTACAGCATCTTGATTTCCATTTAGGGTATCATCAAAGCCATTAATAATAGGAAAATTGGTAGATTTTGTAGACGAAGCAATATAACAGTTACCTTCTTTATCTAACATAATTTCTCCACGGTATTGGTCGCTATAATTATTCATTAATGTATCGTAAGATAAATTAATGGTAGAGTTAACACCATCGTTTTGACTACCGCCTAAATAGGTTGATCCTAATAATGATGTTCCTTGTGCATTGAATTTAGCCACATAAATATCAGTTCCATTGGTGAAATTAGAGCCATTACTTACATAATAAACGCTGGTTCCTCCATTGAAACTGTTGTCAAAAGAGTTAGCATCTGTAGGGAAATTTAAGGAGCTGGTAGCACCGTATAAATAAAGTTCGTTCTGTTCGTTTGCTATTAAACTATGAACAGTTTCTGTCGCTGTACCACCAATGTAAGTGGAATAAATAAGATTGCTTCCTGTAGAATCATATCTAGAGATAACCACATCGGTAATTCCACCCCCAGGGCTGCCTGCAAAGCTATCGTCGTAGGCACCGAGTGTAGTAGGATAACCAACATTAAAAGCAGTACCTCCGGCAAAAAGACTACCATCGTAACCATAGGTGGCTGTCATTCCAAAGTTGTCAGCAAACGAACCGGAATAGCTTGCAAATATTAAAATGGGGTCAATAATTAAAGGTTTTGATTCATCATATTTCCCCGATACTTTAAAAGATAAAACATTGTCTTTTAATTGGTAATTACATTTAACTTCTCTTTTTTCATTTTCAATGATTTGATAAGCGTAAGGTTTTTGTTCAACAATATCTGTTAGAGAAGTTTTGAGTATTAAATTTCCTTTTTTATCTATTTTTAAATCTATCAATCCATTGTATTTTAATTGAATATCATTAGGGTTTCCATTTGGATTAATGATGAAATCGTATTTAACAAAATGACCTTCGGAATATATATTTAAGTCAATATTTTGATAAATATGATGATATTCAACCACTTCAAAAGCAGGAATGTTTGATTTCCATTTCGATTGGTCATTACCTAAAAAATAATTGTAGTATTCAGGGAATTTTTCTTTTGAAGATAGGGTGGGTTTTATGCTATTAATAAAATCAACTTGATAGGCATGTCCTTTAAATGGATATTGAGTATTGTTAATAGGAATATGATTTTGAGCAAGTTCTTCTGCATTGAAAATATTAAAGGTAAAACGATTACTTTCTAGAAATAAAGCACCATTTCCTAATTGAGCTTTATATAAAATTTTGCTTTCCCATTGTCCTTCATTTTTTTGATAACGTATACCATCATTATTATGAGCAAAAAGATTTACACATAAACTAGCTGTAATTAAAAAAGAAGAAATATATCTTAACATAAGTGTTTTAGTCAATCACGTAAATTTAATGAATATTAAAATGTTAACAAAGAAGCGTTAAACAATTCAAAAATAACTTGTAATATATTATTAATGTAACTATTTTTGAAAATTATTTAGAATCAATCTAAATAAAATTATTAAAAATGATTGATATATTAATTGCTAATAATAACCTGATTGTAGGTGAGGGGCTTAAAACCATTTTGCAAAGTAGATTGCGAAATAGGGTGTTGGGTGTGGTTGAATCGAAAGACGCATTAATTCAATCCAGTAAAAAGTATTTTCCTGATATTGTTGTAATAGATTATTCTAATGAATTGTTTGGAGTGGATAGTATTGCTGAGATAAAAAAGATATATAAAAATTCAAAAATTCTTGCAATTACTGATATTCAACCTAAACAAACTATTTTAAAAGCATTAAAAACGGGTGTAGATAGTTATTTATTAGATGATTGTCAAAAACCTGAAATATTAGAGGCTATTGAGGATACCTATCAAGGGAAGCAGTTTTATTGTGGACATGTGATAGATTTAATTTCAGAAAATGAAGATGACCCTCATGGTTGCACAGGAATATCATTATCTGAAAGAGAAATTGAAATCATCCGATTAATTTCTGATGGTTTAACTAATAAAGAAATTGCTGATACCTTGTATTTAAGTACTCATACTGTTAATACTCACCGAAAAAACATTATGAACAAACTGGGTATAAAGAATACAGCAGGTATCGTTATTTATGCTGTAAAAGAAAATATCATTAATACATAAAATACCACAAATTAGGTATTGCCCATATTTTATTTCAAATATATTTTTGTCTTGTTATTTAAAATAAGTCTAAATAAAAATAAATTATGAAAAATATCTTAATTACAATCTCAATAATATTTTATTCATTGAATCATTACTCACAAGTAATGAATACTGATACTATTACAAATGCACCTCTAAATTCTGCTCAAAATATTATTTCTGGTAACGGTGGAAAGCAAATTACTATAGGAGCATATGCTGAAATTGATTATAATCAAAAATATAATGATAGTACATTATCTAATGGAAATTTAGATGTTCATAGAATGGTTATGTTTATGGGGTATAAATTTAATGATAGAACCCATTTTGTTACAGAAATTGAATTTGAACATATTAGTGAAGTTTATATAGAGCAAGCATTTTTAAATTATAGAATAAATCAAGCGTTTAATATAAGAGGAGGTTTAATGTTAATTCCTATGGGAATTGTAAATGAGTACCATGAGCCAGTTACTTTTAATGGTGTAGAACGTCCAAATTTAGATGGTAAAGTAATTCCAACTACTTGGAGGGAACTTGGTTTTGGATTTACAGGTACATTAAATAAATATTCAATTAAGTATCAAGCTTACGTAGTAAATGGATTTAAAAGTTATGATGAAGGGGCAACTTTAAGAGGAGTCGATGGATTTAGGAAAGGAAGGCAAAAAGGAATGGAATCAACTATGAGTTCACCTAATATTACTGGAAAAATAGATTATTATGGAATTAATGGATTAAAAATTGGGCTTTCATTGTATTATGGTAACACTCAATCTAAAGCTTATGATGGAGTTTTAAGAACTGATGATGCTGTTATTTCTGCTGCAGATTCAACCGTTCTTGGATTAGGTATGATAGGGGCTGATTTAAGATATAATTATAAAGGTTTTGAAGCAAGAGGACAATTTGTATATTCATCAATTACAAATTCACAACAGTACAATATTTATAATGACACAGATTTGGGTTCTTCTATGATGGGCTATTATGCTGAAATTGGTTATGATATTATAAGGTTGTTCAAAAAAAATGCTGAGCAAAAATTTGTTTTATTTACTCGTTATGAATTTTACGATACTCATAATACAGTAACCTCAGAAATTGTAAAAAATAAAAGTTATGCAAGAACAGACATAACATCTGGTTTTTCTTATCATTTATCAAGAGGAACTGTTTTTAAAGGTGATTTTCAATTATTTAAAACAAATGCTAATGATAATATTGGTAAACAATTCAATTTAGGTATTGGTGTTTGGTTTTAAAATGTTTTAGTTAATTATAAATGCCATGTAGGAAAAACATCTTGCATGGTATTTCTATTTTTGTATAGAATGAAAAAAAATAGGTTAATAATATTTTTGAGTTTATTGTTTCTATCTGCAGATTTACCTCAATCTGCTTACAAAAAAATCGATAAAACAATAGAGGTATTGTGGCCTAATCAAGAAATTCAAAAAAAGCAAGTTAATGTTGAAGGATACATTGAAAATAATTTAAAAGGTAAGTTTACACTTTCGAAATTATTAAATAGTAGCAGTGAATTAATAGCCTATA
The DNA here is from genome assembly GCA_020635825.1 of Flavobacteriales bacterium. Lineage (GTDB taxonomy): Bacteria > Bacteroidota > Bacteroidia > Flavobacteriales_E > Vicingaceae > Vicingus. Next base: position 42,607 of record JACJZA010000020.1, read on the forward strand.
TGGTGATTTCAAATGCAAATAGTAAGGCAGATTTTTTTGATTACATGATAATTTTTAAGCCAGATTTAACTATTATGACCATTCAAGTTTTAATTTATCGTGAAGATTATGGAGGAGAAATTGGTAGTAAAAGATGGCTTAAACAGTTTTATGGAAAATCTGATTCTTCTGAAATGAAATTTGGTTACGATATTCAAAACATTTCTGGAGCTACAATTTCTGCTAATTCAATAACTAAAGGGGTTCAGTTAGTAACAAATCAAATGCATCATTTAAAAAGTAAAAAAGTGATTTAATGAAATTAAGAGGTACTTTAAGTGTGCTTCCCAAAGAAGCTAAAATTTTAATTTTTTGTTTTTTGATTACATTAAGTTTCGGTTTTTATACGGGGCTAATTTATGTTAGAGAAAACACAAATGCTTCATTTTCAGGAATAGAAGAACATTATTTAGGTAATGAAAATAACGAAGATGCAACAGAAATGAAATTTAAAAAGCCCAAAAAAGAAATAATAACTATGGTTCACAATCATGTTTTAAGCTTAAGTATAGTATTTCTTATTATCTCTTTTCTTGTTTTGTTAACCGATATACAACCAATTTTTAAAAAAATATTAGTAGTTGAACCTTTTGTTTCATTATTACTTACTTTCGGTGGAATTTGGATAATGTGGAGTGGGGTTATGTGGTTTAAATATATTATTATGATTTCTGGAATATTAATGACCATCACATTTACAACTTCTGTATTAATTATAATATTTCAATTATTAAGAAAGCAATAAAAGTTTAAGAAATTTATAATGTAATTTTTCTATTATTTCAAGTAGTTTTGAAAGTATGAGAAAAATAGGCTTACTTACTTTAATGATTGCTTGTTTAACGATGGTCTTTGCTCAAAAACCTCATCAAGCTAATTCGTCAGAAATTTATCAGAAAATAAAAAAACTAAATGTTTTAGGAAATGTGTTGTATTTAGCTGCACATCCCGATGATGAAAATACTCGTTTTATTGCTTATTGTGCTAATGAAAAGCTCATGAATACAGCTTATCTTTCATTAACACGAGGCGATGGGGGGCAAAATTTAATTGGACCGGAAATTCGAGAAGAATTAGGAATTATCAGAACTCAGGAATTACTTGCCGCTAGAAGAACGGATGGTGGACAACAATTTTTTACTAGAGCCAATGATTTTGGTTATTCCAAAACCCCTGAAGAAACCCTTGAAATTTGGGATAAAGATAAAATATTGAGTGATGTGGTTTGGATAATTAGAAAATTTAAGCCAGATGTAATAGTGTGCCGTTTCCCAACCGATGGAAAAGGAGGACATGGGCATCATACTTCTTCTGCTTTGTTGGGACAAGAAGCCTTTAAAATTGCTGCCGATCCAACAGTTTACCCTGAGCAATTGCAATTTGTTGAACCATGGCAAGCAAAAAGAATAGTGGTTAACACAGGAAGATGGTGGAACGATAAAATTTCTGCCGATGACTCTGGTGTGGTTGCTGAAGATATTGGTTTATATAATCCGGAGTTGGGAATTTCTTACAACGAATTAGCTGCAAAAAGTAGAACCATGCACAAGAGCCAAGGGTTTGGTTCTACAGGAACAAGGGGTGAGCAATTAGAGTTTTTTGAACATTTAGAAGGAAAGGAAGCTGAAAATTCTTTGTTTGATGACGTCGATTTTACATGGAAAAGAGCAGAAGGTGGCGAAAAAATTGAAGCATTGATTCAAACGATTATTCAATCTTATGAAGTCGCACATCCTGAGAAAAGTATTACCAAGCTGGTAGAATTAAAAAAAGCGGTGTTAAACCTTAAAGATGAGTTTTGGCGAGTTAAAAAGAAGAACGAAATTGATGCTTTAATTAAAGATTGTGCTGGATTGTATTTGGAGGCAAAAACAGATGATTATTGGGCTACCAATGGAGATTCGGTAAAAGTGAATTTTGAGTTGATTGCTAGAAATTTTGAAGGAATGAAATTGAAAAGAATTGTTGTTCATCAAAACAATCAATTAGAAGAGTTGGATTTGTTATTAAAACTAAATCATGAAAATGAATTGAAAAGAACTTACTTTATTAATGATTTTGATGAAAGCCAACCTTATTGGTTGAAAGAACAAGGAACATTAGGGACTTATAAAGTAGATGAACAATTATTGATTGGAACTCCTGAGAATTTCCCTGCTTTATCCTTTAGTGTGGATGTGGAAATCAATGGCTGGGAGCTAAACTATGCTGTACCTTTGGTTTATAAATGGAATGATCCGGTAAAAGGTGAACAATATCGTCCTTTTGAAGTGGTTCCTCCTGTATTTGTAAACTTTATGGAAGAAACTCAATTATTTTCTAATCTTAGCGAAAGAAAAATAGAGATGGTGGTAAAAGCTGCGACTAATAATGTAAATGCTGTTTTAAGTTTAAATGCCCCAAAAGGATGGGAGTTAACCCAAAACACTTTTAAAGTTGGTTTAAAAAATAAAGGAGATGAACAAAAAATCGAAACCATTTTAAAGCCAAGCTCAGAAGCGATGAATGGAGAGTTGACAGTTACTGTAAAAGTGAATAAAAGAGAATGCAATCAATCCTTAAAAACAATTACATACGACCATATTCCTACTCAAATTTACATGCCTAAAGCAAAAGTGCAATTGGTATACATTGATCTGATAAAGAAAGGAGAGAAGATAGGCTACATCAATGGAGCAGGAGATGTTATTCCTGAAGCATTAAGAAATGTTGGTTATGAAGTAACAGAGCTATCTGAAAATGATTTAGATAACTTAAAACAGTTTGATGCCATTGTGTTGGGAATTCGAGCTTTAAACACCAACGATAGAATTGATTTTTATATGCCTAAATTATTAGCATACTGTAAAAACGGAGGGAATTTAATACTTCAGTACAACACTTCGCATCGAGTAAACACCGAAAATTTTGCTCCTTATCCTTTAAAATTATCTAGAGATAGAGTTACCGAAGAAGATGCAGCAGTGAGCTTTTTAAAACCTGAACATCCAGTTTTAAATACTCCTAATAAAATCACACAAAAAGATTTTGAATCTTGGGTGCAAGAAAGAGGGTTGTATTTCCCTAATGAATGGGATGAACAGTATGATGCTATTTTAAGTTGGCACGATAAAGGTGAAGAAGCTAAAAATGGTAGTTTGTTAGTGGCTAAATATGGTGAAGGCTATTATGTGTATACTGGGATTTCATTTTTTAGAGAATTACCGGCGGGAGTTCCCGGAGCTTATCGTTTGTTGGTGAATTTAATCAGTTTAGGAAAATAAATATTGTATTTTATACCTTATCTAAAGTTTTAAACTTTAGATAAGGTATAAAAAATGTTATGTTAACGCCTCAAAAATATTATCATATTTACAACAGAGCCAATGGATTTGAAAATCTGTTTGTCAATGAAGGTAATTATAACTTTTTTCTAGAAAAAGTAAAACATCATCTCTCCCCAATATTAAACATCTATGCTTATTGTTTAATGCCTAATCATTTTCATTTATTGGTTGAAATAAAGTCAAAAGAGGAAATTATATCAGTTATTGAGAGCCAAATATCTAATTATAAAGAGAGTAGAACTTATCTAAAATTTCAAACTTTAGATAAGTTCGTATCTTATTTTATATCCAAACAATTTTCTAACTTATTTAGTAGTTATACTCAAGCTTTTAATAAACAACAAAAGAGGACAGGAAGCCTTTTTCAGAAAGGGTTTAAACGCAAAGAAATAGGTGATGAAAACTATTTAAAAGACTTGGTTCTTTATATTCATTGTAATCCTGTTCATCATAACTTTACAGATAATTTTAAGACTTGGAAACATACTTCTTATCAATCCATTTTAGAAGGTAAGAACACAGATATTATAAATTGGTTTGATGATATAAATAACTTTATAGCTTGTCATCAGGATAAAAATGAATTTAATAAAATTGAAAACCTACTATTAGAACAGTAGTAGATTGAATAACCTTTTCTAAAGTTTGAAACTTTAGAAAAGGTTAAAATAATTAGAAAGACCGAATAAGAAATACATAATGAAAGAAACCAACTGGAACAAATGGTACTTGGCATTAATACTAACTTTAGCAGTATTGGTGATTTTGTTTTACGTTTTTACTAAACACTTTTCATGAGTATAATAGATTGGATAGTATTATTAGGAACGCTTTTGTTTATTGTAGTTTACGGAGTATGGAAAACTCGTGGAAGCAAGAATTTACAAAGCTATCTAAAGGGTGATAACGATGCCAAATGGTGGGGAATAGGTATTTCCATTATGGCAACGCAGGCCAGCGCTATTACTTTTTTATCTACTCCCGGACAAGCTTATACCGATGGGATGCGCTTTATTCAGTTTTACTTTGGTTTGCCCATTGCCATGATTATACTTTCAGTCACTTTTATTCCTATTTACTACAAATTAAAAGTATACACAGCTTACGAGTTTTTAGAAAATCGTTTTGACTTAAAAACACGCTCTTTGGCTGCTATTTTGTTTTTGGTGCAACGTGGCTTGGCGGCGGGAATAACCATTTATGCTCCTTCTATTATTCTTTCTACTTTGCTGGGTTGGAATTTAGCAATTACCAACATTTTTATAGGTTTACTGGTAATTGTTTACACCGTTTCAGGAGGAACCAAGGCGGTAACTCAAACTCAAAAACAGCAAATGGCTGTAATGATGGGAGGGATGATACTGGCCGGAATTATGGTAATTTCTATGTTGCCTGAAAATATTGGATTTACCGATGCTTTGCATGTGGCCGGGAAAATGGGAAAATTAAACGTGGTAAATTTTGAGTTTAATTTAAACGACCGTTACAATTTTTGGTCGGGAATAACTGCTGCTTTATTTTTGTTTATGAGCTATTTTGGTACCGACCAAAGTCAAGTACAGCGTTATTTATCTGGTAAATCGATTAAAGAAAGTAGGTTGGGCTTAATTATGAATGGCTTGCTAAAAGTGCCCATGCAATTCATTATTTTGTTTATAGGAGTAATGGTGTTTGTATTTTATCAATTCAATCAACCGCCTATCTTTTTTAATTCTGTTCAAAAACAAAAAGTAGAACAATCTGTTTATGGTGAGCAGCTGCAACAAATAGAAACACAGTACACCGCTTTGTTTGAAGAGAAAAAACAAGAACTGGAAAAGTTAGTAGTTGCAGTAAATAATGATGACGAAATTGCCTTAAATACAAGTAAAAACAAAGCTTTGGCATTGCAGAGCCAAATAAACGAACTAAGAGAAGAAACCAAAACTTTGGTAAAACAAGCCAACCCCGAAGCTGAAACCAATGACAAGGATTACATTTTTATGACCTATGTAATGGATTACTTACCCGTTGGGATGATAGGTTTGTTGTTTGCGGTAATGTTTTCTGCGGCAATGAGCAGTACAGCCAGTGAGTTAAATGCATTGGCAAGCACCACCACCATCGATTTATACAAACGCTCTATTAATAAAAAAGCAGACGATACTCATTATTTAACTTCTTCCAAATGGTTTACATTGGGCTGGGGAGTTTTGGCTATTTTATTTGCCACTTATGCCTCTTTGTTTGAAAACCTGATACAAGCGGTAAACTTGTTGGGTTCTTTGTTTTACGGAACCATTTTGGGGATTTTCTTGGTGGCTTTTTACTTTAAAAAAATACAAGGCAATGCTGTATTTTATGGCGCCTTGTTGGCAGAAGCAGCAGTAATTGCTATCCATTACTTAAATGCATACGAAAAGGCTCCCACATGGCTACAAATGGGTTATTTATGGTACAATGCGGTAGGTTGTGGTTTGGTAATTTTGTTTGGGTATTTATTGCAATTTACTTCAAGAAAATAGCTTTTTCGTTTGATGTTTACTGTATGTTTTCGTGGCTGAATTCAAGGTAATGAAATTTCGGTTTACCACGGAGTCAATCTGCAAGATTGACGGGATGTCTACAAATAACCAAAGCCTCGAAAATCACGAACCAGCCATGAAATATACAGAGTGTTATGAGTTTTTTTTTATGTAATCCATTCCTGTTGTTATCATGTGAAGATTTAGGCGGTTTCGTAATTCATCAAATAAGCTTTTGACCTCACTTGAAGAAAAAATTCTATCAGAATCTAATCTTGTTGTAATTATATCAAAGCCTTCTTTTAAACCATTACGTGCTTCCATAAATCGCATAGTTTCAAAATCAAGATCTCTTTTGGTCTTTTCTATAGTTTTTATTACTCCTTCATTCTCGATTATTTGTCCTTTTAGTTCAATCAAGGAAAGAGCACATTTTTTATAAAGTTGGAAAACGGCATCTTCAAGAAACGATTCGTCATCACTGCTAGAATCAGATATTTCAAAGTGTTTTTTTAAGAAGTCTACTTTTTTGACGGATGAACAAGCATCAAAATAAGTTTTAATGTCTCGATTATGAGCGAACTTATTTCTGATTTCCATAAATGTTTGAAAGAACATTTTATCTTCTTTTGCTATATCCCGACTATCTAATAACAAATTTAGTTTTTGATTGAATGAAAGAGCTTGTGCTGTTTCACCAAATGAAATCGAATCTTTGTAATTCTCGATAAATAGTAATCGACTCAATTGCTTACTTGCAAGCCATTCTAAGTCTAACGAGTATTCAATTACGGTTAATCTTTTAAAATTATTTTTCATTATCAGGTTGTTACTCATAACGTCTGTGTTGGTGCTTTTTTAATCCCTTCGACAAGCTCAGGGTAGATTCAACCAAAGTAAAGTGTCAAACGAAGGTATCGGTTTTTAAGGAGAAAGTCAATAAATGTTAATAAAAAAGGCGAAGCATTTGCTTCGCCTTTTTGTATGAGTGAAAATGTTTTTATTTTCCTCCTAATTCTTTGATTAAAGCTTCGTTTTTAGCTACGTAACCGTAATCGCCATCTTTGTTAGCTTTCGCTAATTCCATCGATTTTTTAGCAGCTTCAATGGCTTCTTTCTTTTTACCTAATTTACCTAATATCACTGCTTGGTTGTGGATGTACCAAAAAGCATCAGCTCTTTTTTCTACTGCTTTATTAATAAATTCTAAAGCTTGCTCCATGTTTTTATTATTTTCTAAATAATAACCTGCAGCAGCTGCATAAGAACTTGCTCCCGGTCCATCAATTAATTCTTTTTTAATTTGTGCTTCAACTTGTTCGTTAGCATTCGTTTCAATGGTAAATGCTATTTGAGTATTTTCCCATTTCAGCATCATTTGTCCGCCGCTATAAGTAAAACTTCCAAAATCAATGGTAAAGCTTTCTATTGCATCATTTAATTTAGTTGGCTTAGCAGTAATTCTCAAAGCATCTTCTTCTTGGTTGTATCCTGCAGAACCCCACAAGTCTAAATTTTTATTAAAGATAATGGTCCACTCAGTTTCGTTAGGAATAGCGTATAAAGCATATTTTCCTTTTTTTAATTCCTGACCATTCACTTTAATGTCATCACTAATTTCAATTTTAGTAGAAGCATTAGCTCCCATTCTCCATACGTCACCGTATTTTACTAAGTCGCCAAAAATTTTACGCCCTTTCATTCCCGGTCTTGAGTATTCTACTTCAATTTTTGTTAAGCCTACAGTTTGTTCAATTTCTGCAGTAGGACTTGGTTGTGGTGATTTTATTTGTGCTGTTGCTGTAGTTGCAATTAAAATTCCAGCAATAATTAATGTTTTCATTTTTTTCATGTTCTATCTATTTTTAAGGTTGAGGGTTAAAATTATTAAATAATGATGATTTAATTAACTAATATTTTATTGTTTAACATTTTCATAAATCGCCATAGCACATTTTTGACCATCAATGGCAGCACTCACAATTCCTCCTGCATATCCTGCCCCTTCGCCACATGGAAACAAACCTTTAATTTCCGGATGTTCTAAACTTTCTCGGTCTCTAGGTATTTTAACAGGAGAAGAAGTTCTGCTTTCAACTGCCACAATAATCGCATCCTTCATTAAAAAACCTTTTATTTTTTTACCAAAATCCACAAAACCTTTTTGTAGGTGTTGAACAATATTTGCAGGAAGCACCTTGTGAATTTCGGTGGCAATTACACCGGGCTTGTAAGAACAATCAGGTAAACTGGTTGAAGGTTTGTTATTAATAAAATCCACCAAGCGTTGTGCGGGAGCTATTTGCCCGAAGTTGGTTACTGTATTGTTTTTAGCAGCTTCAAAACAAGCTCTTTCAACACTTTCCTGAAACTTTAATCCTGCTAAGGGACCAAACTCTTTAAATGGAGTTAAATCTTCTTCTTCAACTGTTACCACAATACCGGAGTTTGCAAAAGGATTGTTTCTTTTGGAGGGCGACCAGCCATTGGTAACAATTTCTCCTGGTGCAGTGGCACATGGAGCTATAATTCCACCAGGGCACATACAAAAAGAGAATACTCCTCTTTTTTTAACTTGTGTCACCAACTTATAAGAAGCAGGAGGGAGGAAGTCGCTTTTTACCTCGCAATGGTATTGATTGGTGTCAATTAGTTCTTGAGGATGTTCTACCCGAACTCCTATTGCAAAAGGTTTGTATTCTATTTTTATTTGCTTTTTATAGAGCAAATAAAAGATGTCTCTGGCAGAATGTCCGGTGGCCAATATTAGTTGATTGGCTTTGTATTCTTTCCCATTTTGATCGATAACTCCGTTGATTTGATTGTTTTCCAGTAAAATGTCCGCCAAC
>JACJZA010000021.1 GCA_020635825.1 Flavobacteriales bacterium
TGCTAAAAAGAATAAGCAGTATCATAATAAAAAAAAGAAATTCTTTTTATTTAGATGGTTTGATTAGTGGATAAAATTACTGCCATAATAATAGATGACGAACTCTTTGCTCGAGAGAACCTTTTGATGCTTTTAAACGAGTATTGCCCCGAAATTGATGTGATTGGGATGGGTGAAAATGTAGAAGATGCTCGTAGTTTGATTAAAGAAAAAAAACCTGAAGCTGTTTTTTTGGATATCAGAATGCCAAGTGGAGAAGAAGGACTGGAACTATTGGATGACGTTCAAAAAGAAAAATTTCAAATTGTTTTTGTTACCGCATTTAAAGATTATGCAATTAAAGCTTTTAATGCAAATGCTATTCATTACATTCTTAAACCTATTGATATTGAAGATTTAAAAGAGGCAGTTGATAAACTTAAACAATATAAAGAAATGTTTAATGAAGACGACCATAATCTTCAAACTTACATTGAATCAATAAAAAATTTTTCTGACAATATTCACTATCAAGAAGAGTCTAATAAAATTACCATCACTCATCTTAGAGGAATTAAAATTATTGAAGATAGTTCTATATTATATATTGAAGGAGAAGGAAATTGTAGTTCCTTACATTTTATAGATGGAGCTAGTTTTTTGGATACAAGAACACTCAAGGTTTATGATGAGATATTAAATTCTAAAAAGTTTTATCGGATTCATAAAAAATACATCATCAATTTAGAAGAATTAACTGATTACATTCATCAGGATGGATATTTTGCTAAGCTTAAAAATGGGATAAAATTACCTGTTGCTAGAGTAAGAGTAGCCGATTTTATTCAAAAAATTAAGTCACTTTAACCGTTTAATTTTTAATCACTACCGTTTAATTTTTTATTGCTGGGGTTTGCTTAATATAAGATTGAGTTCACATTTAGAATCATTAATTTTATTAAGCACTAACTAAACTCTATATATTATGTCTATCTCTGCTATTATTATTGATGATGAGCAAAACGCTCGCAGCAACCTAAGAATCTTAATCGATGAATTTTGTCCTGATGTGAATGTAATTGCTGAAGCTGAATCAGCTTCTCAAGCTCGACAATTAATTCAAGAGTATCAGCCGGAATTACTTTTTTTAGATATTAATATGCCCAATGAAGATGGCTTTGAATTATTGGAATCAATTCCTGAAAAGAATTTCTCAGTCATATTTATTACTGCACACAATCAGTTTGCATTAAAAGCATTAAAAAGTGGGGCAATTGATTATTTGGAAAAACCAATTGATGTTGAAGATTTACAAGCCGCAGTAGCTAAAGTTATCTCATCCAATAATAAAGTAGAGGGGACAAATATTTCTTCATTGAAACAAATTTTAGAGCAGTTTCAAAACGAATCTAAATTAGATACTATAGCCGTTCCAACTCTTTCTGGTTATGAGATTATCAAAACAAATGATATTATTAGACTAGAAGCAGACGAAAGTTATACTAAAATATTTTTAACAGACGGAAGCAAGTGTGTTAGTAGTATGACCATTGCAAAATACGAAAGAGTGTTAAACAAAAATGTTTTTTTTAGAGTACATAAATCACACATTATCAATACAAGAGATCATTTAAAAGAATTCAATAGAAATGAAGGAAATATGGCAATTATGGATAATGGTGTTGCAATTCCTGTTTCTCGTCGTAAATTAGCTGACTTTATTAGTGCTATTAAAACATTTTAAAAAAGTTGTTTAGGTTTAGATTTTACGCCACTTTATTTTTCTTTTTTCAGAGTGCTATTGTTTTTTCCCAACAGTATAATTTTATTAATTATTCTGTAGAAGAAGGATTGGTGCAGTCGCAAGTGAATACTCTTTGTCAAGACAGTAAGGGTTATATTTGGATGGGTACTTTAGGGGGTGTTTCAAAATTTGATGGTGTTGATTTTTTAAATTATTCTACTAAAAATGGACTTATCAATAACCAAGTTAATTCTATTTTTCTAGATTCAAAGAATAACTTATGGCTAGGAAGCTTAGGTGGGTTTTCATTAAAAAAGGGGAACGAATTTCAAAACTATTTTTTTAAAACCGAATTAAGCAACTATTTTATTCTTCACATTACAGAAGATAAAGATGGTAATTTATGGTTAGCTACCGATGGTGGTGGTGTAGTAAAATTTGATGGAAAAGAATTTACCTACTTTGATATTTCGAAAAATGAAGTGAGTAATTATGTTCGCCATATTTTTTGTGACAATCAAAATAATAAATGGCTTTCTACTAGGCAGGGTGTTTTTATGATTACACCAAAAGGAGAAATAAAAGATACCTTACCAAATATTAATGCTACTCAAGTATTTGTAGAGCAAAATGGAGATTTTTGGTGTAGTTCTTTTGGTGATGGAATTATTCATGCTACGAAAGATACCACTTATAAGCTAACTTCAAATGATGGGTTAATTAATAATCATATTCGTGCTTTTATCAGAAAATCTGACCGCTCCATTTGGTTGGTGTCTAAAGCAGGAATTTCCAAATTGGATAGAAAAGGCATTAAAAATTTTACAGAGAAAGATGGTTTGCAAAATTCCAATATAAAAACCATTATAGAAGATGATGAAGGAAATCTGTTTTTTGGTTCTGATGGAGGAGGTATCATCAAATTTACTGATGAAAATTTTGTGAGCTATACACAACAAGAAGGTTTATGTAGTGATATTATTATGTCTGTTGTTCAAGAAAAAGATTCTTCATTGTGGTTTACAACCTATGGGAATGGATTGTGTAAATTTAAAAATGGACAATATAAATATTATGGTGAAAAAGATGGTTTAGGGAATAATACGGTTTGGTGTAATACAATTGATAATAATGATAATTTATGGTTTGGAACTTCTGAGGGCTTTTCAATGTTTGATGGTAAAAGATTTAAAACCTATGATGAAAAAAGTGGACTAAATGCAAATAAGGTTTATGCATTGAGTTGCGATGAAGACAATAATATTTGGATAGGATCAAAAGAGGGACTTTCTATCTTATACACAGAAAAAGACAGTATTTATAATTTCGACAGCTTTAAGTTTGGTAAAAATATCCGCCAAATTCATAATGAGAAACAGCATATGCTTTGGATTTCATGTTCAGATGGATTAATACGCTACAACTCTCAAGAAAAGACTATTAAAAAATACACAGTTAACGATGGATTACCTGACAATAGTGTAATGGCTGTAGTTAACGATAATGATAACAGAATGTGGATTGGAACCAAAAATGGATTAGCATTTATGCAAAATGGGAAAATTCAAGCAGTTACTATTTCTGAAAATTCTTCATCTAATAACATTAATTTTTTAAATATCGATTCGTATCAAAACCTATGGATAGGAACTAATAATGGGCTATATCAATTTGACTTAAAAACTAAAGGAGAAATTAGTCAGGCATCCTTTATTAGGTATTCCAATTTAGATGGATTAAAAAGTTTGGAGTGTAACCAAAATGCTTCTTTTATTGATTTTGAAAACAACTTATGGTTTGGAACAAGTTTGGGTTTAATGAAACACCCTTTATATAAAAAGGATAATTCCATTTATTTACCTAAAATTATTCTAAAAGATGTAAGGTTGTTTTTTGAGTCTAAAAATTGGAAAAAGATATTCAAAGGTAATGTAGATGATAATAATTTACCTGTTGGATTGGTATTGACATACAATAAAAATCACCTTACTTTCGATTTTGATGGTATTTATCATAAAAGCCCCGATAAAATTAAATATAGATTTAAGTTGAATGGATTTGATGAGTCATGGCAACCGGAAACCAAAGCAAATTTTGTTACATACTCAAATATACCTCCGGGTGATTATGAATTTAATATTTCTGCTTCAGTAGACTCGGTAAATTGGACTACTCCTATTGCTTTTAGTTTTTCTATTAAACCGCCTTTTTGGTTTACGTGGTGGTTTTATTTGTTGATGTTTTTATTTTTAGTTGGAATTACTTGGTTAATTATAAATAGACGTGTAAAAGTTATTGAACAAAAACGAGCGACTGAAAGATTGGAAAACCAGGCTAAAATGTTGGCTTTAGAACAGCAAGCATTAAATGCAAGTTTAAATAGACACTTTATTTTTAATGCATTAAACTCTATCCAATATTATATTAACAGAGAAGATAAAATTTCAGCAAATAAATATCTTTCGAGCTTTGCAAAGCTAGTTCGTAAGAATTTAGACAGTTCAATGGAGAATGAAACGGATTTAGATGAGGAATTGGAAAGAATAGATTTATATTTGAAATTAGAACAAATGCGTTTTCAAAATAAATTTGATTATCAAATAAAGTGTGAGGCTGAGGCCTTAGGTCAATCTATAAAAATCCCTTCTATGTTGCTGCAACCCTTTATTGAAAATTCTATATGGCATGGAATTTTACCAGCTCAAAAACATGGTGAAATATTCCTAAGTGTAAAAAAGAAAGAAGAAACAATTGTGATTAATGTTAAAGATAATGGTATTGGTATAGAAAATAGTTTGGCACAGAAAGAAAATAAAAAGCAATTGCATGTGTCTAAAGGAATGGCGCTGACAAAAGGTCGGATTAATTTATTAAGTAAAATCACAAATAAAAAGTGTTTTGTTCAAGGTCCATTTCAAATTTATCATCAAGATGGAAGTGTAGCTGGGACGGAAGTTTCAATTATTATAAATTTGCAAAAAGATTTTAATGAATAAGATGAAAATTAAAGACGTAATAAATATAATTGAATCATTTGCCCCTCTTAGTTATCAAGAAAGTTATGACAATTCTGGATTGATTGTAGGAAATATAAATGATGAATTAACAGGGGTGTTAATTTGTTTGGATAGCATTGAAGAAGTGGTAGATGAAGCAATATCAAAAAAATGTAATTTAATTGTGGCTCATCATCCTATCGTTTTTTCTGGATTAAAAAAAATAACAGGAAAAAATTATATAGAGCGTACTATTTTAAAAGCAATTAAAAACGATGTCGCAATCTATGCTGCTCATACTAATTTAGATAATGCAAATAAAGGGGTTAATTATAAGATTGCAGAGAAACTAGGATTGAAAAATTGCAAGCCTCTTTCTTCAAAAGCAGGATTCTTAAAGAAAATAGTGGTTTATTGTCCTATAGAACAGGCTGAAAATGTTCGTTTAGCTATGTTTAATGCTGGTGCAGGGGCTATAGGCAATTATAGTGAATGTAGTTTTAATATTAACGGTGAAGGAACATTTAGGGCTGGTGAAAATACAAATCCTTTTGTGGGGGAAAAAGATAAAAGACATACCGAACAAGAAATAAGAATAGAAATGGTAGCAGAGTCTTTTAAGTTGCATCAGGTAATTCATTCAATGATAGAGGCTCACCCGTATGAAGAAGTTGCTTATGATGTCTATTCTTTAGATAATACGTTAAATAATGTGGGGTCTGGTTTGATTGGAGAGTTGAATCAGGAGGAAAGCGAATTGGATTTTTTAAAAAGATTAAAAAAAGATTTGCAAACCGATTGTGTTAGACATACTAAACTACTTCAAAATAAAATTAAAAGAGTTGCTTTATGTGGTGGTTCCGGTAGTTTTTTATTAAATGATGCAATAAAAGAAAATGCGGATGTTTTTATTACTGCAGATTTTAAATATCATCAGTTTTTTGATGCCGAAAATAAAATTATTATTGCTGATATTGGTCATTATGAAAGTGAACAATTTACTAAAGAATTGTTTTATGATATACTTACAAAAAAAATTACTAATTTCGCCGTTCATTTATCAGAAATAAATACAAACCCAATTAATTACCTTTAATATGGCTAAAAAAGACGCTTCAGTAGAAGAAAAATTAAAAGCTTTATACGAGCTTCAAATGATTGATTCTACAATTGATAAGATTCGTACAGTAAGAGGTGAGCTTCCTTTGGAGGTTCAAGATTTAGAAGATGAGGTTGCCGGTCTTGAAAAAAGAATGGAAAACTTAACTCAAGAGATTGAGGATTTAGAAACAGAAATTTCTAATCGTAAAAATAGCATAACTGATGCTACTAATTTGATTAAAAAATACGAAGAGCAACAAGATAAGGTTAGAAACAATAGAGAATTTGATGCAATTACGAAAGAAATTGAATTCCAAAAGTTAGAAATTGAATTAGCAGAGAAAAAAATCAAAGAAGGTAAATTCTTATTGACTGCTAAACAGGAAAAAGTTGAAGAATCTAAAGAATATTTAGAAGGAAGAAAGATAGACTTAGACAATAAAAAGAAAGAATTAGATGAAATTACTTCTGAAACTCAATCTGAAGAAGAAAATTTAATTAAGAAATCAGAAAAAGCAGCTCAAGTAATTGAAGATAGATTATTGACAGCTTACCAAAGAATTAGAACGAATGCTAGAAATGGTTTAGCAGTAGTTACTATTCAAAGAGATGCTTGTGGTGGGTGTTTTAATAAAATTCCACCTCAAAGACAATTAGATATTAAATCTCATAAGAAAATTTTAGTTTGTGAACATTGTGGAAGAATTTTAGTTGATTCTACTTTTGATCCTAATTATGTGGAGGAGCAAGTTGAAGAAAAGCCAAAAAGAAGAGTTACAAGAAAGAAAAAAGCGGAAGCTTAATTTCTCTAAAAGGTTATAAATAAAAAAAAAGGGAGCTATTAGCTCCCTTTTTTATTTAACTAACTCTTCAATTTCAATTTCATCTTTTACAATAAAGCAATTCGGAAAATGAATAGCTAGCTCTTTTTGGAAAGCTAAAGCTTCAAGTTTTGTCCTGAAATCACCCACTCGTACTTTAAAATAAGGTTGTTGGTATATTTCGTGAGCTTTGTTTTTATGGTGAAGGCTAATGTATTTAGCTTTCATTTCTTTAGCCGGTTGCTTCTTGTTGCCGGAAAATATTTGTACTCTATATCCTTCTTGTTTAAATGATGATTGATAGCTTTTTATCACTTTTTCAATACTTTGTTCTTTTTGTATTTTTAAGTAAGAAGCCTTGTGGGTGCTATCTGTTTCTACTCGTGTTTGTGCATGTGAGAATTTAGAAAGACTCAATAAAAGGAAAATGCTAATAATTAAAAATTTCATAATTAAAATTCAAAATAATTATCAAATGTACTTGAAGTTTTTTATTTGCTATTCAAAAAACAAATATTACACCAAATTTATGTTAAACATCATTATTTAGAATAATTCTAAATTAATGTTTAAATAAGTAATTTTTTTAAAATCGTGTAGCAAAAACAACCTATTCTTCTAAATTTGTTGCCAGTTGAACTAACGTATTTCATAAAACAATCGTAACTATTTTAGTATGAACAAGATAACTACTAAAGGCAAAAAAACAAACGCTGTGAAGCTTGTTACTTTTTGTCTATCTTTTTTGTTCTTTCAGTTAAATATTATCGCACAAGATTCTGCTGCAGTAGCAACAGAAGGTGAAGTAGAGGTTGCTGCTTCAGGAGCTGATTTAGTGGCTGAAGGGGAGAAATTGTTTAAGGCAAATTGTGCTGCATGTCATAGTGTCGGAACTAACACTGTTGTTGGTCCTGGATTACAAGGGATAAATGATAAACGTACTGAAGAATGGTTGGTTAAATGGATTACAAACTCTGCTGAGTTGATAGCTTCGGGTGATGCTGACGCTATTGCAATTTTTGAAGAGTTTAACAAGGTGCCTATGCCTCCTCAGCCAGTTGATGAAAAACAAATTAAATCAATTTTAGCATATATCAAAAACCCTCCTGTAAAAGAAGATGTAAAAGCTGGAGCAGAAGATGTTGTTGTAGAGGAAAAAAAATCTCCGGTAACAAAATATATGTTAATAGGGGTTGTACTAGTATTAATAATATTAGTTTTCTTATTAAATAAATCTAGAGTTTCAATTGCTAAATTAGTTGCTACTCAAAAAGGTGAAGAATTTAATGGACCTGTTTCACTTGTTGAAGCCTTTAAATATACTTGTAGAAACAATAAAGGTTTGGTGGCTGCTTTGGTAATTGTGTTGTTTTTTGTGACATTATTAAAATTAATGGATGGTGCATTTTCAGTTGGAGTTCATCAAGATTACATGCCGGAACAACCAATTAAATTTTCACACAAAATTCATGCAGGTGATGATAAAATAGATTGTAACTATTGTCACTCTAGTGCACGTCATAGTAAAACATCAGGAATACCTTCTTTAAATGTTTGTATGAATTGTCATAAGTATATCGATGGTTCTCATGGTAAAACATTTATGTATAATGGAGAGGAGTACTCAATGGAAGAGGAAATCAAAAAAGTATATACTGCTTTAGATTATGATCCTTCTACTCAAACTTATGGAGATAACCCAAAACCTGTAAAATGGATTAAGGTTCATAATTTGCCTGATCATGTTTTCTTTAGTCATGCACAACATGTTTCAGTTGGAAAACAAAAATGTCAAACTTGTCATGGACCCGTTGAAGAAATGGAAGTTTTAAAACAACAAGAATCTTTAACTATGGGATGGTGTATCAATTGTCATAGAGAAACTAAGGTGTCTACAGAAAATAATGCATATTATGATGAAATGCATAGTAGAATGACTGAAGATTTCAAACATCAAATGTTTGAAGATGGAAAAATTACAGTTGATGAGATAGGTGGTTTAGAATGTGCTAAATGTCACTATTAATATTAATTTGAACTTAATAAGCTTAATACATGGCTAATTCAACAAAATACTGGAAAGGTTTAGAACAATTAAATGAAGACCCTCAATTTGTTGAGGCAAGTAAAAATGAATTTCCAGAGCATTTACCTACTGATGCTTTTTTAGGTGATCAAGAAGTTCTTGAAAATTCTACTACAACTAGAAGGGATTTTCTTAAATTTTTAGGATTTGGTGTCGCTGCAGCTTCTTTAGCTGCGTGTGAGACACCCGTTACTAAAGCTATTCCTTATTTAAACAAACCAGAAGAAATTATACCTGGACAAGCAAATTATTATGCTTCAACTTTTTATGATGGTCATGATTATTGTCCGGTTTTAGTTAAAACTCGTGAAGGACGTCCAATTTTTGTAAAAGGAAACACTTCTTCTTCATTAACAAATGGAGAAATCAATGCAAGAGTTAATGCTTCTGTTTTATCTTTATATGATAATAATCGATTAAAATCACCTTTAATTAATGGAAAAGAAGCTTCATGGAGTGATATTGATTCAGCTTTAACCAAAGAAATTAAAGGAGCTAAAAACTTAAGAGTTCTTTCATCAACTCTAATGAGTCCTTCTACAAAGGAGATATTATCTTCCCTTTCTAATAAAGAGCAAGAGATAGTTGCAGAAGAAGGAACAGTTGTAGAAAATAAAAATATAATTGTTGAGTATGATGCAATTTCATATTCTGGAATTTTAGATGCCAATAATGAATCTTTTGGAAAAAGAGTAATTCCAACTTACAATTTTGCAAATGCAAAAACTATTGTTAGTATAGGGGCTGATTTTATTTCAGGATGGTTAGATGCAATGCAATATAGTACAGGTTATACCAATAGAAGAAGTCCTGAAGGAGAATGGATGTCTAAACATTACCAGTTTGAAGCTAATATGTCATTAACAGGAACGAATGCTGATGTGCGTGTTCCAGTTAAACCTTCTGAATATGGAGCTGTTGTTGCCACTATATATAATGTGGTTGCTGCCAAAGTTGGTGGTTCTCAAGTTAAAGTTGGAACAATCAATAAAATTGTTGCAGCTAAAGCTAGTTCAGCTGCTGAGAGTTTGTTAGAGAATAAAGGTGCTTCATTGGTAGTATGTGGATCTAATGATAAAAATGTTCAAGTTTTAGTAAATGGCTTGAATAATATGTTGGGGAATTATGGTAAAACCATTGATATCAATAAAACATCACATTCAAAAAATGGAAGTGATATAGCAGTTGCAGAGCTAATTAAAGAAATGGAGTCAGGTAAGGTAGATGTTTTGTTAATCTATGGTGCAGATCCAGTTTATACTTTAGGAGAAAAATTTGAGAAAGCAATGGAAAAAGTAAAAACTACTGTTTCTTTTGCTACTAAATTAAATGATACTGCTGCTAAGTGTAAATATGTTTGCCCTGATAATCATTGGTTAGAATCATGGAATGATGTTAATCCGGTTGATGGACATTATTCACTTGCTCAACCTACTATTTCTCCTTTATTTGATACAAGACAAGCTCAAGAGAGTATTTTGAAGTGGACAGGAAATCAGTCTTCATATTATAATTATCTTAAAGGATATTGGGAAAAAACATTATTTCCAACTTCAGGTTCGTTAATGTTTTCTGATTTTTGGAATAAAACCTTACATGATGGAGTTTATGAAGCTCCAACTTCAGAAGTAGTATCTGAGTTATCTTTCATGGCTGATGTTAATTCAGCTGCTGAAAAAGTAGCTAAATCTACTTCAGCAGGAGTTGAATTGGTATTATATATTAATGAAACTGCAGGAAATGGAAATTCTTCAGATAATCCAATATTACAAGAATTACCAGATCCTGTTACAAAAATTACTTGGGATAATTATGTTACCATGAACCCTTCTGAAATGAAAGAAAAAGGGTTTAATACGATATTAGGACAAGAAAGTCCTGCTAATTTGGTTAGTGTTACAGCAAATGGAACTACAATAGAATTGCCGGTTGTTGCGCAACCAGGGCAAGCAAAAGGTACTATAGCTATTGCATTAGGTTATGGTAAAAAAGTTGGTAAAATGACTGGAGTTACTGGGAAAAATGCTTTTCCATTAGCCGGATACGATAAAAATGGCGTAGTTTCTTATTATACAAATGCAGAATTAAATTCTATATCAGGTTTATATCCTATTGCTGCTACTCAAACTCACCAAACAGTAATGGGTAGAGATTCAGTAGTAAGAGAAACTACACTAGATGTATTTAAGAAAGGAAATAAAAATGAATACAATCCTGCTCATACTTTAGCAGCACATGAGGATGGTAAATCTGTACAAAAAGAAATTCAAGAATTCGATTTATGGAATGCTCATCCTGTAAAAGAAATTGGACATAGATGGGGAATGTCTATTGACATGAATTTATGTACTGGATGTGGAGCTTGTATAACTGCTTGTAATATTGAAAATAATATACCAGTTGTTGGTAAAGATGAGGTAAGAAGAGGTAGAGAAATGCATTGGTTAAGAATAGATAGATACTATTCAAGTGAACATGAGCCTCTTGGAGCAATAGGTGATACTCATAAAAATACCATGGAAATTTCTGAAAAAGGCGGAATTGCTGCTTATTCAGAAATGGAAAATCCAGCTGATAATCCTAGAGTTGTTCATCAACCAATGATGTGCCAGCATTGTAACCATGCAGGTTGCGAAACAGTTTGTCCGGTTGCTGCTACAACTCATAGTAATGAAGGATTAAACATGATGGCTTACAACAGATGTATTGGTACTAGATATTGTGCTAATAACTGTGCCTATAAAGTAAGAAGATTTAACTGGTTTAATTACATTGCATATAAGAAATTTACTGATGTAAATCCAGCACAAGATGATTTAGGAAGAATGGTGTTGAATCCTGATGTAGTTGTTAGAGCAAGAGGTGTAATGGAAAAATGTAGTTTCTGTGTACAAGGAATTCAAGCAGCCAAACTTCAAGCTAAAAAAGAAGGTAGACCTGTGAAAGATGAGGAAGTTCAAAGTGCTTGTTCAAGTGCTTGTGGATCGGGAGCTATTAAATTTGGGGACTTAAATGATAAAAATAGCCAAGTAAGAGCAGGAATGGATAATGATAGAGCTTATAGAGTGATTGAAGAGGTTGGTCAAGATCCAAATGTTTACTATCAAGTAAAAGTTAGAAACTTAAAAGAAAACGAAGCTTAATAACACATATAAATAATTTTATAATGCATAAAGAAGCAGCAATAAGAGAACCTTTAGTACTTGGTAACGATGTTACTTATAGTAAGATTACCAATGATGTGTTAGCTCCTATTGAAGGGAAAACTACCAAAGGTTGGAAAATATTAATGACCATAGCGTCTATAGTAGCATTATGGGGAATTGGAAATATACTTTACTTATTAGGAGTTGGTATCGGAAGCTGGGGATTGAATAAAACTGTTGGTTGGGCATGGGATATCACTAACTTTGTATGGTGGGTTGGTATTGGTCACGCAGGAACTTTAATTTCAGCAGTATTATTGTTGTTCCGTCAGAAGTGGAGAATGGCTATTAATAGACCAGCTGAAGCGATGACTATTTTCGCCGTATTTATGGCAGGATTGTTTCCAATGATACACATGGGAAGAATATGGATGGCTTATTGGGTTTTACCTTTACCTAACCAGTTTGGTTCTTTATGGGTTAACTTTAACTCTCCACTATTATGGGACGTATTTGCAATCTCAACATATTTGTCAGTTTCTCTTGTATTTTGGTATATTGGTTTAATACCTGATTTCGCAACTATTAGAGATAGAGCAAAAAAACCAGTTCCAAAGTTAATGTATAGCTTATTAAGTTTTGGTTGGACAGGAAATGCAAAAGCATGGCAGAGATTTGAAGAAGTTTCTTTAGTATTAGCTGGTTTAGCTACTCCACTTGTATTCTCAGTACACTCTATTGTATCAATGGACTTTGCAACTTCTGTTATACCTGGATGGCATACTACAATTTTCCCACCGTACTTTGTTGCTGGTGCCGTTTTCTCTGGATTTGCTATGGTTCAAACTTTAATGCTAATTGTAAGAAAAGTAATGCATCTTGAGCAGTATGTTACCATAAAGCATATTGAGTATATGAATATCATTATTATTGTAACAGGTTCAATAGTAGGAGTTGCATACCTTACAGAGTTATTTGTTTCTTGGTATTCAGGAGTAGAATATGAATCATATGCATTTATAAATAGATTTTCTGGTCCTTACTGGTGGTCTTATTGGGCAATGATGACTTGTAATGTGGTATCTCCACACTTATTTTGGGTGAAAAAATGGAGAACCAATTTAACTTTTACTTTTATTATGTCTATAGTAGTAAACATAGGTATGTGGTTTGAAAGATTTGTGATTATTGTTACTTCAGTACATAGAGATTATGTTCCTTCAAGCTGGTCTATGTTTTATCCAACTTGGGTTGATATAGGTGTGTTTATTGGAACATTAGGTTTATTTAGTGTTTTCTATTTATTGTTCTTAAGATATTTCCCGGTTTTAGCTTTTAATGAAGTAAAAACTATATTAAAATCTTCTGGAGAAAAATATAAAAATATGTCAGATGAAGATTTTCATAAACTTCATCCAGTAAAAAAATAATTAATAAGATATAGTTAATATTATGTCAGATAAAACAATATATGCAATTTACGATGATGATTATGTACTTTTAGAAAGTGCTAAACATCTTGTTTCAAAAGGAATATATATTAGAGATGTTTTTTCTCCTTTCCCTATTCATGGATTAGATCCTGTAATAGGTCTTGAAAGAACTCGAATAGCAATTGCTGCATTCATTTATGGAATGATTGGGGTTTCTTTAGCCCTTGGAGGAATGTATTATTTTATGATACAGGATTGGCCTTTGAATATTGGCGGTAAACCCAACTTTACATTTGTAGAAAATTTACCTTCATTTGTTCCAATTACTTTTGAGTTTGGAGTTTTATGTGCTGCCCATGGTATGGCTATTACATACTTGTTAAGAAACTGGACTCTGCCTGGATTTAAAGGAAAAAATCCTTATCCAAGAACAACAGATGATAGATTTGTAATGGAAATTCATGTACATGATAATGATGCTTCTGAGGAAGAAATCAAAAATTGGATTAATGAAACTCATGTATTAGAAATTGATGTAAAAAATTCATAGAAACGACTTTATTTATGAAAAAAAGATATCTAAATATTGTAAGTATAATTGCTGTTGTTACTTCAGTTATTTCTGTTACTTCATGTAGAGAAAAAAATGGTCTTGCACCAGAGTATATGCCCGATATGTATCGCTCACCTGCAATTGAACCATACGTTGATTATGCTGATTATGGACAACCGGATGAAATGTCTGCTAGAAAACCTGTGGAAGGGACTATCCCTAGAGGATTTACGCCTTATACTTATGAAAACACACCTGAAGGTTATGAATTAGCTGGACAAAATTTAAAAAATCCAATAGCTTATTCTGAAAATATTGAAAAGCAAGGAGAAGAGTTATATGGAATGTTTTGTGTTCATTGTCACGGGAAAGATGGACAAGGAATGGGAAGTATAGTTGAAAGAGAGAAATTTCCTCCAATCCCCACTAAATTTTCTCCTTCACTTGATTTGGCTGAAGGTAAAATGTTTCATACTATCACTTATGGTAAGGGGTTAATGGGTTCACATGCTTCTCAACTTACGCAAGAAGAAAGATGGAAACTGGTTCATTATATTAGAGCAAAATTTATGGGTGTTACTATAGAATCTAATGTTGTAAATAATGAGGAACAACCAACTGATGAAATTATTACTGAAGTTTCAGTTGAAGAACACAACTAATTGAATAATTATTAAAAAGTAAATTTTTAGATAATGGAATTTAAACTAACAAATAAGGCAAAAATAACTTCAATAGTATTGATAGTTATTGGTCTATTGTCATTAATCATAGGTTTAAATACTGGTCATGGAGACCATCATACAGGACAAAGATTATGGGCTAATTTATTAGTAAATGGATATTTCTTTTTTACTATATCATTAGCAGCCGTTTTCTTTCTTGCCCTACAATATGTTTCTGAAATGGCTTGGGGTGTAACAACTCAAAGAATATTTCAAGGAATTATGGCCTATATGCCAATAGGAGCGGTTGTTTTAATTCTTGTGTTTTTAGGAGGTACTTTACATTGGCATCATTTATATCATTGGATGGATCCTGAAGTACATGATCCTACAAGTCCTCATTTTGATGAAATCATTGCTAATAAATCAGCATATTTAAATCAAGGTTTCTTTTGGGGAAGAACTATAGCTTATTTGGCTATTTGGTATTTTTTTGCTTGGTGGTTCAGAAAAGCATCTTTAGAAGAAGATAAAATTGGAGGTCTGACTAATTACAAAAAGGCAATCATAAAAGGTGTTTTGTTTGTTGCTTTCTTTGCTTATACATCTTCTTCTTCTGCGTGGGATTGGATTATGTCAATAGATACGCACTGGTTTAGTACTTTATTTGGCTGGTATGCCTTCTCTGGAATGTGGGTGTCATGTTTAATTGTAGCTGTTTTATTAGTACAGTATTTAAAATCATTAGGATATCTTAAAGAAGTAAATAGTAGTCATGTTCATGATTTAAGTAAATGGATGTTTGCTATTAGCTGTTTATGGTCTTATTTATGGTTTTCACAGTTCATGTTAATTTGGTATTCTGATATACCTGAAGAGGTAACTTACTATGTTCAAAGATTTAGTGAATATAAAGGCTTGTATCTAGGAACCTTCTTTGTTAATTTCTGTATGCCATTTTTTATTTTAATGTCAAGAGATACAAAAAGAAATGCAGTGTTTTTTATTCCTGTAGCATTAATTATTTTCTTCTTCCATTGGGTAGATGTGTTAGTAATGGTGCTACCTGGAACTATGTTTGATCATGGACATTTAGGTGCCGTTGAAATAGGAATGTTTTTAATGTTTTTAGGAGTGTTTATATTTACTGTATTAAGAGCAATATCTAAAGCTCCTCTTATGGCAAAAAATCACCCTATGTATGATGAAAGTTTACATTTACACCATTAATTTGTTAAAGAATAATTACAAAACGAAAGTCGAAAAATTATGATGGCTATAATTATAACAGTTGTTGTTTTACTACTAATAGTTTCAGGAGTTCAAATTTTAAAAATTGCTGAATTAAGAGCTATTAGCCAAGGTGAAAAAATTTATGAAGTAAGCGAAAAAGAAGGGAAGTCTCAAGCTATTCTTATGCTTGTTTTCCTTGTTGCGTTTATGGGATTTTTTGTTTGGCAAATTGCTTCATGGGGTGGATTGTTACTACCTGTTTCAGCTTCAGAACACGGTGTCGGATTGGATAACCTAATGAATGTTACGCTATTCATGATTATTCCGGTTTTTATTATTACACACATTTTATTGTTTTGGTTTGCATTTAAATATGCTTATAGTTCAAAAAGAAAAGCAGTTTATTTTGCCCATAGCAATAAACTTGAGCTGATATGGACAGTAGTTCCATCATTAGCATTGACAGTTTTAATTCTTTATGGGTTAAGTAATTGGAATACCATTATGAAACCTATCAATCAAGAAGAAGAACATGTTTTGATTGAGTTAGTTGGACAACAATTTTCTTGGGGTGCTAGATATGCCGGTGAAGATGGTAAATTAGGTAGAGCAGATGTTAATTATATTGAAGGTGTAAATTTTATGGGAGTAGATGCGTCAGATGAAAATTCAAATGATGATGTTGTAGTAAAAGGAGAATTCCATATTCCTGTTAATGTACCTGTTCAATTTGTAATGCGTTCAATAGATATTATTCATAGTGCTTATATGCCTCATTTTAGAGCTCAAATGAACTGTGTTCCAGGCTTAAAAACGCAATTTAATTTCACTCCTACGATTACTACTAAGGAGATGAAAGAAATTACACAAAATGATGAATTTGAATATGTTCTGCTTTGTAACAAAATTTGTGGAGCAGCACATTACAATATGCAAATGAATATTGTTGTAGATTCAAAAGAAGACTACGAAAAGTGGTTAGCTGAACAAAAAACATTTGCAGAATAATTAATATTTAAGATTTTTAATAAGAAATAAAAGAATGAGTACACATCATCATCATCACGAAGACTTTTTATTTAAGTACATTTTTAGTACTGATCATAAAATGATTTCTAAGCAATTCTTAATTACTGGATTCTTAATGGGATTCATAGGAATGGTTATGTCTACCTTATTTAGGTTGCAACTAGGTTGGCCTGGTGAAAGCTTTTGGTTAGTTGACGCATTAATGGGGTCATGGGCAGAAGATGGTGTAATGGCTCCTGATAAATATTTATCCTTAGTTACAATGCATGGTACCATTATGGTATTCTTTCTTTTAACAGCTGGGTTGAGTGGTACATTTAGTAATCTATTAATTCCACTTCAAATTGGAGCTAGAGATATGGCTTCTGGATTTTTAAATATGTTGTCATATTGGTTTTTCTTTGTTTCATCAGTTATTATGTTAATTTCATTAGGTGTAGAGGGAGGAGCTGCTTCTGCTGGATGGACAATATATCCACCATTAAGTGCTTTACCGCAAGCTATTCCTGGTTCAGGATTAGGGATGACTCTTTGGTTAGTTTCAATGGCTATATTTATTGTATCATCTCTTTTAGGTAGTTTGAATTACATTGTTACTATTTTAAATCTTAGAACTAAAGGGATGAGCATGACTAGATTGCCATTAACAATTTGGGCTTTCTTATTAACTGCAATCATAGGTGTTTTATCATTTCCAGTATTATTATCTGCTGCTTTATTATTAGTTTTTGATAGAAGTTTTGGTACAAGTTTCTTTTTATCAGATATATATATAGGTGGTCAAGTACTAGAACATTCTGGAGGTAGCCCCATTTTATTTGAACATTTATTTTGGTTCTTAGGACACCCTGAGGTATATATTGTATTACTACCTGCATTGGGTATTACTTCAGAGATTATCTCTACAATGTCAAGAAAACCAATTTTTGGTTATAGAGCTATGATTGGGTCTATGTTGGCAATTGCTTTCTTGTCATTTATTGTGTGGGGTCACCATATGTTCGTAACAGGTATGAATCCTTTCTTGGGTGCTGTATTCACCTTTACCACTTTATTGATTGCAATTCCATCCGCTGTAAAAGTGTTTAATTATCTTACTACCTTATGGAAAGGAAATATAGTTTATTCACCGGCTGCTTTATTTAGTATTGGACTAGTGTCTACTTTTATTTCTGGTGGAGTAACGGGATTAGTATTAGGTGATTCAGCTCTTGATATTAATGTACATGATACTTATTTTGTAGTTGGTCACTTCCATATTGTAATGGGATTATCTGCAATATTTGGAATGTTTGCTGGTGTTTACCATTGGTTTCCAAAATTATTTGGAAGAATGATGAACAACAAATTAGGAAATGTACACTTTTGGATTACCATAGTAAGTGCTTATGGAGTGTTTTTTCCAATGCACTTTTTAGGATTAGCTGGAGTTCCAAGAAGATATTATACCAATTCTAACTTTCCACTGTTCGATAATATGGTAGACATCAATGAATTGGTAAGTACGTTTGCAATTATTGCAGCTGTTGGACAATTGTTATTTATGTTCAACTTTATTTATAGTGCATTAAGAGGACCTAAAGCACCTATGAATCCATGGAGAGCTAACTCTCTTGAATGGACTGCACCTGTTGAGCATATACATGGGAATTGGTATGGAGATATTCCTGAAGTTCACAGATGGGCATATGATTATAGTAAAGTAGATGAATCTGGTGAATATATTGGAGGAGAGGATTTTATTCCTCAAACAGTGCCACTTGCTGAAAATGAACACGATGGAGGGGGACATTAATCTTTTTAAATAAATGACTACTATTACTGTGGATAATATAAACTCTAGAGCAGAATTAAAACGCAAGACTGCCAAACCATTATTATGGATTGGTATAATGAGTATTGTTATGTTCTTTGGAGGATGGACAAGTGCAGTGATAGTTAGTAAAGGAAGTATTTCTGATTGGTTGAGCATACATTTACCTAATGCTTTTTATGTAAGTTCTGTAATTATAGTGTTGAGTAGTATCTTTTTTCATTTAGGATATTTGGCAATAAAAAAAGATCAAAAGAAAACATTATTCATTTTTGTATTGTTAACGCTCTTATCTGGATTTGGTTTTGTAATCAGTCAATATTTAGGATGGAAAACATTATATGAAAATGGTATTGTGGCAACAGGTAGTTCAAGTACAAATGCTAGCTCATACTTGTACCTCATTACCTTTTTTCATGTGCTTCATTTATTAGCAGGATTAATAAGTTTAATTGTAGTAAGTGTTAAATCAAAAAAAGAAAGATACAGTTCATCTAATTTTTTAGGTGTTGAATTAAGTTTAATTTATTGGCATTTTCTGGGTGCTTTATGGATTTACTTATTTATCTTTTTAAAATATATAGCTTAAGTTTAATTTTATAATAAAAATACTAATATGTCAAACGCAATATCAGTAGATAAAAAAGAAGCATGGGGAGGAGGAGGAAAATCTCCTTTTGGAGCTAGTTATGGAAAACTAATGATGTGGTTTTTCTTAATGTCAGATGCTTTATCTTTTACCGGATTCTTAGCTGCTTATGGTTTTTATAGACATTATTATGGCGCTTTATGGCCTAGTGCAGAAAATGTATTTACGCATTTCCCTTTTATGCATGGAGACCATCCATTGTTATATGTAGCTTTAATGACATTCATATTAATTATGAGTTCTGTTACTATGGTTCTTGCAGTCGAGGCTGGTCATCGTATGAATAAAAAAGGAGTCACTCTTTGGATGGGGTTGACTTTGATAGGAGGTGCTATTTTCTTAGGTTCACAAGCATGGGAATGGGCTCATTTTATTCACGGTTCAGAATTAGGAGCTATTGAATTAGGTAGAGGGTCATTTACATTACCTAATGGAACAGTCGAATTAACAAAAGGTATAATAGCTCGTTGGTCTGATGAATCAAAACAAGCATTATTGTTGCCATGGAAAGAAGCTGGTGAATATATTCAAGTAACAGGAGCACAAATGCAAGAAATGGTTGCTAACGGTCATGAAATACATGGGGCTAATTTAACTCATAATGAGTATGGACATCCTTTATTTGGTGATTTCTTTTTCTTCATTACTGGATTCCATGGTACCCACGTATTCAGTGGAGTAGTATTAAATTTTGTTGTTTTCGTAAATATATTAATGGGAACTTATGAAAAAAGAGGTCATTATGAAATGGTTGAAAAAGTAGGATTGTATTGGCACTTTGTAGATTTAGTTTGGGTATTTGTATTTACATTCTTCTATTTAGTTTAATTAAAAAAAAGTAATTATTATGTCACATTCAGACGATAACAAACCATACGAATACGCTGTACATCATTCAGAAGAAGAAGGAAAAAAAGCGCGTAAAAGAATTTGGTTGATTTTTTGGGTACTATTAGCGATTACTACAGTTGAAGTAATGTTAGGTATCTTTTGGAAAGAAATTGGAATATCTTGGTTTTTAGTAAAAATGACATTTATTGTTTTAACTATTTTTAAAGCATTTTATATTGTAGCAGAGTATATGCACCTTAAACATGAAAAAACAGGATTAAAGAATACTATTATTGTTCCTTTTGTTCTATTAGCTTTATACTTGATTTATCATGTGATAACAGAAGGACAGTATTCAGCTGATTTTGATCGATTCTTTTATTAAAATAAAAAGATAGAAATATCGAAAATATTAAGAGATCACAAGTAATTTTGTGGTCTCTTTTTTATTTATAACAAAAATTAAAATGAAGAAATTCAAAAAAGTAATTTACCTCTTTGCTATACTTTTGCTTCCTTCTATAATGTATTTTTTACTTTATACGGGAGAACATCATTACAAAAAATTACCCTATATAGGTCCTAAAAAAGCAATTCAAAATGAAAACGGGAAATACGATACAATTTATCATCAAATTCCATATTTTGAATTTACCAATCAAGACGGGGGAAAAATAACAAGAGATGATATGCTAGGCCATATTTATGTGGTTGATTTCTTCTTTGTGACTTGTCCAACCATTTGCCCTAAAATGACAACTAACATGGCTTATATACAAAACAAATTTAAAGACAGGAAAGATTTACGGTTTTTATCCATAACTGTTAACCCTGAATATGATACTGAGGCTGTTTTAGCAGAACACGCTAAGAAAGTTCACGCAGATACTAAAACTTGGGATTTTTTAACAGGAGAAAAAGATAAGATTTATGATGTTGCATTTAATGGTTTTTTTGTGAGTGCACAAAGAGATTCAATAGCTCCAGGTGGCTTTCTTCATTCGGGTATGTTAATCTTATTAGATAAAAATGCTCATATAAGAGGCTATTTTGATGGTACTACACATAAAGTAATAAAAGAACAGTTGACTGATGCTATTGATATTTTGTACAAAGAAGATTATCTTGCATTAAAAGGCAAGGAAAAGGATAAAATTGAGCAAAGACGCTAAACAATAATCAGTAAATTTGTACCAATGAAATTTCTAAAACCAATATTCTTTTTCATATTAGTGTTTATTTCTATTTATGGTTTTGGTCAATGTGCCATGTGTAAAGCTGTTGTAGAATCTGAAATGGAAAGTGGAGGGGCTCTAGCAAAAGGAATTAATAATGGTATTATTTATTTAATGTTTATCCCATATATATTAATTGGAGGAGTAGGGTATTTCATTTATCGTCATTATCAAAAAAATAAAACTTCATCATCTCAATGAGTTTTATTACCATGAGTCGTAAAATTCTACTTTTTATTTTTTTATTTAGTTCATTAATTATTCAAGCACAAAAAGGGAATGGAGATGAACTAAATCAATTTGAAGAAGATTTTAATTCTTCATTTCATACTAAACCTAAACTAGATTTAAAACTAGATACTAGATTCTCATTTATTTCAGCAAATGATATTCGAACTACGGGAGCTAAAATTGGGTTGAGTTTTAATCAAAAGTTTAAAGTAGGTCTGGGTTATAATCAATTAATTTACCCTTCTAGGTCATATATAAAAAAAGAAAACCAAGCAATTAAAGTAGAGCTTAACTATCAATACATTTCACCTTATATAGAATATATTTATTACACTAGTAAAAGGTGGGAATTTAACCTCTCTACACAAATAGGGTTTGGACAAGCTAGTTACCAATACTTTGATAATATTACAGCAAAAGAAAAAAAAACAAATCAATCATTCATTCTTTCTTATGAACCTTCTATGTTAATTGATTATAAAATAGTAAGATGGTTTGGAATTGGAACAGGAGTAGGTTATCGTCTTATTCTATACAAAAACAAAAAGATAAATGAACAACTTACCTCTCCGGTTTATATTTTTAAGTTAAAAATTTATTTAGGAGAAATTGTTAAGACCATCACAGGAAAAGAAATACAGGCAGAATAACTGTAAGTAACTTTTTAAATAGCTTGAAGATTATAATGTCTTAATTCTTAAATTTGATTCATGAATAAAAATCTTGATGCAAATAATGAAAATTTGAGTGCTGTAGAACGTGAGTTTGAAAAAGCATTAAGACCATTATCTTTTGACGATTTTACAGGTCAAGAACAAGTTCTTGAAAATCTGAGAGTTTTTGTCAAAGCTGCTTTACAGAGAGGTGATGCTTTAGATCATGTCTTATTACATGGCCCTCCTGGTTTAGGAAAAACCACTTTAGCAAACATTATTGCTAATGAGTTAAATGTAGGATTTAAAGTTACTTCTGGACCTGTATTGGAAAAGCCGGGAGATTTAGCGGGGTTACTCACCAACTTAGAAGAAGGTGATGTCCTTTTTATTGATGAAATTCATCGATTGTCTGCTGTAGTTGAAGAATATTTATATTCAGCTATGGAAGATTATAAGATTGATATTATGATTGATACTGGACCCAATGCAAGAAGTGTTCAGATTGAATTAAATCCGTTTACATTAGTTGGAGCAACAACCAGAACTGGGTTGCTTACATCACCTTTAAGAGCAAGGTTTGGTATTACTTCCAGATTGGAATATTATGATTCGGGATTGTTGGCAAAAATTATCAAACGTTCATCAGATATTATTCATGTTGGTATTTCTGAGGATGCAGCAATTGAAATTGCCGGAAGAAGTAGAGGTACTCCAAGAATTGCCAATTCATTATTACGTAGAATTAGAGATTTTGCACAAGTTAAAGGTGATGGTAGAATTACCAAAGAAATTTCTCTTTTTGGATTAAATGCTTTAAACGTAGATAAACATGGCTTAGACGATATGGATAATCGTATTTTAACCACCATAATAGACAAGTTTAAAGGAGGGCCTGTTGGATTGACCACTATTGCAACAGCTGTGAGTGAACAGGCAGGCACCATAGAAGAAGTTTACGAACCTTTTTTAATAAAAGAAGGGTTTTTAATGCGTACCCCAAGAGGTAGAGAAGCTACTGAAAAAGCATACAAGCACTTAGGTAGATTAAAAGACCCACAGCAAGGAAACTTGTTTTGAATTTTTCATTAGGAAATACACAACTAATCAAAACCGAAGCTACACGTTTGGGTTTTTCATTTTGTGGAGTGTCAAAAGCTCAATTTTTAGAAGAAGAAGCACCTCGATTAGAAAAATGGTTGAACCAGAAAATGCACGGAGAAATGCATTACATGGAACACTATTTTGACAAACGATTAGACCCAACAAAATTGGTAGAAGGTTCCAAATCAGTCATTTCTTTAATGTATAATTATTATCCACAACAAGAACAAAGACAAGATTCTTATAAGATTTCCAGGTATGCATACGGTGAAGATTATCATCATGTGATAAAGGGTAAATTGAAAGAGTTAGTTCAGTTTATGAATGATGAAATTGGAGAAATTAATGCTCGTGTTTTTGTCGATTCTGCTCCTGTTTTAGATAGAACATGGGCTAAAAAAAGTGGTTTGGGTTGGATTGGCAAAAACTCCATGTTAATTCACCCAAAAGCTGGTTCTTATTTCTTTTTGGCAGAGATAATTTTAGATTTGGAACTTGAGTATGATAAAGAAATAAAAGATTATTGTGGAACCTGTACAGCCTGTATTGATGCTTGTCCTACCGAAGCAATTTTACCTGATAAAGTAGTAGATGGAAGTAGGTGTATTTCTTATTTTACCATTGAACTGAAAGATGAAATCATTCCAAAAGAAGTAAACGGAAAATTTGAAAATTGGATGTTTGGTTGTGATATTTGTCAGGAAGTATGTCCATGGAATCGTTTTTCAAAACCACATAATGAACCTCTTTTTAATCCAAATGAAAAGTTGTTGAATTATTCAAAAAATGAATGGGAAGAATTAACGGAAGAGATTTTTCAGGAAATTTTTAAAAAATCTGCGGTAAAGAGAACTAAGTTTAAAGGATTAAAACGAAATATTAGTTTTTTATCAACTGATTAGTTTCCCCATCTATAAGAGTCATTCTCTAATCCAATCAAATCAATTACTCTATTTACAACCGTTTGTGCTACTTCTTCTATGCTTTTTGGTTGACTATAAAACGA
This sequence comes from Flavobacteriales bacterium, assembly GCA_020635825.1. GTDB lineage: Bacteria > Bacteroidota > Bacteroidia > Flavobacteriales_E > Vicingaceae > Vicingus. The sequence continues at coordinate 24,309 of JACJZA010000021.1, forward strand.
AGGAGTTGCCGGACAAATAATTCCACCAGCTTCAGTAATAACTTTCATGTTGTTGATGTGAATTAAATTATAAGGCATTTCTCGTGCAACCAATATCAATTTTCTTCTTTCTTTTAAAATAACGTCAGCAGCACGAGTTAATAAATCGTTAGATATACCGTTAGCAATTCTGCCGAGTGTTCCCATCGAAGAGGGAATAACCACCATGGTATCATATTTTGCAGAACCGGATGCAAAAGGAGCATTAAAATCATTTTTTGAATAAAAGGTAAAAGGATAATTCGAATAACTTTCTGTTTCAAGCTCATGTTTCCATACAGTTTTTGCATTATCACTCATTACTATTGCTACCTCAATATCTTTGTCTATCAAAAAATCAAGTAACATTTTTGCATAAATACTTCCTGAAGCTCCTGTAATGGCGACTACAATTTTTCGTTTATTCATTTTTTCCGAATTGATAACGGATGGTAAAATTTAAATCTAAATTATACCAACCACGATTAAATAATTTATTCAGTATTCCAACTTGTTGGTCGAGTGTCTGAAAATCCCTAACAGGCAATAGTGAATTTTTGGAACGTAGGTTAAATATCAATCTGTCTTTAATGATATAATTAAAACCCAAAAAACCACCGGCATCATAAGATTTAAATGGGTAATCTCCAGTATTTCTTTCCCCATATTTATCGCTCATTGAATATCCTAAAAATGCACTTCCATAAATACCACCTTCAAAAATAAAAGATTTGTAGTGATATCTGAGAGCCAGTGGAATATCAATATAATTGATATTAAGTTTGAAAGAATCAAAATCTCCTGCATCTGGTCGTGGATTTTTTTGACTTCCTTTGTTGATATAGTATATTTCTAATTGAGTAGTAAATTTTTCTGAGAGATGAGTATTGGTGAATCCACCAGCGATAAAACCCAATTTGTTGTAACCACTATAACCATCTCCTTCTACTTGAGAACCACTAATTCCTATAATTATTCCAGCCTTAAAAACTTGTGAAAAGGAAGAATTCATCATCCCACAAAAAATAAAAAGAAAAAAAATCTTTTTCATGGCACAAAATTACAGAAAACAATGGTTGATTACTGTTCAAGCAATTGATTTACTAGTTTAGGTAATCCAATACTTGCATTTTCTTTGATGTGAATAATGTTTTTGGTCCAACCTGTGAAAACGTCTTTAGGATCAATAAGATATATCAAACAATTTTTGTCAACATAGTTTATAATATTTGCCGCAGGATAAACATTCAAAGATGTTCCAATGATGATTAAAATATGAGCAGATTTGCAAATCTCGTGAGCCTTATCCATGTTAGGAACCGATTCTCCAAACCAAACAACATGAGGTCTAAGTTGTGATTTTTGAGGACATAAATCACCTATATTTAAGTTGGTTTCATTAATTGGAAAAATATCATTTGTAAGAGTACTTCTTGATTTTAAAATTTCTCCATGTAAATGTAAAACATTTTTACTTCCCCCTCTTTCATGTAAATCATCTATATTTTGAGTAATTACCGAAACATCATATTTTTTTTCAAGTTTAGGAATACATTGGTGAGCTTCATTAGGAGTTGCATTTAAAACTTGTTCTCTCCTTAGATTGTAAAAATGTAAAACTAAAGCAGGGTCTTTTTGCCAAGCTTCAGGAGTAGCAACCTCATATACATTGTAGTTTTCCCATAATCCATCAGAATCTCTAAAAGTTTTTAACCCACTTTCAGCACTAATTCCTGCTCCGGAAAAAACAACTATTTTTTTCATTTATTGTACTCCAAATATTGCATCATAAATATATAAAAATATTGATGAAAACAGCTATGGACGTTCATAATATTATTACTATTTTTACCAGTTCGAGAAAAAAATAATTATGGGGAAAACCAGAAAAGATATAGATGCTTTAGAGTATCATTCACAAGGAAAACCTGGTAAGATAGAGGTGGTTCCTACAAAGCCATACAGTACACAAAGAGATTTGTCATTGGCTTATTCTCCGGGGGTTGCTGCTCCTTGTTTAGAGATAGAAAAAAATCCTGAGGATATTTATAAATATACAGCCAAAGGAAATTTAGTAGCTGTAATCTCAAATGGTACAGCAGTTTTAGGTTTGGGGAATATTGGCGCAGAAGCTTCTAAACCTGTAATGGAAGGAAAAGGATTGTTATTTAAGATTTTTGCTGATATTGATGTGTTTGATATTGAAGTGGATGCTTCTGATGTTGATGGTTTTGTGAATACTGTAAAAGCAATTGCTCCAACTTTTGGTGGAATTAATTTAGAAGATATAAAAGCTCCCGAATGTTTCGAAATTGAAGAAAGACTTAAAAAGGAGTTGAAAATTCCTGTGATGCATGATGATCAACATGGTACAGCCATTATTTCATCCGCTGCTATGTTGAATGCAGTTGAATTAACAGGGAAAAAAATTGAAAACATCAAATTAGTGGTGAGTGGAGCAGGAGCTTCAGCGATGTCTTGCACTAAATTGTATGCATCTTTGGGGGTTAGAAAAGAAAATATTGTAATGATAGATAGTGTTGGTGTTATTAGAACTGATAGAGATGATTTGTCTTCTTCAAAAAAACAATTTGCTACTACAAGAAAAATAGATACGCTTAAAGAAGCTATTAAAGATGCAGATATGTTTTTAGGACTATCTAAAGGTGGAATTTTAACCAAAGAGATGATAAAGTCTATGGCTAAAAATCCAATAGTTTTTGCGTTGGCAAATCCAAATCCTGAAATTTCTTACAAAGATGCAATCGCTTCTCGAAAAGATATTATTATTGCAACGGGTCGTTCAGACCATCCTAACCAAGTGAATAATGTGTTAGGTTTTCCATACATTTTTAGAGGTGCACTTGATGTTCGTGCAACTTGTATCAATGAGGAAATGAAATTAGCAGCTGTAAAAGCTATTGCTGATTTAGCAAAAGAGACTGTTCCTGAAGTGGTGAATGAAGCTTATGATGAGAAAAACATCGTTTTCGGAACAGATTTTATTATTCCGAAACCACTTGATCCAAGGCTAATTACTACCATAGCACCAGCTGTGGCTAAAGCCGCTATCGAATCCGGTGTTGCTCAAAGAGTAATTACAGATTGGGAAGAATATGAAGAGGAACTTTCAAAAAGACTTGGGTTAGATAATAAGCTATTGAAAAATATTACCCAAAGAGCTAAAAGGAATCCTAAACGAGTTGTTTTTGCAGAAGCAGATAATTATAAAACACTAAAAGCAGCTCAAATAGTACATGAAGAAGGAATAGCAAGACCTATTTTATTAGGGAAAATTAAAAAAATTGAGGAAATAGCAAAAGAATTTCACCTTGATATTGAAGGATTAACCATTATTGACCCAAGAAGTTCAAAAGAGCATGAAAGAAAGGCTAAATACGCTCAATTACTTTTCGAAAAAAGAAAAAGAAGAGGTATTACTCTGATGGAAGCGAGGGATATGGTAAGAAGTAGAAATTATTTTGGTTCTGCAATGGTTGAATGTGGAGATGCTGATGCTTTGATATCAGGTTTAACAAGAAATTATAGAAATACAATCCGACCTGCTTTACAAGTAATTGGTACCGATGATGATGTGAGTAAAATTGCCGGAATGTATATTTTATTTACCAAGCATGGTCCTTTTTTCTTTGCTGATACCACTGTTAATGTGAATCCTACAGCGCAAGATATAGTTGATATTACTTTGCTAACAGCAAAAATTATTCAACGATTTAAAGTAATGCCAAGAATAGCATTGCTTTCGTATTCCAACTTTGGTTCATCAGAAGAACCAGATGCAATTAAAATGCGTGAAGCAGCCAAGATATTACATGACAAACATCCAGAGTTAGTAGTGGATGGAGAGATTCAAGCTAATTTTGCATTAAATAAAGAATTACGAGATGAAATTTTCCCTTTCTCAGAATTAGCAAGAAAAAATACTAATACATTAATTTTTCCTAATCTTTCTTCTGGAAATATTGCATATAAATTGATGCAAGAAATGGCCGGATTCGAATCAATAGGACCTATTTTGTTGGGGATGAAAAAACCTGTTCATATCCTACAACTAGGAAGTTCTGTAAGAGAAATTGTAAATATGGTAACAATTGCCGTTGCCGATGTCCAAACTAGAAAATAATGATAGCACAAATAAAAGGTCGATTAGTTGAAAAAACACCTACTTATGTTGTGATAGATTGCAACGGAGTAGGGTATCAATTAAATATTTCTTTAAATACTTTTTCCAAATTAGGAGAAGATGAATCGTGTTTACTTTTTACTCATTTTGTAGTAAGAGAGGATGCTCAACTACTTTATGGTTTTAAAGATAAAAATGAGCGAGAATTGTTTAGATTATTGATTTCCGTTTCAGGCGTTGGCTCAAGTACAGCCATGATGATTTTATCTTCTTTAAGTCCTGATGAAATAAAAGGGGCAATAATGAATGGAGATGTAAATACTTTAAAATCGATTAAAGGAATAGGAGCCAAATCCGCTGAAAGAATAATAGTTGATTTAAAAGATAAAATAGGAAAAGTTGAATTAACAGGAAAAATATCTGTATTTGCAAACAATACTATTAAAGATGAAGCGTTAAGTGCACTCATAATGTTAGGTTTTGCTAAAGCACCTGCAGAAAAAATGTTGGATAAAATATTTGCACAAACATCTGACATTACTGTAGAAGAGCTTATTAAAAGAACTTTAAAAACTCTTTAATAAGTTATAGGGATAGGTTTGAAGTTTACTAAAAACACATATAGTAATATATTCATAATACTATTGTTATCAATGATAATGATGGTATTTTATTTTGGTTACAATCCATCTGTATCCAAGGCTATTCCGCACAATAATATTTTAGCATTACAATTAGATAGCCCTGAAGTCGATTTACCGTTTCCTTTTAAAGACGGATTGGGAGGTCCCGATAATAACAATAATGGAGGTTTATATTTAAATAACCCATCTAATGTTGAATCTGGGTTTGAATATGACCCTGAAACTGAAAATTATAATTATTATGAAAAAATAGGTGACCAATATTATAAGTATCCAACATATATGGATTTTGAAGAGTATATTAATTATGACTCCAAAAAATCGATGCAAAAATATTGGAAAGAGAAAGCTGCTGCTGATGATATCAATCAAACAAAAGGATTTAGACCTTCACTAACCATAAAAAGTAAAACCTTCGATAGAATTTTTGGAGGAAATACCATTGATATTCGACCACAAGGTTCTGCTGAGCTTTCATTTGGATTAAATAGATCAACAAGAGATAATCCTGCTTTACCTGAAAACCAAAGAAGTAATACCACTTTTAATTTTGATCAAAAAATTCAATTAAATGTAGTGGGAAACATAGGCGAAAAACTTAAGTTATCTACGAGCTATAATACTGAAGCAACATTTGACTTTGAAAATCAAATGAAAATCGAGTATACAGGTTATGAGGACGAAATTATTCAGAAAATTGAGGCAGGAAACGTTTCACTTCCTTTAAAAAGCTCTTTAATTACAGGTAGTCAGACTTTGTTTGGGGTAAAAACGGAATTGAAATTTGGTAGATTATACGTAACAAGTGTGCTTTCTCAGGAAAGAGGTGAAAAGAAAGAAATCAATATACAAGGAGGAGCACAAATTCAAGACTACGAGAAAGATGCTTCTGATTATGAGGAATACAAACACTATTTTTTATCTCAGTATTTTAGAGATAATTATGAAAATTTTCTTTCATCACCCCCGGTTATCAATTCTCGTGTAAATATTACCAAAGTGGAGGTATGGACATCCAACATTAATAATGCGGTCGAAAATACCAAAAACATTATTGGTTTTATGGATTTGGGAGAGGGAACTCAAAATAATATTTATAATGATGCTTTGATTATAGATGCTAATCCTTCACCAACTGCCACAGTTTCTCAAAACGATGCCAATAATTTATATGGAAACCTAACAAGTGGTTATACAGCTTCAAATGATATTAGAGGTTTTGTTACCTCTAGTCAAGCACTGGAAATGATAGGTTATGAAAATGGGGTTGATTTTGAAAAATATGAAAATGCCAGATTGTTGAGCCCATCAGAATTTACCTTTCATCCACAGTTGGGATATATCTCGTTAAACTCTGCATTACAATCTGATCAAATATTAGCCGTTGCTTTTCAATATACATTAGATGGACAGGTTTATCAAGTGGGTGAATTTTCTACTGATGGTATTGCTGGACAAGATGCATTATTTGTTAAATTATTAAAAGGTACAATATTAAATACCCAATTACCTACCTGGGATTTAATGATGAAAAACGTTTATTCTTTAGGTGCTTTTAATATTTCTCAAACAGATTTCTTTTTAAATATTAATTATTTAAACCCGGCTACAGGTGTTGAAATTCCATTTATCCCAGAAGGAAATTTAAACGGACTTCCTATAGTCAATGTGATGAATTTAGATAGAATGAATACCAATAATCAGCCTAACCCTGATGGAGTGTTTGATTTTATTAATGGAATTACTATAAATTCAAATACAGGTAGGGTTTATTTTCCTGTTTTAGAGCCATTTGGTTCTCATTTGAGAAGTAAGTTTACTGACCCAACTTTAGGAGAAAAGTATGCGTATGATTCCTTATATTCTACTACACAAGTATTAGCAAAACAAGATGCAAATAAAAATCGATTTAAAATCAAAGGACAATATTCCTCTGCTTCAAGTTCTGATATATCACTCAACTCTTTAAATATACCTCAGGGATCTGTAGTTGTTACAGCTGGAGGAGCCACACTTACAGAAAATGTTGATTATACTGTTGATTATAATCTGGGTAGAGTAAAAATTATTAATGATGGAATATTGCAATCAGGAACTCCAATTAAGATTTCTTTAGAAAGTCAGTCATTGTTTAATATACAGACCAAAACAATGATGGGAACTAGGTTGGATTATAAAATAAATGAAAAATTTAATATTGGTGGTACTTTTGTTAAACTATCAGAAAGACCATTAACCCCTAAGATTAACATAGGCGATGAACCCATCAATAATATTATCTGGGGTACTGATATTACTTATTCTAGTGAAGTGCCTCTTTTAACTCGTTTAGCAGATAAGCTTCCTGTTTATAGTACCATTGCTCCATCTACTATTACATTAGAAGGAGAATTTGCTCAACTATTACCTGGAAATCCAAGAGCTATTTCTAAAAGTGGGACTGCTTATTTGGATGATTTTGAAGGAAGTCAAACAACCATTAATTTGGCAACTATTCAACAATGGCATTTAGCAAGTACACCACAAGGACAACCTGATCTTTTTCCTGAAGGAGATGGATTATTATCAAACACCTTAGCCTATGGGTTTAATCGAGCAAAACTGGCATGGTATGTAATCGACCCTTTGTTTTGGAGAAATGATTCAAGAACCCCCGATCATGTAAAGAATAACCCTAACATGCAATCTAATCATTACATGCGTGAGGTGTTGCAAACAGAGGTTTTTCCAAACAAAAGCCAAACGAATGGGATCATTACTAATATGCCTATTATGGATTTGGCATATTATCCTTCAGAAAGAGGTCAATATAATTTTGACGATGGTACTTTTCCGGGTTCAGGTATAGCTCCTGATGGGTCATTAATTAATCCAACTACTCGTTGGAGTGGTATCATGAGGAAAATTGAAACAACTGATTTTGAGTCTTCAAATGTTGAATTCATTCAATTTTGGGTAATGGATCCTTTTAATGATGAAGATGGAAATCCTAATCATTCAGGTGGTCAGCTTTATTTTAACTTAGGAAATATTTCTGAAGATATTTTAAAAGATTCAAGAAAGAGTTTTGAAAATGGATTACCTATAACTGCTATTGATTATTCTACAGGAGCAAATATTAATTTAGTTGATACTACTGTTTGGGGTCGTGTGCCCAAAGTAGCTGCTTTGGTAAATGCTTTTGATAATACACCAGCTACAAGACCATTTCAAGATGTAGGATACGATGGATTAAATGATGCTGATGAAAGTGCATTTTTTGGCTCTGGTTTTGGTGCTGACCCGGCAGCTGATAATTATCATCATTATAGAGGGTCTGATTATGATGCCTCTCAGTTAAATATATTACAACGATATAAAAACTTTAATGGAGCACAAGGAAACTCTCCTACTTCAGCTCAGTATACTGAAAGTTATTCTACATCAGCTACAACACGTCCTAACGTGGAAGATATCAATTTAAACAATAACCTTGATTTTAAAGAAAGTTATTATCAGTATGTTATTAATCTTAATCCAACTGAAGTAAATCCTGCCAATGTGGGTAACAACTATATTACCAATGTGCTGGAAACATCTGTTACAACTCCGAATGGACAAACAAGAAATATTCGTTGGTATCAGTTTAAAATTCCTATTAGAGAGCCACAGAAAGTAGTAGGAGGCATTCAAGATTTTAAATCGATTCGTTTTATGAGAATGTTTTTAAAAGGATTTAATGAAGAGGTGGTATTAAGATTTGCTCAATTAGACTTAGTTCGTGGCGAATGGAGAAAATATGATGGTAGCCTATTAAGTATTGGTGATTTTATAGGAACAGATGAAGATGAAACTTCATTCATCATATCTGCAGTAAATATTGAAGAAAATAGCAGTAAAACACCTGTAAATTATGTGTTACCTCCTGATATTTTAAGGGAGATTAATCCAAATCCAACAACAAGTAATAATGGATTAAACCAATTAAATGAACAATCACTTTCTTTGAGTGTATGCAATTTAAAAGATGGTGATGCTAGAGCTGGTTATAAAGTGATGGATATTGATATTCGTAGATACAAACGATTAAAAATGTATATACATGCGGAAGAATCAAACCCGGCAAAACCATTAGGACATAAAGATTTAACTGTTTTTATTAGAATGGGAACAGATTTTAATAATAACTATTACGAATACGAAGTTCCATTAATGGTTACTCCTCCGGGGTACTATAATGGAGATAATGAAGATGACCAATATGCGGTTTGGCCCGAAGCAAATAATATTGATTTAGTGTTTTCTAAATTAACGGAATTAAAGACTAAACGAAATGCTTTGTTAACAGATCCCTCAAGTGGTGTAACAATTATTAAAGCTTATGAAGAGGAAGATGGAGATAATTTAATTAAAGTAAAAGGTAATCCAAATTTGGCTGAGGTAAAGGTGTTTATGATTGGTGTTAGAAATAATAAACAATCGCCTATACACCCTGATGATGATGGATTGGATAAATGTGCTGAAATATGGGTGAATGAATTACGATTAACAGATTTTGATAATGAAGGTGGATGGGCTGCTAAAGCTCGTGTCAGTGCTCAAATTGCTGATTTAGGTAATGTTACCTTAGCTGGAAACTATAGTACGCCAGGGTTTGGTAGTGTAGAGCAGAAATTAAATGAACGACAAATTGAGACTCAAAAAGGATACGACTTTTCATCAAGTGTAGAGTTGGGTAAATTTATTCCTGAAAAAGTGGGAATAAGCTTGCCAATGTATTATAGTGTGTCCGAGAATAAAGTAACACCTAAGTATAATCCTCTCGATCCGGATATAGAATTGAACCAATTATTAAAAGATGAACAATTTTCTGAAGCTTATAGAGATTCGGTAGGTAAACGAACCGAAGAATATACCAAACGACAAAGTATCAATTTTACAAATGTTAGAAAATTAAAACCTGCTGGACAACCGAAATCTCGTTTCTATGATGTTTCAAATTTGTCCTTTAATTTTGGGTATTCACGGTATTATTATAGAGATATCAATACTCAATTTGATATTAAAAAGAATTACAAGGCTGGTGTAGCTTATGCGTTTAATAATAATCCTAAAAATTATGCTCCATTTAGTGAAGCTCCTTTTGCAAAGAAAAAAGTATTTCGATTTGTAAAAGATTTCAATTTTTATTTAGCGCCCAAACTACTTTCTTTCCAAACAGATGTGGATAGGATGTACTCTGAAAGACAAATGCGAAACAATACCGGTTTTTATTTTGAATTGCCAACCTACTATCAAAAATACTTTTATTGGAACAGAATTTATGCCTTAAAATATGATATCACAAAAGCACTTAAATTCGATTTTAATGCTACCAATAATGCTTCTATCAACGAGCCCCTTACAGCAAATGGAAGAGTCAATAAGGATTTTAAAGATGAATACCAAGAATGGAAAGATACCGTGTATCAAAGTTTTAGAGAATTTGGTATCAATACTCATTATCATCATCGTTTTAACTTCAACTATGAAGTACCAATTAATAAGTTACCTCTTTTAGATTTTATTTCTTTATCGGCACAATATTCGGGTGATTATGATTGGCAACGAGCTCCTATTGGTGCTGATAGTTTAGGGCATACGATTCAAAATTCAAATACCATTGCTTTTAACACTCAAATGAATTTAGGGAAGTTTTACAATGAGTTTGAGTTTTTGAAAAAAATTGAAAAAAGAGCGACAGAACGGCAACAACGTAGAGCTCAAAATAGGTTGAAACCTGACAAGAATAAAACTCAAGCCGAAAATGCAAGAGTGAAAGGTTGGAAGCTGGGAAATCCTACACCCAATATAGAATTTGATTTAAAGAAGTTTAAAGATACTGATACAACAAAAGTAGAAATGTGGAGAAAGAAATTACCATTTAAACCACTAGATCATGTTGCTTTACTATTAATGAGTGTGAAAAATGTTTCCGGAACTTACTCTAAAACTAGAGGAACAATTTTGCCAGGCTACCGACAAGAGACTAATATATTGGGAATGAACCCAAATTTTTCTGCTCCAGGATTTAATTTTATTTCCGGTATACAAGAAGATAATTTTGCTGAAAATGCAGCTGATAGAGATTGGTTAATACCAAATTCTTCTTTGTTATATACTTATAATTCAACCTATTCAGAGGAGTATAACATTAGAGCAACGTTACGTCCTGTTAAAACCTTGAGAATTCAGTTGAACATGACAAGAAATTATTCCACAAATATTAATCAACAATTTTTTTGGAATGATTCATTAAGTACATATATGTTCCCAAGACCAATAGAAACAGGAAGTTTTAGTATGTCTTATGTTACTTTTTTAACTGCTTTTAATGGAGATGAAGAAGGAACGTGGAATTCAGCAGTTTTCGATGATTTTATTGACAAAAGAAAAGTAGTTTCAAATAGGTTAGGAAGTCAAAACTCTAATTCTCAAGGTCTTTTTGGTGATTATGCTGATGGTTATAATGGAACCTCTCAAGATGTGTTAATTCCAACATTTATGGCTGCATATTCAGGCAGAGACGCCAATAATATTAGTTTAAAATCATTCCAAAGTTATGTACCAATTCCAAACTGGAGAATTACTTATGATGGATTGGAAAAAATCCCTTTAATTAACCGAATGTTCAAGAAAATTAGTCTAAATCATTCTTATCGTTCAACTTATAATGTAAGTTCGTTTACTTCTAATTTATTTTATTTAGACGATAGAACTGCGAGAGACATCAACAATAATTTTATCCCTGAGTTACAAATATCAACTGTGTCAATTTCTGAACAATTTGGACCTCTTTTAGGTATTGATGTAACTCTTGAAAATAATATGATTTTTAAAGTAGAATATAAGAAAGATAGAAATGCTTCTTTAAGTTTAACCAATGCTCAAATTACTGAAATTAAAGGAAATGAGTGGTCGGTTGGAACGGGTTATAAATTCAGACAAGTAAGGGTTCCTTTTATAAGAAGAAGAGTACAAAGTGACATAGACACCAGAGTTGATTTTTCTATTAGAGAAAATAACACTATTATCAGAAAAATTGTTGAACAAGTAAATCAATTAACTGCCGGTCAGCGAATTTTTTCGGTAAAATTTACAGCTGATTATAAAATTAGTGAGAAGTTGAACTTACGATTGTTTTACGATTACATTGCCACCAATCCACTTATTTCTACTACTTTCCCAACTACAAATACAAATGCTGGATTTAGCTTAAGATTTAGTTTAACACAATAGTTGATAAAATCTAAAAACTCAAATTATAAAAATTGTAAAATAATTTTACCTTTAGCTCAAATTTAGTAATCATTTAAAAGTTTAAATTCATGAATGTACCTGCAGATTTAAAGTATACAAAAGACCACGAATGGGTAAAAGTAGATGGTGATATAGCAACTATTGGAATTACCGATTTTGCTCAAGGAGAATTAGGTGATATCGTTTATGTAGAAGTAGAAACTGAGGGAGAAACTTTAGCCCAAGAAGAAACTTTTGGTACAGTAGAAGCAGTTAAAACAGTTTCAGATTTGTTTATGCCTGTTTCTGGAGAAGTTGTTGAATTCAATCAAGCATTAGAAGCTGCTCCTGAATCGGTAAACCAAAATCCATATTCTGATGGGTGGATGATTAAAGTGAAAATGTCAGATACTTCTGAATTAGATGCTTTATTGTCAGCTGACGAATACAAAAATTTGATAGGATAAAAAATCGATTTTTATACTGGTTACCTGCTTTAATATGGGGATTACTAATCCTTATTTTAAGTGGCTATCCAGGTAATAAAATTCCTCAAGCTCCTTTTTTTGGTTTCGATAAAGTAGTACATATAATTATGTATGGGGTCTTTATTTCAACATTATTGTTTGGAGAAAGGTTCTCGAAGCAAAATCAAAAAGTAAAATTGAAAAAAGGAGTGCTGTTGTGTTTTTTTGCAATTTTTGTCGGAGCTTTTATGGAAATTTTACAATATTACATCTTTATTAATAGAAGCGGTAATTGGTACGATTTTATTGCAAATACTTTAGGTGTAACAATAGGAGCTTTAATTTTTCCGTTAATGGTTAAATTCCTACCGTTAAAAAGATGGCTTAATAATAATTGAAAAAGAAAAACTTTATTTATTATTTTTATAAATGAATTTAAATCAAAAAGCATGAAATTCTTATTGCAGTTTAATTTTGAAAAAGATAAAGGCTCTAATTTTTGGATGCCATTATTTATTGAAAATGAAGATTTTGAGACAGTTGAATTAATTGCAAAGTCTTTTAAAAAAAGATTAAGTAATACAGTTAAAAATATTTCTTTCACAATTGAAGATTATAAAAGTGATGATAATATTGCTAATAAATTGCAATCTTATAAGGAAGATGAAAGAAGTGGAGAGTATTATTTCTTAAATAAGAAAGATGCAGAATCATATGAAATAAAAGAATTTGAGGATAATAATGATGTTGAATTTAATGATGAATTCTTTTTGAAAGAATTTTCAAAAGAAGTATTAAATTATCTTGATTTAAAAAAGAATACAGTTTTAGTTCGTGAAATACAAGATAATATTGATAAATTTGATACGTATTTAATAATAAAAGTTAAACGAATAGCAGGAATTATTAGAATGGATCCAAAAAAGAACCCAAAAGCTGACTTAGAAAAAATAAGAGGAACCTTCATGGCAGGAGGTTTGCTAGTTTCTATGGTAATAGTTTATATGTTAATCAACTTGAAATTTTACGATGTTCAAGCAAGTGAACTTGGACAATTAGTGGTAGAAGAAATAGAGGAAGAAATTATCCCTATTACTCAGCAAAATACACCGCCACCTCCCCCGCCACCGCCACCTGCAGCTCCTGAGGTAATCGAAATTGTAGAAGATGATGTAGAAGTGGAAGAAATTGAAATGATTGATACTGAGGCAGATGCTGAAACAATTGTTGAAGAATTTGAAGTAGTAGAAGAAGTAGTAGAAGAAGAAATCTTTACTATTGTAGAAAGTATGCCTGAATTCCCCGGAGGAGGTCAAGAAGCATTATTTAAATACCTTCAAAAAGAAATGAAATATCCACAGGTTGCAAAAGAAAATGGTATTCAAGGAACTGTTTTCGTAAATTTTGTGGTAGGTAAAGATGGCAAAATTAGAGATGTTAAAATATTAAGAGGTGTAAACAAAATGTTAGACGATGAAGCTATCAGAGTAGTGAAAGCAATGCCGTCATGGAAACCTGGTAAGCAAAGAGGTAAAGCTGTATCGGTTTCTTACAACTTACCAATTAAATTTACATTAAGATAAATCATATAATCTTTTAAAAACCCGGAATAAATTCCGGGTTTTTTTATATCTGATTTTTGGTGAAAAATCAATTTTGTGAAGTGAGGATTTTTAAATTATATTTGTTTTTTTAAAAAAATAAAAATGAAAAAATTAAACTATTTACTAGCCCTAATTTTGAGTGTTGCATTGTATTCTTGTGGGAATGGAGAAAACCAAGAAAATGAAACTCAAGAAACCGAACAAAAGGTGTTAAAAGGATATGAAGAGTTAGATTTAAATCAATGGGGATTTCAAATGACTATTATGGTTCCTAATGCTGAAGAAAATGGAGAACCTCAAATAGTTTTAACAGAAAGAGGTGCTTTAGAAATTATTGTTGGACAGACTTTTGGAATTGAAATTATGTATGGCGAAGGAGATATTGAACTATTGAAAATGGATTTAAAAGAAGATTTAGTATTTAGTTCAGAGATTGTGAAAGAAGATGAAAATTCATTGATTTACAAACAAGATATTCCTGATTCTGGAGTAAAAACTCAAAATCATTTCTTTTACAGAGCTCAAGTTGGAACAGATGTTTATGAGGTAAGAGATTTAATAGATGGTAGCTATGGAATGGCAATGATTGAGAAAATGTTGGATGCAGCAAAAACTATTAAAGAAAAAAAGATAAGTCAAACACCGGCTTAAAAAAAATAATTAAATTGAGTAAGCCCTATTTTGAAAAAAAAATAGGGCTTTTTTGTAATTTTATTTTAATGTTTCATAACAAAATAATAGTAGTCTTTTTGGTCATTGTTACTTGTTTTTCTTGCAAAGAAGAACAAATAGATAAAGATATTATACCTCCATCCAAAATGGTAGAGATATTGTCTGATATGGAATTGGCAAAAGCTACCATAATCTTCCAAGAAGCTGATAAAAAAATTAAAAATGAATTTTTTTTTAATGTGATTTTTAAAAACCATAACACGAATAAAGAAAAATTTGAAAAGTCTCTTCATTACTACTCTCAAAAACCTAAAGAAATGGAGCAGATATACAATCAAGTGATAACCTTATTGTCTCAAAAGCAAGCATCGTCTGTTAAATAGTTCATTTTCAACTGTTCTGCGCAACCTTTCTAAGTGTAATTTCGTTAAAAGAATATGAAAAATACTTACTTTTGTTAAGTATTATTTATTATTAAAATTGGTTTATTGAATCGATTACCCCATAAATACTAGTTTATGGCTGTTTCAACCACTTAAAAGAATGTTTATATATTTAACTTTTTATTACAAATGATAAAATTAATTTACTTAACAATTTTACTCGCTTTTTTAAGCTCCTTTAATTTGTTTGCACAAGTTGAAATACAAGATAAAATAAAAACTACTGGTTTGTCAGATAATGATAAGTTAAGATTTAATAATACATCTTCTAAAAAAACAGTTCCTCTAAGAAAAGTCAATACTGATATTGTTTTGCTTAATGAAGATAGCTTGAATCAAGTGAAAAGAAAAGAAGAAGAGCACGACTATCTCCCAAATGTTGAACCTCAATAAATTTATTGTGCTACCATGAAAAAAATACTGCTATTTACCGTTTTTTTTGTTTTTGTTTCAGGTTTATTAAAATCTCAAACATATACATATACTACTCCAGGTGCTGATACTTGGACTTGCCCTGCAGGCGTTACATCTGTTACTGTTACTGTGTGGGGAGCTGGAGGAGGTGGAGGAGGATGTAACTCCACGGCTGATGGCGGTGGAGGTGGCGGAGGCGGTGGTTGTAGCCAGTCCGTACTTGCTGTTACTCCTGGAGTTACCTATAATTTGTATGTTGGAAATGGAGGTGCAGGAGGTGTTGGACAAAATGATGGAGGTGATGGAGAGCAATCATGGTTTTGGAGCGTAGCAACCGTTATGGCAAATGGTGGTATAGGTGGATTAAGAAGAGATGCTGATGGAGGAGAAGGAGGTGCTGGAGCTGTTGCAGGTGTTGGAAATACATTTACTTATACTGGAGGTAATGGAGCGAATGGTAGAAATAATAATACCGGGAGAGGCGGTGGTGGAGGCGGTGGTGCTGGAACTACAGGAAATGGAGGAAATGCAAGTGGATCTGTAACTACCTACTCCATAACAGGAGGAACAGGAGCTACAGTAGATGGAGGAAATGGGGGGAATGGCGGAAATCAAGCAAATGGAGTGAATGGTTCTAATTATGGTGGAGGTGGTGGTGGTGCAGGAGAAGGAACTAATAGAACTGGTGGTGATGGAGCAGGAGGTAAAGTGGAAATAGTTGTTCCTGCACCAGTTCCAGACAATGATTTGTGTGCTAATGCTATTAATTTACCATGTGGTGCTTTAGATACTGCTGGAACTACTGAAGGTTCTACAAATGTAGCTCCAGGTACAGGTTGTACGGTTTCTAATTATGGGGTTTGGTACACTTTTACTGGTGATGGTAACGATAACATTATCTTTGTAACACCTACAGATGCTTCTTTTGATGTAGAAATGAACATTGCTTCAGGAACTTGTGGTTCATTAACCAATATAGGTTGTTATGATGCAGGTGTAGCAGGTGAAGGGGAAGGAGCTTTAATCACTACCACATTAGGAACAACTTACTATGTTTATGTTTCTTATTGGTCTTCTGCAGGTACTTCTTCTAATACAGGTCCGTTTAACATATCTAGAACTTGTACAAATACCAATGACTTGTGCACAAATGCTGAAACATTGAATTGTGGAGAAACTTTATTTGGTTCTACGTATAGTGCTACCAATACTCCTCATGGTACAGGTTGTACAATGGGAGATGAAGGGGCTTGGTATACATTTATGGGTGATGGCATACCCACTACTATTTTGGCAATGCAATACACAGCATTTGATTTTGAAATGGCAATTGTAAGTGGTAGTTGTGGTTCTTTAACTAATGTGGCATGTGTTGATTTAGGAACCTATGCTGAATCTTACACTTTTACACCAACAAATGGGGTTAGATATTATATTTACATTGCTGATTATTTTAGTGGAGGAGGACTTTATGGCGCATTTACTATTACTAGATCATGTGGTAACCCATGTGGAAACGATCAGACGAATGATTATTGTTCAGACCCTGCATTATTATACCAAGGTGGTGGAGGTTGGTCTAGTTCAACAACCGATACTTATTCACCTGATTTACCTGCAAATACACAAGGCCTGTTTTGTGGTTCTATTGAAAATAATTCATGGTATCAGTTTACAGCGGCATCAACTACAGAGACATTTGATTTTACCAATGTTTCAAACTGTGCTTTAGGTGTAGGGATTCAAGCAGAGGTTTATCAAGTAACTAGAGATGGAAGTGGTTGTTGTACTAATCTTACTTCGGTTTCAAACTGTATGAGTAATGGTACTACCGCCGACGCTACCGTTACTGCTACTGGTTTAACGGTTGGTCAACAGTATATATTGATGGTAGATGGATTTGCCGGTGATCAATGTGATTTTACTGTTACAGGATGGACAGCAACGGGAATTTTACCGGTAGAATTATTAGAGTTTAATGGAGTAAGAGTTGATAATAAAACCAAATTGACATGGATAACTGAAACAGAAATTAATAATGATTATTTTCTTGTTCAAAAATCATCAAATGGTAAAAACTTTATAGATTTAGGTACAGTTCAAGGTAATGGAAATTCAAATAATCAGAATTATTACGAATACTATGATGAAACTTCATCAGCCAAGATAAATTATTATCGTTTAAAACAATTTGACTTTGATGGAAAATACGAATTTTCAAAAGTTATTGCAGTTCTTAATGATGATCAACCTATGACGTTTACATTGTACCCTAATCCTGCTGAAGATAAATTGTTTGTTGATCTAGTAAATGTTCCAAATCAAGAATTAACGATAAAATATATAAATACATTAGGTTCAGTTATTACTCATCGTATAGAAGTAGATAAGTCAAAAACATCTTATGAGTTACCAAATTTTAAAGATTTAGATGCTGGTTTTTATATTATTCAGATAATGGATGAAACTAGTAATGTTTTAACATTTGAAAAAGTGATAAAAAAATAAACTAACTGAATTATAAAAACAAAGGCTAGCAAATTTGCTAGCCTTTGTTTTTATAATGTATACTAATACTCCAGAGTAATAATAATCCTGCAATAAAAATGGAAATTCTTCCTAAGTAATCTCCGTGTTGGGTATAAAATGCTTTTTCAGAATTTAAATTGATAGATGAGGAAATTACTACTTGTTTCCACCAATCGGTTTTATCAAATACCTCTCCTTTTTGGTTAATAATACAACTGATTCCAGTATTTGCACTTCTGGCAATACTTCTTCTAGTTTCAATGCTTCTTAATCGAGCATAAGATAAATGTTGTTTGTATCCAGGAGTATCTTCCCACCAACCATCATTGGTAATAATAAATATGGCATCTGCTCCCTTTTTTACGTAATCTTTAACATAATCTCCATAAATAGATTCGTAACAGATTACGGGA
Organism: Flavobacteriales bacterium; assembly: GCA_020635825.1. GTDB lineage: Bacteria > Bacteroidota > Bacteroidia > Flavobacteriales_E > Vicingaceae > Vicingus. The sequence goes on from JACJZA010000021.1 coordinate 42,914, forward strand.
GCAATATTCCCTTTTTCAGTTTTGAAAAATTTTGCTTCATTTTCTGTTCCTAAACTTCCCATAGTGCCTCCTAAATTGATAGCAAAACTTTCTAGAGGGCTTAATAAATCAGCAAAAGGAAGTTTTTCTACTCCTAATACTAATTTTGATTTATGGTAATAATTAATTTCTTTACCTTTCTCAATCAGTAATGCAGTATTAAAAGCATCATACCATCCTCCTTTGTTTTTATCAATTCTAGCTGATTCTGTTGGTTTTTCAGGACTAATTGGATAGTCAATATAAGTGCTAGCTCCAATAATAAATTTGGTTTTTGGAAAATTTTCCAAAAACTTTCGTATTTGTATAATACCATAATTCAATTCTGCTTCTGCTTCTACAAACCCTCTAGGAATAGCTGTTTCAGGAGCAATTACAAAATCTGTATTTATAGTAGTTTTTTCTTTGGCTAATGATAGGATTCTATCTATTTGTTCAGCTTCAGTCATTCCTCCAAATTTATCTTTATAAGGATCTATGTTTGGTTGTATAACAACTACTTCAATAGGATTTTCTTCTTCCTGATAATTGGTGTAAATGAAATAGGAACTAACAATGGGAATAAGCAATGTGAAGGATATTGTGCTTATGAGTTTTGTTTGAGTTTTTATCTTTTCACCAAGAATAAATGTTTTCCTAAAAAGTTGAAAGATTAAGATATTCACTAAAAGAACCCATAAACTTCCACCTAATACTCCTGTATATTCATACCATTGAATTAATTGAACATGATTAGCAAATACATTTCCAAATGTTGACCAAGGATGAGATAGTTCCCAGTTGTAGTGCAACCATTCAAAACCTATCCATAAAACAATCAAGGCAAAGTAACCTTTGTTTTCTCCCAGTTTTTTCTTGATACTATGAAACCATAAGAAGATGGTTGACATAAATAGTGAATTCAAAACTTCAGCCATAATCATCCCGGCATCAGAAGCATACCAAATCCACCAAGTAGTAAAAGTGTTAAAAGTTAGAAACGCTATATAAGCGTTATAAAAAAGAACAATGGACTTTATTTTGTTTTGGTAAATGGTGTATTCCACATAAAGTAGTGGAATAAGAGCAATAAAAAATAAAGGAGATAAACCACCTGTTTCGGGCCAGGAAACGCCCATCAACAAACCGCTTAAAATGGATAAACCTATAAGTTTAATTTTTTGCATGAAGCAAATATACCTATTAAGCTTTTCTTCTTGCTTTTTCTTTAAGAATTAAAGAAAGTTCTCTTCCAGTTTGTCCTGCAACTGAAGTATTTTCTTCAGCTCTTCTAATCAGATAAGGCATTACATCTTTAACAGGGCCATAAGGAACATATTTTGCAACATTGTAGTTGGCATTAGAAAGATTCATGCTTATGTGGTCACTCATTCCGAGCAGTTGAGCAAAATATACTCGTTCGTCATCAACAGAAATATGATGCTCTTTCATTAATTCTGTTAAATAAAGAGAACTCTTTTCATTGTGAGATCCACAACAAATAGAAATTCGATTAATGTTTTCAATACAATACTTTAGTGCAAAATTAAAATCTCTATCAGTACTTTCTTTATCTTTTTGCATAGGGTCTTCATACCCCATTTTTTGTGCTCTTTCTCTTTCTTTTTCTATGTAAGCCCCTCTTACCAACTTTAATCCAACATAGAAATTTTCGTTTTCTGCTAGGGTTGTAATTTCTTTAATGTAAGCAATTCTATCCCAACGATACATTTGTGCTGTATTGTATATAATAGCTTTTTCTTTGTTAAACTTTCTCATCATTTCCAGAGCCAAATTGTCAATGACGTTTTGTATCCAAGTTTCCTCTGCATCAATAAAAATAGGGACATTGGCTTCAAAAGCAGTTTCACAAATTGTATTTACACGAATTTTGACTCTTTCAAATTCGTCTTCTTCTTGTTTGCTTAATACTTTTCCAGCATTTATTTTTTGTAATAAAGCAAAGCGTCCAAAACCGGTAACTTTAAATACTGAAAAAGGAATAAGCTGATTTGATTTTGCCACTTGTATTGCTTTCAAGGCTTCTTTTACGTTGGCGTCAAATACATGCTCTTCTTCCTTACCTTCAACTGAATAATCAAGAATGGTTTTTACATTTTGTTGTCCTAAATTGGTTATCGTTTTGTCACAATCTTCAATACTTTCCCCTCCACAAAACTGTTTGAAAATTGTAGCTTTAATAATAGGAATAGGAAACCATAATGGCAAAAATATTTTTAATAAGGTAGGTCCAATTTTAATTAACCAATTCCAACCGATAATTTTAAAAAGCCAATAACTCGTGTTTAAATCGGCAGTACTTTTTTGTTTAAAAGCAATTTCTGTATTGTTAAAATCTACCATAAAAGATTTTTTCCAAAAATAATATGCGAATGTAGAGGAAAATATGATTTTCCTCACTGTTAAAAGTGGTATTTTTACTAACTATTTTAATTTAATTTTTAACCAATGACCAAAGATTTAAAAATATTTAAAACCAACAATTCTGAAGTTTATGTGGGAAATGATGTAATGTTAGTGTTAAATGAAATGTTGGGGAGATATGCTAATCAAAAAATCTTTTTATTGGTAGATGAAAATACCTTGCTACATTGTGTTCCTGCTTTAATTACTAAAATTAAAGTATTGGAAGACGCTGAAATCATTGAAATTGAAAGTGGAGAAGAGAACAAAACGATAGATATCTGTTATCAGATATGGAAAACCATGGCGGATTACGAAGCAGATAGAAATTCTCTACTAATTAATTTAGGTGGAGGAGTGATTACTGATATGGGAGGATTTATTGCCTCAACATTTAAAAGAGGAATTGATTTTGTAAATATTCCAACCACATTGTTGTCACAAATTGATGCTTCTGTAGGTGGAAAAACAGGTGTGGATTTAGATGGCTTAAAAAACATGATAGGTGTTTTTAATGAACCGATTGGAGTTTTTGTTTGCCCTGACTTTTTAAAAACTTTAGACAAACGTCAAATGATGTCCGGTTATGCAGAAGCTTTAAAACATGCATTAATTGCAGATGCTGATTATTGGAATGATTTAAAAAATGGGATGCTTTCAGATGGAAATTATTGGAGTGACTTAATTTGTCGGTCTATTGAGATTAAAAACCAAATAGTAACTCAAGACCCCAAAGAAAAGAAAGAACGAAAACTATTGAATTTTGGGCATACTATTGGACATGCAGTAGAAACGTGTTCATTAAAAACGGATGCTCCATTATTACATGGTGAAGCAATTGCTGTGGGAATGATTACTGAGTCATTTCTTTCTAATCAAATTTTAAACCTGCCAGAAATTGAATTAAAAGAGATTGTAAAAACCTTAAAATGCTTTTATAAATTCAATAAATTGGAATCAGATAAATTTCATCAGTTACTGGAGTTGATGAAGAATGATAAAAAGAACAGTAGAGATGAAATAAACTTCACTCTTCTACAAAAAATAGGAGAGGGAAGTGTAAATCATTCGGCTGATTTTACTCAAATAATTGATGCGTTGAACTATTACAATTCTATTTTATAGTGTCGATTACTTTATTACATAAAACTAAAGTTGTAAAAGGAAAAATCAATTTAACAGCCTCTAAAAGTATAAGTAATCGGGTTTTGATTATCCAAGCTTTGTGTGCTGAAAAGTTTAACATTAATAATCTTGCCACAGCTAAAGATACGGTAACTCTTAACAAATTGTTGTCTGATTCTTTTGATGAATACAATGTAGGACATGCAGGAACAGTGATGCGTTTTATGACAGCTTTTTTAGCTTTAAAAGAAGGGGAACATATTATTACTGGTTCTGAAAGAATGCAACAACGCCCCATTAAAATTTTAGTAGATGCTTTACGTAGTTTGGGAGTAAATATTGAATATCTAAAAAATGAAGGGTATCCACCTTTGAAAATTAAAGGAGGAAATATTGAAGGAGGAAATGTAAAATTGGATGGTTCGGTAAGTAGTCAGTATATTTCTGCATTGTTGTTGGTAGCTCCAAAATTAAAAAATGGATTAACCATTCAGTTTGAAGGAGAGGTAATTTCAAAACCTTACATCAATATGACCATTGAAATAATGCGCTATTTTGGAGTTGAGGCTCAATGGAACGGAAATGAAATTAGAGTGTATCAAGGGAGTTACCAAGCAAAAGAGTTTAAAGTAGAAGCAGATTGGAGCTCGGCTAGTTATTGGTATGGAATTACGGCTTTGTCTCAAGAGGCTGAAATTGAATTGTATGGATTAGAGAAAGATAGTTTGCAGGGAGATGCAGAAGTCCAAAATATCTATAAAAAATTGGGTGTAGAAACCCACTTTATTGAAAATGGAGTAAGGTTAATTAAAAATTCAGAATTCAATATTCAAAATTTAACATTGGAAATTGATTTTAGCAATTTCCCGGACATTGCCCAAACAGTTGCAGTAACTTGTGCTGCTTTAAATGTAAAAGCTCGGTTTACAGGTTTGCAGACGTTGCGTATTAAAGAAACCGACCGAATTTTTGCATTGCAAAAAGAGTTAACCAAACTAGGTTTTGATATAGAGGTTGAAAATGATGATTTAATTATTAATCGTCATTCTGACGAAAGACAGAATCTTAACCATTGGAGTAATGTTTCAGTTGATACCTACGACGACCACCGTATGGCAATGGCTTTTGCTCCTTTAGCTTTGTTAGCTCCTATTACTATAAATAATGAA
>JACJZA010000022.1 GCA_020635825.1 Flavobacteriales bacterium
CATTTTTAATTTTAAAGAATAATTTCTTCCTATTTCATCTGCATAATACCTAAAACGATTTAAATAATCGCGATAAGCGGTATTTAATAAATTGCTGATTTCGAAATCCACCATTATTTTTTGTTGTTTCCAGGTTGAAATAGCAAAACCTGTTTTAAAGTGCATTAAACCATAAGCATTAGGAGGGGCTAAATAATCACTACTATCAGGAACATTGTTTTGTGTTAGTACATTTTGAAAACCGAGTTCGAAATAAATGTCTTTCAACAATGAATATTTCTCAACTTTATATTCAATTGCATTTTCAAAACGATTAGCAGGTATTCCAACAATACCTTCTTGAGTATTTAAATTGTAAGCTCTCAAGAAAGATGCTTTTCCTTTCCATGAAACTGATTTATAGAAACGATAAGCTGTTTTTAAATCTACTCCTGTAAACGAAGCATTTACCTGTTCGTATTTAAAAGTTGGAAAGGCACCTCTTATCGTAAGTGTTGCCGGCAACACAGGTTTTAGATAAATAAAATTGTTGATGTAATTGTAATAAACTTCGGTTTGAAACAACCATCTGTCATTTGTATAATCTAAACCTAAAATTGTGTTGTGTGCTTTTTCAGCAACTAAATTAGTGTCACCAATTTCAACAGCCGCAGCACCATGATGAACACCATTACTAAACAATTCACTTACATTTGGAGGACGCCATGCCATACCATAATTAATCCTGGTAGTTAGATTATCAGTTGGTTTATAAATAGCACCAATACTTCCTGAAACATTGTTGAAAATGAATTCAGGTGTTAAGTATCTTTTTTCTTGTTTACTCCATTTATAAACTTGCTGATAAATGTTGTCGTAACGAACACCAGCTTCCAATTCCAATTTAGAGTCAGCTGTTCTCCATTTTTCAATGAAAAATGCACCAAAACCATATTTAACAAATGCAGGAATAAATTCTCTGCCTTCGTAAGTGTTGGCCTGGTATATACCTGACATTCCTACTTGTGATTTAAAAGCACCAATCCTATTTTGTGTCCAAGTTAAATTTCCTGTATGAGTTGTAATTTCAAATTGTAACTCAGGCAAATTTAAAGCGGCTAAGCTGTCTTTTCGTGGTAAATGTTTATCGTATTCTTCTCTTAAATTGTACTGACGAGCATATACCAATTCTAATTTACCAACTTCACCGGTAGACAAATAGGATTTTACTTTAAAGAGTTCGTGTTCGATATGTTGTAAAGGACGATTGATTTCGTATGTAAAATCAGCTGACTCTAAAGGAACTTCAGCATCAATAGCTCTTTGTAAATCGGTTAAATTTCCGATGTGAGCCGCTGCAAAAATTCCTATATCAGAATTAAATTGACTGTAAAAAGTTTCTAGGCCATATTTAGGTTTTAAATAACCCAAAGCCCATGAAAAATTGTATTCTTTTAATCCAGTGTTTTTCATGTAATAATTAGGTGTAGTTACATTTCCAGAACGTTTTAAAGTTCCTTGAACTCTCCAACTTAAACCGTTTAATTTGTCAATATTACCTTCCAACATCCCCGAACTTACTCCAAGTTGTCCGTTAGAAGCACCTGCCAAGTTTAATTCTCCATTTATTCCTGAAGAATCTCGCAGTGCTCCTGGTTCAACCAAAACAACACCTGCAATAGCATTTGCTCCATATCTAATTCCTTCAGCACCTTTAATCACACTTAGTTTATCAGCTATGTAAGGATCAATTTCAGGGGCATGTTCATTTCCCCATTGTTGACCTTCTTGGCGGATACCATTGTTTAGAATTAACACCCTATCGCTATGCATACCATGAATAACAGGCTTAGAAATACTATTGCCCGTATTTAAAGTAGTAACACCTGGTAATTGTTTTAAACTTTCGCCTAAAGATTTTCCTCTAGATTGATTCAATTCTTCAATAGAAAGTTCTTTTTTAGCTACCGTTTGCTCTTCCACATAGGCTTCCTCTACTAAAGCAAATTGCCCTAGTTCTTCGGCGTGGTGTTCAGGAAAAAAATTCTTTTCGGTATCTCCTTTTATTGTAATCGATGTTGTAATTGTCTCACACCCAACATGACTAACAGTTATGGTATATGTTCCTTCACATAAGTTTTGAATAACATATTTTCCATCAGTATCTGATACTGCACCTTTTTCTAATTCTTTGATATAAATATTGGCAAACATTAAAACCGTTTGGTCGTGTTCATCAACAATTTTACCCGATAAAGAAAAGTGGCAATTGTCTTTGTTTTGAGCTTGAGTTGTAAATCCATACAACATTATTACAAAAACAGAGAATAACTTATTGCTAAGCATAAACTTTGTTTTATAAACTAAATGTTATTTAAAATAATAGTGGATTTACTATAAAGAAGGAGGCCCCCGTAAAGAGAGGATATTGAAATACTTATTTTGACTGTATACTTTATAAAAGAATTCAATCTCACGATTAGCTTCAAAAAGCTGGTGCTTTACAGAACTAATAAAAAATTGAGTTATAGAGGCTGAAAAATTGAAACTACATAGCAAATCAACATCATCAAATTCATTTTCGTGGTAATGTTGACTTGTTTTTGCTGAACATTCTACTTCGTGATGATGAAAGAACAATTCATGGATGGATTTTCCAACCAAAGTATTTATTAGCGTTAAAACTAAAAGGATACTTAGTATGTTCTTTATTCTATTCACTTTTACAAAGTTACGCAATTATTGCTTAGAAATAGATACCTCTTTATGTAATAGATTGAGTACTTTAAATTAAGATTTCCGTTTTACAAAATCTTCTATTTTATTTTCTAATAAAAATTTATATTGTTCTAAAAGTTCAAAATATTTTGCTTTCCAATATGTCACATTTTCAAAAGTAATATCTGGCTCGGTTAAAGCTTTTATTTTATATTCTTCGGGAATCTTTGCTATTTCTTTCAAATCATTATTAAAATCATAATGTATAATTTTTCCTATTTTAAAAATGATTTCTATTGATACATCAGGATTCTCAAAAAGATTATAAACATATTGTCTGCTTTTTCCTAATCTTTTAGCTAAAAGAGTGATAGGAAATCTATTTTCTCTTACCACTTTTTCAACCATTTCACCTTTATGTAAACTCATTTTACAAAAATGTAAACCAAAATGTATATTTTTGTTTACAAAATATTAATACACATTGTATAAATTATATTTGAAATAATAACATCATTAATAATGATTAGACTCATAAAAATAAGTATAAATACGTATTAAAATGAAAATCAAATAAGTATTGTAACGTACTGAAAATAAATTCATTACATTTTAAGTGTAAAAGAAAATAATATTTAGATTTGTCTCGTTAAGTTAAAATATAAGAAGAAAAGGCGGTTAGAAATTTTGCTTGTAAGCTAAAAACAATTAATGAAGAATATGAAGTATTTAGTTATTTTTTTAAAATTAACTTTTTGTCTAAGCATTTATGGTCAACAATATGATTCTGTAATTATGGAAAAAGATAGTATTGATGAAAATAACACTGTTTATAAAATTGGGAATTTTTATACTTATGATTATGAAATTATTAAAAATGAAAACTTATTCAAACTAAAAATAAATGAAAAGGATGAATCAGTATTATTAAAAGATACAAGTTTACAAAACGTTGAAAAAATACATTTAATGATACAAAAGCCTCCTTCAGGTTTGCCTAGAGTTAATGAAGGACAAACAGAAATAACTTATTATCAAGCTCCAATTTTTAATACATCCTCAACTACTGGAGTAGTCGATAATAAGAACAATATATGGATTCATCCAATAAGAGATGGGTTTTTTAGATCATTGGAAACTTGTCCTTTTCCTTATATAAAAAAACCTCTTAAAATTGGATTAAAATGGAAAGATAAAATGTTAATTGGAGATCATTGGTGTAATAAAGATTGGGGAGAATGGAAAGGTGATTTATTATTGAAATATAAATATAAAATAACTAATAAGAAAAAAGTTGAAAGTGGATTAGGTAGTATTGAATGTTATATAATTGAGAGTTTTGCTAAATCAACGATAGGGATTACAAAATTAACGAGTTATTTTTCTGAAGAATATGGATTTGTTAGATTAGAATATGAATTATCAACTGGGATAAAAATTAATTTTTGGCTTATTGATTTTCAAAAAGAACAAGAATTTAATGATGGAGGAACTATAATGATGACAGGGAAGCTTATAAAATAAAAAGGGAGTGCTGCAACACTCCCTTTTAAAGTCGTAATTAATTCTGTTTGCAGACCTAATTACTTACGCATCTTTGCTTAATGGTAGTAAGCCGAAAATGCTATTAGTAAAGATATTAAATATAATACAGAGTAGGCGTTATTTAATATTTTATAAAATGAAAAAGTTAAATTCATTAAAAAAGTATTCATTGAATACAAGTGAAATGTCAGTATTAAAAGCTGGATCAGTAAAAACAACATACCATACACCAACAGGCGGAACATGTCCTGATACTGTTGAAAAAACTGGTACAAACTTGTTTGATGATGGTGGAAAAATAGATTGTTAATGTGGGTTTATTGCAGGGCTAATCTCTTAGCCCTGCTAATCTTAAAACTATGAAATATATAACACATTTATTATTTTTTGTTCTTGCGAACAATTCTGTATTTGCCCAAGATTATTCTAACTATTTTTTAAAATTAAATAAAGCTGATAGTTTATTGTTTATTGAAAAAGATACAAATAATTACATTGAAACTCTATTAAGTATTGAAGATAGGCTTTTTGATCAAGAATATGAACTAGCTAGGATGTTTCTTCAAAAAGGTGATTCTTTAAATGCAAAAGAGTTTGTTAAGTTGTCCTTAGAAAAAGGAGGAGGATATTCTTTATTTTCAAAAGAAATACTTGAACAGTTAAATATAAATTATCTTGAATGTGAGAACTATTACTATTGCAATAGTAAAGTCAATAGTGGTTTTATAAATGGAATTAATAAGTTGTTAGGTAATGATCAGTTAATAAGAGTATTACATTCCGATTCATTAATTGCTGAAGAAGTTTGGGTCAGAACAGATAGTATTAATTTAATAGAATTAATGAATTTAATTGATATTTATGGCTTTCCTATGATTAAAGATTACGGTTCTCAATTCCATCTCTTTTATATTTTAATGATACACTTACCTTATCTTGATGAAGATATATATATTCGTTTTTTAAATTTTTATAAACAAAACTTATCAAAAGGATCAATCACACCAGACCTTTTATCTTATTTTATTGATAGACATGATTATAGCACACATGGTGGTCAAACATACGGAAGTTTAGCTGACCCATATTTTGGTGTAGCTAAGATATTAAATAAAGAAACAGTAGAAAAAAGAAGGAACGATCTCTATCTACCAACTTTAAAAGTTTTTTTTGCTAAAAGAGGTATTAAAAATGAATAAATTCATTCTTATAGTTTCAGAGGAGTATGACCCTGTGACAGATGAAATTTACAGATGGTTACTAAAACTTGATGCTAATTGTACTGTAAAAAGACTTAATTACGAAGATGAGATAATTGCCATAAATATACAAATGCCCCAAAATGATATTTTTATTCAAACAAAAACAGAACAATTTTTTTTAAATGACATTCATAAAATTTGGTATAGAAGAGGGGTCATTAACTTTTTATTAAATAAAAAATTTGATAACTATAATCGATATGTACATAATGAATATCAAAAGTTTCATGATGGAATATGGTCTATAATTAATAATAAAAGTTGCTCATCTTATAAGGATACTAAAATAAGTAAAATAGAAATGTTGTATGTGGCAAAAATGTGTGGATTAACTATTCCCGAAACAATTTATACATGTTCTAAGAAAGAGCTTAAAGAGTTTTTTTTCAGAAACAATAAGAATATTATTACTAAAGCTATTGAAAATGCGGCATTTTATGATGAAAAGCAAAAAGAAACCTATGGGATACCAACAAGAATAGTGACTGAAGAAGATATAGAAAAGAGTCCTGATAATTTTTTTGTGTCATTATTCCAGAAAAATGTAGATAAACTATTTGAAATTCGAACCTTTTATTATAAAGAGAAATTATTTTCAATGGCAATAATATCTCAACAAAATAGTAAAACTATAGTAGATTATAGGAACTATGATGAGGACGTGCCTAATAGAAATTTACCATTTTTATTACCAAAACATATTCAAAGTAAAATAATTAAATTAATGAGAAAGCTTTGCCTTGATACAGGATCTTTAGACCTAATATTAACAAAAGAAAATGAATATGTTTTTTTGGAAATTAATCCATTTGGTCAATTCTTACCATTAGACTATTTATATGGTAAAGAAATATCAAAGCTTATAGCTAATGACATCTTAAATTAAAGCTTATGAGAAATAAAAATATACCTTTTTTTATCTTAAAATCATTAGAAGAAATAAATAAGAAAGAGATAATTCATAAACAATATAAAAGAAAAATATACAATAAATATTATAAAACTAGCAGCTTACCTGTTGCTCAAAAATTCATATATGCAAAATCTTATAAAGAAATAATAACAAATGATTAAACTTTATGATGATATAAAAGTAACAAAAGGTGTTTTTTGCTCAACCCTAATTGATTTAACGAGAAAATGTTTTTACCATTTATCTAATTATAATTTAGAGTTAATTCAACAAGGTACAAACACACCAGAAGATATTATTTGTTTTTTAAAACAAAATGAGTTGATTAATCCATTTGAAAGTAATATTAGTTCTTTTGCTCCTATAAATGTGTCGTATAATAATTTTAACTATCCAATATTAGAAACTATATTTATTGAATTTGAATTAAATCACTTCTCATGGTTTAAAAATAGTTTTTTTTCTTCATTAATTGATAACTGCCATATTTCATTAGTTATTACCTCTAAGTTGCAAATGATTGAATACAAAAAATTATTATCAATATGCAGTTCAATACTAAATGTATCACCAATAGACACAATTCAGATTAGTGGTTTTTATTTATCGAATATTGTAATAAATGATCCAAGAATTATACTAATTGAAGATAAATGTTATCCTTTACTAAAGTCAGAGTTAAACTTTTACAGAGAAGCTTTAGTTAGGCATACATATTTTAACAAAAATGTTTTCATTAATAACAAAGGAGAAATAAAAAATGCTCCTGAATGTCCAGAAAAATTTGGAAATATTAATGATTTAGAAAGTATAGAAGAATTAAAAGAAATTATTTCTAAACCTAAGTTTCAAAAGTATTGGTTTGTACACAAAGAATTATGTGATGTTTGCAAAGATTGTGAGTTTAGGCATATGTGTGTAGATAATCGACTACCTTATCAACGTCAAGATGGTTCTTGGTATCATAAAACGGAGTGTAATTATAACCCTTATATATGTAAATGGAAAGGAGAAGAGGGTTATCAGACTCTTGAGGAATGTGGGGTAATAGTAGATGAAAATGGATTTAATATTAATCACAAAAAAATTGCTGCTATAAACACCGTTTTGTGGGAAGAAGAAACTGAAAATGCTTAAAAAATTCCCTTATTACCAACAACCCGACCAAATGGCATGTGGAGCTACCTGTTTACGTATGGTAGCCAAACATTATGGAAAAAGTATATCCTTACCTAAGTTAAAACAACTCACAGAAACCACCCGTGAGGGAGCCTCCTTAAAAGGATTAGCAGAAGCAGCCGAACAAATAGGATTTAGAACATTAGGCGTAAAAATTAATTTTCAAAAACTGGAAGAAGAAGCCCCTTTGCCTTGTATTGTTCATTGGCGACAGCAACATTTTGTGGTGGCATATAAAATCAAAAATAACAAAGTGTACGTTGCTGATCCGGCTCATGGATTGCTTCAATATTCCTCACAAGAGTTCATTAACAGTTGGATCGGTAACAATGCCAATGAATTTACTCAGGAAGGAGTTGCTATGTTGTTAGAACCCACGCCAAAACTCCAACAAACCCAAACAGATGATACCGATACCACTAAAAGAGGATTTAGTTTTTTATATCAGTACCTTTTTCGCTATAAAAAGTTTATTACCCAACTCATTATTGGACTTATAGCAGGAAGCCTCTTACAGTTGATTTTTCCCTTTTTAACCCAAAGTGTAGTAGATGTAGGAATCCAAAATCAGGACATTCATTTTATTTATTTAGTGCTGTTTGCCCAACTCTTTTTGTTTATTGGAAGAACAAGTATAGAATTGATTAGAAATTGGATATTGCTGCATTTAAGTACAAGGATTAACATTTCTTTGATTTCCGATTTTTTCATCAAACTGATGAACTTACCCATAGCTTTTTTCGATACCAAGATGACCGGTGACATCATGCAGCGTATCAATGACCATAAACGTATAGAAGACCTTTTAACCTCCAGTAGTTTAAATGTATTGTTCTCGATGTTTAATTTGATTGTTTTTGGAGTGGTGTTGGCTTGGTATAACCTTCAAATATTTGCTGTGTTTGTTGTGGGTAGTGTTTTATTTTTTGCCTGGACGGTACTTTTCTTAAAAAAACGAAAAGACCTAGATTACAAACGTTTTGCTCAAATGAGTAGTGAGCAAAGCAAAATAATAGAAATGATTAACGGGATGCAGGAAATAAAACTCCACAATGCCGAACGGCAAAAAAGATGGAGTTGGGAATACTTACAAGCCCGATTATTTAAAATAGAAATGAAAAGTCTGGCGTTGAATCAAACTCAAAATATAGGTTCCAATTTTATCAATGAAATTAAAAACATATTCATTACTATTCTTTCTGCTAAACTGGTCATAGACGGTCAAATCACCTTAGGGATGATGTTATCCATTTCCTACATCATTGGACAATTAAACAGCCCCATTATTCAAATTATAGCCTTTATTCACTCTGCACAAGACGCTAAAATAGCCTTAGAACGATTATCAGAAATCCATAACAAAGAAGACGAAGAAAATAACGAAGAACAGAAAATCTATGACTTACCCGAAAACGATGACATTATCTTAAAAAACATTCATTTCAGGTACATAGGTAGTTCAGAAGAAGTGATTAAAGGATTGGACTTAACCATTCCAGCCAATAAAATAACTGCCATTGTAGGGGCAAGTGGTAGCGGTAAAACTACATTAATGAAAATGTTATTAAAATTCTATGAACCCAATCAGGGCGAAATCAACTTAGGACATTATCATTTAAAAAACATTGCCCAACAAACATGGAGAGCCAATAGCGGAGTAGTGATGCAAGAGGGATACATCTTTAACGATACCATCTCCAATAATATAGCAGTAGGAGAAGATAGTATTGATAAAGAACGATTAAGAAAAGCGGTAGCAATTGCCAACATCAAAGAATTTATAGAGCAACTTCCTTTGGCTTATAATACCAAAATAGGCATGGAAGGAGTTGGAATGAGTACAGGGCAAAAACAACGCTTACTCATTTCCAGAGCTGTGTATAAAAATCCGAAATTCATCTTTTTTGATGAAGCTACCAGTGCCTTAGATGCCAATAATGAAAAAGTAATTATGGAGAACCTGAACCAGTTCTTTAAAGAACGAACAGCCGTTGTAATTGCTCATCGTTTAAGTACCGTAAAAAATGCCGACCAGATAGTAGTACTGGACAAAGGAAAAATCATCGAAAAAGGAACACATCAAGAGTTAATTGACCTAAAAGGAAATTACTACCACTTAGTAAAAAATCAACTGGAATTAGAAAAACTAAATGCCTGAATCTACCAACATATCACCCCAAGTAATTGAAGAAACAAAAATAAGTAGTAACGGTACTACCCATCAACAGGTTCAATTAAAAGACCCTGTTGAAGAAATAAGAAGCGATGAAGTACAGGAAATACTCTCTCATGTTCCCAACTGGATGATACGTTGGGGCATTACCTTAATATTTGGAATCATTATTTTATTGGTCTTTATTGCTTGGTTCATTCAATATCCTGATACTGTTCAAGGACAAGCCATTATTACCACACAACAACCACCTGTTAAATTGATTAGCAAAACAGAAGGATATATAGAAAACCTTTACATCAAAGAACATACAGTAGTAAAAAAAGGGCAAATCATTGCAGAAATTACCAACCCCACCAATAAAGAAGCTATAGAGTATTTGAGAACGATTATCAATCAAGAGGTAATACCCACTACAATAGATACCAACCTTGTATTTGGAGATATACAGAATGAATACAACAGCCTCGTGAAAAATATAAACGATTATCATGTTTTAATAAATGATAACTATTACAACAATTCCCTTCAGCACACCATTGAACAAATTAAATACAATAAACAATTAGCATCCATTACAGAAGAGCAAGTAGGATTGATGAAGCAGGAACTCAAAAATGCTAAAGCCAAATATCAAACAGATAGTCTGTTATATGCTAAGGAATATGCTTCCAAATATGAACATTATCAAAATCAAACAGAGCTCACCAATAAGAAAAACGATTATACCAATTTAAAGAAAAGTGTTGTACAATATCAAATTGCTGTTACACAATATGAACAGCAGAAAGATGAATTAATAAAGCAACATGAAGAAGAAGAAAGAACACTCAAAACGAATATAGAAAACAATAAGAAGAATATAAAAAGTTACATAGAAAGTTGGCAGCAAAACTATACTTTAATATCCCCTATCAATGGAGAGTTGACTTATATAGCCAATTTAAATGTTAACCAACATATAGCTTCTCAATCGGCTTTATTTGCAATACTACCCAAAAATGAGGATTATGTTGCTTACGCCAATATTAGTACACAAGGATATGGGAAAGTAAAAGAAGGACAAAAAGTAAGAATTAAGCTTGATAACTATCCTTATGAAGAATATGGTCAATTAATAGGAGAAGTAAAAGAAATAGCTCAAATACCCAATGAAGACAATTATCAGGTGAAAATTCAATTACCTGAACAATTAACTACCAGTTATCATCAAAATATAAATTACACTCCTGAAATGCAAGGAACAGCAGAAATTATTACCGAAGATTTAAGATTATTGGAGAGAATTTTTAATAAGTTCAGAAAAGTGTTTGATGAATAACGCAATTATTGCTTAGAAATAGAATCCCAGCCTTGTGCTGCTAAAGTGTGTACACTTTCATTTTTATCGACAATTTGATAACTACCTTCGGTTGATGTAATATGCCCAATAACGGCCACTCTTTTTTGGTCTTTAATTTTGTCGTAGTCATCTAATGAAATGGTGAACAGCAGCTCATAATCTTCTCCACCATTCAAAGCGCATACAGTTGGTTCTAGATTAAAATCATTTGCTAAATTCACCACAGTAAAATCCAACGGAATTTTATCTTCATAAATGGTGCAGCCTACTTTTGATTGACTACAAATGTGGAGTAAATCAGAAGACAATCCATCAGAAACATCAATCATGGCTGTTGGTTTAATGGATAGTTCCTTAAACATATCTATTACATCTTTTCTAGGCTCTGGTTTTAATTGACGTTCAAGCACATAATCATGCCCTGAAAAATCAGGCTGAATGCTATTGTTTTCGTTAAAAATCTTCTTTTCTCTTTCCAATAATTGCAATCCCATAAATGCCCCACCTAAATCACCTGAAACACAAATTAAGTCGTTTTCTTTTGCACCGTTTCTGTACACCACATCCTTTTTCTCTGCTTCACCAATTACTGTAATGCTTAATACTAGACCAGACAATGAAGAAGTAGTATCTCCACCAATTAAATCAACACCATAAATTTCACAAGCCAACAACATTCCTTCATAAAGTTCCTCTAATGCTTCAACAGAAATTCTGTTGGAAACAGCCATGGAAACGGTAATTTGTTTAGGAGTACCATTCATCGCATAAATGTCAGAAAGGTTGGTGGTTACTGCTTTATAGCCTAAATGTTTTAAAGGAGTATACAAAAGGTCAAAATGAATTCCTTCTACCAGCATATCAGTAGAAACCAATACTTGCTTGTTTTTGTACTCTAATACTGCAGCATCATCACCAATTCCTTTTATAGATGATTTGTTAGTTAGTTTTATTTTATCCGTTAAATGGTGAATCAATCCGAACTCACCTAATTCACTAATTTCACTAACGGGTTTTGGGTTTTTATCTTCTAGCATAATACAAAGTTAGGAAAAGAATAAATTGTTTACATTCGTTACTATCAAAACACTAAAAAACATATTAGCTTTTTTAAAGCGACCATTTAAATGGTTGATGATGATTTGTGGTGTTTTATTTTTAATCATCTTCATTTTATCTTTTACCACTTTACCTTTTTGGATGTATCATGGTTTAGGAACTTCTTCTGAAAAATTAGATCAAAAACCTGAATATATTATCATTATGAGCGGTGGGGGAATACCTAGCGCATCGGGTTTAATGCGTACTTATTTGGCCGCTAAAGTGGCAGAAGAATTTCCGGAAGCGAAAATTATTGTAACAATGCCCGGAGATACTTTAGATTCACTTTCTTCGGCATGTTTAATGAAAAATGAGTTGTTGATTAGAGGTATTGAAGCCAATCGAATAATGCATGAAAATATTGGAACCAATACTCGTTCACAAGCATTAGAAGTAAAAAAAATAATTAAAAAAGATGTTCCCATCTTAATTGTTACATCTCCTGAACATATTTATCGTTCTGTTAAAACTTTTAAAAAAGTTGGATTTTCTAATGTAGGAGGAGATGCCGCTTTTTCAAAACCAGTAGAAGCTTCATTTGAGTTTGATGATGAAAAATTAGGAGGTAACCAAGTTGTTCCAAACATTGGCGAAAATTATCAATTGCGCTATCAATTTTGGAATCATCTACAATTTCAAATCATCGTATATCGCGAATATGTTGCCATTACCTTTTATAAATTAAAAGGCTGGATCTAAATCTTTTTAAATCATTCTTTATTTTTTAGTCTTCTTTTTTGTCAGAATACCACATTTTAGGTATTTTTGCTTTAATTTAGAATTAATCTAAATAAGAAGAAATGATAACAGTATCAGAAAGTGCTAAAAATCAAGCTATTCGCTTAATGGCAGAAGATAATTCTCCTGAAGGTAGTTTTATTAGGGTTGGGGTAAAAGGTGGAGGATGTTCTGGGTTGGTTTACGACCTTACCTTTGATCATGTAATTAATGAAGATGATAAAGTGTTTGAAGACAATGGGGTAAAAGTGGTTTGCGATAAAAAAAGCATTTTATATTTAGCAGGAACCGAATTAGATTTTTCGGGCGGATTAAACGGAAAAGGATTTGTTTTTAAAAATCCAAATGCAAATAGAACTTGTGGTTGTGGGGAGAGTTTCTCACTTTAAAAATAGAGGGCATGGCGTATACAGAAGATGAATTAAAAGAAGAACTCAAGAATAAAGAGTATAAATATGGTTTTACAACCAATATAGAATCGGACAAAATCCCTGTTGGATTAAATGAAGGGGTAATCAGATTAATTTCTGAAAAGAAACATGAACCTCAATGGCTATTAGAATATAGGTTAAAAGCATTTGAGGTTTTTACCAAGATGGTAGAACCGGAATGGGCGCATGTAACTTATCCTAAAGTTAATTTACAAAACTTATCTTATTATGCTGCTCCAAAAACAAAGGGGGAAGTTAAATGGGAAGATGTAGATCCAGAGTTGAAAGCAACGATGGACAAGTTAGGAATCTCAATGGACGAGCAAAAAATGCTCAGTGGAGTAGCGGTTGATTTTGTGATGGATTCTGTTTCAGTAAAGACTTCGTTTAAAGAAAAATTAGCCGAATTGGGAATTATCTTTTGCTCTTTTAGTGAAGCAGTTCAAAATCATCCTGAATTAGTAAAAAAACATTTGGGAACTGTAGTCCCAACAACTGATAACTATTATGCGGCATTAAATTCGGCTGTGTTTTCAGATGGTTCTTTTTGTTATATACCCAAAGGTGTTCGTTGTCCGATGGAGTTGTCTACTTACTTTAGAATTAATGAAGCAAACACCGGACAATTTGAAAGAACGTTAGTTGTGGCAGATGAAGGTAGTTATGTAAGCTACTTAGAAGGATGTACTGCTCCACAAAGAGATGAAAATCAATTGCATGCAGCAGTTGTAGAGTTAATAGCTTTAGATAATGCTGAAATTAAATATTCTACCGTTCAAAATTGGTATCCTGGAGATGAAGAAGGGAAAGGGGGAATTTACAATTTTGTAACTAAGAGAGGAATTTGTCATAATAACTCTAAAATTAGTTGGACACAAGTAGAAACAGGTTCTGCGGTGACATGGAAATATCCTTCATGTATATTAAAAGGAGATAATTCAATTGGTGAATTTTATTCTGTTGCAGTAACCAATAATCATCAACAAGCCGATACTGGTACCAAGATGATTCATTTAGGAAAGAATACTAAAAGTACTATTATATCAAAAGGAATTTCTGCGGGCTTTAGCAATAATTCTTATCGTGGATTGGTTCAGATTCACAAAAATGCAAGCAATGCTAGGAATTTTACACAGTGTGATTCATTGCTAATGGGAGATAAATGTGGTGCACATACTTTCCCATACATTGAAGCAAAGAATAGCACTGCAAAAATTGAACACGAAGCTACTACCTCAAAAATTGGAGAAGACCAGATTTTCTATTGTAACCAACGAGGTATTGATACTGAAAAAGCAATAAACTTGATTGTAAATGGATATTGTAAAGAAGTATTGAATAAACTCCCTATGGAGTTTGCAGTTGAAGCTCAAAAATTATTAGAAATTAGTTTAGAAGGTTCTGTAGGGTAAGTAGCTCATAAAGTACAAAGTTTAAAGTTAAAAGTGCACGAAATGAAAATAGATAGATTTGAAGACATAATAGCTTGGCAAAAAGCAAAAGAGCTGACTATCTCTATCTATAATGAGTTTAGTGATAGTAAAGATTTTGGCTTTAAAGATCAGATACAAAGAGCTACTGTTTCAATTATGAATAATATTGCTGAGGGGTTTGAACGAAAATCTAATAATGAATTTAAACACTTTTTATTTATAGCTAAAGGGTCTAGCGGAGAGGTTAGATCTATGCTTTATTTAGCTAAAGAATTAAATACAATTACAAAAAACAGTTTTGATGAGAAGTATAATCTAGCAGAAGAAATTTCTAAAATTCTTTCAGGTTTAATCAAAGCTTTATAAACTTTTTAACTTTAAGAACATTACAAACTTATAAATATGTTAAGTATAAAAAATTTGCACGCAAGTATAGATGATAAAGAAATTCTTAAAGGAATTGATTTAGAGATAAAAGCAGGAGAGGTTCATGCTATAATGGGGCCTAATGGGTCCGGTAAAAGCACATTATCGTCAGTATTAGCAGGAAGAGAGGAGTATGAAGTAACTAGTGGTACTGTAGATTTTGATGGTAAAGATTTATTGGATATGAGCCCTGAAGATAGAGCAAAAGAAGGATTGTTTTTAGCATTTCAATATCCGGTAGAAATACCTGGAGTAAGTAATGTAAATTTTTTGAAAACAGCCATTAATGAGAAAAGAGCTCATTTCAATCAAGAGCCGGTTTCTGCTAAAGATTTTTTAGCCATGGTAAAAGAAAAGTCTGCTCTAGTTGAATTAGATTCAAAATTAGCGAGTCGTTCAGTGAATGAAGGTTTTTCAGGAGGGGAAAAGAAACGAAACGAAATTTTCCAAATGGCGATGCTTGAACCTAAATTATCCATTTTGGATGAAACCGATTCGGGTTTGGATATTGATGCATTAAGAATTGTTGCCAATGGAGTAAACAAATTAAAATCTCCAAACAATGCAACAGTTGTAATTACTCATTACCAAAGATTGTTAGATTATATTGTTCCTGATTATGTGCATGTACTTTACAATGGTAAAATAGTAAAATCCGGGACTAAAGAATTAGCTCTTGAGTTGGAAGAAAAAGGATACGATTGGATTAAACAAGAAGTAGATTTAGCATAAATTATGACTACAGCAGAATTGACAAAAAAAGATATTTTTTTAGAGACGCTTTCTACTCTTGATTTTAATGAGACCGAGCATTTTCTTGCCTTAAGAAAAAATGCTATGAAAGAATTAGAAAGCTTAGAGTTTCCAACTTCAAAAACAGAATATTGGAAATATACTAGAGTTGGAAAAATCATTAACAATAAATATGAGTTAGGAATTTCAAAAGAAGTTGATGTTCAACCATATTTAATTGAAAATCTGGATGCAAATATTTTAGTAGTTGTAAATGGGTTTTACCAAGCTTCTTTGTCTAAAATTGATTCAGAAAGTGGAATCACTATTACGTCTCTTTCTTATGCTAAAAAACAAGAATTAGAAGGTGTAAAAACTCATTTCAATCAATTTACTCAAGATAAATCAGAAATATTTTTAGCAATCAATAATGTTTATCATACTGATGGAATTTACATTGAAGTAGAGAAAAACACTCAATCAACAAAACCGATTCACATTATTAATATCACAACTGGAGATAATATACTTTCTCAAAGTAGAAATTTGGTGGTAGCAAATGTTGGAAGTGAAGTAAAAGTGATAGAATCATTTATTAATGAAGAAGGAAGTGCTAACTTCTTAAATCATGTTTCTGAGTTTTTTGTTGCTGAAAATGCTAAAGTAGAATACAATAAAATTCAAGACAAAAAAGAAAATAATTACTCAGTTACAACTGAACAAGTCTATCAAGAAGCTAACAGCAATTTTACAATTAATACAGCTACTTTTAATGGTGCTTTGGTTAGAAATAATCTGAATATTGAAGTAGATGCTTCTAATTGTGAAACCAATTTGAGCGGATTGTATTTAGGTCAGAACAAAGACCACATTGATAACCATACAGTCGTTGACCATAAAAAACCACATTGTAATTCAAACGAAGTTTACAAAGGTGTGTTAGATGATGAATCAACTGGGGTATTTAATGGGAAAGTATATGTGAGGCAAGATGCTCAAATTACCAATGCTTTTCAGCAAAATAATAACATTTTGTTGACCGACAATGCTTCTGTAAACTCAAAACCTGAGTTAGAAATTTATGCCGATGATGTAAAGTGTAGCCATGGTTCTACTACCGGTCAAATTGATGAAGAAGCTATTTTTTATCTTCAGTCAAGAGGGATTTCCAAAAGAGGAGCTATGAAATTGATGATTAATGCTTTTGCCAAAGATGCATTAGAAAGGATTTCTATTGAACCTTTACAAGAATATATCGACCAAAAAATTGAAGAACGATTTGCTTAATTTATGATTCAAGAAAAGCAAATATTAAATATTGAGAAAATTAGAGCTGATTTCCCCATTTTATCTCGTCAGGTAAATGGAAAACCCTTGGTTTATTTTGACAATGGAGCAACCTCTCAAAAACCGCAAGAAGTTATTGATGTGATTGATAGATACTATCAAAATGAAAATAGCAATATTCATCGTGGCATTCATACGTTGAGTCAGGAAGCGACAACTGCTTATGAAGAAGCAAGACTTGTGGTTCAAAAATTTATCAATGCTAAACATGAGCATGAAATGATTTTTACCAGTGGAACAACCGGAGGCATTAATTTGGTGGCTTCGAGTTTTGGTAAAAAGTTTTTGAATAAAGGAGATGAGGTGATTATCTCTACGATGGAACACCATTCTAATATTGTTCCATGGCAAATGATTTGTGAAGAAAAAGGAGCTGTTTTAAAAGTGGTTCCTATCAATGATAAAGGCGAGTTTTTGATGGAAGAATATGATAAATTACTTTCAGAAAATACTAAAATAGTAGCCGTTACCCATGTTTCTAATACCTTAGGAACTATTAATCCTGTAAAAGAAATCATTCAAAAAGCTCATCAAAAAGGTGCTTATGTATTGATAGATGGAGCTCAGGCTGTGCCTCATACAAAAGTAGATGTACAAGAGCTGGATTGTGATTTTTATGCCTTTTCAGGACATAAAATGTTAGGACCAACTGGTGTGGGAATTTTATATGGAAAAGAAGAAGTTTTAAATCAGTTGCCTCCATACCAAGGTGGTGGAGATATGATTAAGACAGTTACTTTTGAAAAAACAACCTATAATGAGTTGCCACATAAATTTGAGGCAGGAACTCCTAATATTGTTGGAGGTTTAGGATTAGCGGCGGCCATACAATACATGAATGAAGTAGGAATTGAAAATATAGAAGCGTACGAGCATGAATTGTTGAGTTATGCTACTGTGCAAATAAAAAAAATCGAAAGAATTAGAATTATTGGTGAAGCTACACAAAAAGCAAGTGTACTTTCTTTTGTGGTGGATGGAACCCATCCTTCTGATATAGGAATGATTATCGATAAACTGGGGGTGGCGATTAGAACAGGTCATCATTGTACAGAGCCTTTAATGAATCGATTTAATATACCTGGTACAGCAAGAGCTTCCTTTTCTTTTTATAACACTAAAGAAGAAATTGATGTATTTATTCAGGCAGTTGAAAGAGCTGTAAAAATGTTAAGATGAGTTAAAAGTTAAAAAGTTTTTAAAGTAGAAAGTAATAAAATGATGACAGAACGACCTAAAAATATAACTACAAGGAAAAAAACTAAAGAACTTAAACTTTCTTAATAGATTTTTATCTGGATAAATTAAAACTTTACAAACATTGAACTTTCACACTTTATGAACTCAATAAAAGAAATACAAGAAGAAATAGTAGAGGAGTTTGCTATGTTTGATGAGTGGATGGATAAGTATGAACACATCATTGAGTTAGGCAAAGAATTACCATTAATTGAAGAACAATATAAAACAGATGAGAACCTTATTAAAGGTTGTCAGTCAAGGGTGTGGTTGCATGCAGAAATGCAGGATGATAATATTGTTTTTACTGCCGATAGTGATGCTATCATTACCAAAGGAATAATAGCGTTAATGATTAGAACATTTTCTAATCAAACACCTAAAGACATTGCTGAGGCTAATGTCGACTTTATCGATAAAATAGGGTTAAAAGAGCATTTATCACCTACCCGAAGCAATGGACTTTTATCTATGGTAAAGCAAATAAAAATGTATGCGATTGCGTTTAGTGTACAGTCTAATAGTTAACAGCTAACAGCAGTATAATGGGATTTTCTTTTGAAAAATTAACAGTGTGGCAGGATGCAATTGAATTAACAGGTTCAGTTCATCAGTTAACTTTATCTTTTCCAAAAGAAGAACTCTATGTTTTGACAAGTCAAATTAAAAGAGCTAGTGATTCAATTGCATTAAACATTGCAGAAGGTTCAACAGGTCAGTCAGATAAAGAATTTAATCGTTTTTTAGGAATTGCTTTAAGGTCAGGAATAGAAGTGGTGTCTTGTTTATATATAGCAAAAAGAAGAGATATCATCAATGAAAAGACCTTTTTGGAATATTATCAAACAATTGAAAAGTTAATAATAAAAATACAAGCTTTACGTAAAACTTTAAGAGGTTAACCGTTAGCTGAAAACTGAAAGCTATGGACAATAATGAAGAACATAAGGACCAGTTAACTAAACAGGATGTAGAGTTACAGATTATCGAAGTGTTGAAATCGGTTTATGACCCAGAAATACCGGTAGATATTTATGAAATGGGATTAATCTATGAGATTAATTTAGATGATGAATTCAATGCTGAAATTGTGATGACCTTGACCTCTCCTTCTTGCCCTGTTGCCGAAAGTTTACCAGAAGAGGTGCGACAAAAAGTAGAAGCATTGTGGAGTGTGAAATCTTCTAAAGTAAACTTAACCTGGGAGCCTACTTGGGATAAAGAAATGATGAGTGAGGAAGCAAAATTGGAGTTGGGCTTTCTGTAATAGATAAAAAGTGTCTAACAATGTGGTATTTATAATTATTTTACTACATTTGCAGGCTCAAAAAATAGTTAACAATTAAATTTTAAACAATGCCTACAAAAATTAGATTGCAAAGACATGGTAAAAAAAGCTACGCTTTTTTCCACGTTGTAGTAGCTGATAGTCGTGCCCCACGTGATGGGAAATTTATTGAAAAATTAGGCACGTACAATCCAAACACTAACCCTGCCACTATCGACATCGATTTCGATAGAGCGTTGCACTGGGTAAAAACAGGAGCGCAAGCTACTGATACTTGTAAAGCACTTTTATCATACAGAGGTGTGATTTACAAAAACCACTTAGATAAAGGGGTTTTAAAAGGAGCTTTAACTCAAGAACAAGCTGATAAAAAGTTTGAAGCTTGGTTAAGCGAAAAAGAAGGAAAAATCCAAGGTAAAAAAGATGGATTAACCAAAGCTGCTGAGGCGGATGCTAAAGCAAGATTTGATGCTGAAAAAGAAGCAAACGCTAAAAAAGCGGCTGAAGTTTTAGCTAAAAATTCTCCTGTTGCTGAAGAAGCTGAGGCTGCTGTAGCCGAAGCTGCCGAAGAAACTACTGAAGCAGTTGCTGAAGAACCTCAAGCAGAAGCAGAAGCTCCTGCTACTGAAGAAGCACCAGCTGAAGAAGAGAAAAAAGAAGACGCTGAATAATTTATTATGAACATTGAAGAGTGCTTTTATTTAGGTTACACTTCTAAAGTTCATGCAAAGCAAGGGGAAATTGTCCTAAAATTAGACGTAGATTTTCCTGAGCGATATAAAAAACTGGAATCAGTATTAGTCCGAATGCATAAGCAGGACCAATTACTGGTTCCTTTTTTTATTAGCCAATCGCAACTTACCAATGACGGTAATCTTCGAATAAAAATTGAAGACATTAATTCGGTAGATCAAGCCAAAGAATTAATAGCCAAAGAAGTGTATTTACCTTTAAATCAATTGCCTCCATTAAGTGGTAATCAATTTTATTTTCATGAGGTAATTGGTTTTGAAGTTGAAGATGCTGAAAAAGGAAATATTGGTAAAATAATCAATGTGCTTGACCATCCTACACAAGCCATTTTAGAAATACAACATCCTTCTCAAAAAGAAATTTTGATTCCTATTAACGACCAAAACATTGTTGGAGTGAATCGTGCAGAAAAACGAATTCAGGTAAAAGCCCCTGAAGGACTCATTGACATTTATTTAGATTAAGTGTTCAACCACTTAATAAAACGTTTGTATAAGCTTTTTTCCTTTACTTCCGGTTGAGAAGTAACAACTGTGTTTTCTGTTGTAATTTTTTCTTCTACTTCTTGTTTTTTGGGTGGAGCCGATTTTGTTTTAGGCTTAAACTTTTGGTGGTAAAATTCTTTTTGTTTTTCCTTTCTCTTTTTCTCTTGTTCGGCTTTTTCTTTTTCTTTTTTCTGTAAAAGAATGGCTCTTTGCTTTTCTTTTTCACGCAGTCTTTTTTCTTGCTTTTCTGCTTCTATTTTAGCTTTACGAGCTTGTTCCTCTTCGCGTTTTAATCTGGCTTGTTCTTTCGCTTCCTGTTCTGCTTTTTCTTTGGCTTCCTTTTCAGCTATTCTTCTTTCGCGCTCTTCTTGTAAATTTTCTTTTTTCTTGCTCTCTAAGGTCTCCATGTCGTACACCACACCATCTACTTCTACATTTATTTTCGATTTATCGGGTAAGTCTATTTTACCAATAATTTTAGGGCCACTCAGCGCTTCCGGTTTTACTGTTTCTATGTGTTGAGGTTCAGTTATTGTTATTTCCGAACTTGTTTCGGAATCTGTTTGTTTTTTAACCTCTGGCTCTTTTTTAGGAGCTTCTTTTTTTACTTCAGGTTCAGGACTTGGTGCTACCGGTTTAAAATGAGTGCTGATTTCTTCAATCAACTCATCTTCTACTTTGGCATTGGGGTGATGTTTAATAGCAATTCCTTTCTTTTCAAGGAAAGCGATAATTTGTTCTGGTTTTACTTCAAGTTGTCTGGATAATTGTCCTAATCTCATGAATCACATATTTTTATGCAAAGAAAACCTTTATTCCTTATTTTTTCAAATCTAGTTGAGGTATATTTTTAGGAGATAGCTATTATCTTGAAAAAACACGTTGAAGAATGAAATGTGTTTTTGAAAAGCTAAACGACCGAAGCGAAGCGAGAAATGATTTAAGTTAACGGATGGGTATATGCAAATGTGGGCGATTGCGGGCTTCAAACCTATCAAACCGTAATGTTGTTGAAGCGGGCTACAGGCCTTGATATTAGCTCAATCTCGCCCATTTTGCATATACCGTGTTATGCACCGTTTATCATATGTTTTTTATAAAATCTGATTCGGAAATAATCTCAAGTTCAGAACCTTTTTCAATCAGTTTGACTGCTTTTTCCTGTTTAGAACTCATTCCGTCTTCTCCGACTATCCTGTAATCTTGGTGTCCCACAACTAAGAAATCTGTATTTTTATTTACTGAATTGCCATTTATGCCACCAATATCAGCAATTATCTGTTGCGCTTCCGAACGTATCATCGATGACAAAGTCCCTGTAAAAACTACTGACCTGCCGTAAAAAATACTCTCTGGATTATGCTTTTTAGGGTCTCCAACTATTTTAGTTAAATCTCTTGCTTTATGTTCTCTTTTTGTATTTGATGGTTTATAACCTCCTTTATATAATTGTCCAACTGTCGTTTTTAGTTTTTCTGGAAAATAATATATAGAATTTGTATCAGTCTGCTCTAATGCTTTAATTGTCAACTCCGCACAAGCAATTGAATCAGCCTCTGCTCTGTGGTGATTTAGTTTAATCTTATTAATTTGACAGAGAGTTTTTAAATCATATGCTGGTAATCCTGTCCAAACCTTTTAGATAGGATATAGCTACAGGCATATTGCAAGTCTGGAAAATCAAGTTCATAATGGTCTAATGTCCATCTTAAAACACTAAAGTCAAATCCAGCATTATGAGCAATTAAAACTGGTTTTCAATCAATGGTTTTATTGTATTCCATATCTCAGGAAATTCGGGTTCATTTTCTACATCTTCAGGAGTTATTCCATGAATCATTATGTTGAAAGGGTCAAAATATGGATATGAATAAGGTTTTATTAACCATGATTTTGAGTCAACTATTTTATTGTCTTTAACGAAAGTGAGTCCGATTTCACATGGACTGTATCTTTCTGATGTTGCTGTTTCGAAATCAATTGTTATGAAATCCATTTTTTATTGAGTTGGGTTAAGTTTTTCTCTAATTCTCTCTGAAATGCTCCAGACAGCATAGCCAATCTTCCAAGTTCGTCTGCATCACAATTTTCTTTATCGCGCCTTAATACGAGATAATCAATAAAATCACAAAAGTCTTTTTGGTATGCAACTGATTTTGAAATATCATCTGGATTAGGTGAAATATTTAAAAATCGCCATGCTATCCCAGAATCTAATTTATCAAGCATTATTGTAATCAGATTTTCCAATGAGCAACATCTTCTTTAAATCTTAGCTCAATACTTGAATCAGGATTTATCTTTTTTTGCTTATCGGATTTGCTTTTAAATCGGGCAGGAATATCTATATCATCTGCAAATGATATTGCTAATCTGTTTGCTGCTATGTCAATTTGATTTTCCATTATCAATTAGTTTATTAGTTTCGATGTCGCTCCCCAAATGGTGCATAACGATTAGGCTATGATTTCGTTGTGGAAAATGTCGTTAGACTTTTCCGCTTAGGAAATCAAGCCGAGTAAATGTACAAAACTTTGGTTTTTGCACAAAGGAACAATGAATTATAGCCATTGTTGTAGCTAGTTTTTTATTAATCTAACTGATGCCCCATATTTTTTCGATTGACTACTGATTAACTGAGTATTTTGGTCATCGGTATCTAAAATTGAAAGGTCATGAGCATAATCAGATGTATATTTCGAATTCTCATGTGGACTGGATGACCACCAGTTTAATGAACGACAATAGCCACTATAACAGCCTACGAAATTTAAATATGATTCACTACAATCATTTCTCATCCCAGTTTGTACACCATTTAATTTACTCTGATTATTATTATTGCTTTTTTCCCATCCTGATAATCCTTTAATTTTTGCAGGAGCTAATTTCTTGCCACCAAGATTATCAATTAATGTCTCAAATTCACTTTTTGTAGGGATGTGCCAGCCGTTTGGTGCAAGACCACGAGGGTCATTGACAGCATACCAGTTATAAAGTATGCCATAATTATCTTTAGTACTAGCATCGTTGTAGGAAAAGCACCATGCAGGAATTCCTTTTTGACCTGCTTCGTACCACTGTTCAATCGTTTTAGCATGAAATATTGAGTCTCCATTTCTGAAATTAGCAACTTTTAAGTTGCTGGTAGTCCATGTTTGATTGCCAATTTGGACTGTTTGATATTGATTGTTATCAAAGTCTTTGATAGGCATACTTAGCGTGATATTAACTGACGTATAATCCATGCTAGTATTTGACATAGAACTATTGCCTGTGTTAGTAGTATTTTCAAGCTCAGTTTTTTCCCAGCTTAAATTGTTAATTTGTGAAGGTTCGCAATTCTCTAGAAGTTCTAATGTTTTTGATATTGCTTTATATCTTTTTGAATATATATAGTTGTTCGGGTCTTTATATTTAATTCTATTCAACTCTGTTTGACAACTTTGCAGCAATTTAATTTCGTCTTTGATTGAAGGAACATTGAATGGTTGCGATATAAAACTTATATATTCTTGCGTAATAGATTCTTTGCTAAAATCTGCATGAGTACTGTTTACATCGATTTCATTTTTAATCATAGCCTTGTATTTAGCTAGTATTGTTTTATTAGAATTATTAATTAACTCCAAGTTCCAAAGTCGTCCATATTCAGTTGAAACAATATTATGGTTATAATCATATCTTGATTGGCTACTTGCTAAAGAATTGGCATAAAAACTAGTCCTTGTATAAGGATAATAATTATCAGAAACGGTATAGGTAATACTTAATGAATAAACCAAAATTTCTGTGTACTCGTAAGATAAGTAACTCGCAGAATATTGTGAAAAAGTTCGTTTATTACCTAAAAGTAGTAGTAATAAAAATAATGACGTATAAAAATTTTTCATTTGAGAAGGTTTTTGTAATCATCAATTAATTCTTGTCTGTATAGAGTGCCTCTATATGTCTTTTTTTTTGCGTCTAATTCAAATAATAAAAGATTTGACAGCTGTAATGGGTAATTGAGTTCCTTTCTAAAGAATTCTATATTTTTTCCAATACTTTTTAAGTATTTACTCAAGTCTTCTGACTGAATTTCATTAGCATTAATAATTGGAAGTAGAACGTCAAAATCTTTCCTAACATCATCCTCTTCAAGATATTTTTCAATAATTTCAGTTAGCTTTTCTTTGTTCATTCCTGGTTTTATTTAATTAGCTACAACGTTAAGATAAATTCAGCGTTAGCGTAGTTTTAATAAAAGAAGCTGACTTTATCTTAATGGGACTAAAGTTAAAGATTCTTTTGATAAAATTGAATTTATAAGATGTTATGAGGAGTTTATTTAACTCCGAAAATAATCAGTATTCTATCAAAGGAGTTAATCTACTTCTTTAATCAATTTTCTTTTCAATTAAAGAAGGTAAAGCTCTACTAGTTGCTAGACTACAGCAAAAAACAACAAGGTCATCAAACCTATATTTTTATCATTTTTTATGAAATATAAACCCTGTGTATGTAGCGTTAAAAATGAGTGAGTGATGAAAAAAAAATAAGTAGTCTATTTTAACCAAGTTAAAAGTGTTTTAGTCTTTTTTAAGTTAGCTAAATACTTGACTTTGTCATTAAAAATCGCTAACTTCGACTGTAAGTCTGTGAGACGATACTACTCGTCTGATAAGTGAAACTTCTCTACGGTATTACCGCCAGACTTAATAAAGAGGAGTTTATCCACTTTATTTATCCTAAAACGCACTTGCTTAAAATAACCTACCATCACTCAAAAATATAGCTTGATTGCCTCTTGTAGCCTAGTAATTACTCATAACGGCTCGGCTAAGTGTAGTGCGGGATTGAAAAGCGATAGTTTTCAATCAGCACGAAACGAGCCAAAGCTGCGTATTTGTGGTTTAAATTTACTAAACAAAACCGTCAAATCGGAGATTTGGCGGTGGGAGAAGTAGAAGCTTTGATTTACCGCTAAAACCCGCATTACATTTAGCCATTGTTGTGCATAGTGTTTTCTTTTTTCAATTATTGCAGTCAACTGTTATTCTGGAAAAAGCCCAATTCTTATCAATCTCTTCTGATTTCCCGCAGTCAACAAATTGCTCGTAATGTTTGAATGATTCTAGGTCGTCCACATTTTGGGCATAGATTAAATAGCTGTAATGCTTTTCTTTAGTTCTGTTTCCAAATCTATACGCAAATCCTAGCTTGGCTTCTTGTCCGTCAATGTTGTAGAGTCCTATATCTGTCAGGTTCAATTCTTGCTCAAGTAGTGTTATTAAATCTTTTGATTCTGGAATTTTTTTTGAAATAGCATCGATTCCTTCGCTGTCTCTCACTTTCTGTTTGTTCCGAATCAAAATCTGATTTAATTCTTTTACTTCTTTCAAGTATTGAGTCACTTTTTTCTTGTCGTATTGTGTCGAACAAGAAGCGAGTAGAACTACTGTCAGTATTAAGGTTAGTCTTTTCATTTCACATTATGCACAACGTTAAGATAAATTCAGCGTTAGCGTAGTTTTAATAAAAGAAGCTGACTTTATCTTAATGGGACTAAAGTTAAAGATTCTTTTGATAAAATTGAATTTATAAGATGTTATGAGGAGTTTATTTAACTCCGAAAATAATCAGTATTCTATCAAAGGAGTTAATCTACTTCTTTAATCAATTTTCTTTTCAATTAAAGAAGGTAAAGCTCTACTAGTTGCTAGACTACAGCAAAAAACAACAAGGTCATCAAACCTATATTTTTATCATTTTTTATGAAATATAAACCCTGTGTATGTAGCGTTAAAAATGAGTGAGTGATGAAAAAAAAATAAGTAGTCTATTTTAACCAAGTTAAAAGTGTTTTAGTCTTTTTTAAGTTAGCTAAATACTTGACTTTGTCATTAAAAATCGCTAACTTCGACTGTAAGTCTGTGAGACGATACTACTCGTCTGATAAGTGAAACTTCTCTACGGTATTACCGCCAGACTTAATAAAGAGGAGTTTATCCACTTTATTTATCCTAAAACGCACTTGCTTAAAATAACCTACCATCACTCAAAAATATAGCTTGATTGCCTCTTGTAGCCTAGTAATTACTCATAACGACAACTGTATGTTGCGTTTTTTCAGTTTATTAATAGCACCAAAGTAATGAAATTTTGTAGATGTAACAAAGAGCAAATCATTTTCAGATAGGGAAGAAGTTCGCTGTCTGAGGCAAAGATGCAATTTGCAAAGCTTATAAATAACCACCTACAAAATGAATGGTATTTACCTACAAAAGTTTTAAATAACTAAACTGCTCGCAAGCAAAATGCAATATACAGCTTGTTGGCTATTGTTTTTTAATTCTTTAGTAATCTAGATTTCATCAATAACAATAACCCATTTTTCTCCATTTTTTTCATCAATCTGTATGAGTCCACTTTTTACACTCCAGTACATTTTATCAATTTCAAATAGTTTTAAAGAGTCATTTTTAATGATAATGATGTCTGAATATATCTTTCCATCAACATTAATAGTTTCATAAACAGATTTATTAAATTCTATAGTTCCACTCCAACGTCCGTCAATGAAATAATATAAACTTAATAATGAATCGGATTGATACTTGTTAAAACTAAAAATAAATGGACTGTACTTTAATCTTGGTTGGTTCTTATTTTTTAATTGTTCGATTTAGTTCTACTTCATTATTGGTTGAATAGCTTTCATAATATGGCTTTTTCCTTTCACTCTTTCTATCAGATAAGTTCTTGTCTATAAAGAAGTCAAGGTTGTGAGTTTTGTTATATTTTTTAAATAGCCTAACAGTATCAATATTGCCATTTGTATTTTTAAAAATTAAATCATTTATCTCGCTTTGGTATGGAATAAGTGCTTTGTCAGTAGAGTTAATTTTCACTTTACCATAAAAACAGCTGGTCAAAAAAAATCCGACTAAGTATATGTATGTCCAGTTTTTGATTTTCACAGTTTTAATAATAGCCAACGGTTTGGCTATACGTCAGTGCAGGATGACGTAGTGTAACGCAGTCAGCCTAGTACGAACGTGAGCCAAAGTTTTTGTTAAAGTTGAAAATTACAAAAACAATTTAAACGGAAACTTTGGCGGATGCGAGAATCGACCTGTCGATTCCACTGTAAAACCTGCATTGCGTATAGCCTTTGTTGTGTGTAGTTTTTTATTAGAGAAATCTTCCAGTTGTTGAGTATCGTTTTCTTCTTTTAATGAAAGGAAATCTCTTTGTTAAATACCAAACCTTTTTCTCTCTATCGTTCCTAAGGTCAGTATTATTTGAATTTGAGATTTTTTCATTACAAGACTCTTTTTTTAGGGCATTTTTTGAAAATCTTTTACTCGTTTTTTTATCATTAGAATTAATGGTTTGCTCTGTTTTTGTGGTGTCGTTAGTTTGTCCTGAGACGTTGTCAGTAACTAATGATAAGAAAGTGAAAATTGTTAGGGTTTTAAAAAGTTTTGGTACACGAATTTCTTTGATAATGTCAGTCTCAATCTGATTTAAACTAAATCTTCCGCAAGATTCTGATTTATCATATTTGTTTCTAATTTCCGAAATATCTTTTCCTCTGTAATCAAATACGTTTTTTTGACAAATAGAACAGAACCGCCCGTCTTTTGTAGGCGTCATTGATGTCCAGTCTTGGTTACAGGAATATTTAAGTCTTATTTTTTCTGTCTTCATATTAAAAATGTGAACTGTATTTCAGGACGAGTCAAAATTACACACAACGACCCGTATATGTTGTCGTAGCATCCCGAAGGATGCTATGCAATATATACCTTGTTGTGCTTTCGTTTTTATTTTTTTCTTAGCGTTGGCAAAGACATACTTATTGATAAGTTTTGGTTTGTGCTGCTGGGTTTTAAGCGACTTATCAATGTGTATGACTTTTGCGTTGGCTATTTTTCTGTTTTAATATTCCATTTAATCTTTTTTAGTCTGTTGGAAACAGTTACTAAAGTATTCATTATTTCATTTTCTGCTGGGAACTCACCAAAAACCAATTCTTTAAAACTTGTATTATAAGTATCTTTTATTTGATTCCAAGTGTGTTCTGTGTCAGAAAATAGTATTGCAGTCATTGGATGGTTTGATAACCATTTGTTGTTATTTTTAAAACTCAAAACATCGTCATTTGCTACCTTTAAAAGCATTGCGTCAAATTCTTTTGAGTTGAAAAACGAATTAAGTTCCACATCTTTCAACATCATATGGATATCATAAGTGTGTCTTATTTTATTGCTCAAATCAGCTATTGGTTCTTCTGTTTGAGAGAAGCGAACTAAACTCATTATCTTTTCACATAAAGTCCTTTCGGTGCTTAATATTAAAACATCAAAAGGATTCATTCCATATTGATTAATAATGTCCTGTTGATTAGCTTTTATCATCATTTCATAAATGTAAGATGATACTGTTCCAGCTGTGTATGGTTCAAAATTTCCGAGCCAAGTCGATTCTACAATAATGTTATCTCTGACTTGTCCGAAATTACCATCAAAACTTTTTTCATAGCTGTGAGCAGTTTTACGTATCATTCCTAGCTTATTTGTTATTCCGTCAATTTCTATTTCTGGAATAACATTAGTAACGCATTTTGAAATCTTTTTGATTTTAGTTTTAAGTTGATTGTTTGTTTCGCCTTCTTTTCGCAATACAACCAAATCAATATCTTCAGAAAATCGGTCAATTAACTGATTGCATTTTGATAATGCAGTTCCGCCTTTAAAAACGGTTTCTTTTCCGATCTCATTATTGAAAATTACGTGTAGAGCAAGAGTTACCCAATAGTCCTTTTCAACATAAATTTCCGGAATTCCTTTTTGTTGAGAAGTTGCAATTATCGCATCTTGGAATAGTTCTTTATTTTCGTGTAGCTTCATTTGATATTCCAATTTGGTGCAGTTGACAATAACTTTTCATTAATCCCAAAATTATATTCTGAAAGAGGGTTTAGACTGCTTTTTAATGTTGTAAGCTCTAAATCAACATCTATTTTTTCTAATAAGGCACCTAAAAAACTTCTAACTCTTGGGGGATAAGGTAAAACGTATTTAATCAATTGTTTTATTTCGTTTGAGGTTAATTCTTTTAATCTATTTGAAATAATTTTGATTGCCGAAACCTTATCTAAATCGGGTATTTTTTTAAAGTCTTTGAGAGCATCTAATATTTCTAATAAATAGAAATTATTGTCTGTTACATCTACATAACTTTTAACAGGAGTTCCCTTGATGTTGCCAACAGAAACGGTTATTCTTTTATCTCTACTTGCAATTTTTATGTTTTTAGGCACTTGTGTTGTCAAGCCCATTCTGTTGTATAAAGAAATTCCTGTTATGTAAGCAATTCTTTTATTGTTTTGAAATAAATAGGGTTTCAACAATTCTTCTTCATTGGGTTTTAATTCTCCAAAAACGGTTTGTTTTGGTTTGTAGAAAACACCGGTAGAAACTCTTTTAATGATTCCTTTTTCAATAAAACGCTCAATTGCTTTTGCAGCAGCACTATATTCACTTAATTCAATAGAAAGTTGTTGATACTTGAAAGTAGTACCTTCTTTTAGCTTGTTAATTTCCTTTTCTATTTTTTGAGCTACTTTCATTGTGAAACAAAAGTACAAAACTTTAATTAATTGTCAAGTAAACGAAACATAATACTTGACATTACAGAGTAAATAGGAGCAATTAATTTACGATTTCCAGTATTTCAACGTAATTATCTAAATTTCCAATTTTAACAGTTTCTCCAACTGATTTCCCTAATAGTGCGATTGCTAAAGGTTTCTTAATATTTACTTTTTGAATTCCATTTGATTTTTCACTTTTATTAATTTCTTTTTCAACTATTTGAACTTTAATGTCGTTCCCATTATTCAAGTATTTCACTTTTACTTTACTGCCAACTTTTACTGAGTCTTTGAATAATTCAGTTTGTTTTACCTCTGTTTCAGCAATTACATCAATGGTTTCTTTTACTTCTTTTTGAATTACAAGAGTATCTTTGAGAGGTTCTGAATTTACCAATTTAATATCATCAGTAAAGGCTAGACCTGTTTTTGATTTATCTTCAAAAATTGACGGATTGCTATTTTCTATAGATTTAATAAACTTTACTAATTTATTAGTTTCTCTCGTTGGATTTCTCCACCAATTTGTACTCCATATCCTATGAAACACAAAACCGTGTCCTTCGAGTATTTTCTGCCTGTGTTTATCATATAAATAAGCTTCTTGGCTTGAATGATAGGCTGCACCATCACATTCAATTGCTATTTTTGGAATACCTGAAATTTTTGAATCATAAACAATGTCTATCCTAAAGCCTGCAAATTGAAGTTGTGGTATTATTTTACTTTCATCAAAATGGTCTGTTAGTGCTTGATAAACCTCTTCTTCAAAAGGTGATTCAAGATCTGCATTTAAAATATCAACTGATGAACTCTGTGTAGTGTTTTCAGCAAGAGCATTTAAAATTGATAATCTTAGTTCATTATCATTTTCACTTACTGCTTTGGAATAGGCTAAATAGGCAAAGAAAACAGCACGCCTATTATTTGAGCCTTCAACTGATAAATGTTCTTTGTAATTGAGAAAAACTTCTTCTGGTACAGATGAGCAGACATAAACTTT
Organism: Flavobacteriales bacterium; assembly: GCA_020635825.1. GTDB lineage: Bacteria > Bacteroidota > Bacteroidia > Flavobacteriales_E > Vicingaceae > Vicingus. Next base: position 31,731 of record JACJZA010000022.1, read on the forward strand.
ATATTTTGCTCTTGTAATAATCACATTGAGTAGTTTATATCCTTTTTGATGGTTTATAGAGCCAAACCGTTGGGCAAATTTTCCATCTTTATTAATCCCGTAAGTAGTAGTTAATATTATTACATCCCGTTCATCTCCTTGAATGTTCTCTAAATTTTTAACGAATAAGCCTCCTTCTTCAAGCTCTAATATTTTTTCATTAAAATCAACATACTTCTCAAATTTCCGTCTATCATTAATTTTACTTAAAATGAGATTTCGTTGATGAATATTGAAAGTGGCAATCCCAACTGATGGATATTCGCCATTGGGAAGCCTATTTATATTATTATCTATGATTGATAAAACTGTTTCGGCTTCCACATCATTTGTATGGTCTGAATATGTGCCGTTTACTTGAATATATTTAATCGGTGTATATTCAAATCCGTTAGGAAGCGGTTTTAATCGTTGATTATAAAAAGCAAAGTTTGAGAAGTCAATTAAGTATGGGTGTCTTGAACGGTAATGAAAATCTAAATGTTTCTTTTCAAAATTTAATTCCTCTGCAAATTCTAAAAGTGATTCAGCCGAAAGTAATCCGTTTTCAAATATTTTTTCTCCTGATTCGTCCTCAAATTCATCTTCATCATCAATTGAGCCATCAAATATTTTACTGAAATAGTTTGATGGTGGCATTTGATGTTCATCTCCTGCAATTATTACCTGTTTTCCTTTTAGTAGTGCAGGTAAATTATCTTCAAGTTTTAGCTGACTTGCTTCATCAAACATTACAATGTCAAAGTACTTATTCTTCCCTTTGAATAGATTACTGCAAACATCTGGAGTAGTTAAAATTATAGGGAAAAAGGTAGTAAATAAATCAACATCAAATTCTACTATTTGTCTTAACGAAAGTCTTTTGTGCTTTGTTCCTGCTTTTTTATTGTATAAGTTTTCTACTGCTAAATTGTGATGTTCATTATCAAAATCTCTCGTTGCATCAATCTGTTTAGAATACCAATATTCTTTAATATATTTTAGCTGTTCTTGTTCAAGGTTAGATAATGAGTTGCTTAATTCCTTATGGTCATTGTCATTTGTTGGTAAATCAGTATTTGCTGAATTAACTAACATTGAATTCAAGTAGTGTAGTAGAAACACTTTTTTCCAATTTGTTTTTTCTAATAATTGGTCGATTATTGTTTTTTCTAGTTCAGAAACCGAATTATAAAATTGAAACCATTTGAACTCAATTGAAAACAAATCTTCTTCATTTGAAAAATAGGTTTCCTTGCCTTGAATTATTTTTTGAATACTTTTTATTAATTCAGTTTCATTTTCAAATTTTAAAGGAATAGTACTCCAAGAGTCAAGAGATATTTTTCTTTCTAAAGAATTGAGCTTATCTTTTACTGATTGAAGCTTCTTGGTGTCGTACTCCTCTTTTATTTCTTGGAGCAAGTTCAAATTTTGAAATTCTAATTCAATTTTATTATCAAAGTCATTTTTTGTTGTTTCTATTCCAATTTTAAATTCTTTAAGAGCATTAACTTTTTCTTTAAGACTGTTTGGTATTACAAAAGAAGCAAGGTCATTACAATTTTCACTTATTGAACTTAATTGCAAAAAAAGAGAATTAGCTTCTTGTTGGTCGATTATTGTTTCTTTCTTCTCTTTTGAAAAAAGAGATATTGTTTTATAAAAGAATCCATTTGTTTTTGTTTCAAGGTAAAAATCTTCATTCTGTTTGTTTTTGCTCAGAATTGGTTGAAGATTATTGTCAATATCAATTATCGATTTTAATTGATTTTCGAGTTGAGAATGTCTTTTATGAGAATATTCAGTCTTGTATTCGCTTATTTCTTTAGAGATAGAGGCTAATTCCGTTTTGTAGCTTGTAAAATCATCTAATATTTGCTCTTCAATTATAAATGGATTATCACCATTTAACTTAAAGGGATTGATAAATGAAAATTCCTTGTTTGGTTTATAATCATTGTATAACAATTGTCCTTTTCTAATGACTTCAAGAAATTTATTAAGTTCAGTTGATTCATATTTGAAAGCACCTTTTTCAATTTCTAAATCGTAATCTTCCTCATTTCCTTTAAGTTCAGACAATAATTCACCTACAATGCGTGTCCAGTTTTTTGCTCCTACAAGCTTTTCACCTAATTTGATGTGTTTTTTGTTAATGGAATCTATTAATGACTTTGCCTTGTCAATAATGCCTTCTAAATTTTCTTTTGAATTAGTATATCTATATCTACGATAAGAAGAATTATCAATTCTATCCCTTACAGAATCTACAGCAGATCTTCTATCTTTTACAATGTCTTTTATTAAAACACATTGATAGTTTAAGCCTTTTTCATTCAATGAATTATGCAGTACTTCTAATGCAGTTCTTTTTTCACAAACAACGATAGTTTTTTTATGGTTTTCCAAAGCATTAACTAAAATTGCGGTCAATGATTGACTTTTACCTGTACCTGGAGGTCCTTGAATTAAAATATTTCGTGTATTCTCTAAAGAATGTAAAATACCTTGTTGTGAGGGGTCTGTTTCTACCGAAGAAATTGGTTGAAAAGTATGCTCTTCCATATCTTCAAGGTCAATTGTAGCACCTTCAAGTTCAAGCATATTTCCATAGTCGTGTATTATATTTTGCTTCTGAACTTCAAAAATGGAAAATAATCCACCAAATTCAATGAATGAATTATTTGAGGTTAATGGGAGTTTCTCGTAATGTTTTTTATCTGAAATTGATTTAATGTTTTCAAGTTTTTCTTTGAATGTTTCTCGCAGGTCATCTGGAGTTGTGGTATTAATTGTTTCAATAATTTTTACGCAAATATCTAAAAGCTCATTTTTGTCAATTAAACCATCATCTAATAAATCAGACGACAACTGTTCAAGTTCAATTTTTGAATCATTTTGTAAATGGTTGATAAGAACTTCGTTGATGTAAATCGGGTCATCCTCATTTCGAAGTATTTCCCAAGTATTGAATTCTTTACTTCTTTTTATACGTAATGACCAAACAAGAATTGGTGCAACTGTAAGCTTTTTATCTGATTGATCACGTCTTACAAGTAGAGGGAATCCAAACCCAAAAGTATTGATTCCTTTTTCGGACTCTATTGCTGCTGTTTGGTTGATTAAGTTCTCAAAAGATTTTGTGATTTTTACTAACTGAGCTTGGTCTTCTTCAAAAAGAGAGTTTAAATCTGGCACATTATCTTTCCAACTTATTTTGAACTTTAGAGGTTGTTCGGTTAATAATGAATTAATAAAATTCTTAGGTAAGTTTTCATCTATATGAGAAAGCCTTGTTAAATCAAATTTGTATCTGGAACGAGCAGGAATAGCATTTAAGTGAACACCTCTTCTGCTACCAACTTTTAGCCGGTTTTGTAATTCGATTAGTAGCTTTTCTGTTATTTCCATTTTTTAATTCTCTTTTCTATCAGTGAGCGGTGGCAAAAAATAGCTCTTTTGGTTTTTTCGGGTTTGCCTGTGTGTTGGCAAAAACCAAAAGAGCTTAATGTGCGGTTGGCTTACCCTAATGAAGCACAACGACAACTGTATGTTGCGTTTTAATCAGTTTATTAATAGCACCAAAGTAATGAAATTTTGTAGATGTAACAAAGAGCAAATCATTTTCAGATAGGGAAGAAGTTCGCTGTCTGAGGCAAAGATGCAATTTGCAAAGCTCATAAATAACCACCTACAAAATGAATGGCATTTACCTACAAAAGTTTCAAATAACTAAGCTGCTCGCAAGCAAAATGCAATATTACAGCTTGTTGGGCTTAGTTTTATTCTTTATAAATAACAACAGAATCGATAGCTAAATCATGGAGAGCTTGGTTCTTTTTATTACTTGACATTGTTAAAAGTGATATCCATCCTAATAATGCTTTTATTATAAATCTAACAAATGCTAAAGGGAGAGCTATTTTTTTAGTTTCATTTTTAACTCTTCTAACAGTTAAACCATTAGCCATATGTCCGATAGTTCCGCCAAATAAACTAGTAAATAACGGGTCGTAAATAATAAAAACAAATAAGACGCATACATTTTGGCATTATTAGGCACTTTTTCTATACTTGAAAAATGTAGGTAAAACCAATAATAAACATAATTAGTACAACAGAGTCAGTCAGCAACGCTTTAACTCTATCTGAAACACCAGGATATTTTTTTCTGAATTCATAAATAATATATTTTATTAAAATTTATTCTTTAAAGAGTTAATTGTCAATTGTTATTGTTACAGATGTGGTGTCTTTCTCTTTTTCAACCCATTCGTAGGGGCTCTTTATTTTTGATTAATTCAAATCTTGCTTGATCGTTTATTTTTTTCCATTTCCTTATACTCCTTTGTATTTGACAATATTGGTCATATGAATTTGGTTTTGAACTACCGAAGTTGAAACTACTGTCAATTTGGAACTTGATTTAACAAATCTTCTTTATATTCAATCCATAATCCAGTTTTTTGTTTTTCATGATTGTAAATACCACTGTCTTGGAAATTATTTAAAAAGGTATTATTTTCAACACTATTATCGAGTACTGTTGGGTCTTCAAATATTTCCTCTAATTGATTCCTCACTTCTTTCTCTAATTTTTCTTCAGGAGATTCTTGGTTACAGGATGTTGATACGATTAAAGTTGCAACAATTATTAAGAAGTAATTAATTTTTACAATATCCGCTAGACACTTTTTTTTCATAATTTATTTCTTCTTAATGGAATTAAGCCCAACGATATGTGTATGAAACGTGCATTTCCGTTTCAAGTACTTATAAAAGTAATAATTTTTGCCAAAGTTCCAGTTTAGTACAAAACAAATAAACAGAACCGAAGCAAACCAACCAAATGCAAGGATGCAACTTGCAACTTATTTGCTTGTAGCACAAGCAAAAATTATGGCGAAAACGGCAACAGTTTCAGATAACCAAAACAGCTAGCAACCGCATGTTTAATACACAATGTTAGCACAAGTATATTTTATTTTCTCCACGTAAAAAGGGCACCTTTTCCAATTTTTTTCCTCTTTTTAGTTTTTAAGTCAAAAATGTAAATATCATTTTTGTACTGATGCTGGGTTTTTCCAATAAGTAAATATCTTCCGTCTGGGGAATATGTTGGATGAAAATAATCATCTTTTGTCAATTTCATTTTCTTCATAGTTTTTAAATCAAGTTCGAATAATCCCGAACCCGATTTTAAGAAACCAGCTAAATACCTAAAAATAACTTTATTTCCATCGGGTGATAGTGTTGGTTGATAATAACCGCTACCAAACTTTGGGTCAAAATGTCCGTCATACTCTAAAATTAGTGTTTCAGTATTATTTTCTCTTAAATAAAGATTACCTTTTTTGGAATACACTTGTTTGTTCTTAACTGAATTTGATGAAGAGTAGAACCTTTCAGGTTTGCAAAAAGTTAAACCATCAGATGAATAGGATATATTGTTACACCTATATACTGTGTCTGCTATAGAAATAATATCACCGTCAAAATTAAATTTAGTTGTTGTTACAGTTAAAGTATCCATTTCTTTATGTTCGTAATCAATGGTCTGATAGAGCCAAGATTTTTGATTCGTAATGTTGACTGCTTGATAGGTCTGCTTATATAGTGTATATCGGTCATATTTATATGAGCCTACTAACCCTCGAACAATTAAACTGTCAGTTGATGAACAAGGGCATATTAAACGTTCTCCTGTGACTTTATCCCTTGCTTCGTTTATTATTTGTCCTTTATATCCAATAACAACAACAGAGTCATTAATAAAAGTAAGTGAATTGTCAATAAAAATTTCATTGAGGGTAGTAATTTTTATGGATTTGTCAGTTGATAAGTCATATCGATAAAGTCCATCTTTGTCAACTGAATAGATAACTACATTATCAATGTATAAGTTTATATTTCTTGTCGGTTGAGAGGAGCATTGTAATCCAAGAAACAATATTAATATGGCTAAAAATTTATCCATTTTTATTTGTGCTAACGGTCGCGTGTATGTGGCGTAGCCTGCCGATAGGTGGCTATGACATATACACAGTGTTAGGTAGTGTTTTTTACTTTTTTAGGTTAATAATCCGCAAATCAGCCCACCAATTAACCCCAATGCCATTATTGGTTTAAATGCCTTCGTTATCAAAGCATCTGGAAAACTCATTACTCCGCCAATTATTAATCCCTTCAACCAACCCTGTATTGGCAAGTCAATGTTGAAAATAATAAACCCAATAGAAAACCTATTTACAAATGAAGCAATAATTGCTTTTTGCTTATCTTCAAATTCCATAAAGAACATTGGTATTATTGAGGTAATTCCAAAAATTGTCCCAGCAATCAAACCTTTGATAATATTATTCATATTTTCAACTTTTTAATTCGTAGGCAGATTTTAGCCAACTTATCAATTCTTTGTCAACATCATTAAGTTTTTCCAATTTAACTATATGCTTAAATCTGTTAGCAGATATTTTTTCAATTTTTTGTATTCTTTCACTCTCAATTTCAAAGTTTGTGTGAATTTTCAACAAGAGGTAGTTTTTCCGTGAGTAAACTCCAGCAAATCCCGATTTACTGTCCAAATGAATGCTTGACTTTTTAGGTAATTGAGTTACTGTTCCAAATTTTTCGCATTCGGTTATTAGTTTCTCGTAGATTTTGGAAACTATTGGTTCTTTATTTATCAAGTGGTCATTAACCGTATATTCCATTTGTTTGTTTTTTCGTAATGCTACCTAACGTTAAGATAAATTCAGCGTTAGCGTAGTTTTAATAAAAGAAGCTGACTTTATCTTAATGGGACTAAAGTTAAAGATTCTTTTGATAAAATTGAATTTATAAGATGTTATGAGGAGTTTATTTAACTCCGAAAATAATCAGTATTCTATCAAAGGAGTTAATCTACTTCTTTAATCAATTTTCTTTTCAATTAAAGAAGGTAAAGCTCTACTATTTGCTAGACTACAGCAAAAAACAACAAGGTCATCAAACCTATATTTTTATCATTTTTTATGAATATAAACCTGTGTATGTAGCGTTAAAAATGAGTGAGTGATGAAAAAAAAATAAGTAGTCTATTTTAACCAAGTTAAAAGTGTTTTAGTCTTTTTTAAGTTAGCTAAATACTTGACTTTGTCATTAAAAATCGCTAACTTCGACTGTAAGTCTGTGAGACGATACTACTCGTCTGATAAGTGAAACTTCTCTACGGTATTACCGCCAGACTTAATAAAGAGGAGTTTATCCACTTTATTTATCCTAAAACGCACTTGCTTAAAATAACCTACCATCACTCAAAAATATAGCTTGATTGCCTCTTGTAGCCTAGTAATTACTCATAACGCCTAATCTATGTTTTGTAGGGCGATTTAAAAGTATCATTTTCGTTTAACTAATTAGCCAAAGCTTTGGCTTTGGGTTTTAATTTTTTGTCTTAATAAAACGTCAAAACAAAGTTTTGGCGGAGTTTATTAATTGCTTTACTGTTTCAAATTACTGCCAACTGCCCTATAAAATATAGATGTTGTTGGCAAATCGTTATTTTATTGTTTTATAAACTTTTTCGTTATTATTCTTTTTTCAGTTATTAGTTTAATAAAATAAACTCCGCTAGACAAATCAGCAACATTTATAATGTTAGCATTCTGTTTTGTTGTCGAAATCATTTTACCTGTAATGTCAATAATAGTTGTTTCACTAAGTTTTAGTTCTGTATCAATTGTTAATTGATGAGATGTTGGATTGGGGTAGATATTTATATCTGAATTCAATTCTGGATGATTATCTAGCTCAGTTATAATAGGATTTCCTATAACATTTATAGTAAACCCACTCTGCTTAAATACAACTCCATTTACTCCAACAGAATCACAATAGGTATCATTGCAACTGGAACCATCATCAACGGTTAAACATAGGTAATAAGGACCATTACCAGCATATATATGAGTTGGATTAGAAAGATTGGAAGTATCTCCATCACCAAAATCCCAATGATAAGTTAAATTGCTTCCAGTAGAACTATTTATAACAGTAATATTGTTAGTTGATGTGTCAGGATACATTACAAATCCAGCCGTACATTGAGCTGGAGAAGGAACTCCTGTAACAACGATGGTATCAATATAATAATCAAAGCAACTACCACCATAAGCAGAATCATTAATGGTTAATGCTACCACAAAAGTACCATTGGCACTAAAAGTATGATTTGGATTTGTTATTGTTGAAATATTTCCATCCCCAAAAGCCCAATGAACTTGCGAGAAATTACCTAAAGAGTTGTTAGTAAAAGTATAGTTGCCAATTCCATTATCAGTATAAGAATAAGATGCTATTATATTGCATGGTGAAATACTACAAGAGTTCCCACAGGAGGTACTAAAATTAGCATTTACATCAAATACAGTCCAATTGGCATTAGAATACGCTGTATCATCAACTTCTACACATGTTAAAGAAGGATTACCGTTTCCCCATATTTGGACAAAATTTATATTATTTCCATTCTTAAGATTTAAACAGCTAAGTTGGTTAAATCCTAGATTCATAAATGTTAATGCTGAATTTTGAGAAAGATTAAGTGATGTAATTTGATTCGAGTTACATAATAATGTATCTAGAGCAAAAGCCCCTACCGTATTTAAGGATGTTAATTGAGAAAAGCTAGTTTCAACTCTGGTTAATACTGGGTTTTGAGACAAGTCTAAAGAACTGAGTTGAGTTGAAGTGCAAGCTAATTTTCGCAGTGCAGGAGCTCCAGAAATATTCAAAACAGTCATTGAAGGATTGTTCGAACAGTTTAAGTCTTTCAAATTCGGGTGACTAGAAAAATCTAAACTCGAAATTTGAGAATTGAATGCCCAAACTCTTTCAAGTAAAGGGTTTTGTGAAATATCTAAATTTGTTAATGGGTTGTCAGTAATGATTAGGTCTTTTAAATTTGACGCACCTAAAAGGTTAATGTTATTAATCTGATTGTAAGATAAATTAATCTTTTCTAATAGAGGATTTTGGGACAGATTTATTGAGGTTACTTGACCATTAAATATCCATAATTCTTTCAGGTTTACATTTTGTGATAAATCTAACGTTGTAAACTGATTATTATTAGTGTTTAAATATTCTAATGCCGCAAAGTCTTGAATTCCAGTCATATCAAAGATATTTTGAGATGGTAAACCTAATGCGAGTAGCGTATCAATATTAGCAGTAGGTACTTGACCATCCAAAGGGAGGTTATCTAGCCCCATCCAAACAAGGCGGTTTTCAAAGTTGGTATCTGGTATTAGTGTAAATTGAGCAATGCTAAAGTTGCAGGATAATAGGAATGTGAAAAAAAGTAGTAATGTTTTCATATTGTTTTGTTTTTATTTAAAGCGTAGTTAATATAATATTTTTTATTAGTCATTCTTTTCAATGCCCATTATTGAGTTTTTTATTTTTTTCGTGCTTCACTAATGTTTGCCAACGGTCTTGTATATGAAAAGTAGCGGATTTTTGAGCACTAACTTTTCGGAAAGCAATATACTTAAATAAAGGCAAAAGCGGTTCAGGTTAGCCCCAAAACCGCTATTTTTTTATATACGTTGTTGGCAATAGTTATTACTCCATTTCCTCAATACTTATTTCAAATCGAGATTTCCAGTCATATACTTTAGATTATACTTGAATTTGTCAATTTTCCATCGTTTCATATTTTTAACTAAATGTAAATTGTAACTCCCAACAAATTCTCGAGTTTTTCCTTTGATTGCCGATTCTTTAAAATGTGTAGCAGTTGCGTAAATAAAAACTTCTGCCGAATTATTGCTGATTTTAACCAAATGATTTCCTGCTAAATGGTTTATGGAATCTATACCTTCAAATCCTTGTTTCCATTCATTACAAATGTCAATAGAACTCTTCTTGGAAATTTCTCCACCAAGTGAGGACATATCAAAGTCAACGAGCTCTGAAAACACTTCTTTTTGAAGTTTTTTCCATTCTTGATTATCCGTATAGATAAACAGTTTATGAACTATTTCAATGATTTGCTCTTTAACAGTAAATTCCATTTTATTTATTTATTTTCAACATTCCTTCATTTCCAAAAGCAGAATAAATTCCAAAAGTTACATTGTCCAACATTTCATTATAATTGGTAATGTGTTCTCCCATTCCCATATAATCAACTACAGTTCGCATAGGTTTTTCTCCGTAAGGAATCGCAATAAGATTTGTAATGGCATCTGCAACTTTTTGTGGCCTTTGCTCTGTATTTGCTTCTAAAGCCTGTTCAAATCCATCAAACATAGCTTTTGGTGCTTGCATAAAGTCACCATAGGCTTCGTCTCTGCTGTTGTCGCTAGGCTTTTTTAAGTTTTCCATAAATGTTGTTGGAAAACCTCCTGGTTCAATAATACTAGATTCAATTCCAAATGCAGATAACTCTGTTCTGTAATTTTCTGCGATAGCCTCCAATGCCCATTTGGAAGCATTGTAAACACCGTAAAAAGGTAAAGTCATTCTACCTAACAAACTTGAAGTATAGATTACTGTTCCTTTTCCTTGTTTTCTAAAATGTGGTAAAGTTGCTCGCATTACACGCTGAACGCCAAAAACATTTACATCAAACACATATTTCATATCGTCTGGTGTAAAATGTTCTTGCATCCCAAATACACCAACTCCTGCATTGTTAATCAAAACATCCAAACCATTTAATAAATCAATAGCGTTTTTAACACCTTTGTTTACGCTTTCTTCATTGGTAACATCCATTTCTACTAAATGAACGCCAATTGATTTTAGAGAATCAGCAACTTTTTCATTTTTCCCTTTGGTTGAACGCATTGTTCCAACAACTTTGTATCCTTTTTCAATAAGAGATTGGCAAGTTAAAAATCCAAATCCTCCACTTGCTCCTGTAATCAATATTCTTTGTTCCATTGTTCTATGTTTTAAAATTTATAGAGCAAAGTTGAGTCAAAAGGAAGTATTTTATATAACCTTAATTAAACAAGAAATGACCAATTTCAAAGATTTACAACTATTGGTTAGATTTTCGGAATGTAGTTGGTGAAATTTGTGTGTGTTTTTTAAAAAACCGACTGAAATGAGTGGGTTCACTGAATCCTAATTTGTACGCTATTTCCTTTGAAGAATAGGTAGTGTTTTTGAGCAATGATTTGGCTACTGACAATGTTCGTTTAGAAATCCAATCGTTTACAGTTCTACCTGTTTTACTTTTTATTACAGAATTTAAATAATTTGGGTGTAAATTTAATTCGTTGGCATAATCTTGTACTTGAAAGGCGATAGTTAGTCCTTTTGAAGTTGCTATTTTAAACTCTCGTTCCAATAAAATTTTAAAGGATTTAACAATTTGAGAATTTCTTCCTCCTTCTTCTAATGGATTGTACGATAGCCAAAAATTTTCTTTTATTTTTAGAAGTAATACAACAAAAAGGTTTCCAAGAATTTTGTTCTTGTATTCAGATTGTTTTTTGAACTCTTTGAATATTTGTTTGTAAAGAATTTCAAATTCACTAAAGTCATTCTGCAACATTTTTTTTGGTGGAACTGTTTCTGCTAATAAAAACGGAAATTCACCAAAAATATCTGGGTGAACATTCTCTCTTAAAAAACTCTCTGTTAATGTGATAATATAGGCGTCTTTAGAGTTTTCTATTTCAAAGGATTTAATATGTCCGGGATTTGTAAAATATATGGTTTGTGAATCAAAAGGAAATATTTTATCATCAATGGTATATTTTCCAGAACCTTCTTTTATAAATACAAAAGAAAAATAATCGGCTCTAAAAACTGGTGATTTAAAAGGTGTTTTAGAATGAATAGCAGGTAAAAAATGAATCGTAAAGTCCATTTCTTGCTCAATTGGTAAATTCAGCGATTTATACAAGTCCGAAATTTTATGGTGGACTATTAATTCCATTTGAGTTCGTATTTTTTAATTATTGCCAACG
>JACJZA010000023.1 GCA_020635825.1 Flavobacteriales bacterium
AAATATCTTTACAGAAGATAAAGAACTTCAATATGTTTCATCTTCAAGTAATCCAAAATATGGAAAAATTGAAGTAGAAATGAATCGTGAAGCAGATAATATTTCTATAAAACCATTAGGTGATGAAAAAATATTATTGGAGGAAATAAATGACAATAAGAATCAGCGAGTAGTTTGGTTGCAACATCCAATCGCTGAAAAAGAATCAAGTTTTGTTATCTATGAAAACAGCAATCCTATAGATACTCTGAAAGTTGATTTAATTACAGATAATGATTTTAACGATTCTGTTTTAGTAGTAACAACCAATGTCAAACCTAATTTTGAATTAAACCAGTTTATTCAGCTTACTTTCGACAACCCACTAAAGAAAAAAGAGCTTTCAAAAATTAAACTTTTAGAAGATAGTAATCAGGTAACTTTTAAATTTTTGCAAGACTCTTTAAATTCTAGAATGTATTATCTTCAATACCCGTTAAAAGAAAAAACGAACTACGACCTTTATATAGAACCTGGTGTTTTTGAAGGAATCTATGGACTAAAAAACGATACTATCCATCAAACATTTAGAACCAAAAGATTGTCAGATTATGGGAACTTAGTGTTAAAGATTCAACCTAATTTTATTGATAATTATATCGTCCAATTGTTTTTAAAAGACAACTTGATTAAAGAAGAATATGGGTTAGGGAACGCTTCTTTTACTTACAATTACTTACTCCCAGGAGAATATAAAGTAAAGCTAATGATTGACAACAACCGAAATAAAAAATGGGATACCGGAAATTATATGGAAGGATTACAGCCTGAAAAAGTCCTTTTTTATGAAGGAGTTATTACCATCCAAGAAAATTGGGATAATGCCATTGATTGGAAAATAGAGGATTTACATTAAGATCCAACAAAAAAAATGATAAATAGGAGCTAAAGAAAGGATGGTTCCAATAATAAAAAATATTCGGTTTCTTTTTTCATTTAATACTTAAAATTAAATTCCAATTGTCCCATAAATTGGTCTTCATGTTCGTGTTCAAAGTTCGATAATTGAAGTCCCAATAATCGTATCCCTTGCTCTACATCAGGAATTAATTCTGCTAACTCATTGCTTATATGTATAATCTCCTTTTGTGTTATTGGGGTCATTTTGCGTTTTACTTCTGGTTATTTGTTTAAAGTTGGCATATTTGGCTTTTATGGTTAGTGTTTTTCCTGAACTATCACTTTTTTCCATGCGTTTAATTAAAACTTCTACAATACCATTTAAGTTTTCTATTAAACCAATTTTGTTGGTAATGTCAATGCTGTAAGTTCTTTCTGCTCCCAATGACTTTCTAATCCTATTGGGGTTTACCGACCTATTATCAACCCCTCTGACAACATTGAAATAATATTTTCCTGATTTTCCGAACCAACGATTCAATTCATCTAGTGATTTAGTTTTTAGGTCTGCACCAGTGAAGATTCCACGTTTATGCATTTTTTGAGCAGTAACTTTTCCAACTCCAAAAAACTTTTCAATTTTAAGTTGTTCGATAAATTTTTCTGCCATTTTAGGAGTAATTACATAAAAACCATCAGGTTTGTTGTAATCGGAAGCTATTTTAGCTAAAAACTTATTGTAAGAAATCCCGGCAGAAGCAGTTAGTTTTGTTCGCTGTTTAATTTTTTCTTTTATTTCTTTAGCAATGTCCATGGCATACTCCATGTTCTTTTTATTTTCAGTCACATCTAAATAAGCTTCATCCAGCGCTAAGGGTTCAATTAAATTGGTATACTCTGAAAATACCTCACGGATTTGTTTAGAAACTTCTTTATATACCTCAAACCGTGGGGGAACAAATATAATATGTGGACATTTTTTAAAAGCAGTAACCGAAGGCATGGCAGACCGAACACCATACTTTCTAGCTTCATAGCTAGCAGCTGCTACCACGCCTCGCTCTTTAGAGCCACCAACAGCAACCGGCTTTCCTTTTAAATCTGGATTGTCACGTTGTTCAACAGAGGCATAAAATGCATCCATGTCCACATGAATTATTTTTCTGATAATATCAGGCATATTTAAAAAGCATATCCCAAGCTCATTTTAACGGCTATATTGTCGCTAAGTTTTGCAAAACTATATGGACCATATCGATAATGAGCAGAAATACCAAAAGTGGTAAAATTGAGTTTAAGAATATTGTTTATCGCTATCCCCGACTCATAAAACCCTTTTTCCATGGTGTTGAAAACCACTCCTTGATGTAATTCTGGTTTTGATAACGAACCCCATCCAGCACTTGACATTACAACCAATTCGGGAGCAAATTTTTTAGCTTTAAACAATAAACTACCAAAACTGTGTCGGAAATGAATGATAGCATAGCGGTCAGAAAAGAATTCGTAAGGCAACATGGTTTCAAAAGCGTTTTCGGTTGATACCATAAAGGTGTTAGGTTTAAATGTTCCTAATGAGGAATTCATTTTTATAATAGGAGCATCGCCAATAGTCATACCTGTTTCCATAAAAAACTTAGGTCGCCCCAGATTTTTAATTCTAAACGATTTTTCGGTTCTAAAAGTTAATCGAGTGTATTGGTACTCACCATCAAACTGGCTAATTCCTTGCTCAATTTTTCCATATAAAATAGGGTATTTACTTGGTTTAGCATATTTGTAATTTAGCGTTTGAATTACCTTTTGTTTAAACGCATATTTCAGTTCAACCCCCACTTCGTTAAACAAATAGTTTTGGTCGAAAAGCGTAATGTCAGTGCTTATTTTTTTCGCAAAATAATAATCGTTGGTAACACTTATCCTTTCTTGGTTAGCAAATAGATAAACCCTTAAATAGCGTAAGGTTCTGAATTTAAATCGAGCTTCTATTTTTTCATTATTGTTCATTCTGCTTAAATAGAAATTTCGGTTAGATGCGGAGGAGAGCAAAGGGTGGTAATAACTACTAAACTGAACTACTCCAGGCTCTACCACATCTTTTTGGTAAGAAAGATTAAACCCCATGTCCCAGTTTTTACTAATCACAGTGTTAAAGTCTCCACCATATTTAAAAGTTCGATCTTTAAAACCATAAGCACCATAGCCACCAATGGAGAATACTTTAGATATTTTACTATTCGTATGTAATCCTGCACCTAAACGAAATCCTTCATAATCGTTATAACGAACAAATCGATCCAAATCTAAATCCACTACCCCCCATTTTAGTTTTCCGGTGAGTAGTGCTTCCAGTCCGGTAAGTTTTTTATCAAAATTTTCTGCTTTTCCTACACTATCAATTACATGGTAGGTGGCTTTTTCTTTGGTAGTTAAAGTGTCTCCACGATATTTATTCCAAAACTCATCATCTTTTTTGGTCACATCATCTGCTACTTCGGTGGTAACAATTCCAAACTCTTTTTTATTCAATTCCGGATTTATTTCAATGTTTTTGAGGTAAGATTTACCAATTCCTAACATTTTAAAATTATTGACTTGTGCATTTTTAAATAAGATGGTGGTATTTAATTGGATAGGGAACCAACTGCCTTCAATTTGTTGATATTGTTGTTCGATTTTTACACCAAAACCTTCTTCTTCCACAGCAGGTTCTGCAATAACATTTTGAACCGCATAGCCATTGGTATTAATATATAATAATCCTTTCAGCCCTTTAAAATTTTTCCCTTTTTTGGGGCGAAAAGAAATCACAAAAACGGTATCGGCATTATTAAAAGTGGTGTCTTCAATTAAAAAGAAATATTTATTGGTGCTTCCAACACTAATTGGGTTGAGGTAAGAGTTACCCATGACATTCAGCATTTCATTGTAAAATGAAAAAGATTGAATTTCGGTGGCTAATAAGGAAAAAGTATTGTTTTGCAATCCCGAAACTCTTGAAGCCAAAATTTTCTCATAACTTTTATCGGGCTGCATGTATTTTCGTTCAGTAACCGATTCCATCATAAACAAATGGTGTTTTTCCAGCCAATCAATGGCTTTTTGGTCTGAGGTATCCATTTCAGCAATTTTTTCAGGGTTGTTTAAAATAGAGGTGTCTATTGCTCCTGTTATGTAAAGTTTGTTGTACGATTCGTATTTAAAATTGAGGCTTTTTTCAGGATTGTGAATTTTTCTATTTTCTACAACATTATTGATGATGCGATGGGCAGGATTTTCTCCTGGTAACAAGACAAATTCATTCAACTCATAGCTGGTCGATTCCATTTCTATGGTCACATATTTTTTGTTGCTGACCTCTTTTTCAGTAAACTGATAACCAACATAGCTTAGTTTTAAACTTTTTATGGGTGCTTTTGAATGGAGAGTGAAATTTCCGTCAATATCACTTGTTGTTCCGCTGTTGTTATTGTCTAAAATGTTTACAAAAGCCAAAGGCGCTTTAGTTTTACTGTCTACTACCTTGCCTTTAAGGGAATACTGAGCATAAGTAGAAAATGCAAATAGGATGAAAAATATGCTCAGTAATTTTTTCAAAAAAATTGAAATTTTAAAGAGTGAATTTACAACTTTTCAGCCAATATGAATTCGTATTTTTGATAAATGGTGCCAGCTTTTTCTGATACGCTTGAATTGCTTTCTAAACTTACAATGAAAAGGGTTTGGAATGCCGTAAAAGTGTATTGGAGTTTTTATGAAGCCAAGTATTTGGGCGGAAAAAATGCAAAAGGATTGCCCATGAGCATTACCATAGAGCCTACCACTGCTTGCAATTTGGGATGCCCCGAATGTCCTAGTGGATTGAAACAATTTACTCGACCTGAAGGTAATTTAAAAACCGATTTTTATGAGAAAGTAATCGATGAAGTAAAAGCACATGCTTTTTATTTAAACTTTTATTTTCAAGGCGAGCCATTTATCAATCCTCACTTTTTAAAGATGGTGAGCTATGCTCATCAACAAAAAATGTACACAGCAACTTCTACCAATGCACACTTTTTAAATGACCAGAAAGCCAAAGAAACCATAGAATCTGGCTTAAGTAGATTAACCATTTCTATAGATGGAACCACCCAAGAAACTTACGAAAGCTATCGCAAACAAGGAGATTTGAGTAAGGTAATAGAAGGCACTAAAAACATTGTTAAATGGAAAAAAGAACTGAACTCCAAAACACCCTATGTTATTTTTCAGTTTTTAGTAGTAAAACCCAATGAACACCAAATAGAAGATGCCAAACAATTGGCAAAAGAATTAGGTGTGGATGAAATACGATTTAAAACTGCTCAGCTTTACGATTACGAACATGGCAACCCCTTAATGCCCTCCAATGAAAAATATGCCAGGTATAAGTTGCAAAAAGACGGAACCTACCGACTTAAAAACAAAATGCTGAACGAATGTTGGCGCATGTGGAGTAGTTGTGTAATAACCTGGGACGGAAAAGTTGTACCTTGTTGTTTTGATAAAGATGCACAACATCAGTTGGGAGACATTATCCAACAACCCTTAAAAAAAGTTTGGCAAAACGCTAGTTATGTGGCTTTTAGAAAGGCATTATTAAGCAACAGACAAGCCATTGATATTTGCCAAAATTGCACCGAAGGAACAAAGGTTTGGGAGTAACGCCCAATCTATGTTTTGTAGGGCGAATTAAAAGTACTAAATTTTCGTTTAACTAAGTAGCCAAAGCTTTGGCGGAGTTTATTAATTGCTTTATTGGTTCAAATTAGCACCAACTGCCCTATGAAATATAGATGATGTTAGCAATTTTATTTAAAGTCAGGAATAATAAATCCATCTTCATTTGCTTCAGAAATTTCGGTTTTGATTATTTCATCTTGAGAATTCTTCCATACCCATTTAACTTTTTCTTCACTTTTATCCAAAAAGTTGCCAAAAATGTAATCTCCTTCTTCATTCCATTTTTTTATCGGAAAATATATGCTCCCCTTGTTGATATTTGCTCTAAATGAAGAGTCTCCTGATTCAAAGAAGTCGACAACAAAGTTGATTAATGTATCATTTTTATATTGTTCAATTGAACGTATGACACCTGTTGAATAGAAGTGTTTTGCAAGGCCATTTTTTATATCGTTTTCAACATATAATTCATTTCGCTTTATACCAAGTGTGTCATAGTTAGTTATTATTCCATCTATATTACCCTTAATTCTATAATATGTTTGCTTTAATTTCCCATTGGTGTGAAATAATTCATAAAACCCATCAGGACAACAAAAATTAAATTCTCCAGAATCTGTTAGATGGCAAAACTCCATTGGATTTCCATTTTCATAATAGTTTTTCTTTATTCCTCTGTAAAAATTATCTTTAATATATCCTTCGAATTTGATGTTACGATTTTTGAAATATTCAATATACTTGAATTCATTTTTAGCATCTTTGTCATTATAGATACGTTCAATTTTGATTGAATTGTCTTCAAATTTTTCTATAATCTCATGGTGTGGTCTTTTACAACTTAAAAGAGTCAGGAGTATTAGTGAGAGTTTTAATGGTTTCAATATCTATTTTTTATTGTTGCTAACTATTGGATAAGCGGAATTTGCCACACCACCCTATTGTTTAGGTATAAAAATAATACTTTTTTATAATAAAAAATCCCGCTATTTAGCGGGATTTCCATTTTATAAATTCAATAATACTTCTTCGGGCTCTTTACCTCCAAAAATAATTTTGGTTGGGTTTTCTATCATTTCTTTTACTGTTTTTAAGAAACCAACAGATTCTTTTCCGTCTATAATACGGTGGTCGTAGCTTAATGCTACATACATAATTGGGCGTATTTCTACTTTTCCGTTTACCGCAACAGGGCGTTCTACAATATTGTGCATTCCTAAAATGGCACTTTGTGGAGGGTTAATAATTGGTGTACTCAACATAGAACCAAACACTCCACCATTGGTAATGGTAAAAGTACCTCCTTCCATATCGGCAATGTCAATTTTCCCATCACGAGCTTTTATTGCCAAACGTTTAATTTCAGCTTCAATTTCGGCTAAGCTCATTTGTTCTGCATTACGTAATACAGGCACCATCAATCCTTTTGGAGAACTAACGGCAATACCTATATCAGCATAATCGTAGCTTACCATGTAATCACCATCAATCATAGAATTAACAGCAGGGTATTGTCTTAAAGCCTCGGTTACCGCTTTGGTAAAAAAACTCATAAACCCAAGGCTTACTCCGTGGTTTTCTTTAAACTGATCTTTGTATTTTTTTCTTAAATCCATAACGGGCTTCATGTCCACCTCGTTAAAAGTGGTTAACATAGCCGTTTCGTTTTTAACCGATACTAAACGAGAAGCAATCTTTCTACGCAACATGCTCATTTTGCTTCGCTCTTCTTCACGGCTTCCGCCCCATCCAACCATAGAATCGGTATTTACACCACTGGTTAAATAAGCTTCAATATCAGCTTTGGTAATTTTTCCGTTACTACCCGAACCTTTTATCTTAGCGGTATTTACTCCATTAGCTGAAATCATTTCTTTTGCTACCGGAGTGGCTTTTACATCTTTTGCTACAGCTGCATTAGCTGGCATAGGGTTTGGTTTAGCTTCTTCTTTTTTCTGTTCTACTACAGGGGCAGCTTCTTCTACTTCTGCACTTCCACCTGCTACAAAATCAGCAGGAGGTTCTGCTTCAGTATCTATTAAACAAACTACAGCGCCAACAGCAACCACATCACCTTCTTCAGCTTTTAGTGTAATTACACCGCTTTCTTCAGCTGGTAATTCTAATGTTGCTTTATCAGAATCTACTTCTGCAATGGCTTGGTCTTTTTCTACATAATCACCATCTTCAACTAACCATTGTGCAATTTCTACTTCTGTAATTGATTCTCCCGGAGAGGGAACTTTCATTTCTAAAGCCATAGCTTTTAATTTATTGTATCGTTTTTACTTTCTAATTAATTTGTAACCAATGAGTTTTTAAATACTTCATCGATAATTGCATTGTGTCTGTGTGCATGTGCTTTTGATGAACCCGTTGCAGGAGCACCACTTTCTGCCAGTGAAATAACATCTAATTTAACAGATGTAAAATGGCGAAGCATGTGTGTCCAAGCTCCCATATTTTGAGGTTCTTCTTGAGCCCAAACGTATTTTTTAGCATTTTTATATTTTGCTACTACTTTATCTAGCTGTTTTTGAGGTAGCGGATATAATTGTTCAACTCTAACAATGGCAATGTTATCAGCCCCGCCCATTTCTTCTTGCTTAGCAACTAAATCATAGTAGAATTTACCGGTACAGAATACAACAGTATCTACATTTTTAGCATTAGCTGTTGGGTCGTCTATTACTTCTTGGAAACTTCCTTTTGCTAAATCATCAATACTAGAAACACATTTAGGATGACGCAACAAACTTTTTGGAGTAAACACCACCAAAGGTTTACGGAAATTCCTATGCAATTGTCTTCTTAATAAGTGGAAGAAGTTAGCAGGAGTGGTACAATCTGCCACTTGCATATTGCACTCTGCACACAACTGTAAGAAACGCTCCATACGACCACTTGAGTGTTCTGCTCCTTGTCCTTCATATCCATGAGGAAGTAACATTACTAAGCCGTTTTGAGTTTTCCATTTTTCTTCGGCTGCACTTAAAAATTGGTCAATTACAATTTGAGCTCCGTTAAAGAAATCTCCAAATTGAGCTTCCCAAATCGTTAACCCATTTGGAGTAGCCATACCATATCCATATTCGAATCCTAAAACACCATATTCAGATAACAATGAGTTATAAATATGAAAATCTGCTTGTTTGTCTGAAATGTTTCTAAGTGGCACGTATTCTTCTTCAGAATCTTCTACTTTAACCACAGCATGTCGATGCGAGAACGTTCCTCTTTCAACATCTTGCCCAGAAATCCTAACAGGATGACCTTCTTCTAATAGTGTGGCATAGGCAAGCAATTCACCAGTAGCCCAATCAAGATTGGTTCCTTCGTTTATTTGATTTAATCTGTCTTCAAATAATCGAGTAATTTTTTTAATGAATTTTTTATCAGTTGGGAGTGTTGCTATTTTTTTAGCAATGGCAACTAATTTTTTCTTGTCATATCCAGTAGCCGGAGATTGGTCAAACTCACCAGCTTTGCAGTATGAATAATTTTCCCAAGTACGTTTTAAGAAATGAGTAACCGTAGCTTTCTCTATTTCTTTAGCATCGCTTAATCTTGCTTGAAGAATGTCGTCAAAATCTTTTTCTACAGTTTTAGCTTCTGCTTTTGTGATAACTCCTTCGGCAATTAGTTGATTTAAGTAAATGTCTCTAGGGTTAGAGTGTTTACTAATTGCTTTGTATAACAATGGTTGAGTAAAACGAGGCTCATCACCTTCATTATGTCCATATTTTCTATATCCTAAGATATCTAAAAATACATCTTTATGGAACGTTTGACGATATTCAATAGCGAATTGAACAGCTTGGATAACCGCTTCTACATCATCACCGTTTACGTGAAGTACCGGAGATAAGGTAACTTTACCAACATCAGTACAGTAAGTACTAGAACGACCATCAAGGTAATTAGTAGTAAAACCAATTTGGTTATTAACTACAATATGAATGGTTCCTCCTGTTCTATATCCTTCCAATTGAGCCATTTGAATAACCTCATACACAACACCTTGTCCAGCAATGGCAGCATCTCCATGAATAAGAATAGGAACGATTTTCTTTTCGTCTTTTAAATAAGTATCAATTTTTGAACGAGTAATACCTTCAACAACCGGGTCAACGGTTTCAAGATGAGAAGGATTTGGGGCTAAAGTCATATGAACATCATGTCCATTGTCTGTAGTGATGTCGCATGAATAACCTAAGTGATACTTTACATCTCCATCAAATAAGTTGTCTTCGTATTCTTTTCCTTCAAATTCACTAAAAATGTTTTCGTAGGTTTTGTTAAATATGTTGGCAAGTACATTTAATCTTCCTCGGTGTGCCATCCCAACAATAAACTCCTTAATTCCAATTTTAGCTCCCAACTCAACTAATGCATCAAGAGCAGGTATTAAAGCTTCGTTTCCTTCAAGAGAAAAACGTTTTTGACCTACAAACTTTTTATGTAAAAACTGTTCAAAAACAACAGCTTGATTTAATTTTTTTAGAACGTGTTTTTTTTCTTCGTTAGAAAATTTCAAACGATTTTTAACTTCTAACTTGTCCTTAATCCATTTTACCTCTTCAGGTTTTCTGATATAAGTATATTCAATTCCAATAGATTGGCAGTAAGTTTCTTCAAGATGAGCAATAATTTCGGAAAGCTTAGCTGGACCTATACCCACTTCATTACCCGCTTGAAAAACTGTTTCAAGATCACTTTTTTCAAGTCCAAAATTTTCGATTGCTAAAGTAGGAGAGTATTGTCTTCTGGTTCTAACAGGATTAGTTTTGGTAAATAAATGACCTCTTGAACGGTAACCATTGATTAGGTCAAGTACTTTAAATTCTTTGTCAAAACCTTCAGGAACATCTGTTTCGTAGTTTTTACGAGCAAACTCAAATCCTTCAAAAAACTTTTTCCATCCTTCGCTTACAGATTCAGGGTTGTTTAGATACTGTTGGTAGTAGTCTTCAATTACAGCTCCATCAGCATTACTCAAATAGGAATGTTTGTCCATGCCTCTTTTTTGAAATTAATATACAAAGTAAATAAATATTCAAGTATAATAAATCTATAAGGCTAATAAAATTCAACTTTTTCGATAATTGGATGATAATTTGCCATAATTTAACCATTAACTCATTTAAACCTGCCGATAACTCATTCTTGATTGTTCGATGAACACAATCGCAATAGATTTGTTTTGTAACTAAATCAAGAATTTATGAGAAAAGTAGTATTACCAATTTTAACCATCTGTTCTGTGCAAGCTTTTGCACAAAGTATTGACATGGAAGTTGTTTCCTCAACAGGAACTTATATGGAACAGCCTAATGGTTCGATAAGCTCTACCATGGGAAGTGGCAACCACAATATTACAGCAAAAGTAATGCTCATTTAACACAAGGCTTTCAACAGCCCATGTTTTTACTGACATCAATTAATCAGAAAACAGAGGAAATAATCAACATTGAGGGTGTTTCCTAATCCAACGGCAGATTATGTTTACCTAAAAGCAGAGGATAACTTCTTCTTTAAAATAATTGACTTAACAGGTAAAGTTTTAAATGAAGGGCAGCTTATAAATGGTCAAACAAAGATTAACTTATCTGACTATGAAGATAGTATTTATTTGCTGGAACTTGTTTCTAAAAAAAGCATCAACAAAAAGTATATGAAAATAACAAAACAATAAAAATAGAGATTATGAAAAGATAAAATTACTTTGTTGCATCACTTTTGTGTTGCTACTTTATTAAGTGCAAACACCTAATGCTTTTAACTATCAGGCTGTCTGCCAGAACTTCAGCTGGAGCGGTAATGAACAACCAGAATATTTCTGTTCAAATATCAATTTTAGATAATGGAGTAGCTGTATATACAGAAGACCATTCAGTTGCTACCAATCAATATGGATTGTTTACCATTGGTGTTGGTCAAGGAAATGTTTCGCTAGGTGATTTTTTCAACGATAGATTGGACGACTGGCGATTACAGCTATACAAGCATGAAATGGACGAAAATGGCGGTAGTAATTATACTTTGATGGAAACATCCTCATTATTAACTGTTCCTTATGCTGTAATCGCTAAAACAGCAGAAAATGCATTTAGTGGAGATTATAATGATTTAGTGAATACTCCTTCAATTCCCTGCCAATACATCTGAGTTAACAAATGATGCAGGTTTTATTACCAATCCAGATGATGCTGATTCTGACGCTACTAATGAGTTGCAAACATTGTCTTTATCAGGTACAGATTTAAGTATCTCAGGTGGGAACAGTGTTAGTTTAGCAGCTTTTGCACCAACTTATTTTGATATTATTAGAGATGCTATAATAACACAAAAGTTGAAGTAGAAAGAATTGCTAATAATGACGAAATTATGTTTACTACGGAGGTAAACAAATGATGTTGTTAGACAGTAGGTCTCTTTCTTTCCCTGCACATCAAGGAAATATTTTATTGGTGATAATACTGGAAACCAATGAAAACTTAAATCCTAATAATAATAATATTTATATAGGAGATAATGCGGGAGCAACTAATGCAACCAGTCAATATAATATTGGAATAGGAGAAGGAGCTTTAAAAAACAATACCGCTGGATCTAACACAGCTCTTGGAACTTTTTGTTTGTTTGGTAATACTACTGGAAATTTAAATGTTGGTATGGGTGTATATTCATTATTAGATAATACTACAGGTGCAAGTAACTGACACTTGGCTCACAAGCAATGAGAGATACAACACCACTGGAAGTAGAAAATGTTTGTAATTGGTAGCTCCGCTTATTTAAACAATAATGGCTCTAGTAATACAATTATAGGAGCAAATGCAGGGCTACAATCTCCAACTAATAGCAGTGGAAATGTTTTTATAGGATATAGGGCAGGTTATTACGAAACAGGGAGTAATAAAAATTAATAATTGGAAACAACTGGAATGGTACAGGTTCAAAATTAATTTCGGGTGATTTTTCTACAGGTAAAGTTACTATTGAAAATGTCTTAAAATTACAACAAATGCCATCACCTCCTGCAAACCCTTCTCAAGGAGAAATTTATGTTGGAACAGATAACCATTTTACTGTTACTTAGGCGGAGTTTGGAAACAATTAGATAACTAGAAAAATACTTAAAAAGGCAGAGATATCTTCTCTGCTTTTTTAGTTTATTAAAAGTTGCAATAAACTTTCCTTTTTACGTCTAGAAACTTCAATATTAGTATTATCTTCTAAAATAACATAACCCCCTTCTCCTTTTATATATTCTTTTTACAAAAGCAATGTTTATTAGATGAGATTTATATACTCTAAAAACCCTTCAGAAGATAATAACTCATCATATTCTTTTAATGTTTTTGAAACCATATTTTAGAGCCGTCTAAAAGGTGAAATAAAGGTGTAATTGTTGTCCGATTCAATAATTCTTATAATATCAGAAATAGTAACCATTTTTTAAACCGTTTAAGTGTAGGTAAAGCTATTTTGTTAAATCGGATTTATTTTTAATTAAAAACGTTTACTTTTTGTTCTATTTCTCAATTTGTGTTTCTGTTTTAACCTATCTATGGCGGCAATAAATTCATCCGGATTAATGGGTTTTAACAAGTAATCAATTGCACTATATTTAAAGGCTTTTATTGCGTGTTCTTGATAAGCTGTTACAAAGATAATTTTAAAGTCAATTTTGGGTAGTTTTTCAATAAGTCAAAACCAGTCCCATCGTTCATTCTAATGTCTAAAAAAAACTACATCTATCTGATGACTTAAAATGAAAAAGTTCATTTTAACGCTATCATCATCTATTAATTCTATGAAAGTGTTAGGGGCATATTTTCTATAAGCTTTTTTATGGCTTTCTACCAAGCTCCTCATCGTCATTAATTATTGCTTTATATTTTATTCTTGATACAGCATTTTCTATGATTACTTTTTGTTCCTATGCTTTCCCCATTTTCATGTAATTTATCAATTATCTTAGCACTTTAAGTTGAATTTGATGTTCTAGAGATAATAGCTCAATTCTTTTCTTGTGTTACTTTAATACCTAATGATGTTTTTTGATGATGTTGAGGTTGTTTTTGTTCAGCTGACTTTTTTCTACCTATCCCGTTATCATCAATGGTACATATCATTTTATTATTATGAATCGAATAATCAATGTTTATCATGTCGTTAGTCCATTCAATTAAATCCATGAAGAATAGCATTTTCTATGTGGTTGAGCAAGCATAGGAGGCACTAAAAGTAAATTCATCGTCTATATCGTTTAGCTTATTTGATAAGAAACCAACTGATTACCAAAACGTAATTTTTCTAATTCTAAATATAAAGTAAGAGTTTCTATTTCTTTTTCTAATGTGATGAATGATTGTCTTGAATTATCTAGAATCAATCTCATCAGTAGCAAATTTTGACAAATATCTTTCAGCATCAAGTGTTTTGTTGGTAGAAACAAAGGTTTGAATAGAATTAAGAGAGTTGAAAAATAAAAGAGGGTTGATTTGGCTCAGAAGCATATCAGTCTCTACTTTTAAGCTTCTTTTTTCAAGTGAGTTGATTTTTGTTTTTGTATCTGCCTATAGCGAATAACAAAAATAATTAAACTGAAGGACAATACAAACACAAGAACAATAAGAATAAGCTGAGCTTTAGATTTCTCTTGTTGTTCTTTTCATTTTAATTTCTTTCAATTCTTTATCTTTTGAAGCAATAAAATTTCAGTATTTTTTTTTATCAACTTCATAAAATGGTTTCAATTTCTTCTATTTTAAGTTTGTTTTTTCACCGGCCAAACTGTCGTTTAAAGCAGTGTATTTTTCGTAAAAAATTAGAGCTTTTATTTTGCATTGTTTGTTCTCTTGTAATAATTATATAGCTTTTCGTAGCTAAAATAGTTAATGCATTTATGCTATGAAATTGAAGAAATCTCAGCTGCTTTTTTGTAATGATTTAATGCTTGAACATCATTAAAATATGAATCTCCCAGTGATAAGTGAGCTGTTGCAATATTATAAAAATCGTTATATCGAGTTGCTATTAACAATGCTTTAGATAAGTTTTTTCTTGCGAGAATAATGTTGTTTTTTCAATATAAATGTCTCCTATGTTGTTATAAATCAATGCCTTCCAACAGAATCTTGAATATTGTTTTTAGAACTAACGACAGTTAAAATAAATAAGAGCACTGTCTAGTTTTTTGCTCTTTATAAATTAGTCCTATTGTATTATAGGCAAGAGAGAGTTATATATATCGTTGTTGGTTGTAAAATAATGAAGATTTTTTGTGTGTTAGCCATTGCTTTGTCTAATTCACCTAAGTCTCTATAAATTATTCCTAAATTATTGTAAGCAGATACAATAAAAATTCATTTATTTATTTTTTCAGTATTTTTTAAAGAAAGTAATAATACTCTATTGCTTTATCATAATTGAACGTGTAATAATAGTTATTACCAACATTGTTGGTAATAACAGTTTCTGTATAATTCATTTTTAATGATTTTTATTTAGTTCTAAAGCTTTAAGAAAAGCAACCTGTGCTTTTAGAATAATCAGCTATTTTTAAATAAGAATTGCCAATTGAATTATAGGCTTTTGCACATCTTCCTGGTTATTATTTTCAGTAGCAATTTTACACATTCATTTAAATATTCAAGGGCTTTTGAAGGGTTGCCAATATCTTTATATGTGCCGCCAAGATTAATTAAAACCTTTGTTACCTGATTATTATTTCTACTTTTTCTAGCATAAGTTAACGATTTATGATAACTCATAATCGCACTGTCTAATTCAGAAAAATTTTCATAAGTAATACCATGATAGAGTAATGCATTACTAAAGTCAATCAAGTTGTTTTGTGGTTGAGCAAGTTGAAAAATTTTATCAGCGATAAAGTGAGCCGAATCGGCATTATTCTTTTTGTAAGTATCAAATAAAGATTTAAAAGCAGTTTGCTTTTCCTTATAACTGCTGTTTTTGTTTCCGGTAATTTCAAAAAGGCTATCTATTGAATTTGCTTTTCCGAAAACAGAAATAAATAACAACATCAAAAGTATATGGAGAAAACGAGTCACGATTCAAAAATAGAGTAACTTGTTTTAAAATCACTTATTTAATAAGACTTTTTAAAACAAATTTAAATAAACATAAATCCAGATAATAAAAAAGATTTGTAAGCCTGTATATCGTAACTTTGCACATTAATTTATTGAAAATGACGAAAGGAATAGAAGAAATAGATGAGGTTGTAATAAAATTTGCAGGAGATTCTGGAGATGGAATGCAGTTGACGGGGTCTCAATTTAGCAACACAACAGCTTTCATTGGGAACGATTTATCTACTTTCCCTGATTTCCCGGCAGAAATTCGTGCTCCTCAAGGAACCGTTGCCGGTGTAAGTGGATTTAAAATTCAGTTTGGAAATACTAATGTTTATTCACCTGGAGACAAGGCGGATGTTTTGATAGCAATGAATCCAGCTGCTTTAAAAGCTAATTTAGATTGGATTAAGCACAGAGGAACAATTATCATAGATAGCGATAGTTTTAAATCTAAAGATTTTGAAAAGGCGCAATTTACTTCTAATCCATTAGAAGATGGAACATTGGAAGAATATAATTTGATTGAAGCGCCAATTACTAAGTTAACTAAAGATAGTGTTGCTGAATTTGATATAGAAAACAAAAGCAGAACACGAAGCAAAAACATGTTTGCTTTGGGAATTGTATATTGGTTGTTCAGTCGTCCATTAAATATTACAGAGGATTTTTTAGATGCTAAGTTTAAAAAGAATCCTGAGCTTGCAAAAGCTAATAAAGCTGCATTAAAAGCAGGTTATAATTATGCTTTAACAGTTGAGTTGCTTCCTTCATCATACAAAATTAAAGCAGCAACTTTACCTAAAGGAAAATACAGAAGTATTACCGGAAATATTGCAACTGCATGGGGCTTTTTAGCAGCTGCAGAAAATTCTGGATTGAAACTTTTTCTAGGTTCATACCCAATTACTCCTGCTTCTGATATTTTACATGAACTTTCTAAACACAAAGGATTTGATGTAATTTCTCTTCAAGCTGAAGATGAAATTGCAGGGATTTGTTCTGCTATTGGAGCTAGTTTTGCAGGAAGTTTAGCTATTACAACTACATCAGGACCAGGGTTAGCATTAAAAGGCGAAGCAATTGGTTTGGCAATGATGACAGAATTACCTATTGTGATTGTAGATGTTCAAAGGGGAGGCCCTTCAACTGGGTTGCCCACTAAAACAGAACAATCAGATTTATTACAGGCTGTTTATGGGAGAAATGGAGAAAGCCCTGTAATTGTAATTGCTGCTAGTACACCAGCCAATTGTTTTGATTATGCTTACATGGCTTCAAAATTAGCAGTTGAGCATATGACCCCTGTTCTTTTATTAACGGATGGTTTTATTGCTAATGGAGCAGAACCTTGGCGTATTAAAAACACAAAAGATTTACCACAAATTGAACCTTCAGTTATTGAAAAAAATAATCCTGATAGCTGGAAACCATATTTGAGAGATGATGAAAAATTAGCAAGAAAATGGGCTGTACCTGGAACAAAAGGATTTGAACATAGAATTGGTGGATTGGAAAAACAAGAAGTAACAGGAAATGTTTCTTACGATCCGGCTAATCATGAAAATATGGTGAAATTACGTGCTGAAAAAGTTAAAAAAGTAGCTGATTTTATTCCTCATCTAGAAGTGCTAGGAGAAGAACAAGCAGAACTGCTTATAGTTGGTTGGGGAGGAACACAGGGAAGTTTATTGACAGCATACAATGAGTTAAAGAAACAAGGAAAAAATGTTGCCTTTGCTCACTTTAATTATATCAATCCATTACCTAAAAATACGGCAGAAATATTTGCTAATTATAAAAATATTGTGGTGTGTGAATTAAATCTTGGTCAGTTTGTAAAACTTTTACGTTCGGAGTTACCACAATTTGATTATAAAACGTATAATAAAGTACAAGGATTACCATTTACTAAAGCAGAATTGGTAGATAAGTTCAATGAAATTTTAGAAGGAGGGGAAAAATGAATCATTTAGCAGAAGAAATATTAACAGCAAAAGATTTTGTTACTGATCAGGATGTAAGATGGTGTCCCGGTTGTGGAGATTATGCGATATTAAAAGCCGTTCAAAATACTTTACCACAAATAGGTAAAAACAAAGAGGATATTGTTTTTGTATCAGGGATTGGGTGTTCATCACGGTTCCCTTATTATATTGAAACTTATGGGTTTCACACCATTCATGGTAGAGCCCCTGCTATTGCAACTGGTGTAAAATTAGCCAATCCTAATTTGAGTGTGTGGCAAGTTACCGGTGATGGAGATGCTTTGGCTATTGGAGGGAATCATTATATTCATGCCTTAAGAAGAAATATTGATATTAATATTCTTTTGTTCAACAATGAAATTTATGGCTTGACCAAAGGTCAATTTTCTCCGACATCTCAAACAGGAATTGTAACTAAATCATCTCCTCAAGGAACAACCGATAGGGCTTTTAATCCAGGAAAACTTGCTTTGGGAGCGGGAGCTACTTTTTTTGCCAGAGTTATTGATATCGACCCGAAAAGGATGACTGAAGTGTTGATTGAAGCAGAAAAACACAAAGGAACATCATTGGTTGAAATACTTCAAAACTGTGTTATTTTCAATGATAAAGTTTTTGACCCTGTTACAAATAAAGATGTTAAGTTAGATGCTCAACTTTGGTTAGAACATGGTAAACCTATGATTTTTGGAAAAGAAAATAATAAAGGACTTGTCCTTAAAAATTTAGAACTAGAAGTAGTAACCATTGGTGAAAATGGAATAACTGAAGCAGATATTTTAATTCATGATGCTTATTCTGTAAATGACACATTGCACAATTTATTAGTAAACATGTCTGCCCCTCATTTTCCTGTTGCATTTGGGGTTATAAGAAATGTTACTTCTTCATCATTTGATGAAGGTGTTTATCATCAATTAGCAAATGAAAAACAAAAAGCTAAATACTCGAGTGTAAACGAACTTATAAATAGCGGAGTTACTTGGGAAATAGTTTAATATAAATTTTCCTACATAAAAAAAACCGCTCAATTTGAGCGGTTTTTTTATTTTCTTGTCTTTATCTAATAAGACTAAACCCACCTTTTTTGAAGTATTCTTGACCATCTAGACCGGTAGCTTCAATAATGTAGAAGTAGGTACCATCAGGGCATTCTTCACCGGCAAGGGTTCTTCCATCCCAATAACCTTTGACATTATCCCATTCATATAGTTTTTGTCCCCAACGGTTAAATATTTGACCTGTTACCGATTCAAGGTTAGTACCACTCACAGTAAACACATCATTTTGACCATCGGCATTAGGAGTAAATACATTAGGGATTAAGATAGTAGATTCACCAATTACTTCGATAATCACACTAGCTGTATCAAAACAAACCCCATCAGTCACTATTAATGAAGTTACATATGTTCCTAAATCAGGGTAAATATGAGTTGGTTCAAAAGAGTTATCATCAGGAGTACCATCCCCTTCAAAATCCCACACATAAACAATACCTAGACCAGTTGTACTATTATTAGTAAAGGTCACCTCTAATGGCATAAATCCACTATTAGGAGTAGCCGTGATGGATGCTGTTACACCACCCACGGTTACATTCACCGGAGTTAAAGCATCAGCACAAGTACCAGCCTCATTTACAAAGTAAGTATAGTTACCGGTTGATGTAATCAACCCAGTAGCATCAAAAGGACTTCCTGTTCCAATAGGAGTAACCCCATCGGTATCATACCAAGTAATGGTACCATTACCGGTAGCAGTAGCAGTGAAGATAATAGATTCTCCTAAACAAACAGCAGCCACTGGATCAGGAGTTGCTGATAAAGCAGGGTTTACAGTAACCGTAACGGTGATTACACTATCACAACCAGAAGCAGCCATCATAATTTCTGTTCCCGAAGTGTTAGTAGCATCATAAGTGGTTCCATTGATAACAAAAGAATCACCACTACATATTGTAGAGTCTACTGTTGATGTAATAGCAGGAAGTTCTGTTAAAGTAACAGTTACCACACTATCACAACCCGAAGCAGCAGTTAATGTTTCTGTTCCTGTTGGATTAGCAGCATCGTAAGTTGTTCCATTGAACACAAAAGAACCACCATTACATACTGTTGAATCTAACGTAGCCGTAATAGCAGGAAGCTCTGTTAAAGTAACGGTCACTACACTATCACAACCAGAAGCAGCAGTTAATATTTCTGTTCCTGTTGGATTAGCAGCATCGTAAGTTGTTCCATTGAACACAAAAGAACCACCATTACATACTGTTGAATCTAATGTTGCCGTAATTAATGGTAATTCAGTAATATTTACCGTTACAGTAGAATCACAACCATTAGCAGCGGTGAATATTTCTGTTCCTGACAAAGTCGTAGTACTACTGTAAATGGTTCCATTTACAATAACAGCATCTCCATTACAAATAGTTGGAGCAACTGTTCCAGCACTTTGTGCATTCACCGTAAATGTTAAAGTATCATTATTATTACAACTTCCATCTGTTACATCTACATAAAAAGAAGTTCCATTGCTCACCGTTACATTGGTTGGAGTTCCTACAGGAGTAGTTAATCCTGCATCAGTATACCAATCAAATGTTGCACCACCACCACTGTATACCGAAGTATTGAAGCTGGTTAAATCAATGTTAGCAACATTCCCTGAACCGATTGCATCTTCACACAACACAGGAGCAGGTGCTGTTAAAGCAATGGTACTGGTTACCGTATAAGTTACCATTGCTGTATCTGAACAAGTTCCATTATCTACTAATACATAGAACACATCATTATCATTAACAGAAGTATTTGTTGGAGTACCCACAGGAATAGTTAATCCTGCATCAGTATACCAGGTTAAGGTATTACCTGCTCCACCATCTATTGAATTGTTTAACAAGGTTAAATCAACGCCAGCTACCGTTCCCGGCGTACCTGCATCCTCACATAATTGTGGGGTTAAATCATTTGCTGTTGGTAGAGGATTCACAGTAATGGTAAAATAGGAGGTATCATTAGGACAAGGAGAAGTTCCGATTACGGCATATGAAAAATCATAATTACCAGCGGCTAGCCCTGAAGCATTCAATATTCCGGTGATATCATCAAACTGACCACTAGATGTTATTTCTACCCAAACACCAGTAGTTGAATTACCAGATAACAAGGTATTTAAATCTATGGTATTACCATTGGCATTACAAATTTGATCAACACCATTTGCACCTGCTTCAACCGCAGAAACTACTGATAATACTACAGCAGCAGTATCAGTACACGAAGTAGAGGCATCTGTTACTAAAGCATAAACCGTAGTACTTCCAGATACATAAGCTCCAGGTGTAGCAATTGAACTACTGGTTGCGGCATCAGTAAACCATGCTACTGCATCTCCTGAACCTCCATTAATAGTATTGTCTAATGTTGTTAAATCAAATGTTGCTTGCCCACTTCCAACTACATCCTCACACATCTCCATATTCGTCGGATTCGATGTCGGTAGCGGATTGATAGAAAAAGTAACAGGAGTAGTAATCGTACATAAACCATCAACGACATCTGCATATAAAACCATTCCATCAGTAATTGTTGTATCATTTGGATTACCAACAGGAGTAGATAGCCCAGCATCTTGATACCAGGTAAGGGTTCCTCCTCCTGCGTAAACAGCATTATTGTAACTTGTTAAATCGATATTAGCTGCATTACCTGAACCAGCATTGTCTTCACATATTTCAGGCATAGGATCAGTAGGAGCAACAGGAGAAGTTACAGTATAAGTTACCGTAGCTGTATCAGAACAAGTTCCATTATTTACATACACATAAAATACATCATTATCGTTAACAGTGACATTTGTAGGTGTTACAACAGGGGATGTTAATCCCGGATTAGTATACCAAGTAACTGTAGCACCACTCCCTCCATTAATAGAATTATCTAAAGCTGTTAAGTCTATTCCTATTGATGTCCCTGGAGTTCCAGCATCTTCGCAAACAGTAGGATTTTGATCAATTGCAGGAGGTAAAGTGTTAACCGTAATGGTCATAGTAGTAGTGGAAGCGCATTGCCCTGCAGTAGGTGTAAAAGTATAGAGGGTTGTTGCATTATTATTTAAAGCAGGCGACCAAGACCCATTAATACCATTGTTAGAAGTAGTAGGTAAAGCAGAGAGTGCATCACCTTGACAAATAGCAGGTACTTGTGTGAAAGTCGGGGTGGTAGGGTTATTGACCGTAATGGTCATGGTAGTGGTGGTAGCGCATTGCCCTGTAGTAGGTGTAAAAGTATAGAGGGTTGTTGCATTATTATTTAAAGCAGGCGACCAAGACCCATTGATACCATTGTTAGAAGTAGTAGGTAAAGCAGAGAGTGCATCACCTTGACAAATAGCAGGTACTTGAGTAAAAGTCGGGGTGGTAGGGTTATTGACCGTAATAGTCATAGTGGTTGTGGTAGCACATTGCCCTGCAGTAGGTGTAAAAGTATAAAGAGTTGTAGCATTGTTATTTAAAGCAGGTGACCAAGAGCCATTAATACCATTGTTAGAAGTAGTAGGTAAAGCAGAGAGTGCATCACCTTGACAAATAGCAGGTACTTGAGTAAAAGTCGGGGTGGTAGGGTTATTGACCGTAATGGTCATGGTGGTGGTGGTAGCACATTGTCCTGCAGTAGGTGTAAAAGTATAGAGGGTTGTTGTATTATTATTTAAAGCAGGCGACCAAGACCCGTTGATACCATTGTTAGAAGTAGTAGGTAAAGCAGAGAGTGCATCACCTTGACAAATAGCAGGTACTTGAGTAAAAGTAGGAGTAGTCTCAGGTGTTACACTTAATGTATAAGTTTGTATAGCTTCAGTACATGGGGCGCCTAATGGATTATTTGTTGTTACAGTAATAGTTACATTATTACCAGCATCACCAGCCGCAGGGGTGTAAGTAAACCCAAATGGAGATGAACCTGATGATGTTGGGCTTACAGAACCTGCTCCATTTTCTGTAATAATAACACTAGTTGCGCTTCCTCCAAAAGTATTTCCATTAATAGTTATTGGAGTAGAAACACAAGTAGAACCACTGGTTGATGATAAATTTAAGGTAGGTGGATTAGCACAAGGTGCACATCCAGGGTCAATATTTACAGTGACATCATAAGAATCACTTATTGAACATGATCCTCCAGAAACATCGACTGTATAGGTTGTTGTTACGGTTGGATTGACGACAATAGAAGAGCTATTAGGGTAAGGCCCCCCTCCTTGATTGTCTGTCCATGTATAAGTGGCCCCAGGGTCATTTGGTGTTACGGTTAATGTTGTTGGATCACCTGAACAAACAGTAGTTGCAGAAGCCGCAACTTCTAAAACTTGAACACCACTTTGGAATCCTATCTCATAGTCGCACTCTGCTCCACCATGACCATCAAAGTGTAGATAGTAAGATGTTCCTGGAGTCATTCCTGATGCAGTTATTGTTTGAGTCCCTGTAAATCCAACATCAATATCAGTCCAATCAATATCAGTCATTAATGTATAACTACTTCCTCCTGCTGATGTATTATACTGATATACAGCGAACTGAATATAACAGCCAGATTCTACAGAGATGTTGAAAACAACATCAGAAGCATCAGCAACAAATTCAATCCAAGAGTTATTTTCAATAGAACCTTCGTGTTCAATATCTCCTTCGTGATCAGCACCATAAGCACT
Organism: Flavobacteriales bacterium; assembly: GCA_020635825.1. Lineage (GTDB taxonomy): Bacteria > Bacteroidota > Bacteroidia > Flavobacteriales_E > Vicingaceae > Vicingus. Next base: position 23,393 of record JACJZA010000023.1, read on the forward strand.
AGATGTAGTTCCACAATATAGTTCTGTATTACATACAAGGGGTGCATTTTCGAAATCATCTGCAGCTAAAGGATTACAATTACAACTATGGAACCATTCACAGGTACCATCATAACAAACCTGTTTGTCCCCAACAGTTGTCCAGTAAACAATAGGCTCAGATCCCGTTGTGGCATTTACTGAACTAACAGTCATGCCTGTTGCGGCATTAACAACCGCAGGATTAAACGTCCAAGTGTGACTTCCGGCACTTAAGTTTTCAAGTTGAAGGGCTACACAAGAGTTTGGATGAGAAGCTGGGACTATTGAAATCTCTGTACTAGTTGAACTTGCATTACTTTCAAAGATAATAGTAATTAAAAGTGTAAAAAGGGTTATTATTCGTTTCATAATTTTATAGTTTATATAAGTTCAATTTTTTATTATCTACTTCAGATGAGTTAAATACTACAACAATTTTTTTTGGAAGATTTTCAACTATTTTAAAGTTAACAGGTATGCTAATCTGGCTTGCATTGGTTTTAACAATAGGGGTTAAAATAAAAACATCTCCTTTTTTTGTAAAAGTTCCATCTGTTAATTGGTTTCCATTTTCATCATATTCTATAAAAGTATTACTCGATGTAATAAATTCAACTAGTCTTTTATTATCATTATAAATGAATCCATATTTACCATTCAAATTGCTTAAAGAAGAACTTGTTTGTGCTGAAATATTAGTAGCAGCACAGATGATAAAGAAAATGAAGAATAATTTTTTCATGGTTTTATTTTTTTTGTTGACGTTTAATAATTGATATAAATAATAATAGAATACTTGAAATACCACCACCAGTATGAAATGAACCAGCTATATGACTATAAAAAGTGGTTGAATAATTTAAGGATACTTTCTTTAAAATTGTTGAGGGGGCGTCCCCTGAAATAACATCTAAAATTTCTCCCTTTTTAGATATAACAGCTGTTGCACCTCCATTAGAACTTCTAATTAAAGGTTTCCCTCCTTGAATAGCAATTGCTACATTTTCGTATAAGTATTGTTTTGATCCATTTAGATCTTTTAACCAATGTTCATTTGCGTGAATAAGAATTGCACCAATTTTTCGAGTACATTTTTTAATCATGAATAGAGAAAATAAACTCTCATAACATAAAACAGATTCATAGTGATGACCTTTTAAGTCTTGAGTAAGTTTATTCCCCCCTTTAAAAGGAGAAAACATAGCTCGTGTCCCTAATGCATCAATAAGGTTGGCTAAAAAAGGTAGAGTATTGTAATAAGGTATTTGTTCGTGAAAGGGTATAAATAGCTCTTTACTTGTAATAAGTGTTGGTAAATTAGCAGTAACAGTAACAGCTAAGTTGTGAGTGTTAAAATAGTAATTCCCATCCTCAACATATGTGGTGTAACGAGTTATTTCTTTTTTTGAGTCAGCATGAGAAAAACCAATTGCACCAAAAACTAATGTAGTATTAGGATAATTTTTTAATTTTTCTTTCAAATGAACTATTACGGGTTCGGTATCAATTTTGTGTAACCAACCTAATCTAATTATAATGGTTTCAGGCCAGACAATAATATCAGGAACTTTTTTTAGACCTGAAAATGTAGAATTAAATAATGAATCAATAACAGGAATAGGATTTTCATAAGCTTCTTTAGTGTTTGGATCTATGTTGGAATGATGAATGGCAACAAGAGTATTTTCATTTGAATTTTCAGGAATTGAAAAAGTAATAACTGAAATAATTGGGACTATGATAACTAAACCAATAATAGGAGTCCATTTTTTAATAGAAAAATAATTCTTGTTTGAAATTAAATTGAAAATAAAAATATTCGACAGTATTATCCATAAACTACCACCTTCTACTCCAATAATTTTGTAGTGTTGTATCAGCCAAGGTGTTTGACCTAGACCTAAACCAAGATTGAAATAAGGAGTCCCTAGAGAATACACTTGGCTAATCCAGTCGGTAAGTAAAATGGCGCTTGCAAAATAAGCAAGGGCATAGTTTTTACCAAGTTTAATGTAAACCATTGGATAGAATGACAAGATAACACTATAGTTAATTGTTGTTAGTAATGAGGTAATTAGATAAGAATCCGGGGCTGTTTTATAAAGCCATGTTAAGGACAATAGTGTCCAAATGAAATAAAATGTAAAAAAGAGTAAGAAACTCTTCAGGTATAAAAGTTTTCGATGATTCTTTATTACTATTTCTAACCCTATTAAAAGAGGAACTAGACCAAAAAATATTAAAGGAAATATTCCATTCACAGGCCATGCAAAATAAATTAGCAACCCAGAGCAAATAGAAAGAATTAATCCTTTTATAATGTAGTTCATTTTAATAAAATGATAATTAAGCAATTAAATATATAAAAACATGTCGTTGTGAAAAAACAAAAACAATCTGAAAATTAGCATTCTAAAAAGGGGGTATTTGTAAGAGTTGTCTTTGAAGTTATTGTTTTATTTGAGTTTCAGGGGTTTAAAAATTATCAGTTAAAAAGAACTCCATTAGGATTTAACAAGAATCATTGATAATTAAAATATCATATATCAACATCTTATTATAAAATATTACTATTGTGAAATATCTAATTATTTATCAACTTTGATTTTATAACTAAATAATTATGGATTTAAGTATTGTAGGTAAAAATGCAATTGTTTGTGGAAGCACACAGGGCATAGGTAAAGCAATTGCAATAGAATTAGCAAAGTTGGGTGCGAATGTTTTATTAGTAGCACGTAACGAAGAAAAATTAAAAGCCGTTAAAAAAGAATTAGATACTTCAAAAGGACAAGAACATCACTTTTTAGTAGTAGATTTTTCTTTTCCTCCCCAATTAAAATTAACCTTAGAGGATTATATGGAAATTAACAATACTCAATTTCATATTTTAATCAACAACACTGGTGGGCCTGCAGGAGGACTTATTGAAAATGCGAAACCAGAAGAATTTGCTCAAGCTTTTTCTAACCATTTAATATGCAATCATATTTTAGTACAATTGGTAAAAGATGGAATGAAAGAAGAAGGTTATGGAAGAATCATTAATATTATTTCTACTTCTGTAAAACAGCCATTAAATGGATTGGGAGTTTCAAATACGGTAAGAGGTGCTGTTGCAAATTGGAGTAAAACACTAGCCAATGAGTTAGGGCAATTCAATATAACCGTAAATAATGTTTTACCTGGAGCTACTGATACTGTTAGGCTAAAAGCAATTATTGAGAATAAGTCTCAAAAAACAGGAAAACCAATAGAAGAGATTCAAAGAGAAATGGCAAATGAAGTACCAATGAAAAGAATTGCAAGACCTGAGGAAATTGCAAATGCTGTTGCTTTTTTAGCTTCTCCGGCTGCAAGTTATATCAACGGAATTAATGTTCCTGTTGATGGGGGTAGAACAAAAAGTCTTTAGAAAAAATATTTGTAATCGAAAAAGCCACTTAACAAGTGGCTTTTTTTATTATTTAATCAAATTGATTTTACCTGCATGTTGATGCGAAATACCATCTGAATCGAAAGTGATAATTTGCCAGAAATAAATATCTTGGTCAAGCGTTGATCCTAGATTATTTAATTTTCCATTCCACCCTTCATTAGCATTATTAGTTTTATATATTAATTCGCCAGATTTGTTTTTAATTATCATTTCAAATGAAATATCCCATGTTAATAAAGCTTTAGGCATAAAAATATCATTATCACCATCTTGGTTAGGAGAAAAGGCATTTGGAGCATAAAGCACAAAAGCATTTTTATTACTAACAATTACAGTTGAAGAGTTAGAACAACCTTGTTTGTTAGTTACAATTAATGTGGTTTTATAGCTTCCTTTTTCATTAAAAATAATTCTAGGAGAAGCAATTTTTGAAGTATTTCCATTTCCAAAATTCCATATATAAGTATTAGTGTTATCAATAGGTGTTTTAAATTGAGTATATGGATACAAAATTTTATTATCATCATGCATTTCAGCTTCTTCTGTATAAGTAAAGGAAGCCTCGGGTGTTGGAAGAACAGTGATTACTTCTTTTTGTTCGTTGATAACTGATTTACCCGTTTTTAAATCAATTCCTTTTAGACTAATAGTATAAGTTCCGGGTTTTTGATAAATATAATTTGGTGAAGATTCTGAAGATGTATTCCCATCACCAAAATTCCAAGTATAAGAAATGTTTTTATAAGCAGAAGGTTCAACTTTTATCACTTCTCCCAAACAGATTTTTGTTTTATTTAATTTAAAACTCACATAAAGCTCTGGGGTTATTTCATTTTTATTTTCAGGTAATGAAGAGTTGTTATCAGAAGAAGTAGGTAAGTTGGTTAAATTTTCTTTTTCTATTGTTGTTGATGAAACATTTGAAATTTCTTGCGTTTCATTTACTTCTTTTTGATCATCATTTTTGCTAACATGTTGATTTTCTTTACTTTTTGTGAAAGTGTTTTCTTTTTCATCCAAATGAATAGTTGAAACAGGAGTTTCATTACTTATTGTATTGTTTGGTAATGATGAAATTGATTTTTCCTCATTAATGATAGAAGGCGAAAAAATAAAATAACCAATGGTAGAAATTGCGGAAACAGTAATTACAGTATAAAAAACCTTTTTAAGCAACAAATTGGTTTTTGCTATTTTAAGTTTTTTTTGGGTAGCTAACCAATGAGCTTCATTATATGGAGCTTCAAATTGATTTGCTTTTTCTTTTATAATATCTTCAAAATTACTCATGGTAATATTTCTTTTCTTTTGCTAATAAAATACTTCTAAGGTTCGATTTAGCTTTTGCTAGATTTGATTTAGACGTCCCTTCACTGATGTTTAAATGCTCTGCAATATCTTGATGTTTATAGCCATCTATAACATACATGTTAAAAACAGTTTTATAAACTGGAGATAATTGTTGTATCGCATCCATAATATCACTTACTCCAAATTGACTGTAAATATGATCTTCTGATTCTACTTTTGATGTTTCTAGTATAAAATCATTTTCATCCTCAACAACATTGAAATTTTTACTTTTTCGATAAAAATCAATAGCTGTATTAACCATAATTCGCCTAATCCAACCTTCTAAAGAACCTTTGTTGTCATAATGTTTTAAATTCATAAAGACCTTTACAAATCCATCTTGCAATAAATCAGCGGCATCATCGGCGTTTTTTGAATAGCGAAAACAAACATTCATCATTTTGCTATAAAACATTTTATAGAGCTCCTTTTGAGCTTTTTGATCTCCGCTAATGCATTTTTTTACAATGCCGAACAATATGTCTTGATCCGCAAGATCCATTATAACACTTTTGAAAGACGTTAGTTTTAATTTTTAGTTGCCTGTATACCAAACAATGTGTGAAAATAAGTAATTATCAATTAAAAATTAAACACAAAAAAAACCGAATGGTACATATCATTCGGTTTTTCAATAATATTTTAGAGTTTATTAAAACTTATAGGTAAAACCAATTCCTAAAACTTCTTTAAACTGTACTCTTGGTCCAACCGCGTCAATTATATCATCACCATTTTCATCTACGGCAATATCAATGTCGTGATCGTAAATTAATTGAGTGTTGATAGTAGCTGAAATGTAATCGTTTACTTTTAACGCAATTAAAGTTTCCCAGTTTACATCAATGTGGTCTGGTTCTTCTGCATAATTTGAAAACAACTCCAATTTTGATTGAAGTTTTATGTTTTTCATAATGTCAGCATTTACAATAGCCCTTAAATAACCACCGTATTCTGTTCTAAACATTTTCCCTTTTGTGACTAATTTCCCAAAATCATCATATTCTGCAGCCTCAACACCAAAAGCACCAGCATTAGCTAGAGTTTCGTCAGCGACGATGGTCATTTTAGTAGTTAAGGGAGATATGAAAAGAGTAAAAGCATTACTTGGTTTATAATCTAAACCGATTGCTCCTAAAACATAACCAGGAGCCATAAATTTCGAAATTACTGTTGAGTCATCTGGATAATTATAACCGGGAGCCATTTGTGATTTAAAATTAACCAATCCGGCATAATACCAGTTTTTAAAAGCTTTGTAGCCATACTTTGACATAAAGTCAATTTTATCATCGGTTTTTCGTAGTCCAGCATCACCTTGTTTTAAAATACCATAACCTAAATCTAAGCTATTATCCCAAGTAGATTTTCCAACTTTTAGGTTAGCAAATAAACTGGTTAACCCATTTAAAGAAATCGAGTTGTCACCACCGGCCGACCAATTCGTTAAGCTTACTTGAGTAAAATTGATAGATATTACGCCCCCAGTTCTCCAACCATCTAGACTATCTTTTCTTTGTTTTTTAAGATGTTCTTCTGCTTCAGTAGTTTGTGAAAAAGCACAAAAAGTTATTAGTAGACAGAATGTACTTGTAAGAATGTATTTCATGAAATTTAAATTTAAAAGGGCGCAAAAATAAAGAATAATGCTACTTATTTCAAGGTCATTTTTGTTTTTCCAATATCAACACCATCAGCATAAACTTCTATGTTGTATTCACCAACAGAAAACTCGTCGGTTTTAACCCAATCCATAGTAATTTGCATTTCTTGATTTTGATAATTGATTTGTTTTTTCACACTAAACAAACCTCGTATTCCATTAAAATCAAATTTGTTGGAATCGTCTGTTTTTTCAGATAAAACTTTACCATCTGGCGTTAAAATTCTTACATAAATCCATTTGTTTCCAGCGGGAGTAATATCATTTTTTTGAATGGTAAAAGTTGTTCTAATTTTATCTGTTTTTTTGGCCTTATCAATTTCTTTTCCTGTATTGTCGTTTTTTACTCGCACTCCATATGTGCGCAACCCAACTGTTTTTAAGTAAGAAGCAATAGTTACTTTACTAGACAAACCTTCGTTTTCTTTCGTTAAGTTTTCAGTTTTACTTTTCTCAGAGGTTAATTCATTTCTTACCACTTGATTTTCTGCCCTTAATTCTTGATTTACAGTGTTTAATGAGTCAATCTGATGAATATACCCTTTCATAATGGTGCGCAAGGTTTCGGTCTCTTTTTTTAATTTATAAATCGACCAATCTTTTCCTTTCATTTTTTTAAGTAAATCTTCAATTTTTGCTTTTTCAGCTTCAAGTTCAGCACGCAATGTTTCATTGCTTGTTTCCATTGCGTTATATTGAGCTAACATATCTTCTAATTCAAGTTTTACTTTATCTCTTTCATCTGTCACTTCAACATATTCAATCTGCTTGTTTTCCAAGTTTTTCTGTAGTTCTAAATTTTGCCAGATTAAAAAACCACAAAATCCTAATAAAAGAATAATAACTACAACTAGTAGTTTATTGGTTTTACTCCCTTTTTTCTCTGGCAATGCATTATTATTTCCTATTGTTTCTTTCGTGTTTTCCATCGGTTTATTAACTTAGATTATCAAAAGTAAATGATTTTTAAAAAGCTGTATTTTTATAAATGAAAAGTTATGCAAACAGAGCTGTGTATAAACTAATAGTATGATTAACGATTTTTTCAACTTAATATTTCCTAAACTTTGCTATGCTTGTAACGGCACGTTGCTTAAACACGAAAGAGAAATTTGTACACCATGTCAAATACATTTACCAAAAACCAATTTTCATTTAGATGTAGATAATAAATTAAATAAGATCTTTTGGGGAAGAGTAGATGTAGAATCAGTAGCAGCGTTTTATTATTTCAATAAAGGGAATAAAGTTCAAAATTTGTTACATCAATTAAAATATAAAGGAGCAAAAGAAGTAGGTGAGAAGATAGGGATTCTCTATGGGTTTGAATTAATGAATTCTTCTTTGTTTGAAAAAGTAGATTTGATTATTCCTGTTCCTTTGCATCCCAAAAAACACAAAAAAAGAGGTTATAATCAAAGTGAATGGTTTGCCAAAGGATTGGTAAGTTCAATGCAAAAAGAACTTTGTTTAGACGTTTTATTTAGAAATCAATTTTCTGAAACTCAAACGAAAAAAAGTAGATTTAATCGTTGGGAAAATGTTGCCGAAATTTTTGAATTAAGAAATCAAGAAAAAATTAGAGATAAACATATCCTTTTAGTCGATGATGTAATTACTACAGGAGCAACCTTAGAGGCATGTATTAAAGTTTTAAAAAGTGAACAATGTGCAGTTTCTGTTGTTACAATTGCTTGTGCATAAAAAGTAAAAACCCCGCTTTTGCGGGGTTCATTTGCACTAACTAAACAGGAAGGTATGTTTTTGGAGGTAATTTCTATGGTCAAAAGTACTTTTGTTATGAGTGCTTACGTGTTAAAACTACGTTAACAAATGTTAAAAAGTGTTAAACAGAAAGGGCTTGATAGGCTTTACAAGTATTTTTGTTAACGCTAATGAAAAAGAAATTTATATACTTACTAATTGCTGTAATTACATCAGCACTTCTAGGACTTGTAGCCATTCAGTTGTATTGGATAGAAAATGCAGTAACACTTAAAGAAGAAGAATTTAGTAGAGATGTTAAATCGGCATTGTATTCGGTTTCTAATAAGCTAGAAAAAATAGAATCGCTAAATCGGGTAAAATTTCATCAACAAAGTCAACAGTTGTTTAATCAAAGAGCTGAGTTGCTTTATAATATGCAACAAAACCAATATGATAGCACAACGATTTTTGAAAAAGACGGAATCACTTATACCATAAAAGAACAAGAACAGCAAACTCATGGTGGAAAGCTATATCAAAAAACCATTCAAACGGTTTCAGAAAATGGAAATGAACAGTTACAAGTAAGTGTTGGTTTTGAAACAGGAATCGCAACAGAATCACTTCAAAAGGTAAAAGACTCTACACTTAATTTTAAACAACAAGAAAAATTAATGTTGTTAGACGATATGTTGAAAAGTATATATCAAACTAACAAATACCGAACAATTCTTGAAAGGGTGAATAAACAAATGCTGGACTCTCTTTTAAAATCTGAATTAATCAACAGAGGAATAAAAGCATCATTCCAATATGGAGTTTTTGATTATGATGGCAATGGACTATTGGTTGACTCACTTTCTAATATTAATAAAATAAGACAATCAGATTATTATGCTCAACTATTTCCTGGCGACATTCTTGAGGAGCCTCATTTTTTAAGCATTTATTTTCCTCATCAGAAAGGGTATTTATTAAAAACGATGTGGTTAATGTTACTGACATCAGTATTATTGTTAATTATCATTGTATGGGCATTTACTTATACTATTCAAACTATCTTCAAACAAAAAAAATTATCTGAGATTAAAAATGACTTTATAAGCAACATGACTCATGAGTTGAAAACACCTATATCAACCATTTCCCTAGCTTGTGAGGCTTTGTCTGATAAAGATATTTGCAACAACCCTTCAACAAGTAGCAATTATGTGAATATGATAAGTCAAGAAAACAAAAGGTTGGGGTTGTTGGTTGAGAGTGTTTTGAAAAGTGCTATGTGGGATAAAGACTTGAAACTCAAAAAAGAAGAATTAGATATACATCAAATCATTAAACAAGTCACAGAAAATATTCTTATACAAGTAGAGAATAAACAAGGGAAAATAGAGAAAGAATTATTGGCGAAAATAAATACAATAGTTGCTGATAAAGTCCATGTTACTAATTTGATTTACAATTTATTGGATAACGCTAATAAGTATTCTCTTGAATCTCCGGTTATAAAAATTAAAACTGAAGATTTCAAACAAGGGTTATTGTTAAGTGTTTCAGATAAAGGGATTGGTATCAAAAAAGAAGATATTAATAAGATTTTTGAGAAGTTTTATCGAGTTCCTACCGGGAATATTCATAATGTTAAAGGATTTGGATTGGGGTTAAACTATGTAAAAGCAATAGTAGAAAAGCATGGTGGAGAAATACAAGTTTTGAGTGAGATTGGAAAAGGAACCACATTTAGAATTTACTTACCTTATTCATACAACGAAAATTAATAATCTATGCAAAAAAACGTAAAAATATTATTGGCTGAAGATGATGTAAATCTTGGTAATTTATTGAGTGATTATTTAAAAGCAAAAGGATATAAAACAACTTTGGCAGCTAATGGAGATGAAGCATTTACTTTATTTGCAAAAGATCAATATCATTTATGTTTGTTTGATGTAATGATGCCAGTAAAGGATGGCTTTACTTTAGCAAAGGAGATTAGAAAAATCAATGAAACGATTCCTATCATTTTTTTAACTGCAAAATCAATGAAAGATGACACCCTTCAAGGGTTTCAATCAGGGGCAGATGATTACATTACTAAACCTTTTAGTATGGAAGAATTGTTGGCTAGAATTAATGCAGTATTGAGAAGAACTCAATCACAAACCCAAGAACAAGAAGAAAAAATATATAATATAGGAAACTATGTTTTCGATTATCAAAAGAGAGAGCTGTCAATGAATGGTGATACACAAAAATTAACTTCAAAAGAGAATGATTTGTTGAGATTGTTGGCACAAAATACCGGAAAAGTATTAGAAAGAACCTATGCTTTAAAAGCAATTTGGGGAGACGATAATTATTTTAACGCAAGGAGTATGGATGTGTATATTGCTAAACTCAGGAAACACCTCAATAAAGATGAAAGAATTGAAATTATGAATGTACATGGAAGGGGCTTTCGTTTTTTTATTCATGATTGATAAAAATCATTTCTTTACAAGTTGTTTATTCTTTATATTTGAATAAAACAACATCTTATGAAAGGAGTTTTATTTCCAACAGATTTTTCTCAAAATGCTGAAAATGCATTACAATTTGCGATAGAAATAGCCCAAAAGTTTAATGCGCAGCTACATGTTGTTCATGCTTTTCAAATGCCTTATGCTACTTCAGCTCCAATGACTGGTAGGCTGACTGATACGTTAAAAGAAGTTGCAGAAAAAGACTTGATGGATTATAAAAACAAAATCATTTCAAATCATAAAAATCTAGATATTATCACCAAGGCTTTAGTTGGAGATGTTATTAATGTGGTAGATGATTATTCTCAAATAGACGATATAGATTTAATTGTAATGGGAACCAAAGGAGCGAGTGGAGTGAAAGAGGTCTTAATAGGAAGCAATGCCGAAGAAGTGGTAAAACATGCTGACAAACCCGTTTTAATTGTTCCTGAAAAAGCAACTCAATTTTCAATCAATAAAATAGCATTTGCATCAGATTTTGAAGATATTAATTTAAGCGAAGTGTTTGATGTTTATATTCAGTTTTGTCAAAAGTTTGATGCCGAAACATATATCATTAATATAGAGAAAGAGGAAGACAAATTTTACTCTTCCAAAAAATCCTATGAAGCCAAAAGATTAGATGTAATTCTGTCTGATGTAAAGCATAATTTTAACTTTGAAGTAAATGAAAATGTTTTAGAAGGAATCAATTCTTTTGTTAAACAAAACAAATGTGATATGTTGGCGGTACTTTCAAGAAAACACAATTTTTTTGAAAAGATTTTTCATAAAAGTATTACCAATGCATTGACTTGTCACACAGAAATACCTATGTTTGTCATAAAAGAAAACTAAAAAGATGTTAAAAAAAGAAATAGAAACAGCATTAAATAAACAAATTTTGATTGAAGCTCAGTCTTCACAAATTTATTTAGCTATGGCTTCATGGGCTGAAACACAAGGATTGGGAGGAACTGCTCAATTTTTATACAAACATTCAGATGAAGAAAGAGTGCACATGCTTAAATTGGTGCAATATGTAAATGAAAGAGGCGGAAAGGCATTAATCCCTGCATTAACAAAACCTGACGAAGATTATCAATCATTGAATTTTTTATTTCAAACCTTACTTGACCATGAGGTAATGGTTTCAAATGAGATTAATCATTTAGTTGAAATTTGCCTTGATCAAAAAGATTACACCACCCATAATTTTATGCAATGGTATGTTGCTGAGCAAATTGAAGAAGAAGCTTTAGCAAGAACTATAATGGATAAACTTAGAATGATTGGCTCTGACAAAGGTGGGTTGTATTTGTTTGATAGGGATATAGAGCAAATCTCGATGGCATCATCAAATGAACAACAATAGCTTATTAACAATTTTCACAAAATGTTAATAAGTAGAACTTTTAAATTTCTTTATTAAGAAGTCATCTTATTATATTTACGCCTCATTAAACAATTTAGCCAAGTCTAATTTGATTTTAATTAGGCTTTTTTATTTATGAAGTATTTATTTATCATACTTATTGGAGTTTTTACCTTGTGTTTTTCTAATACAGCATCTGCTCAGTTTTGGAAAAAGAAAGGTTCAGGATCTGTTTCAGCAAAATCTAGCACTTATGAAGCTCCTAAGCATAGAGATGCATTTTCTGGTAAAAACAAAAAAGGTCCGAATATTACTTCAACCAAAAAGCCAAGAACTAAGTCTAAAGCCAAATTATATTCTCATTCTATATCCAAAAAACCCGTTAAGTTGAAAAATCAATCGGTGTTTTCATCTAAAAAACGCAGATATAAATCAGCAGTTGCTAAACCTAAAAGCAAAGACAAAAATAGTGCTGGTTCTTCAGGAGGAGGAAGAAAATCAGGAAAAGGAAGGAAAAAGAATTAAAGTAGTCTTTTTTTGATTTTGGAGTTCTGTTAATTTTTTTTGTATCTTTCCTAAATTATTTTTTTTGGTCAGGTTTTTGCAAAACGACTTTTGGTGAAAAAATTAGTATTCATATTATTTTCATTTTTTATGATTCATTCAGGATTCAAACCTGGAGGGGTAGTAGATACTAATGCCAAAATAAAAGCTGTTTTTATATATAATTTTACAAAATATATAGAATGGCCTAAAGCATATAAAGAAGGGGAATTTACAATTGGTGTAGTTGGAGAATCTCCTTTATATAGTGAGCTAACTAAAATGACTCAAACCAAAAAAGTAGCCAATCAACCTCTTCAAGTTAAGAAATTTAATACTGCTGAAGATTTATCCAAGTGTCATATTCTATACATCAGCAGAGATAAGAGCGCACAACTCTCAAGTTGTATAAAAGCTTTAAAAAATAATAGCACACTTATTGTAACCGAAGATAATGGATTGGTTGATAAAGGAGCGGGAATCAATTTTATTATTAAAGATAATAGACAAAAGTTTGAGTTAAACAAAGGGAACGTTGAAAGGTATAAATTAAAAGTAAGTTCAAATCTGGAAGCATTGGCTTTTTCAGTAAAATAAATGAAAAGAGGGATTTACATATTATCATTAATTCTGCTAATTAGCAATTTAGCAATGGCTCAATTCATTGGAAAAGATGGAGTGTCAAAAGCATTGTTTTATTTGCAAAAATCTGAATTAGATAGTGCAAAAAAATACATTGATGAGGCTGCACTTAATGAAGAAGAAAATAAATTAGCTAAAACTTGGTATTACAAAGGTTTTGTATACAAAGAATTATACAAAAACAAGGAAAAGGATGATAAAAACTCCACTTACAGGTTAGAAGCTATAAGCGCTTTGGAAAACTTATTACAAATCGATACAGTGAAAGAATTCACCGAAAGTGCTTCTAAAATGCTAAATTATCTAGCCTCTACTTTATACAACGATGCAGCACGCTCATTAACCCCTCAACATTATGAAGAGGCTCAGAGCAATTATGCAAAATATAAGTCAACCATGTTGTTAACTAATCCTGAATTAAATTTTGATGCTCAAGATGTGAAGTTTAAATTGGCTTTGGCTTCAATGCTAAATCAACATGCAGAACAAGAAAACAAATTAGATTCTATCAATGTACATAAGATTAAAAGTATTTATGAGGATGTGTTAGCAATCGATGCTGATAATGGTAGTTCTAACTATAATATTGGAATTTTGTATTACAATGAAGCAGCTAGTATCATTAACAACATGGATTATGATATGGACTTAGAAAGTCTAGATAAATTACAAGACGTTTGTGTCGGTTTGTTCCATAAATCAGAACCTTATATGCTTAAGTCATATGAATTGAAATGGAATTTGAAAGAAACTTTATTAGGCTTAGTAAATATCTATCATGGCTTAAACGATTTAGAAAAAGAAGCATTTTACAAAAAAGAACTAGAAGCTTTAAACGACAAAAATGATTAACATCAATGGCGTTTAGATTTACTATAGGAAAAAAAATAGGAACTGGATTTGGTGTCCTTTTATTCTGTGTAGTTGTTGTTTTTTATACAACCTATAATACTCTTAATACAAGTATTGAAATAAACGAAGAAATTACAACAGTAAATAATCCATCTGTTGCCTCTTTGGAAGAATTGAAACTCCTTGTTGTTCGTTCTAAAATGTTGGTTTTTAACTGGATTTATATCCAATCTCAATCCGATCATCCCGATAAAGAAAAATTAAATCGTTTAAGTGAACGAGATTATCCTTTTTTAGAAAAAAGAATTAAAGAATTAGCTATTCATTGGCCTGAAAAGGATCAGAAAAAAATTAAAACGGTTTTCAAAAATCTAAAAGAACTTTTTGAACTACAAGAAGAGGTTAAATTTTTATTGCCTGATTGGGATAGTTACGAAGATCCTCAAGCTAAATTTTTAGCTAACTTTATGGTGGGCGATGGGGGTGATATCTACATGAAAACCAATGAGATATTGTTTCAATTAAATGACCTTATTGCCAATCAAAAATTTCAATCTGATGAGGTTACGCAAACTATGCTTTCATCTTTTAGTTTTCTTAAACAATTGTTTAGAATATTAGGGATTGCATTAGTTGCGGGGGGTATTTTAATTGCCTTGTTTACAACTAGAACAATTGTTAAACCAATTTATATTCTAAAACACATATTATTGGATTTAAGTAAAGGAATTTTTCCAACTAAAACTTTGAAAGAAAGAAGTGATGAAATTGGAGAAATGACAAACGCATTAAATAGATTGGTTTTAGGATTAAAAAGTACCAAAGATTTTGCTAATGCAGTTGGAGGAGGACAATTTTCAACCAATTATGAACCTTTAAGTCAAGAGGATGAGTTGGGACATGCCTTGCTCAAAATGCGTGACGATTTAGCAGAAAATGAAAGGGTACTTGAGCAAAAGGTAATCGAACGTACTGCAGAAGTAGTTAAGCAAAAAGAGGAAATAGAAAAACAAAACGAAAAAATTAGTGAGCTTTATACGGAAGTAACCGATAGTATCAAATATGCAAAAAGATTACAAGAAGCTATTTTACCACCAGACGATTTGGTGAAAAGAATATTACCTAACTCTTTTGTTTTATATAAACCAAAGGATATTGTTAGTGGTGATTTTTATTGGATAGAAGAGAAGAATGGTAAAGTGTATTTTGCCTCTGTCGATTGTACAGGACATGGTGTGCCTGGTGCTTTTATGAGTATTGTAGGTTATAACGCCCTAAACAATGCACTAGGAAAATGTGATACCCCAGCAGAAATTCTTGATTCATTAAATAAAGAAATTAGCCAAACCTTACACAGAAACTCAACAACTGGAACAACTACAAAAGACGGTATGGATTTGTCGCTTTGTTGTTATGACCCAAAAACACTTGAACTTCAGTATTCTGGAGCATTCAATCCTCTTTACCTAATACGAAATAA
>JACJZA010000024.1 GCA_020635825.1 Flavobacteriales bacterium
GATAGAATTACAAAAAGGAGATACCATATACATTTTCAGTGATGGTTATGCCGACCAATTTGGAGGAGAGAAAGGGAAGAAATTCAAGGCAGCGAATTTTAAGAAACTACTACTCTCAATCCAAAATGAAACCATAGAACAACAGAGAGAACTCATCAACCAAGCATTTGAAGAATGGAAAGGAGACTTAGAACAACTAGATGATGTTTGTGTAATTGGAGTTAAAATATAAAAGATGAAAAAAGGCATATCATTTATACTATTGTGTTTTTCTGTACTTGTTTTAAATGCAACAACTTGGAGAGATAGTTTAAACACCATTGTAAATTCAAATCAACATGATACGGTTAAGATTTTAGCCTTGGAACAGTTAGCAGCTAATTACCGAAAAAATGAACCTGATTCAGCATTATTTTTTAATCAAAAAGCTATAGACTTATCTAAAAAAACCAAAATTGCCAAAGAAATTGCCGAAGCATATCGAGAATATGCCTTATCGGCTCAAGCTATAGGGAAGTATCCATTAGCAGTTGAATACTATCAAAAAGCCCAAAAAGTTCACTTAAAAGACAACAACAAAAATGGAGTTGCTGAAGCTTTCAATGATATTGGAATAGCCTTTTATTACTCAGGTGAATATGAAAAAGCTAGGGAAAACTTTGAAAAAGCGGGAGAAATAAAAATAGAAATTGGTGATAGTATTGGCGCAGGACAATCATTTAATAATACCGGAATAATGCATGATATTGCCGGAAACCCTACAGAAGCTCTAAAGTTATATTTAAGAGCATTGAATATTTACGAAAATCTTCGTGATACAGGAATGGCGATTGGCACCTTATCCAATATTGGTTTAATTTATTTAGGGCAAAAAAACTACACTGAAGCATTAAAAATTTATGAAAGACAAAAAGAAGATGCCAAAAACATAGGCGACAGAAAACAATATGGTATTTCTTTAACCAGTATGGGAACAGCTTATGATTATTTGGGTGAATACATTAAAGCTCGTAAGCTGTTTTTAGAAGCGTTGGATTTATTTCTTCAATTGGGAGATAAGCCCTTAATTGCACAATGTTATAATAACCTGAGCGCAAATTTTGAACTAACTGATGACAATGATAAAGCTTTGGAATATGCGTTAAAATCAATTTCCATTAAAAAAGAAATTGGAGCACATGGAAAATTGGCAATTTCACAAATTGCTGCAGCTAAAATTTACAATAAAAAAGGGAAAAATCATCAGGCATTGGCATTGTATCAAGATGCCTTAAAAAATGCTCAAAACACAGGGTATGCCGAGTATATCATAAAAGCTCACGAAGGGTTATCTCAAACTTACGAGAGTTTAAAAAGTTTTGAAAAAGCTTATTATCATCAATCACAATATATTGCTTTGGCTGATAGTGTTACCAATAAAGAAAACACTGAGCTTATCAATGAAATGGAAAAGAAATATCAAAATGAACGTAAGCAACAAGAAATAGAATTATTAAATAAAACAAATGCTTTAAAAGATGTGAAATTGGCAAAAGCTGATGAAGAAAGTAAGCGAAAATCAATTCAACTTTACGGTTCTTTTGGGGTTGGGCTAATATTACTTGTGTTGGTGTTGGTGGTATTTAAAAGTAGTCAACAACGTAAAAAGAATAATATCTTATTACAACAAAAAAACACAGAAATTACCCAACAAAAAGAGATTGTTGAGGAGCAACATAAAGAAATTACAGATAGTATCAATTATGCAAAGAGAATACAAACAGCTCTTTTAACCAGCGATGAATATTGGCATCAAATTTCACCAGAACACTTTGTTTTATTGAAGCCAAAAGATGTGGTAAGTGGAGATTTCTTTTGGGCTTTTCATACCGAAAATAATTTAGCTATATGGGTGGCTGCAGACTGTACCGGACACGGTGTTCCTGGAGCTTTTATGAGTATGCTTGGAATTAGTTTTTTCAATGAAATTGTAGTGGAAAATAATATTACCCAACCAGCTGAGATATTGAATAGATTGCGTGATAAAATTATTAAAGCCCTAGAACAAAAAGGGGTAGATACTCAGCAAAAAGATGGGATGGATTTAGCACTCTGTGTCTGGAATAAAAATACCAATCAGTTAAGTTATTCGGGAGCCAACAATCCTCTTTGGATTATCAGAAAAACAGATAAAACAAACCAAGATTCAGATAATCTTATTATAGAAGGATATGAATTAATTGAGCATAAGGCTGATAAGCAACCTGTTGGTTTATTCTCAGGAGATATAAAACCATTTACAGAACAAATAATTCAACTTCAAAAAGGAGATTCTATTTATACTTTTAGTGATGGTTATGCCGATCAGTTTGGAGGTGATAAGGGTAAAAAACTTAAATCTGCTAACTTTAAAAAACTACTATTGACTCTTCAGGATAAGTCTTTAGCAGAACAGAAAAACATTATCAACCAAACTTTTGATGAATGGAAAGGCAATTTAGACCAAATTGATGATGTATGTGTTATTGGAGTTAAAATATAAAAGATGAAAAGATTAATATTGATATTATTATTTATACCAGCATTTTCAAATGCTCAAAACAAAGGGTGCAATTACTCACAAAGTAATCAATTCGATTTTTGGATAGGAAAGTGGGATGTGTATGATACTTTAGGAAACCTAGTTGGAGAAAATAGAATTGAAAAACAATATGAAAACTGTGTTATTCAAGAAAACTGGACATCAACAGGAGTCAACAAAGGCACAAGTTACAATTATTTTAACCCTAAAGATAGCTCTTGGAACCAATTATGGCTTGATAATCAAGGAAGTATTTTAATTTTGAAAGGTAATTATGAAAATGACAGAATGAAGCTGAAAAGTGATTTAATTCCGGGACAAAAAGTAGCTTTTTATTACAACGAAATAGTTTGGGTAAATAATCCTGATGGTACAGTTAGTCAGATTTGGTCTATTTATGATGAACATGACAATTTTTTACAACAAGCCTTTTATGGAATTTATAAAAGAAAAAAGACTAAGTAAGTTCTTTTTTATGGTATAAAAGAAGGGTATTAAAAAACACAAAAAAACTAATACCAACTTGTGTGTCTAAAGTATCTTCGGTAATCATTGAGATTATCAAAACAATAAAAAAGCCTAAATAAATAAATGAATTTTGTGCTTTGGTTTGTATAATAGGGTAAGCAATAAAAAATAAAAAAATTATCAAACCAATCATGCCAAAGGTAGCCATTGCAGTAATATATTGATTGTGGGCTCTAAGTTGAAATTGTGGTTTTAATAGGCTATTGTTTTCTTTGTATTGTTCATAATAAACATTTTGTATATCACCTGTTCCAACACCCAAAAGCCAATTGTTTTTGAAGATGTCTATTCCTGTTTTCCAATATTCTAACCTCATGATAAGAGAATGTCCATTATAATCTCCTCCGGAATAATAATTTTCTAGCTCCCAAAATAAATCATATAATCGTTTATCAATACTTGATATTTCTAAAAAACGAACATTGGCAATTCCATTTTCAATTGCTTTAATTTCTGTATTTGTAAGTTTTTCGACAGCAATTCTATCTTTATATTCACCTTTAGAAGAAATAAAACGAGTTAAAGTGGTAGATAAAGGCTGTCCTTTATGGTCTTTCCCCCTAAAAGGAATCGTGCTTCTTTTTTCCCAAGCGGCTTCTAATTCTTTCTGACTTAAATTTCTCCAAACATAAAACCCATTCTCTTTCCCTGTTCTTTCTAATGAATGAAAATACCTGGAACCATTTGGTGTAAAGTCCTTTAAAGGTAAGCTCTCAACCTCTTGAAAAAACAAATGGTATTGTGAGTAAAACTTATACCCAGCAATAGAGGTAATCACCAACAAAAAGATAATGCTTGAAAATTTTAAAAAAGAAGATGAAATGCGGTTTAAATTGAAAATGAAAAGTAAAAATGTACTTATCATAAAAACAACCAACCCCGTCATTAAAGAAATGAGGACCATAAAAATGATGAGCCAAAGAATAATCAGTACCCAAACAATTTTTTCTTTTAAACTAGAACTTTTATTAATGTAAAAAAAACCTAGAAAAATAGCCAAACAAATTTCAAGTCCAAATCTAATGTGAGAATTAAATCTTGATAAATCTCTTACATCTGTAATTTCAATACCTAACCCTCCGAGCTTTACAAAAATGCTCCAAAATGAAGACAATAAAACCCCTCCAATAAAAATGCTAAAAACCAGTTTAAGTTCTTTGTAAGAAAATGTTTTGGAAAACAACACAAATGGAATCACAAAAAGAGGCATTTTTCTCCTAATGTCATCCCATGCAAAATCGAAATCTGAAGTATAAAGTAGGCCTAAAATGGTCAGCACATAATAGGAAATAAGTGCCCAAGCAATGGAATTTTTAAAAAAAGCAATGATTTTTTCTTTGTGATTTCCTTCTAATATCCAAGCTAACCCCAAAACTCCTTGTCCCATACTTATTAGTGGTTTGGATAAGGAAAGTCCAACAGCAATAAAAATGATGCCCGCTAGGTATAAAAAAGAGGGGCGTAATAAAGAAGAAACTAAAGCCTTCGCCATTTTATTTGTTAGTTCCTGCTAAAACGGACTGATAGAGTTCTTTATTGTTTAATGTTTTAATTGCTTCTTCAATATTTGGATCTTCTTTTAATGACATTTCTATCTGACCTTTTTGGTAATAATAACGACCCACTATTTCGGTTTCAAGAATTCGTTTAATCTCATCTTTAAAAGTAAATAAGTCTTCTTTTTTATTGTGAGATAGTTTTTCTTTCAATTCATTATACTCTTTTTGAATACTTTCAAAATACTTTTCTTCCTTACTGGTTTCTTCCAATTTGGCTAGCAAATCTTCACTTTCAGTAGTGTATGAATAATCTTTATCTGATAAATAATTTACAAACTCCTGATAATCATTATCGCTTAACATAAATTCAGAAGGGTTATTAATTTCTTCATATTTTAGTCGATAATCGGTTGCATAACCAAAAAATAAGTTTTTAGTAAGCAAACTCACCGATACATCACTAATAGGTTCTCTTTTTACCTTGATATCAGGAGCAATTCCTTTCCCATCAAAAACAGGACGTTTGTTTTTTACCGTTTTAAATTCACTGATTAAAGAATCAGCAACAGCTTTTACCTCTCCGTCTTCATTTCTGTGTGTGTAATCTAATTTTTGAATACATCTTCCACTTGGTGTGTAATATTTTGCAACTGTTACTTTTAGTTTTGAATTATAACTTAAAGGACGAACAGACTGAACCAATCCTTTACCAAAAGACTGATTTCCAATTACCACTGCTCTGTCATTATCTTGTAATGAACCGGAAACAATTTCAGAAGCAGAAGCAGAACCTCCGTCAATTAATACCACCAGAGGTATTTCAGTATCTAGTGGAGTCGATTCAGCTTTGTAGGTTTTATCCCAATCTTTAATTTTTCCTTTGGTACTTACAATTTCTGTCCCCTTCGGCACAAAAAAGTTAACGATACTTACTGCCTCTTTTAACAATCCACCACCATTTCCTCTTAAATCTAGAATCAACGATTGAAGGTTTTGATCTTTTAATTTTAAAAAAGCTTCTTTTACCTCAGCACTTGCAGTTTCTGTAAAGCCATTTAATTTAATATAGCCTACAGAATCTTTCATCATAGCATAATAAGGAACATCTTTAATCTTTACTTCTTCACGTACTACTTTTTTTACAAAAGGTTCTTCTGTACCCGGTCTTCCGATTTTTAATTCAATACTTGTTCCCGGTTGTCCTAATAAAAACTCTCTAATATCATTAGTGGTTTTCCCTTTTACAGATTTACCATCAACCTCTAAAATTTTGTCACCAGCCATTAAGCCTGCTTTGTAAGCTCCAAAACCTTCGTAAGGCTCAGAAATAACAACATAATCTCCTTGCTTTTGAATTAAAGCTCCAATACCACCATATTGTCCGGTAGTCATCATTTTGTAATCTTCAATGTTCGATTCAGGAATGTAATTGGTATAAGGGTCTAATGATTCCAACATGGCATCAATACCGGTTTTCATTAGTTTTCCAGGATCGGCACCATCTACGTAATAAATGTTTAACTCGCGATAAAGGGTAGCAAAGATGTCGAGATTTTTACTTACTTCGAAATAACTATCAACATAACCTACCGACACAACAGAAGTAAGAGCAATACTTACGATTAATGTTATTTTAGAAATTCTTTTTTTCATGTTTTTATATTTTAAGGAACCGGGTCGTAGCCATGCCCTCCCCAAGGGTGACAAGAAAATATTCTTTTTATTGCTAACCAACCACCTTTTAATGGTCCGTATTTGTTTATTGCTTCAATACTGTATTGCGAACAGGTGGGTGAGTACCTGCAATTTTGCCCTAATATGGGCGAAATGCTGAGTTGATAAAAACGAATCATCAACACAAATATTTTACTCACAACCCTTCTCACACCATGTATTTAAACGATTTAAAATTACTTTTATTTTTTCTTCAATCTGGTTATACGTACAAATTTCTTTAGCGGTATATACCAGCATAATATTTAACTCCACATCGGCATTTTTTATGCCGTTTTTCAGTTCATGGTTATTAATACGGTAAGCTTCTTTTATACGGCGTTTTATAAGATTTCGATTCACAGCCAGTTTAATGTTTTTTTTGGGAACACTTACACCTACATTAGCCAAAATACCGGTTTTAGTAGTTTTTTTAGCATATACCACTCTCAACGGGAAAGCATTAAAACTTTTTCCTGATTCAAACAAAAAACCAATGTCTTTAACACTTTTTAGTTTTTCTTGTTTTGGAAAGCGGTTGTTGAACTGCATAATGGTTCAAAGATACTCGCTTAAATGTTCTTTGCCATTAATTTGTTTAATAAAAAGCTTAAAATAAGTTAAAAGGAGAGTTTTTGAAAAAAACGTAATAATCATTGGCGAAGCCTTTTTACGCCTAACGGTTTCGGGCTTTGCGTTCGGGCGGGTTTCGGAGCACAAAGCGCCAAGTTTGCACGTCTGCCCGCCTGACTCAGAGCCCGTGTTATAGGACGTTTTTCTTTTCATCGTCTATGGAAATTTAAGTCTAAGTTCGTTTACGTCTTTGTCTACCTTAATCCATTCAACTCTCTTGTCAATGTCACTCGGCACTTCGCTTGTAATCATAAATAATGGCGTCAAATAGAAAACTTCAACTGTCCGCTTGTTAAAACCTAAAGCTCCAATATCTTGCATTTGAAACTCTACGGTCTTAAAACTTAGATGTCCGTTTTGGTATAGAATTGTCTGCGTCCGCCAAGTACCTGTCGTGAACAAAATTTTCATTGGTCCAACAACTAAAATCAATACTAAAAAGACTGTCGGATAAATTGCCCCAATAATTCGTTTAGTTTTGGTCTTTATTACAAATAAGTTCCAAAGCAGAATTATCGGCGCCCCGATTAAGAAACCAAAGTAAACGAACGATTTTAGAAATTGATTTTTGATGTCAATACTTGTGAAAGCATCTAACAGGAAAAGTAAAACTGTCAAACAGTAAATAAGGTTTAATATTTTGGTCGTCTGTTTCAATTCGTTAGTGTCGTCTTAAAATGCCCTATAACCACACCGTGTAAAAGTTATTTTCGTGATTTTATGAAAAAAACGTAGTAATCATTAGCGAAGCCTTTTTACGATTAACATTTTATATTGTGTGTTGTAGGGCGTAAATTATTCATTATCGATACCTATCCAATTTTCAAGTTTGTTTTTAAATTCATCCACGGCTAACCAAGTATTTACATTTTCTGGGTCATTACTCTTTTTATCATATGCGCAAATATATTGTAAATGAAGTCTTTCATCTATTTTTAAATCTGGGATTTTGGTTATAAATCCGGTTTTTTTCATCTCTGTAAATGATAAATACAAATCTTTTTTGTTTTGAAGTCGGTTAGGAAACCAGTTATTATTACTCGCTCTTGAGTTCATCATTTCTCCATCTTCTGTCCCTAAATGTAAAATCCAGTCATTGTTACCTGCCTCAATTGCATCTAAATGTTCTCCAGTTGCTACATAATAATCAATATTATCAATTGGGTCAATTAATTTACAATCAATCTGGATTTTTTCAGAAGTATCATTAATCCTAATAATTCTCCAAATCCAGCCATTAGAGTCAGTCAAATTACCTCCATTATATAACGGAAGTCTAATCTTGAATTGAATAATCTCAACTTGATAATCAGCTGTTTTATAAATCTCAGATTGTCCATTTTTATAGGATTTTTTATCAATCGTCTCAATTGATGTTTTATTACTTGTCAATCCGCAATTAATAATCCCAAGTGGTGTTTTATAATTTTTATCAATTAGTCTGTTATCCATGTTGGTTTGTCGTCAGTTTTATGACCTATTCTTGTTGTTAAACTAAATATAGATAAAAACTTCTTTTTAACATATA
This sequence comes from Flavobacteriales bacterium, assembly GCA_020635825.1. Lineage (GTDB taxonomy): Bacteria > Bacteroidota > Bacteroidia > Flavobacteriales_E > Vicingaceae > Vicingus. Next base: position 8,462 of record JACJZA010000024.1, read on the forward strand.
ATATATATGTTATTCTAAGCTAACAAATAGAAGTCCATTTGATGACTAATTTCTAGTTACCAAAAACCAGCTGTTGAGTAAGTTTTCTTTGTTGTATTGCATACGATTTTTGTTTTCCCAATTCAGTACTTCAGCACCCGAGGCAATGGCAATGGCTTGTCCTGCGGCTGTGTCCCATTCCATGGTAGGGGCAAAACGAGGGTAGCTATCTGCAGCACCTTCGGCAACCATACACAATTTTAATGAACTTCCTTTTGATAAGATATCTACTTCTTGGTGTTTTGCTTTTTGTTCATTAATAAAAACTTCTGTTTCTTCACTCATGTGGCTTCTGCTTCCTACCACCACATAATTGTTTCTATTTTGACTCAATGGTAATTGATGGGCTTGTTCGGTTAGTTGTTCTAAACTTTCAAGATTCAGTTTGGAGTCTTGCACTTTATATGCTTTATCATCAGCAAAATACAGTTCATTTGTCACCGGCACATAAATTATTCCCATGGTACTTTGCTGGTTTTCAATGAGAGCAATGTTTACTGTAAACTCTCCATTTCTTTTAATAAATTCTTTGGTTCCATCTAAAGGGTCTACCATCCAAAAAGCGTCCCAATTTTTTCTTTCTTCAAAGGGAATGTCTTTTCCTTCTTCGCTTAATACAGGTAGCTGAGTTTCTTTTAAAATAGCTACAATAGCTAAATGTGCTCTTTTATCAGCTTCAGTAAGGGGGCTTTTGTCGTCTTTGTGTTCTACAGCAAAATCTGATTCATATACTTCTAAAATTTCTTTTCCTCCTGCTATTGCTGCATTTATTGCAGTAAGTAATAATGTTTCTCTATTCATAGTTTTTTATTTGTCAACACCAAAGTTAAATTTATACCAAACGCGCTCGTGGATGTAATATAACAACATTTTAGTAAACACTTCTATTCCTCCTACTTTTAAACCGGTCATGGGGTTGCCTGAAATTATCCAAGCCAACAGCATGGTGTCAATAGTTCCTATTATACGCCAAGTAATGGTTTTTGCTATGTGTCGTTTTACCGACATGTATCTTTTCCCTTTCTTATCTTCTTTGTATCCATATTTAAACCAAGCACGCTCGTGTAAAAAGTACAAAATCATCTTGGTAATTACTTCTGTTCCTCCAATAGAAAGACCAATTAAAGGATCACCCGAAACTAACCATCCAATAATCATGGTGTCGATAGTTCCTACTATCCTCCATGTCATGGTTTTTGCCAAGTGTCGTTTTATGAAAAAATCTTCAGCCATTTAAGTTATTTGATGAATAAAGTAAATACGATTTTAGAAGATAAAAAGGTTGATTAATAGCCACTTCCAGCAGCACCAATTACTTCTATGGGGTGCCAAGTGGTTTTCATTTCTACAAAATCTTCAATGTAATAAGGGTTTTCATGAGACGATGAATACACATCAGAAAAATCTCTTACCACCACTCGTTTTAGATTTTCTACTGCATTTTTTTGAATTTCTGTTTGTTCTTTGGCAATTCCTCTTGCATACAAAAATGCATTTACATCCATATGAGAAGCCATGTGTGAAAGTAACTCTTTAGTGTTTCCGGTTAATATATTTACCACTCCACCAGGAACATCAGACGAGTTTAAAACTTCGGCAAAAGTAACCGCACAAAGAGGTTTGCTTTCGGAAGCTAATACAACACAAGTATTTCCAGATACAATGACAGGTATTATACTTGAAACCAATCCAATTAAACTGGTGTCTTCTGGAGTAATAATAGAAACAACTCCAGTTGGCTCTGGTGAAGTAAAGTTAAAGTGTGAACTGGCTACTGGATTTACAGCACTAAATATTTGAGTGTATTTATCACACCAACCCGCATAATAAATAATTCTATCTACAGAAACAGCAACTTCTTTTTCTGCTTGTGATTTGCTACTTCCTTGTTGGATAAGTTCGGCAATAAATTGTGCTTTTCTTCCTTCCAGCATTTCTGCTATGCGGTAAAGCACTTGACTTTTGTTGTAGGCTGTAGCGCCCGACCATGCTCCAAATGCTCCTCTGGCTGCAACCACAGCATTTCTAAAATCTTTTCGTGACGAAAGGCAAATGTTTCCTAATCCTTCATTTTTTATTTTTGGAGTATAATACCTTCCCGATTCTGTTCTTGGAAATTTGCCTCCGATATATATTTTATAAGTTTTCAATACTTCTAGTCTCATTTTAATTAGATGATTAGTTGATGTGATAATTAGCTAATTTCAGTTTGTTTAATTTTAGATGATGAAACAATTTTATTCAACACTTTTTTAATTTCGGTTAATTTATTTTGAAGATTATCTGGTTTCGGATAAGATTCTACTTCATGGCATAAATACAACCAGTATTCCAATTCATCAGCTTCTTTTAATGCTATTTTTAATTTATGAATGAAATCTTTTTTACTTTCAGCATTTTGAGCTTCTTTAACATTTGCACCAATGGATGTTCCTGACCTCAGTATTTGATTGGCAATACTAAATTTTCTCTCCTTGTCTAACTCTTCAGAATAATTTATAATATTAACTGCAAACTCAAAAGTTAATTTAAGAATCAAATTATCCTTATATTTTGGGTTGTTTGTAAACTCCATTTTGGCTAATTGGTTAATGAGATAATTAGCTAATTATATCACAGGTTCATTATCAAATTATCTCATTAATTCATTATCTAATCAAATTTAAGGTATGCTTTTAACCCATGTAACCCTCCTTCACGACCAAATCCACTTTCTTTGTACCCTCCAAAAGGAGAAGTAGGGTCAAACTTGTTATAAGTGTTACCCCAGATAATTCCTGCACGCATTTGAGAAGTCATGTTAAATAGTTTAGAGCCTTTATCTGTCCATACCCCAGCAGATAATCCATAAGGAGTATTGTTAGCTTTTTCTATAACCTCACTAACCGTTCTAAATGTTTGAACAGCCAACACAGGCCCAAAAATTTCTTCTTGAACTATTTTATTGGATTGAGAGACATTGGTAAACAATGTGGGTTTACACCAAAAACCTTTTTTTGGAACATTGCAGTTAGATTGATACATATCCGCACCTTCTTGCTTGCCAATTTTTAAATAATTATTAATGGTAGTCAATTGTTCTTTAGAGTTGATAGCACCAATATCTGTGTTTTTATCCAATGGATTACCCACAATTAAAGATTCCATTCTATCTTTTAGTTTTCTCAACACAATGTCATACACTGATTCTTGAACAAACAATCTGGAACCTGCACAACAAACATGTCCTTGATTAAAATAAATTCCATTAATAATCCCTTCAACAGCTTGGTCTAAAGCAGCATCTTCGAAAATAATATTAGCGGCTTTTCCTCCTAGCTCCAAAGTGGTTTTTTTGTTTGTCCCCACTACAGCATTTTGAATAATTTTTCCAACCCCAGTAGATCCTGTAAAAGCAATTTTATCTACATCTTTATGATTTACCACTGCAGCCCCAGTTGCACCTGCACCAGTAACTATATTTACAACACCATCAGGCAATCCTGATTCTTGAATAATTTCAGCTAGTTTTAATGCGGTTAAAGGAGTTGTTTCTGCGGGTTTTAATACCACCGTATTTCCGGTAGCTAATGCAGGAGCAATTTTCCAAGCAGCCATCAATAATGGGAAATTCCATGGAGTAATTTGACCAGCAACTCCTAAAGATTGTGGTTTTCTATTTGGAAAAGCATAATCTAATTTGTCAGCCCAACCAGCATAGTAGAAAAAATGTGCGGCAGCTAAAGGAATATCAACATCTCTAGATTCTCTAATTGGTTTTCCACCATCAATAGATTCAATTACTGCCAATTCTCTTGCTTTTTCTTGCATTAATCGAGCAATACGATAAATATATTTTCCACGCTCATTGGCGGGCATTTTGCTCCAAACTTCATTATAAGCTTTTCTTGCAGCTTTTACAGCTTTGTCTACATCTTTTTCATTTCCTTCAGCTACTTTTGCTATTTTTTCTTCCGTTGCCGGATTAATAGTATCAAAATATTTGCCTGATTCTGGTTTTATCCATTTACCCCCAATAAACAATTCATATTGTTCTTTTAGTTGAATGTGACTAGTGCTTTCTGGAGCTGGAGCTAAATCCCAACCGGTATCGAAATTGATTTCTATAATCTTATTTGCCATGTTTTAATCTTTTGAGAAGTAATCTTTTGATTGGTAAATACCGGTTTCTTGTTTTACAATTTGCATTAATAAGTCATTGGCTAAACTACTTGCGCCAAATCTAAACCATTGATTATTTAGCCAATCTTTACCTAATGTTTCTTTTACTAAAAGTAAATATTGTAAAGCTAATTTTGCATTAGAAATACCACCTGCAGGCTTCATTCCAATTTGAATTCCAGTTTTATAATAATAATCTTTTATCGCTTCAAGCATTACTAAAGTAACGGGCAGAGTGGCTGCAGGACTAATTTTTCCGGTTGATGTTTTTATAAAATCTGCTCCAGCTTCAATAGCAATATCACTGGCTTTTCTCACTTTGTCGAAAGAGCCAAGTTCTCCTGTTTCCAGAATCACTTTTAAACGAGCTTTTCCGCAAGCTTCTTTTATTGCTGCTATTTCATCAAAAACAAAGTGATATTCACCCGAATGAAATTTACCTCTACTAATCACCATATCTACTTCATCTGCACCATTATCAACAGCTAATTTAGTATCTAAAAGTTTTATTTCACTACTTGATTGACCACTTGGAAAGGCTGTTGCAACAGCAGCGACTTTAATATTGCTTCCTTTTAAAGCATTTTTTGCTGTTTTTACAAAGTTTGGATATACACAAACAGCAGCCACCGTCGGTAAGTTTGGATAAGCATCATGTAAATGTTGAGCTTTGTTGCAAAGTTGGATCACTTTTTTTTCTGTATCGGCTCCTTCAAGGGTGGTTAAATCAATCATGTTTAATGCCATTTTTAACCCTTGAACTTTAGTCTCATTTTTGATGCTTCTACTAGTAATTCTATTAATGCGGTCTAAAATTCCAACTTGGTCAACAGATGGAGATGGATTGTTTTGATAAATTAATTTAGTTTTAGACATACTTATAAATTGAAGTTCAAATATAAGTAATTAGCATTTGTAATTTTAATTAGATGATTATAGGCATGAAATAAAATCATCTTAATTTAAATTAAGGTATTTTTGTGCTTACTTATGGAAAATAAAAATAATATCCATCCGGTTTTTGATAGAATTTTACAACGAGCTGATAAAGAAAAAATGCTCCATCAAAAAGCTGTTGTTATTTGGTTTACTGGTCTTTCAGGTTCAGGGAAAACGACTATTGCTATAGGAGTAGAAAAAGAACTCAATAAATTGGGAGTGCTTACTCAAATTTTAGATGGAGATAATGTTAGAACAGGGATTAACAACAACTTAGGGTTTTCTGAGGAAGATAGGACTGAAAATATTAGAAGGATTGCAGAAGTCTCAAAGTTGTTTTTAAATTGTGGAATTGTAACAATTAATTGTTTTGTAAGCCCCACTATTGAAATTAGAGAAAATGCAAAGGAAATCATTGGAGAAAATGATTTTTTGGAGGTTTATATTAATACTCCTTTTGAAGTTTGTGAGCAAAGAGATGTAAAGGGGCTTTATAAAAAAGCTCGAGCAGGAGAAATAAAAAACTTTACCGGTTTAGACGCTCCTTTTGAAGCTCCTTTAACCCCGTTTTTAGAGATACACACAAAAAACCAAACAATTGAAGAATCTGTTGAGGAGGTTTTAAATAAGGTGTTGCCAATAATTCAAAATAAATGATGAAAGGGGTTCTTTTATCATTGTTATTTTTTATGCTTTCCCTATCTGTTTTTTCTTTTCATGAAAATTATTCAGATAGTCTTGTGGTTAATGAGGAAAAGATTATTCCAGATTCAACTTTAGTAAAAGAAAGAAAAAATGTTCGTGCAAAAGCCATCATTTTTACAGTCTTAACAGGGCCTTTAGGCGGCCATAGAGTGTATTTAGGAACACGTCCGGGAGCTCCAATTATTTACTCCATCACATTGGGTGGCTTTGGAATTCTTCCTTTGGTAGATTTAGCACACCTCCTATTTAAAAAAGACATCTCTTCTTTTGAGAAAAACCCTAAAATAATGATGTGGAGCAAGTAATTACTCTACAGTTACCGATTTAGCTAAGTTTCTTGGTTGGTCAACATTACAACCTCTCATTACAGCAATATGATAAGATAATAACTGTAAAGGAATAGAGGTTAATAAAGGACTTAAAGCATCTTCTGTTTCAGGAATTTCTATTACGTGTTCGGCAATTTTTTTCACTTCTTCATCTCCCTCTGTAACAATCGCGATAATTTTTCCATTTCGAGCTTTTACCTCTTCAATATTGCTTACAACCTTTTCATAATTACCATGTTTTGTAGCGATAACAACTACAGGCATTTCCTCATCAATCAAAGCAATAGGTCCATGTTTCATCTCTGCGGCAGGATAACCTTCGGCATGAATATAAGAAATCTCTTTTAGCTTAAGTGCTCCTTCGAGAGCAACCGGGAAGTTATATCCTCGCCCTAAATACAAGAAGTTGCGGGCATCTTTAAATAATTCTGAAATGTAAGTTACTTGTTTGTCAGACTTTAACATTTCCTCTACTTTATCAGGAATGGAGTTTAACTCAACTAATAACCTTCTGAATTGAGACTCTGAAATTGAACCTTTTTTATGAGCAATTGATAGAGCCATCAATGATAATACAGTTACTTGTGCAGTAAATGCTTTTGTGGATGCCACACCTATTTCAGGTCCGGCATGCGTATAAGAACCTGCGTGTGTTTCTCTTGAGATGGATGAACCTACTACATTACAAATGCCAATAATAGTTGCCCCTTTTTCTTTTGCTAACTTAATTGCAGCTAAAGTATCAGCAGTTTCTCCTGATTGAGAAATAGCAATAACCACATCGCTTTCTGAAATGATAGGATTTCTATACCTGAACTCTGAAGCATATTCCACTTCAACAGGAATTCTGGCAAAATCTTCAAATAAATATTCACCTACCAATCCAGCGTGCCAAGAAGTACCACAAGCTACAATAATAATACGTTGAGCATTCATTATTTTTTGCTCATATTCTCGAATTCCGCCTAATGAAATAATTCCTTTATCTAAATCTATTCTTCCTCTCATACTGTTTTTAATAGATTGAGGCTGTTCATAGATTTCTTTCAACATAAAATGATCATACCCACCTTTTTCAATAGCTTCTAAGTGCATTTCAAGTTCCTGAACATAAGGAGTTTTAGGTTGGTTTTTGATGTTTAATAAACGAAGATCTTCACCTGTTTTCATTACTGCAATTTCTTCGTCATTTAAATAAACAACATTACGAGTATATTCTACTATTGGAGTAGCATCTGAGGCAATGTAATACTCATCTTTTTCACCCAATCCAATAACTAAAGGGCTACTTTTTTTGGCTGCAATTAATAAATCAGGATTTTTTCTGGAAATAATAACAATAGCATAAGCTCCAATTACTTCATTTAAAGCAATTCTAACAGCTTCGGCTAAATCTACACTAGCTTTTTCTTGGATGTCTTCAATTAAATGAATTAAAACTTCAGTGTCAGTATCACTATTAAATGTATGTCCTCTTTGAGTTAATTCAGCTTTTAAGGAAGCATAGTTTTCTATAATTCCATTATGGATGATGGCCAAATCATTACTACCCGAATAGTGAGGATGAGCATTTTTATCATTTGGAGCACCATGTGTTGCCCATCTAGTATGCCCAATACCAACACAGCCAGATAAATCCTTTCCTTGAGCAAAATTTTCTAATTCAGCAACTTTGCCTTGTTTTTTATATAAGTTTATTTGATTGTTATTTAACAATGCTACACCAGCGCTGTCATAACCTCTATACTCTAATCTTTGTAGCCCTTTTATTAAAATAGGATAAGCTTCTTTTTTTCCAATATATGCAATTATACCACACATAGTTTATGGTTTTGAGTAAGTAATATTAAGTTTCATTTTTAAAGAAGGATGTTTTGGAGATGCAATAACCGTTCTGTTAGCAGTTATGGCTGTTTTTGTTGCCATAAAATACAATCCATAATCTTCTTCTTCAACATTATTAAGTAATTGTTGTAAGTGTTTTGAAATATTAAAAGTGTAAGTTTTGCTATCAGAATCATAAGCGCCACCAAAAAATGTCAAACCTTCAAAATAGTCTGCTAAAAAAATTGCTGAACCTTCTTCATCGATTCCGGTAAGGATAGCATTTGATACTGTTTTATGATTGGCCATGATACTATATTCAGGGACAGAAAGCACCAGTTCAGCTTTATTAATAACTACATTTTCTATTTTAGCTAATTCTTTAATGTGGGGAATGGTAATCTTTGTTTTTAATCCACCCATTGCTTGAATATAGGTAACAGTAGAATCGTAATTGCTTCCTAATAAATGATTTTCTATATCTGTTCCGGTATAATTATGCTCGAAATAATTATACATTTTACTTTCAGAGTTCATAATAAAACTATACGACGCAGTATCTGTATCGTTATGATAATACAAAGTAAGTGTCGATAAAGATGAATTGATATCAAAATAGACAATTCCTCCTTCTCCTTTTGCTAAAGTAGAATTGTTTACATTGGTTGATGAAGTAATGTAAAAACCATTAAACAAACCCAACAATTCATCGTTATCAGTTATAAGTTCAGTATTAGCACCAGCATCTAAAAGTTGTTGCCCAAATGTATTAGATAAAGGAACTCTTAAATGTGGGTCATACCATATAGTATCTCCATTATCAATAACTTGTACTGAATCAGTTATATAAGCAGTAAAGGTTTTATTTCCCAATAAATTAGAATAAGCAACAGTGTTGTTTGAGTAATATGATGTTTGGTCTAATGCGGCATCTAATTCATATACTTCCATAGAAAAGGGGGTAAATAAATTTCCATAGAATGCAGTATCTGCCTGGTATTTTAATGTTAGCACTACAGAATCAATTATTGGATTATTTCCAAAATTTACATTAGCACCTGAAAGGGTTAACTGAGAATAAATAGAAGCTGCAGCTAAACCAAAAATAGAATCATTATAAATTCCAAAAGGATTATAACTTACATTGGTAGATAGAATAGAATCATCTCTAATGAGCTGAGTTTCAATAGTAAAAGTATCAGTAAAACTAACAGCTAAATTTTCTTCATTAAATTTAGGATACAATTCTCCATCTTTTTTACAACTATATAATGTGGTAAAAATGATAACGGAAAGCAAAACAGCTTTCCGTATAAATGTAGGTGTTGTGGTATGTCTTTTCATTTAATTAACTCTGTAAAACTTCAACAGACTCTAAAATTTCATCATAGAAATCAGAATGAGCATTGATATAGCAATCTTGGCCTTCACATTCTAATTTAGGTTTTTCAGAATTATCAAAATATTCTTGAAGCTTTGGATGAATTTTTTTGCTCGTTTTTACAATGGCATCAGAAGCATTCATTGCAGCAATATTAATGTCAACAAATGATGTCTTTTTATAATCAGCAATATCATTTTCACTCATTCCGTCCATTATTGCTTTTTTCCCAAAATCAGAATTTAATGCTTTATTAAAGTCATTATCATAAAGTGAATAAACCACTTTTGAGTTTTGGAAAATAGGGTCTTTGCTGTATGATGTTTTAATGTATAAAGGAACCAAACTGGTCATCCAACCATGACAGTGAATAACATCAGGAACCCAGCCTAATTTTTTAACTGTTTCTAAAACGCCTCTGGCAAAAAAGATGGCTCTTTCATCATTATCTTCAAAAAATTCACCCGATTCTTTATCATGAAAAACGGCTTTTCTTTGGAAGAAATCTTCGCTATCGATAAAATATACCTGCATACGAGCAGGTTGTAAAGAGCCCACTTTAATAATTAATGGGTGGTCATTTTCATTAATAATTAAATTCATTCCCGACAACCTGATTACCTCATGTAGTTGATTTCTTCTTTCATTAATACAACCGAATTTTGGCATAAAAGTTCTAATTTCTTTTCCTGCCTCTTGTATTCCTTGTGGAAGATTTCTGCCTATTGTTGATAATTCGTTTTCTTCTAAATATGGTGTAATTTCTTGGGAAATAAATAAAATCTTTTTCTTTTTCATAAGTAGTTTGTCGAAAATTAGTGTGCAAAGATACGACTTTTTTAGCTGTTAGTCAAGCAATTTAACAATGATTAACATACCTAATCAATAATTCTTTTATTTTGCACAGCCATTAATATTATTCAAGATGCTTGTTTTTGAAAAGGTTGACGAATTACAATCGTACTTACAAAATTGCAAACAGCAATTGATTGGTTTTGTTCCTACCATGGGAGCCTTACATGAAGGTCATTTGTCCTTAATCCAAGCATCTAAAAGCAAAACAGATATTACTGTTTGTAGCATTTTTGTAAACCCTATCCAATTCAACAAAAAGGAAGATTTAGACAATTACCCAAGAAATAAAGAAACAGACCTTCAATTATTAAAAAACAGTCATTGTGATGTGGTTTTTATTCCTAGTGTAGAAGAAATGTATCCCACCCAACATTTTAAAGAATACGATTTCGGGAAAATTGGAGAAGTAATGGAAGGAGAACATCGCCCCGGACATTTTAATGGAGTAGGGAACGTAATTGAACGCTTTTTTGAAATCATCCAACCTGATTTTGCATTTTTTGGAGAAAAAGATTTTCAGCAGTTGGCTATTGTAAAAGAGTTGGCTCGTCAATTAAAATCCAAAACCCAAATTATAGGTTGCCCTATTTACCGAGAAAAAAATGGATTAGCCATGAGTTCTCGTAATGAGCGATTATCGATAGAAGAAAGACTGAATGCAAAAATCATTTACGATAGCTTATTGAATATCAAACATGAGTTTAAAAGCTACTCAGTTGAAGAAGTAAAAAATCATTTTAAAATTACAGTAAACCAACAACATCCTTTTATAGTAGAATATATTGAAATAGCAGATGGCAATACCCTTCAATCTATCAACAATTGGAATGAATCTGATTATTGTGTGGCGTTTACAGCGGTAAATGTTGGAAATGTTAGGTTGATAGATAATATGACAATATTTAATTAACTTTGCGCCCGTTATGCAAGTACAAGTAGTAAAATCTAAGATTCACAGAGTTAAAGTTACCGAAGCTGACTTGAACTACATTGGTAGTATTACCATTGATGAAGACTTAATGGAAGCATCCAATATTATTGAGGGAGAAAAGGTGCAGATTGTAAACATTAACAATGGAGAACGCCTTGAAACCTATGTCATTAAAGGTAAAAGAGGTTCAGGTGAGGTGTGTTTAAATGGTCCTGCAGCGAGAAGAGTAGCTGTAAACGATATTATCATTATTATTTCTTACGGAATTATGGATTTTGAAGAAGCAAAATCTTTTAGACCAACATTGATATTTCCTGACGAAACCACCAATAAACTTAAATAAACTTTTTTGAAGAAAGGAATTATAGCCGCGTTAAAAATCTTCGTACCATTAGGGTTGGGAGTTTTTTTAATATGGTTGGTGTTTAAAGACTTAACAGATGCTGATATTGCTGACATCAAAAAGTCATTTCAAGAAACCAATTACTTTTATTTATTCCTTTCTGTTTTATTTGGCATTTTCAGCCACATGAGCCGTGCTTGGCGATGGAAATACCCCTTAAAAAAACTAGGTTATCAGCCTACTTTTAAAAATAGCTTTTATACAGTAATGGTGGGTTATTTTGCCAATTTAGGAATTCCAAGAAGTGGAGAAGTAATGAGGTGTGGGTTACTGGCAAAATCTGAAGATATTCCGTTTAATAAATTGGTGGGAACTGTTATTGCAGAACGTGTAGCTGACTTATTAATCTTAGTCATTTTTATTGTAAGTGTAGTGTTTATCCAATTCGAAACCTTGGAAAATTACTTAATTGAATTAGGGTTGCTTGACAAATTTTCCCTTTCAAAGCTGTTAATATTGGGTGCTGTAGGTATAGTAATGGCGCTAGTTACTTATATTATTTTAAAAAAATCAAATAACGCCATTATTCTAAAAATCAGAGAATTTTTAAAAGGTATTTACGACGGTTTAAAAACCATCATCACGATGAAAGATAAGTGGTATTTCATTTTTCACACCTTTTTTATTTGGTTCATGTATTTTATGATGTTTTACATCACATTCTTTAGCCTTTCTGACATTCAAAATGTGCCGATAGGAGGTATTTTGACTGCTTTTGTAATTGGGGGAATTAGTATTGCAGCTACCAATGGTGGCATTGGGGCTTACCCTTTAGGAATAGCAAGTGTTTTAGCCCTTTATGGTGTTGCCGAAAATACCGGTTATGCATTTGGTTGGGCAGTTTGGACGGCTCAAACCTTAATGATTGTAGTGTTAGGATTGGCATCTTTAATTCTAGTTTCCAGAGCACAGAAAAAATAAACATATTTCTTTTTGCGTTTTAGCATCATGAAACTCAAATGTTACATCGTGCCATTTTTGCTATTGCTAAGCATTTTATGCAATGCCCAAAAGAATGGTGTTGAGTTATTAAAAAAGCATTTTACTTCAGAACAAGCAAAAACCGCAAAACTATCGAGTGATGTTGATTTTATGACGACCGAGGAAAAGCAATTTATATTTTACATGAATTTATGCCGGCTTTATCCTCGACAATTTGCTGATTTTTATTTAGATTACTTGCAAGAATATGATGAGTACGGCTATCAAAAACTAAAGAAAAAAGACCAATACTATTATAGTTTATTAAAGGATTTAAACAAGCAAAAACCACTTAAAGCTTTAGCAGCAAGTAAAGAAATGTATGAGTTGGCGAAATGTTGGGCGATAGAAAGTGGTAAAAAAGGAGTGATTGGACACAATAGAAAAAAATGTAAAAAAGGATACAATGCCGAATGTTGTTCATATAATAACTCCACTGATTTGTTGGAATTTTTATTTAACCTGATGGTAGATGAAGGCGTTCCTTCTTTGGGACATCGCGAAGCCATTTTGGGCAACTACAAAAAAGCTGGAGCATCCATTCAAAAACATAAAACCTATGGCTATTGCATTGTGATTGACTTTAGCTATTAATTTGCTATTTTAGCAAAAAAATCGTCATGTCACATTTACAACACATCCAAAACAAAATAGTTGACCTAACCCAACTCAAAAAATTAGTTGCCGAATGGAAAAAAACCAATCAAAGAGTGGTGTTTACCAACGGTTGTTTTGACATTGTACACAGAGGGCATGTGGAGTATTTAGCACAAACTGCCGACTGTGGCGATAAATTGATTATTGCCCTTAATTCTGATGCTTCGGTAAAGCGACAAGGAAAAGGCACCACCAGACCCTTACAAGACGAATATGCCAGAGAATTACTCATTGCCTCGCTTGCTTTTGTAGATGCGGTTATTTTATTTGATGATGACACCCCTTTTGATTTGATTAGTGAAATTGTACCCGATGTATTAATTAAAGGGGGCGATTACGACCCTAGCTGTACTGATAAAACCAATAAAAAATACATTGTGGGTTCTGATGTGGTTAAAAACAACGGAGGTACCGTTCAGGTGATCCAATTTGTGCCGGGCTATTCTACCTCTAAAATAGAGGAGAAGATTATCAATAATAATTAGTTTCATTTTTTAAGGATTACAGAAATCACAATACATTGGATCTTCTTTGGTTTTGTTAGGGTTGGTTTGCTGCTGCTGAAAACCACATTTTTGGCATTCATACACATAATATTGAATGGATTGGGTAGCTTGTCCACAATATTCGCAAGCCAAACCTAAAATGGTATTTACAATGCCAAAACCGGGCGCATGGCATTGGTGGCAACGTGAGTTTATTTTTTCTATCAGTTTATGTGTGGCTTCTTTAATTACCTCCATTCTTGTAGGGTTGTACATGGCTCTCATGTCAGTTTCTACATACACCGAGCTGTTTTTTTCTTTGAGTTCTCGAAAAATGGATTTCAAGGTTTTTAAATTGGTTATTCCTTTAACAATATTCTTGTTTTCGTCTTTTTTTGGTCTTAAAATCAGTGCATGGCTTGGAAATTTTACTTTTTTGGTAAAGTTTAGCAGTTCTTGTTCACTATTTATTGCTTGTCCATTAAAATTTGTAGAAGAGCTGATGGTTCTAGCAATAATTTCCAGTTCGTTTTTTTGGTCAATTAATATCAAAAATTCTTCATTGGCAGTTGCAAAAATTAAGTTGGGATGAGCGCCAAAAGAACCTTCGCTAGCGATGCCTAAATCGCAATCGTTTAACTTCATGGCGGTTAAACACTTTTTCCTCACCGTTTCAATGGGATTATCTTTTTCTTTCTACCTCACCTGTAAAGGTACCTAATGTATCGGTATCAAAGTTTTTACCTACAAAACATTCTACGCCAAGCACCTTTTCAATTAAAGGGGCAATTACTTTTTCTTTGTGGTGTTTGGTGGCAATAACTAGTTTTCGTTGGCTAAAACTGTTCATGTTTCCAACCATTACGCTGCCATGGCATTTATTTTTGTCCAGTTATAGTTGCCCTCGTATTTTTGAGTTACTCTTCCTTCCTCGTTCATTGCCAATAAATAAATCCAACCATTGTCACACAACTCTCTCACCGAAGGGTGCTTTTCCAAAATTCGATTCATTTCTTCTATTGGAGCTTCAATTACTACATTTAAACGAGTAGGTTCGTGTTGGTATTTTTCGCCATCGTGTATGGCCTGAAAAGGCAGCCCTACTCGTAAATCACCTGTGTAACCTTCTAAAACTCCTAACCCGGCAGTAACATTATGCAAGGCTTTATTACCTGCTCCCATGTTTTTATTGTCAACCGTAGAACCATAATATTGAAGGTTAATCCAGCTGGTTACGACCATGGGCGCAGTCATAATCAACTCTAATATGGAAAAGTCTTTGTCTTTTTTCCAGTCGTATGAATGTAAAAAGGATTGCCCATTTAAGTTAATGTCTTTGGTTCTATGCCTTGGTGCTACTACAAAAGTTGAACAACCTGCAAGTCCCCATTCAGGTCTAATTTGCGACCAATCTTTACTTCTTTCTATCACAGCTTTATCTAAGTTCGATTTATTACTTTTCTCAAATCGTAAAGCACGCTCTGCTCTGGTTGCTTTTCCGGCTTTAGCCAAAGAGTCTTTTATTTCTTCTAATTCATTAGTCTTTTCAAAAGGAACTTCAAGCTCGTTATAAATGCTTATTTTATCGGTAGTGGTATCGTGTAAACAAGCTAAAAAAATGGTTGATTTAGGTATGTTAATTCCTTCTTTGGTTAACCCTTCTCTCACTTGCGGATTGTTTAACACTTTGGCCGCAACTTTTGCATTGGCTTCTCCCGAGTGCCCTCCACAAGCACCACAATCATAACCGGTTGCATGTGGGTTGTTTACCATCGAAGAACCATGACCAACAATTAAAACAAAATCGGCTAAATTTTCAGCTAAAGACATTCCCATGAGTGCGTTTTTAGCCAATTGTATTTGTTGATCTAAAGCAATTCCTGTGGTTTCATTGTTCACCTTTTTAGGAACTATATTCACCGTTTTCTTTTTTTGTAACGATGGTGCAATTCCATATTCGTTAGGATTAGGAGTGGGTTTAGTATATCCAAAAGAATCGGTAAAAAGTTTGGGAACATAAGATAATCCAACCGGGCTTACAAAGCTGAAACATGTAACTGCTCCCGATTTAAATGATTTCCACACTTGGTTAAATTGTTTATTAAAAACTCTGCTGTTAAATGCTTTTTCATTGCTCTGTTCCTCTTGCATTTCTTCGTGAACAGTTATTCCCTGCTTTAGCAGAACAGGACATTGGTCTTCTCCAACCTTACTTGCTAGTGGAACATATTTAACCGGAAATCCAAAAAATCCTGCAAAACCAAATGTTTCAATGCTTTCATCTTGTTGTTCAAGGTTTCTTCTAAATACTTCAGAACGAACATCAATACAAAAAACAGCTTGTGCTTTTATTTTTTGGGGATTAGTGGTTGTTTTATTCGATTCAAATTGCTTCACTATTTTATGTTGCATTGATACATCAAATGCTTCTTGAAGAATGAGGTTTTGAGTTAATTTTTTGTTTAGTTGTTTGTAGGTGTCCCTTTGGTAAAACACATTCTTTGCTTCTTTCCAATTTTTATAGAGTTTTGGATTTTCTAGCCCTTCAATTAAACAAGTTTCCCAGACAACCAAAATGGCTAAAAATTCTATTAATTCACCTTCTTGTTTTCCATTCATGGCTTTGTCCCAATCTAATTTTCGAACATAAGCAGACCATCCTCCAATTCGCATTAATAAACGATGAAGGTAATAGGATTGATTTTTTGCAGGAATATCTATTTTAGTTAAGCAATCTTCTATCGCTTCTATTGGGTTGTTAGGGAGCTTTTTGACCAATTTTCTGAAATTTTTTAAGCCCATTAATTCAGGAGAAAAATCAATTTCAGCATCTGTTTTCCAGTTCATAAAAATGCCACCTTCCTTTCCTGACATATTCCAGATGGCTTGCCCTTTGTCAAAATAAGATGCCGCCCAATTAGAAATTTGTGAAACCATAAAACGATTCCAATCTTTATTGGTTACAACACTTGCAATGTCAGAAATAGTGGTAATGGTATGGTTTTCTTCGGCGTTGTTTTCATCGTTTTCCAAATCATTCATAAAAGCTGTAATTCCGCCTTTGTATTCTTTTTTATTTAAAACAAATGCTAAATCTTCTTTTTTTAGTTCTCCTTCTTTAAGTTTATGAAGGTAAAAAGAAGTAGGAAGCGTCATTTGAATTCCTCCTGCAACGGCTAATTCCTTTGCTGCACCTTCAAAAGAGTTATCAGTAAATCCCAAAAAAGGATTAACGGCAACAAAACTTTCTAACGACCATAATGGAGCTATTTTTTTACAAACACTGTTTAATGTGTTTACTAATTCTTCTTGTTTTGTGTTGAACTGAATGTTTGGTTTCATAATTATATTTTAAAACAAGTTTATTTTATGCTCTTTGAGTTTTATAACTAAGTATTTCTATAGGATTATTTATTCTATTTTCATTGATGGTTTCTAGTATTTCAGATTTGCTTTCTGCTGGAGAGTTTAAGTATAAAGCTCTCACCATTCGGTCAAAAACAACATTTATATACAACCCGTTTCTAAAATGAATATAGATCGCTCTATAAAAAGTTGATGTTTGAAAAACAGGGGAAATAATTTGGAGAAAAACCACCATTCCAAAAACCGATATTATAGAAAAGATGATTACATTTTTATAGATTCCAGTTTGCCCTAACTCTGGTAATTGATAAGATAATAAATGATGAGCTGCAGTTTCCAAACTAAAAAACAATGCTACAACTATTAGAGATACAAATCCTGATTGAATCATAAGCTTGAAACTACTATTAGAGTCTATTGCAGAACTAAGAATTCTTGAAATACCAAAAACGATTACAGCTCCTATTGCCAAAAGAGAAAAATCTTTTTCAGGATTAATTCCCCATAGGTAAGCAAACCCTAAATAAAGCGTTAAAGCAAACATAATACTCATTCCTATCCTCATTGGATTGGCTTTTCGTTGAGCGCCCAAAATTCTAGAATTGCGAATTGCATCAATAGCACTTCCCGTAGATAAAAATGCATGTGCTTTGTAAAAAGAGTGCGCAACAAGATGCAACATAGCTGCCGGATACAGTCCTAAACCACAAACCATTAAACTGAAACCCATGTGTGCGATACTTGAAAATCCTAAAGCCGTTTTAACTGATGTTTGTGTGAGGTAAACAATAGATCCGAAAAGTGCAGTAAGCCCTCCCACTATCACCAAAATTAAGTGCACATTACTAGCTTGCATTACAAAAGCCATTCTTACAATTAAAAAAGGTCCGGCATTTAAAAGCCCTGCATGAAGCAATGCAGACACAGGAGTTGGGGTTTCCATAACTTCTAAGAGCCAAACATGAAAAGGAAATTGTGCCGATTTTAAAAGCGCAGCTGTAATCAATAAAAATCCAATTAATCCGATGTGGTTAAATACAATAGTTCCGGTTTTGATGCTGGTAAAAATAACTTCCAGATTACCAGTGTTAAACTGATTGAATAACAATACAGAAGCTGATAAAAGTGATAAGTCTCCTAATCGAGCAACGATAAATTTTTTACGGGCAGCAAGTTTAGCACCAGGTCTTTCTTTGTAAAACACCAATAATCGGTGTAAAAAAACACTCGTTAATACCCAAGCAATAAATAAAACACCCAGATTACCAGATAAAACTAATAATTGCACTGAAGCGATGGTAGCTGATAACCTTCCTAAAAAAATACCTTGCCTGTTATCTCCGTCTAAATAATTAAAACTAAACCGGATGATGATAAAGCTTAACAAGGCAATCATTCCAAACATTAATATACTTAAAGCATCATACCTTAAGCTAATTCCAATGTTTTTAATTCCTAAGAAAGGAGTTTCAATTAATCCATTTGAAAACACTAAAAAACCCAAAAAAATAGATAAAACAATACTAGTAAGAGCAGAAACAATACTTAATTTTTTAACTGCAATGGGTCTATTTCCTGGTTGAAACCACGAATAAATAGCCGTTATTGTAAACAGTATTGGCGCAATAAAACCTATTAAAGTGATGCTATAATGATACATAACAATAGTTTTTTTCCTAAAAGGAGGTTTAAATAATTTGAATTGATATAGTTGAATCAATTCTGATATTTTTATTTTGTTCTTTAGCTAGGTTGATAACTTTATTGAGAGCAGTTTTACTTTTTTCTAACTCTTCAGCTCTAGCTAATGACTTTTCATCTTTTTTATCAAATCGAATTTCGCTACTAAAATTTCGAGCTCTGTGAAAATCAATTTTTTTTGTAATCATGGTATTAATGATTTCAGAAGCATCTTCTGGATTGAAGTCTCCTTTGATTAACTCGCTTTTAACGAATTCGAGTAATTCTTTTGACTGTAGTTTAATTTCTGTCATTTGATTTTTTTTGGTTTACTCTGCAAAGTTTAAAATTCCTATTCATAAATTATTATTTAACTTTGTCATGTAAAACATAAAATATATTTATGAACTATACATTGAATCAACTAAAGATATTCCTCAAAATAGTGGAGAATAAAAACATTACTAAGGCAGCTGAAGAACTTCATTTAACTCAGCCGGCAGTTTCTATTCAGTTAAAAAACTTTCAAAATCAATTTGACATTCCATTAACTGAAGTCATTAACAAAAGAATTTTTATTACTGATTTTGGTTATGAAATTGCAAAGGCAGCAGAATCGATTTTGAACGAAACACAAAATATTGATTACAAAGCAGGTGCTTATAAAGGTTTATTGGTGGGTAAATTAAAAATATCAGTGGTTTCTACTGCAAAGTATGTGGTTCCGTTTTTTTTGTCTGACTTTATTAAACATAACCCTCAAATAGACTTGGTTTTAGATGTAACTAACAAGGCCAAAGTAATTGAGTCGTTAGAAGCTAACGAGGTAGATTTTTCAATGGTTTCTAAGATGCCTGAATTGCCTTTAAACAGTATTGAATTATTGCAAAACAAACTTTTTTTGGTGGGCGCAAAGAATGAATTTGATAAAACAAAAAACACACCTAAAATATTGCAGAACATTCCATTGATATACCGTGAAGAAGGGTCAGCAACAAGAAGAGCAATGGAACAGTATTTAGAAAGAAATGAAATTAAAGCAAACAAAAAATTGGTGCTAACCTCTAATGAAGCTGTGAAGCAAGCTGTTATCTCGGGATTAGGTTACTCAATAATGCCATTAATAGGCATAAAAAATGAGTTGTTAAATCAAGAATTAGCAATTATTCCAATTACTAACTTACCGATTACTACTGCATGGAATTTAGTGTGGTTAAAAGAAAAGAACTTATCACCAGTCGCTTCAGCCTTTATAAAATACATTGAGGCAAACAAAGCAAGAATTGTAGATGAAAAGTTTAAGTGGTTTGAAAGGTTTTAAAGCAAATCTATTTATACCACCCCGAATACATTACATAGCTATTTGCAATTCGGTTAATTTCTCCTTCAATTAGGTTTTGGTCAATATCTTTAATTTTTTTGGCAGGGTTGCCGGCATAAACAGCACCACTCTCAATATGAGTTCCTTTGGTTACCACAGCTCCGGCTCCAACTATGGAATTGCTTTCAATGATTACATCGTCCATAACAATAGCACCCATACCAATTAACACATTGTCTTTTACGGTACATCCATGCACCAAAGCATTGTGCCCAATCGAAACATTATTACCAATATTAGTCGGTGATTTTTGATAGGTAGCATGTATAACAGCTCCATCTTGCACATTTACCTTATTGCCCATTTTAATGTAATGTACATCGCCACGAATTACCGCATTGAACCATATACTGCAATCGTTTCCCATTTTCACATCACCTGTAATGGTAGCATTTTCTGCTAAAAAACAATTCTCGCCCATTTCAGGAGAAATTCCATTTACTGTTTTAATTAAAGCCATTTATTCTTTGTTTTTACTATCTATAATTATAGTTACAGGTCCGTCATTTGTCAAAGCAACTTTCATATCAGCCCCAAATTCGCCCGTTTGTATTTTTTTCTTGCTTTCTTTTTCGAGTTGAGCGATAAATTGCTCATATAAAGGGATTGCTATATCAGGTTTAGCAGCCTTTATAAATGAAGGTCTGTTTCCTTTTTTGGTACTGGCATGCAAGGTAAACTGACTTACCACCATAATTTCACCATCAATATCCATTACCGATAAATTCATTGCTCCATTTTCATCGCCAAAAATGCGCAATCGAGTTATCTTCCCACACATCCACTCTAAATCTTCAGCGGCGTCTTCCTCCTCAAAACCTACCAATACCAACAATCCTGCATTGATGTTACTTTTTACAACCCCATCTATGCTAACCGAAGCTTCGGATACTCTTTGAATAACTGTTTTCATTTAATACCCTTTATCACGATAACTTTCCTCTTGGTCATCGTTATACATGCTTAAATAGTTATTGTACCTAAATTCTGCAATTTCACCTTTTGCAACAGCTTCTTTAATGGCGCATTTAGGCTCATTAATGTGTTGACAATTATTAAATTGACAATCATTTAACCGTTCTCTCATTTCTAAAAAATAATGAGATAATTCATTTTTGTCAAAATCAATCAACCCAAAAGCTTTTACTCCCGGAGTGTCTATAATGTATCCGCCAAAACTCAATTCAAACATTTCGGCAAAAGTAGTGGTGTGTTTACCTTGTAAGTGAGATTCTGAAATTTCAGAAGTTTTTAAATTCAAATCGGGTTCAATACAATTTAATAAAGTGGATTTTCCAACACCCGAATGACCGGAAACCATGGAAGTTTTATTTTTCATCAGTTCTTTTACCTTATCAATATTAATATTTTCAGTAGCAGAAACTTCAATGCATTGATAACCAATTTGGCTGTAAACTTTTTTTAAGTCTTTTAGCTTTTCAAGTTCATCTTCATTGTAAATATCAACCTTGTTGAATAAAATAATAGTGGGAATATGGTAAGCTTCAGCACTTACTAAAAAACGATCGATAAACCCCGTAAAAGTTTGAGGTTGAGCTAAAGTAACTACTAAAATGGCTTGGTCGATATTAGCAGCTAAAATATGTGAACGCTTTGAAAGGTTAATGGATTTACGAATGATGTAATTTTTTCGCTCATCAATTCCATTAATCACTACGGTGCCACTATCATCTTTTTTGGTGCATACAACATCTCCTACAGCAACAGGATTGGTAGTTCTAATACCGCTCAACCGGAATTTACCTAAAATACGTGCTTCTACTTTCTCACCATTTTCTAGGCGAACAGTATACCAACTTCCAGTAGATTTTATAACAATTCCTTTCAAGCGCTAAAAATAAAATTCAAAAGTAAAGAATAATATGCTTTCAGCTAAAATCCTTACTTTCGTAAACTATTCAAAAAAAGAATAAAACATGTCAATAATTGTAAAAAATGTCACAAAAATTTATGGCGAGCAAAAAGCTTTAGATAATGTTTCATTTGAGATAGAAAAAGGACATATTGTTGGTTTTTTAGGTCCCAATGGTGCCGGAAAATCAACCATGATGAAAATTATTACTTGCTTTATTCCTCAAACCAGTGGAGAAGTAAAAGTGTGTGGTTTTGATGTGACAGATGAACCGATTGATGTAAAAAGACATGTTGGTTATTTGCCTGAGCACAACCCTCTTTATTTAGATATGTATGTAAAAGAATATTTGGATTTTACTGCAGGAGTTTATAAAGTTCCAAACAGAAAAGATAGAGTAAAAGAAATGATTGACATGGTGGGATTGGGATTGGAACAAAATAAAAAAATTGGTGCTTTATCTAAAGGGTACCGTCAGCGTGTAGGTTTGGCTCAAGCTATGATTCACGATCCGGAAGTATTGATTTTGGATGAACCCACAACTGGTTTAGATCCTAATCAGTTAGAGGAAATCAGAAATTTGATTAAACAAATTGGTAAGGAAAAAACCATCATGCTTTCTACACACATTATGCAAGAAGTAGAAGCGATTTGTGATAAAACCATTATCATTAATAGGGGTAAATTAGTTGCTAATGATTCTACTTTAGAGTTGCAAAAGAAAAATCAACAAGGAATTGTTTTAACGGTAGAGTTTGACAAACCTGTGTTAAAGGCTGAATTTTTAACAATAAATGGAGTAAATAAAGTAGCACAAAAGTCAGAAAACACATTGGTTGTTGAGATATTAGCTGATAATGTACGTAATGATATTTTTCAGTTTGCCATGCAAAAAGACTTGACCATTTTAACCATGCAAAAAGAAACACAGTCTTTAGAAAATGTGTTTAAACAATTAACAAAATAAAAAAGATAAAGAAATCGATTAAAAAAATAATTTTTCTTTTCTTTGCTCTCGAAAATAAATGTGGAATGATTTGGCTGCTTGCGACCACGGAAAAAAAAGCTAAAATGTGAATTTTCTTTCAATTGCCCCAGCCTTCATTTCGGATTACAAACTTTAAAAAAAGATAAGACTATGTCGTATTTATTTACATCCGAATCAGTATCAGAAGGACATCCTGATAAAGTGGCTGACCAAATTTCTGATGCTTTAATTGATCACTTTTTAGCTTTTGACCCTGACTCTAAGGTAGCTTGTGAAACTTTAGTAACAACCGGTCAGGTAGTATTGGCAGGAGAAGTAAAATCTAACACCTACTTAGATGTGCAAAAAATTGCTCGTGATGTGATTAATAAAATCGGGTACACGAAAGGTGAGTATATGTTTGATGGAAATTCTTGTGGAGTTTTCTCTGCCATCCACGAACAATCTCCAGATATTAATCAAGGTGTAGAACGTAAGAAAAAAGAAGATCAAGGTGCCGGTGATCAAGGAATGATGTTTGGTTATGCTACTAAAGAAACAGACAACTATATGCCTTTGGCATTACAAATTTCTCATATGTTGTTACAAGAGTTGGCAGCTATTAGAAGAGAAGGAAAAAAAATGAAATACCTTCGTCCTGATGCTAAATCTCAAGTTACAATTGAGTATGATGATGACAACACACCTAAAAGAATAGATGCAATTGTTGTTTCAACTCAACACGATGATTTTGATACTGAAACAAAAATGTTGAAACAAATCAAGGAAGATGTAATCAATATTTTAGTCCCTAGAGTAAAAAAATTATTACCTAAACACATTCAAAAATTATTTAACGATAAAATTAAATACCATGTAAACCCAACAGGAATCTTTGTGATAGGTGGACCACACGGTGATACCGGATTAACAGGCAGAAAAATTATTGTTGATACTTATGGTGGTAAAGGTGCACACGGTGGAGGTGCTTTCTCAGGAAAAGACCCAAGTAAAGTTGACCGTTCTGCAGCTTATGCTACTCGTCATATTGCTAAAAATTTAGTGGCAGCTGGTGTTGCTGACGAGGTGTTGGTTCAAGTTGCTTATGCAATTGGTGTAGCTAAACCGGTAGGTATTTTTGTTAATACTTATGGGACTTCAAAAGTGAAAATGTCAGATGGACAAATTGCTAAAAAAGTAGAGAAGCTTTTTGATATGCGTCCTTATGCAATTGAAACTAGATTTAAATTAAGAACACCAATTTATTCTGAAACTGCAGCTTATGGACACATGGGAAGAACTTGCGAAGTGGTAGAGAAAGAATTCAAAGATGGTTCAGGGAAAATAAAGAAATTAAAGGTAAAGTTATTTCCTTGGGAAGAATTGGATTATGTACAAAAAATCAAAAAAGAATTTAGCATATAATTTTAATGTAAAGGGCAATATTTATTGCCCTTTTGTTGTAAAAAACAACCGTTAATAGAACCATAATAAAAAAAATTAACTACTGAATAATTTTTTTTGTAACTTGGCGACCTAAATCAAATTTTTAAATTAAAAACAGATAGATAACAAATAAATTAAACTATGAAAAAGTTATTTGCATTATTAACAATTACTGGCTTTTTAAGCTTTGGAATGTTAAACACAGTTTACGCTCAAGAAGAAACTGCAACTGAAGAAGTAGTTGCTGAAGAAGCTCCTGCTGAGGAGGTTGTTGAAGAACCTGTTGCTGAAGAACCAGCTGCAGCTGCTGCAACTGAAGAAGAAGTTGCTCCTGCTGAAGAGCAATCATTTACTCAAATCATTAAACAAAAATTTATTGAGGGTGGTCCTGGATTTATGGGGATTGTATTGGTGTGTTTGATTTTAGGTTTAGCAATTGTAATTGAAAGAGTTATTTATTTAAATATGGCAACTACCAATTCAGGTAAATTGTTAAAGGGAATCGAAGATGCTTTAGCATCAGGTGGTGTTGATGCTGCAAAAGAAGTTTGTAGAAATACAAGAGGTCCTGTTGCAAGTATTTTTTATCAAGGTTTAGATAGAAGTCACGAAGGAATTGACATGGTTGAAAAATCAGTTGTTTCTTACGGAGGTGTTCAAATGGGGTTATTAGAAAAAGGAATTTCTTGGATTTCTTTATTTATTGCTTTGGCTCCGATGTTAGGATTCATGGGTACAGTAATTGGTATGATTGGTGCATTTGATGCGATTGCTGCAGCCGGTGATATCTCTCCAGCGGTTGTTGCTGATGGTATTAAAGTAGCCTTATTAACTACTGTATTTGGTTTGATCGTTGCGATTATTCTACAAATTTTTTACAACTACATCGTTGCAAAAGTTGACAACTTAGTTAATGACATGGAAAATGCTTCTATCTCATTAATCGATTTATTAGTGAAACACGAATTATCAAAAAAATAAAACATTATGAGTGATAATAAGTTATTTAGTATCATATTAATTGCGCTTTTAGGATTGTCAGCATTGCTAAGTGTTTTGTTTTTTGCAAATGTTGTTTCTGAAGGATTGTTAATTACTTGGTGCTACATTTTATTGGGGATAGCGGCAGTTACTGCAATTGTGTTTCCAATTATTACAATGGCTAAAAATCTTAAAGCTGCAAAATCAGCATTAATTGGTGTAGTAGCACTAGTTGTTGTATTTGCCCTTGGATATGTAATGGCCGGAAGCGAAGAATTTTATACACTAGATGGAAACTTGTTGGCAGATGAAGCCACCTCTAAAAAATCGGAAGCAGGTTTAATTGCTTTCTATATTATGGGAGCTGCTGCTATTGGAGCAGTTATTTATGCTGAAGTTTCTAAAATGTTAAAATAAAACCTGATATGGCTAAAAGAGAAATATCTGAAATAAATGCCGGATCGATGGCGGATATCGCCTTCTTACTTTTGATTTTCTTCTTGGTGACAACAACCATGGATACCGATACAGGTTTAATTAGAAAATTACCACCACCACCGGAAGAAGAAATAGAACAGATTGATGTAAAACAAAGAAATATCTTTGAGGTGTTGGTAAATGCTAATGACCAATTATTGGCAGAAGGAGAATATATTCAAGTTACTGAATTGAGAAAGAAAGCAAAAGAATTTATTAAAGGAGATAAAAACAATCCTGAAATGCCTGAATTTGCTGTAGAGGAAGTTCCTGTTTTTGGAACAATGGAAGTTTCTAAACAAATTATTTCATTACAAAATGATAATGGTACTTCTTATGAAATGTACATCAAAGTACAAAATGAGTTAATAGGTGCTTATAATGAGTTGAGAAACGAATTAGCGAGAGAGAAGTTTGGCAAAACTTATGATGAATTAGTTGCACAATCTGAATCTTCAGAAACTATTGAAAATCAAATGCAAGCGATAAAGGCTATTTATCCTCAAAGAATTTCGGAAGCTGAACCTAAAAAGATAGGAGGGTCAAACTAATGTCAAAATTCAGAAAAAAAGGAGGTAAAGGTCAACCTGCTATTTCAACAGCAGCCTTACCCGATATTGTATTCATGCTTTTATTCTTCTTCATGGTAACTACTACCATGAGAGAAACTACTTTAAAAGTTAAGGTAGTAACACCAAAAGCTACTGAAGTAGAAAAATTAGAGCGCAAATCGTTAGTAAGCTATATATACATAGGTGAGCCAATAAAAGCTTTACAAGCGGCTTTTGGTACGGCACCTCGTATTCAGTTAAATGATGCGTTTGCTACTAAAGAAGATTTATTTCAGTTTGTTGAAATGGAAAAAGATAAAAGAGACGAAGCTGAAAGAAACATGATTACATGGTCTTTAAAAGTAGATCAGGATACTAAAATGGGAATTGTTACTGATGTAAAGCAAGAATTAAGAAAAGTTCAAGCTTTAAAAATCAACTATTCAACGAAAAAAACAGATAAAATTCTAGATTAATTTATCTGGGGAAAATATAAAAAAAGCCTTTCTAAATTTAGAAAGGCTTTTTTATTGAATAAATCTATCTTTGTAATATATGGAAATGAAATGGATATATCAACAACAAGATAGCCTTCAATCAGAAAAGCCGATTGATTCAGTTCCATTAAACTTATTGGAGATAGAAGATGAATCTAATTTGTTTATTCCTAACCGAATTCAAAGAACAATACCCCAACCACAGAATAATCTCGTACAACCAAATTTTCAGTACGACATTAAAAAAGATACTTTTAATTCTGAGCTTAATATAACTAGTATGCCGGTTAGAAAAGTTCAAAGAGAATTTTCAGTTACTAAAACAGAAGAAAAAATACTTTTCGACCCTATTGAAAAACCAGAATTAAATAAAACAGTCCCAACTTTTTTACTCTTAGGATTGATTTTTTTGCTGAGTATCATTAAAGCATTTAATTCAACAAGGGTAAACCAAATTGTTAAATCATGGTTTTCCTATTATGCCTCTCAAGAATTGACAAGAGAAGAAAAAGTCTTTTTTCATAGAGTGAATATTGGATTGTTTATTGTGTTTTTTGTGGTTTCGGTATTATTGATTGATTTTTTGTTTTTCAATCATTTTTTACAGTCGAAAATAGATGTTAGCTACTTGAAAATTAGCTTCGTTTTAGCTTCCATATATATTGTAAAAACCATCGGAACAGTTTTGTTTTCCACTATTTTTTCTCTTGGAAACATGCTGAAGTTATATTTCTATAATGTGTTGTCATACAACTACTTGTTTGCAGTTTTGTCCTTGCCGGTTTTAATTTTAATTTACTTTTCTCCTATATCTTCATCTACTCTTATTTTTTATTTTATTCTACCTTTTTTTGCTATCACCTTCTTAATGAGGATTGTTAGAATTTTCTTAATAGGAAAAGAAAACAATATTTTGAATTTCTATAATATTTTGTACATTTGCACGCTCGAAATTTTACCATTGGTCGTTCTGAGTAAGATTTTTGTCTTTAAATAAATAGATTTCGACTAAAAATTAAAAAGTTAGGGAGAATGTTGAAAGTAAAAAGTGTTTTAGTTTCTCAGCCAAAACCGGAAACCGAGAAATCACCTTATTTTGATTTAGCAGATAATTGTAAAGTAAAAGTAGATTTTAGACCATTTATTCATGTAGAAGGTGTACCTGCAAAGGAGTTCAGAGCTCAAAAAATTAACTTATTAGATTTTGATGCAGTAATTTTTACTAGTAGAAATGCGGTAGACCATTATTTTAGAGCAGCAGAAGAAATGCGTGTGAAAATACCTGATGAAATGAAGTACTTCTGTATTTCAGAATCGACAGCATTTTATTTACAAAAATATATTGTTTACCGTAAGCGTAAAATCTTTTATGGTCAACAAACTTTTGCTGATTTAGTGACTGTTTTAAAAAAACATAAAGAGTGTAACTTTTTATTGCCTAGCTCAGATATTTTAAGACAAAATATTCCTGCATTGCTAAATGAAAATGGATTTAAATACCAAATTGCTACTTTATATCGCACTGTTTGTAGTGATTTATCTGATTTAAAAGATGTAAATTATGATGTATTGGTCTTTTTTAGTCCTTCAGGAATTAAATCTTTGTATCAAAATTTCCCCGATTTTAAACAAAACAATACACGTATAGCTGTTTTTGGACCAACTACTGCCAATGCGGCCGAAGAAGCAGGTTTAAAAATAGACATTTCCGCTCCAAGCCCTGAGTCGCCATCAATGACTAAAGCTTTGGAACTCTACATTAAAAAAGTGAACAAAGCAAAAAAATAATTGAAAAGCCACTGTAAAAAGT